>CAZRZY010000013.1:56491-61491 GCA_964604655.1 uncultured Bacteroides sp. | reverse complement strand
TCCTTACCGTGTTTTATTATATCCTTACCGTGTTTTATTATATCCTTACCGTGTTACGTCATATCAGGTACTTCTTTCGGAAGATATTGGACGGCTATGTCCTCCTTCAGCCCCCGTTTTCTTTAAGAACCAGTACATCCGGGGAGTTCAGTTTGAACATTGGAATAACACGCTGCCAGAAAACCGGAATAAATGTTGCCACCCAAAAGCTTCTTTTTTTCTTTTTTTGGCAACTTCCCTCCCAATGAATCCCGCTCGCGCATTGGCTTCGCCGAGCTCGCAGGCTCGGTTCTCCGCAGCTCTGTTGCGAGGGTTAGCGGGCACAAATAAAATGAATACTGGATCGAAGATTCCTCGAAGCAGAGCTTCCTTCAATAACAAGGGAGTTGACAAAAAAAGAAATACCATTTTATGAAATGCACGGTATCAAAAATGCCAGGGAAGTAGGAGTGGTTTACTCCGTCGTTAAAAGGTTTAGTGCAGCTCGGTCGAATTCGCGTGTTTCCTCGCAGCTCGGTCGAATTCGATTGGTTACTTCCAGGTTTGTGGAGAAATTCCTTACAGCTCGGTCGAATTCGATTGGTCCATTGCAGTTCGCAGCCCGTTAGGGGGACCTTTCTCAAATCGCCTGAGATGTATTTTATCTATTTATTAACTTTATAGATGCCTTTTTTGCTAATAAACATCTATCGAAAAATGTTTATTATCGTTAGTTAACCTAAAAAGTATAACAAACAGATAATTTAGGTCCCCCTGACCCCTGTGAAGTCCCTCAGTCCCCTTTCATGCAGGAAAATCGATGAGTCTAACACCCGGGATAACAAAGAGAATTCCCAGTTCTCATGCCAAAGGTCTGTCCCGGTGAGCATGCAGGGCCCCAGAACCATAGTTTCTCAGAAATATCTCAGAGATTTCCCGGAAAGATGATCTCTCGAAACCATGATTTCCCGGAAAGATGATCTCTCGAAACCATGATTTCCCGGAAAGATGATCTCTCGAAACCATGATCTCCCGGTAAGATGATCTCTCGAAACCATGATCTCCCGGTAAGATGATCTCCCGGAAAGATGATCTCCCGAAACCATGATCTCTCAAACCTGCTGCCAAAGGAAACGCCTCGCCGTTTTCTCCGGAGCTAAAAAGCTTTAAGCTTAATAGCTAAAGTTCATGAGGCATCTTCCTGTTTAGATCTGAGTATTTACTTCTGTTTTCATGTGTGGTGATACAAAAATGACAAGGGGGATACTCTTTTCCCGGCCAATAGAAAGTCTCCCCATTTTTTGGGCGTATCACTCACCAATCTGCTGAACAAAAGGACCTGCCTATTATCCACAAAAAGTCAAATAGAATTATTGGGGGTCCAATGAACTTCCACCATTGCTATTATGCCAGAATTCATGTAGATTTAAGATGGAAATGAGTAGAATGAGAATCTACCTGGTCGCCGGATCACTCCTTTTGAGTATCTGTTCATGTGCCAACCAAAACACCATGAAGACCATCGATACAAGTACCGTCGATCAACTGGATATGGAGAGATACCTGGGGACCTGGTATGAGATTGCTCGTTATCCGCATTCCTTCGAACGTAATCTGGAGGGTGTAACAGCGACCTACAGCATGCGGGAGGATGGCAAGATCCGGGTAGTGAACAAAGGATTTAAAAAATCCCTTGAGGGGAAGGAATCGAAGGCTGTCGGGAAGGCCAAAATACCCGATCCCTCGAGGCCTGCTCGTTTGAAGGTCTCCTTTTTCCTTTTTTTTTACGGAGACTATTTCGTCCTGGAACTGGACCCGGAATATCAATGGGCCATGGTAGGCAGTTCCAGCCCCAACTATTTCTGGATCCTGAGTAGAAGCCCTCAACTGGACCAGAAAGTTTTTGATGATCTGCTTCAGAAAGCGCGTAAAAGGGGCTATGATCTTGATCAGTTGAAATTGGTGGACCAGCCCCAGGAGGAGTGATCAACCGCGGGTGCTTATCAACCGCGGGTGCTTACCAACCGCGGGTGTTTATCAAACGCGGGTGCTTACCAAACGCGGGTGCTTACCGATCAGCGTGTAACGGTAACAGGTTCCAGTTTACCTTTTACTACAGTCTTATTCTTCCATCTCCCCGTTTTGTAATAGAGGTAGGAGAGGATGAAACCCATTCCCCAACCCGTAGGAATTGCCCACCATATCCCTGTTTCGCCAAGATTGGCTCCCCGGATCGTCAGCCCGAGGAACCCCACGCTTTCCTGGCTGAGGAACAAAGCTGCCGGGATGCGGACGATCCAGAGAGAGAAAAGTGTCAGGAACATAGGGATCAGGGTATCTCCTGCACCCCGCATGACACCTCCGTAGATGAACATAGCCGTGAAAAGGAGATAAAAGGAGGTAACAATGGTCAGGTATTCCCCCCCGATATTGATCACATCCGGGTCGATAGTGAACAGGCCCATTAAAGGCCGTTTGAAAATGATGATCAGGATGGTGATAACCACAGCGGTGACCGATGACATACCAAGGGTCCGGATCAGCCCTTTCCTGACCCGTTCGATCTTGCCGGCGCCAATGTTCTGCCCCACGAATGTAGAAAGTGCCTGGGAGTAGACCATGGAGGGAATGATGGCCAGGCTGTCGAGACGTCCGGCCGCCGTGTAGGCAGCCACTGCATTTGTCCCGAATCCGTTGACGATTCCCATGAGAGCCATCATGCCCAGAGCCACAAAAGTCTGCTGAAGGCCGGTGGGCAATCCGATCCGGAGGCTGTCCGTAAACACCTGCCTGTCGAAAGAGAATTCTCTGATATTGAATTTGATCAGTTCATGGTTGTTGTTGAGGTAGAATACGGCCACTATAAATGCGGAACCCTGGGCAATAATGGTGGCAAGAGCGGCCCCTTCGATTCCCATTCCCATTTTAACGATGAACAGCAGATCGAGACCGATATTAAGGAACGTTGCCAGAATCAGAAAGTAGAGGGGTGTGATAGAATCACCCAGTCCGCGCAGGATGGCAGCCACCCCGTTATAGCCGAAAAAGACGATAAGTCCCGATACGTAGACCGAGAAATAGGTGTTAGCCATGGGAATCAGTTCTTCCGGGAGTCTCATCAGGCGGAAGATCTGCTCTGAGAAAGTGACACCCACCACCGTCATGATAACTGCAAAAATTGCCAGTACGATGAAGATGGTGTCAATGGCCCTTTTGACTTTCTCAAAGTTCTTGGCCCCGAAAAACTGTGAGATGACGATGGTACCACCGGCAGAAATTCCTATGATCAGAGCTATCAGTGTGAATATGACCGGAAATGAAGCGCCCACAGAGGCCAGAGCTTCCTTTCCAAGGAAGCGGCCCACGATAATCTGGTCTACAAACGTATAGAGCTGCTGAAACATATGTCCCACCAGCATCGGTGCGGCAAATCGGAAAATGTTCCTGCCCTCGCTGCCCTCTGTCAGATCTCTCATTCTGTAATCTCTGCGAACTTCTCCCCGGTTTTCTCATTTGAGGAGTATTATTTCAGGCGCTTAAAGTTCGCTAATAATATTAAAAAGGCAATCTCCCCCGGGACAAATCACCCTAACGGTTCCAGTTCGACGGTGAAATGCCTCATAATCCGAGCTTCATAGATGATTCGATATCCGTGTCGGATCTGGTGACGACGTTGATAAATATTCTGCAGGGCAAAGGCCACATAGTCCATATGGTTCCGGGTATATACTCGACGGGGGATGGTCAGGCGGACCATTTCCAGCGCAGGGAAGCGGTTCTCCCTGGTTTCCGGATCCCTGTCGGCCAGAAGGGTGCCGATCTCCACTGCCCTCACTCCAGATTCCAGATATAATTCCAGGGCGAGGGTCTGCGCTATATACTCCTCCCGTGCCACACGGGTCAGGAACCTGCCAGCATCTAGAAAGATGGCATGTCCTCCTAAAGGTTCCTGAACAGGAATCCCATACTCTTTCAGCCGATTACCCAGGTAATGAACCTGTTTTATACGGCTTTCCAGGTAGGTAAACGAGGTGGTCTCCCGCAGACCGATGGCAAGTGCGGCCATGTCTCTGCCGGCCATACCCCCGTAGGTAAGGAAGCCCTCGAACATGATCTGATAGGTGGTAGCCTCCCGGTATAACTCCTGGTTGTCAAAGGCGAGGAAGCCTCCTATGTTTACAATTCCGTCCTTTTTGCTGCTCATGGTCATTCCATCGGCCAGGGAGAACATCTCTCTGACGATCTGCCTGATGGAGTGATCCTGATATCCATTCTCACGGATCTTGATGAAATAGGCATTTTCAGCAAAACGGGCTGCGTCAAAAAATACCGGAATCTGATGATCCAGAGCAAATTGACGGACCTCTCTCAGGTTTTGCATGCTTACCGGTTGTCCACCGGCCGAATTGCATGTAATGGTGACTATGATTAGGGGGATCCGGTCTGTTCCATATTGCTGTATGGCCTTTTCAAGTTTGCTAATGTCCAGGTTTCCCTTAAAGGGATGGTCGATCTCCGGATTGGCCGCCGCTTCAATGGTACAGTCAAGTGCCCTGGCTTTTCTGAATTCGATATGACCCTTGGTAGTGTCGAAATGAGCGTTTCCCGGCACCACATGTCCCTCTTTTACCAGAACGGAGAATAATACATTTTCGGCAGCCCTTCCCTGGTGGGTAGGCAGCACAAAGTTGTAACCGGTCAGTTCGGTAATGGTTTCACGAAGCTCCTCAAAAGAGCGGCTGCCGGCATAGGATTCATCGCCGCCCATGAGCGCGGCCCACTGATCTTGGCTCATGGCTCCTGTGCCGGAGTCGGTAAGCAGGTCGATAAACACCTGCCTGCTTTTCAGGTTGAACAGGTTATAGCTTGCCTCTCTGATCCACTGCTCGCGTTCTTCTCGGGTACTGGGGAACAGGGGCTCAATCATCTTGATTTTGTATGGTTCCAGGTAGGGCATCATGAGTCAAAAGTCTGTAATGGTCAAAAAGTCAAATAGTCGAAAGTCTGTAATAGTCGAAAGT
>CAZRZY010000013.1:7804-56391 GCA_964604655.1 uncultured Bacteroides sp. | reverse complement strand
AGTCGAAAGTCTGTAATAGTCGAAAGTCTGTAATGGTCGAAAGTCTGTAATGGTCAAAAAGTCAAATAGTGGAAAGTCTGTAATGGTCGAAAGTCTGTAATGGTCGAAAGTCTGTAATGGTCGAAAGTCTGTAATGGTCAAAAAGTCAAATGTTGAAAGTTGAAAAGTCGAAAGTATGCGGTGGAAAACTGAAGGCTGGCCGCTGAAGGTCAATGGAGGAATTCAGAACCGGTCACGGTTCTTGATATTCTGAAAGAGCTGCTTGGATGTCATGCCCTTTTCCGGTCTCTTCATGCGTACAAATTTACCATGAATGACGATTTGCAGGAGTCTCCCCGGAATGTTTTAGGACAGATGATCCCGGTAATGGGTCCTGCAGAAGTTATTTCTCCTCCAGGTATCTCAGGTAGAATTCCTTTATGGTCCGCCGACGCTTCTCATCCGCTGCGTTGGCCCTGGCCTGGAATTCTTTCCGTGACTCCCCTTCTCTCCGTGGTTCAAAAACCGGGTCATTCTCCATCAATGAACTATATTCCTCTCCAAAGTGCCACTTCACCAGGATTTCGGGGTCCACTGCCCAGCGAGTCAGGTCCCCCGCGAATGAGATGGAGTAAAAAGAGTTTCCGTCGGGATGGAATGCCAGGTCGAGCACTGCCTCACTGTTATCCAGATAGGAGTGGATACGCTCTCCCGAAGAAACCTCCCAAAGCATGATGGATTGGTCTGCCGAAGCAGTGATCAGATAGCTTCCATCGGGGCTGAATTCCACCTCCATGACCATATCCCGGTGTTTCTGAAGGAGGTGGATCAGATCTTCTTCCTTCAGGTCGTAGATCCGAACCGAATGATCTTTCGATGCAACTGCAAGCAGCCGGTCATCGGGACTGAATGTTACATCGTATACATCTGCTGTGGGTCCGTTATAGGTGCGGACCACCTGCCGGGTATCCAGATCCCAGATCTTTACTGTTTTGTCGTTACTGCCGCTGGCTATCCATTTACCGTCATGACTGAAGGTTACTGCGAGTGCCATGTCCTCATGTCCCCGCAGTTGATCGGCCATTTCACCTGATTCCAGATCCCAGAGCAAAAAAGTTTTGTTAAAGGCGGAGGAGATTGCCCACATGCCTGCCGGTCCGATCTCCAGGTTCCAGATGGTGGTGGCATGCGCACTCCAGCTATCGATCCGGTTTCCCTGCAGGTCCCACTGTTTTATGGTATTGTGGCCAGCTGAAAGGATCCACCCCATTTCAGGAGGCATGCAGACAGCATTGACGCCTTTGATATGCGCATTCTCCACTTCCAGGACAGGCGCCAGGGAGGAGGGATCCAGAAGGCGGAAGGAGCCGTCATAGAATCCGGCCAGCAGCAGGGAGCCATCGGGTGAAAACTGTATGGAGGTCAGGCTGCTTTTAAAATCAAGCCGCTTGATGATATAGGAGGGTTCCTGACCATTCAGTGTATAATGAAAGAGGAGTGCCATCCAGAGCATGAGGGATTGGTATTTCAACCAATAACCGAATCTGGGGTTATACTCATGACGGGAATAGTATCTGACGGGGTGTTCTTTCATTGTCAGAGGTTAATTTTACTATTTTTCCTCTAAAATACCCAAATGTGGGGATCAGGATGTGTCGATAGGATTATATTTTTGTGGAGTTTTTCTGGAGAAGATGGAGTGGGTGCGTGTATATTTTGGTGAATTGTTAAGGCTGGTGAATGAAATGGCCCCCTACCTTTTGCTGGGGTTCTTGTTTGCAGGTGTTCTTCGTGTGGTGTTCCCGAAAAAACTGATCACGCGAACCATGGGGAAAGGGAATTTCCGGTCTTCGCTGACTGCCTCCCTTCTTGGAATCCCTTTGCCCCTGTGCTCCTGTGGCGTGATCCCCACGGGGATCGGGTTTTTCAGAAGTGGTGCTTCACGGGGTTCGACCATCTCTTTCATGATCTCTACCCCGCAGACAGGGGTCGATTCGATCCTGGCCACCTATTCACTCCTGGGATGGCCTCTGGCCGTTATTCGCCCGGTGGTTGCGCTGGTAACCGGGGTGTTGGGTGGAGTATTGGGGAACCGGATGGAACGCAATAACGGGATCACTGAGGAAGAAAGCAATGGGATCGAAGAGGACCCGCCCCGTACAGCCCGGGAGGTATTCAGGTATGGATTCGTTGAGCTACTGCAGGATATCTCCAGATGGCTGGTGATAGGAATACTGGCAGCTGCGCTGCTTTCCGTTTTGATCCCCGGAGACTTTTTTACCAGGAATATCTCCAGTGAGTATCTGGCTATGTTTTTGATGCTGGCCGCGTCGGTCCCCTTGTATGTCTGCGCCACAGGGTCGATCCCCATTGCCGCAGTGTTGTTGATGAAAGGCCTTTCCCCGGGAGCTGCGCTCGTCTTGCTGATGGCAGGACCGGCCACCAACATTGCCACCATGGCGGTAATCGGAAATACCCTGGGCAGGCGTTCACTATGGGTATATCTTCTAAGTATTATCGGTGGAGCACTGTTTTTTGGTACACTGGTCAATGAGTTTATTCCGAGACATTGGATCTTAAGGGCTATCCCTGCTACCATGCAGGAGGGGATGCATCTTCACGGCTACGGCTGGTTTCAGTGGCTTTCCACAGGGCTTCTCGTTTTCTTTTTAATCAATGGTACCGTACAGAAGTATCTGGAGCGCAGAAAATCATTGATAAAAAATAGTTCAATTAAATCTATGGATACGCAAACATATGCATACCGGGTGGACGGAATGACCTGTTCGCATTGCAAGGCCAATGTTGAAAGGGGGCTGGGTGCTTTGAAAGGGGTGACCAATGTCCATGCCGATCCGGATCGCAACCAGGTAACCCTCCATGCAGCGGATATCCTGGAAGAGCAGGTAAAAGAAACTGTCGAAAAGCTGGGATACCAATTCGGAGGAACCCGATCATCCGGGAGATGACACTGAATGATCTTCATAACGGGGATTCGGCCATTATTGCACGGATCAGGGGAAGGGGCGCCTTCAGGAAACGGCTTTCCGAGATGGGATTCATCCGGGGGAAACCGGTTTCTGTTATTAAATCTGCACCGCTGAAAGATCCGGTGGAATACCGGATTCTGGATAGCAATGTTTCTCTTCGCAGAAGTGAGGCCAGCCTGGTGGAGGTGGTCATGGAATCGAAACTAAACGGACTCAGGGTGGCCACGCTGGGAAAAATCGATCAGACCTTTCATCAGGGTCCGGTGATTACCCGCCCGACCAAGACGATTGAAGTGGCACTGGTGGGAAATCCCAATTGCGGCAAGACCACCCTTTTCAACAGGGTTTCGCGTTCCAGGGAACATGTGGGGAATTATGCGGGTGTCACGGTCGATTCTAAAGAGGCACTTTTCAAACACAGGGGATATACCTTCAGGATCACCGATCTGCCTGGCACCTATTCCCTTTCCGATTATTCCAGTGAGGAGCGATTCGTTCGTGAGCATATTCTGAAGAAAAAGCCCGATGTGGTTATCAACGTATTGGATGCCAATAATCTGGAGCGTAATCTTTATCTCACCAGCCAGCTTCTGGATATGGACATCACCGTGGTGCTGGCCCTGAACATGTATGACGATCTGATGGCCAGGAAGGATAAGCTGGATATTGATCTGCTGAGCAAGCTGCTCGGAGTTAGGGTAGTTCCCACCATCAGCCACAGAGGTAAAGGGATCTACCGTCTTCTGAACCATGTGATCCAGGTGTTTGAGGGAAAGGATCCCTACATCCGCCATATCCATATCAACTATGGAGAAGAACTGGAAGAATCGATTCATCGCCTGCAGGAGCTGATCCGGGAGAACCCTTCCATTACCGATCACTATTCGAGCAGGTTTTTGGCGCTAAAACTGCTGGAACAGGATGACCATGTGGCCCACATGATCTCCCATGCCGGCAATTTTATGCACATCATGGATGCCTCCCGTGAGGAGATCCACCGGATACAGGGATTGTTCAAAGAGGAACCCGAGACACTGATCACCGATGGACGGTACGGATACATTGCTGGGGCCCTGAAGGAGACCATGAAAAAAAGTGGTACGGATCCCGGTCTCAGTCGTTCCAGACAGATCGACAGGATTCTGACCCATAAGTATTTCGGGCTTCCGATTTTCCTGGGCTTTCTCTGGCTGATGTTCCATGCGACCTTCACGTTGGGTCAATATCCGATGGGATGGATCGAGATGGGCGTGGAGGTCCTGGGCAATCTGGTGCGTTCCACCATGGCCGAGGGCATGGTGCGCGATCTGCTGGTCGATGGCGTGATCGGCGGGGTCGGCGGGGTGATCGTCTTTCTGCCCAATATCCTGATCCTGTTTTTTTTCATCTCGCTCATGGAGGACACGGGATACATGGCCCGAACGGCGTTTATTATGGACCGGGTAATGCACCTTTTCGGCCTGCACGGTAAATCCTTTATTCCACTCATCATGGGTTTTGGATGCAATGTGCCAGCCATCATGGCCACCAGGACCCTGGAGAACCGGAACGACCGCATTCTCACCATGCTGATCATCCCTTTCATGTCATGCAGTGCCCGATTGCCAGTGTATGTATTGATCGCCGGAGCCATATTCCCCGACAGGGCGGGACACGTGATCTTCATGCTTTACATGGTGGGGGTTCTATTCTCCCTTCTGATGTCCATCTTTTTAAGGAAGATCCTTTTCAGGAATCAGGATGCACCGTTTGTGATGGAACTTCCGGTTTACCGGAACCCCGGTATAAGAATGATCTTAAAACATATGTGGCGCAAGGGAGCCCAGTACCTGAAGAAGATGGGAGGGGTGATCCTGCTGGCTTCCATTCTCATTTGGTTTCTGGGCTATTTTCCCAGGAAGGTGGAGTATTCGGAGGATTACCCGCAGCTTATGGAAAAGGAAAGGGTAAGGATCGACCGGTATAACGCTTCCGGCCAGTTGGAGCAGGCAACCGTCAGTCAGGAAAAAATCGTTGAGCTGCAACGCAGAATGGAAGCTGAAAAGCAGGAGCATTCGTTGATCGGAAGGCTGGGAAAGACAGTGGAACCTGTGATCAGACCGCTGGGATTCGACTGGAAAATGGGGATCAGCCTCATTACCGGATTTGCTGCCAAGGAGATCGTGGTAAGTACCATGGCGGTTCTCTATCAGGCCAATGATGCAGATCCCTCCAGTTCCCTTCAAACCCGTATCAGCGATGAAATATACACCTACGGACCAAAAAGGGGACAACCGGTTTTCACACCTCTGACCGGGATCTCTTTTCTCCTTTTTGTCCTTTTTTATCTGCCCTGTGTGGCCGTCATTGCTGCTGTGGGCAGGGAATCGGGCAGCTGGAAATGGGCGGGGTTCGTTTTGTTCTACACCACAGCTATCGCCTGGATGGTCAGCTTGCTGGTCTATCAGGCAGGCAGCCTGCTTCAAATGGGCTGATTTTGCTATCTTGCGCCCTCTAATTCTTTAACTGTTGGGTGAAGTGAAGAGATTGGGATTTTTGATTTCCATGCCGTTTATGGCGGTGTTGATGATCATGATGATTGTCGTACTTGCACTGGCCACATTTGTCGAGAGTGCCTACGGAACTCAGGTTGCATGGGCCTTGGTGTATGGGACCCACTGGTTTGAGATGTTGTTCTTTCTGGTTGCGCTGAATCTGGTGGGAGTGCTGTTCAGGCAAAAGCTATTTCACCGTAAGAAGATCATTGTATTTCTGTTTCATATCGCTTTTATTCTGATTCTTGCAGGGGCGGCCATTACCCGTTTTATCAGCTTTGAAGGGAATATGCATATCCGGGAAAACGATCTTTCCAATTCCATGTTGAGCGATAATGCCTTTCTGGATGTCCTGCTTTTTTCGGGTGGAGATACCGTCAGCTCCGGCAAGGAGGTCATGCTTACCGAACTGACTCCGCGCAGTTACAGGATGCGGACCCATGTGGGAGGAGATAGGGTGAAAATACGCTCTACCGGTTATCTCTCCAATGCCATGGAACAGTACGTGGCCTCCCCGGGGGGTGTTCCCTTCCTGCAGGTCATGCTGGTAACCGAACAGCAATCTTCCGTGGGGATCCCTTCAGGCTCCACTGCCAGGGCCCTCGGAATGAGGGTTTCTTTCAATGCCGAGGATACCACTGCCATGCTGCGGTTCCGCTCTGAGGGAGAGGAGATCTTCCTGCAGGCCCCCTTTTCTGTTTCAGTCATGCAGATGGGAGGGGAAGTCGACGAAACCTACGAGGCGTGGCAACCGGTCCCGGTCAGGGAGGGAAGGCTCTATACCATGGGTCATATCCGCATGGCACTTCAAAACTTCCTTCCCTCGGCTAAAAAGCAGCTGGTTAAGGCTCCCCGTGAGCAGATGGGATCGCATCTGTCGGCCGTCAGGCTGGAGATGGAATACCGTGGCATGCGCAATGAGGTATATGTACCAGGAATGGCAAGGATTACCGGTGAGCCAGTGAGTGGTTCCATGGGGGACCTGGAGTACCGGATCACCTATGGATCGAGGGAGATTTCTCTCCCTTTTGCTCTGTTCCTGAAGGATTTTGAAGTGGAACGCTACCCGGGATCCAACAGTCCATCCTCCTTCGCAAGTGAGGTCATCCTGATCGATAAAGAAATGGGGATCAGGGAAGACCGAAGGATATTCATGAATAACGTATTGAAGCACAGGGGGTATCGCTTTTATCAGGCCTCCTACGACAACGATGAACAGGGGACCATACTTTCGGTTAACAAGGACAGGACCGGAACATTCGTTACTTACGCCGGTTACGTGGTGCTGATCGCTGGGATGATGCTGGCACTCTTTGTTCCGGGTACCCGCTTTGCACGGATGTCCAGACTGTCCGCAAAGGCGTCCCGGGTGGCGGTTCTTGTTGGGCTTATTCTGGGCTCCGGGAACTTTCTGGCTGCTCAGGAAGTACCTCCCAGGGATGTGGCCGCTGAATTCGGACAACTCTGGGTACAGGACAAAGGTGGCCGTTACGAGCCCATGAATACCCTGGCACGGGAGGTAGTCCGAAAGATCGCCAAAAAGCCGCGAATCGAAAGCTATTCGGCCGACCAGGTACTTCTTGGCATGATCATGTATCCGGAGAGGTGGCAGCAGGAGCCGCTTTTCGAAATCAAACACCCGGAGCTGCACCGGCTCACCGGATACAGGGGGCAAAAGGTCAGTTTCAGCGATCTGCTTGATTCCACGGGAAACTACCTGCTCCGGGACCTGGTCAATCAGGCTTATTCGAAGGAGGTGGCCTCCCAATCCGAACTGGACCGGGAGGTCATTAAGCTGGACGACCGGGTCAACGCCATGTACCTGGTTCAATCCGGTGGTCTTCTCAGGATCTTTCCCGATCCGGAAGCCGAAAATCACCGCTGGAGATCGGTCTCTGAATCGTTACAGGGTCGGGGGCAGGGTCAAATGCAGGGTCAGAGTGAAAGAGGCACTGCCGATCTTGACTCGATGGGAATGGTTTTCCTTCAATATTTGAGTGCGTTGCAGAAGGGAGAATATGACCAGGCGGAAATCAGGCTCGGGCTGATGCTGGAGAACCAGCAGGAAAAGGAGGATCTGTTACCCGGTTCCCGGAAGAAAGGTCTGGAGATTCTCTACAACCGGATCAATATATTCCCGAGGCTGGCCAGGTTCTACGGGATTTTCGGGATCGTTCTGATGGTGCTTCAGTTCCTGATGGTATTCCGTCCCCGGAAAGCCTACCGGTTGCTGTTTAAGGTGGGAGTGATCCACCTGGCGGTGGCATTTGGTATTCATACCTTTGCCCTGGGCCTTCGCTGGTTTATCAGCGGACACGCTCCCATGAGCAACGGATACGAATCGATGATCCTGGTTTCATGGGTCACGTTGCTGGCCGGACTGATCTTCGTAAAACGATCGGGTTATGCCATGGCCCTAACGGCGATCCTCGGTGCTCTTTCCCTGATGGTGGCAGGAATGAGCAATATGAATCCGGAGATCACCAACCTGGTGCCGGTGCTGAAGTCCCCGTGGCTGACCATCCACGTTACGGTGATCATGGCAGGATACGGATTCCTGGGCCTGGCCTCGGTGCTTGGCCTGTTCAATGTGGTGGTATTTGCCACCCTGAACTCCTCCAACAGAGATCGGCTGAAAGGGGTGATCGAACAGGTGACCAGGGTCAATCATCTCGCCCTGATCATCGGACTCTATTTCATGACTGCCGGAGTTTTCCTCGGAGGGGTCTGGGCCAATGAATCCTGGGGACGTTACTGGGGCTGGGATCCCAAAGAGACATGGGCCCTGATTACAGTTCTGGTGTATGCCTTTGTAAGCCATTTGCACCGCATACCAGGCCTCAGGGGGCAATTTGCCTATAACCTTGCTTCGTTTATCAGTTACTCCTCGGTGCTGATGACCTACTTCGGGGTGAATTATTTCCTTGGAGGGATCCACTCCTATGCCAGCGGATCTGCTTTCACCATCCCTTTCTGGGCCTACCTGATCCTGCTCGGACTGGCCGGTCTATTCATACTCTCATACCGGAAACAGGAGAAGTATCTTCCTGAGGCCGGGGTACCTGCAGACGACACGGCCGGTCAGTAAGGAACTGCATTCAGGTCCCCGTTTGATTTCATGGCCCCGAAATCCATTACGCAGTTGACCCGGTAAGATTGGTGGGGTCTGATGGCCACACCCACGGAATTGAATCCCTCGTTGAGAATGTTCTTCCGGTGGCCCAGGTCTTTCACTCCCTCGTCAATAAGCAGGGTGACCACAATATCGATAGCATCGAAATATCCGTAAGAACAGTTCTCTCCCACATGCATATAGGGATTACCCATAAGGGGTTCAAACCGCTGTTTGAAGCGCTGATGTCCTGTGCGGCCGGATTCACCCATGCGGGTGGAATGTTCCTGCGCGATGGCGGTCAGGTCTTTCTGTGGCTGAAGGGGAGGCAACCCACGGGTTCTCTTCAGATCACGGTACAGGGAACGTAATTCGCCGCTTCCCTCCACCTGGTTCTGCTCCACATAGGCATCTAGAAAGGTCTCTGCGAAAAGGGTTCCGTCATATCGTGCCATATTCATAAAGAGAATCACCTTTTTCTCTTCTTCATTCTTGTAAGGGACCCCGGAGGCGGTATGGAGCTTCCGGATCGTTTCCTCATCCCAGCGTGTCCAGGGATCGGACTGCTGATGGGAGCCGGCATAAAGCACAGGTGCCAGTATGGAAAGAATCAGTATGGAAAGAATCCGTATAAAATTTCTGGCCATTTCGTCGATTTCACAATGATTGCCTGTCTCCCTTTAACACCGTCGTGGCGGTCAAGGTTCAGAAACCGACCGGGGATCCAGTATCCCGGTCTTTTTCCGGAGTTCTTCCAAACGGTCGAAGTCATCGTCCCGGTAATTTCGGATGAATAGTATTTCTCAGGTTTTAACCACGTAGACCTGTCCAGTTTCGTAGCGTATCACCTTAATCTGTTCACCCTTTTCAATATAACCGTATTCTGATTTGGCATCATACAGTTTATCATCGATCATAATGCGACCGGAAGGCCTGAGTACGGTATGGGCGGTTCCGGTCCTTCCCACCAGTTCCTTCTGTTCGGGGGTCACCCCCAGATACCCCTCCTCCAGAGTCTGCATACTCTTCAGCGACAATCCGCCAAACGCCGTGGTGGTCAGCAATTTTTTGGTAGCCCACAGCGAAAAGATGAGCCCCACCAGAATGGAAACCAGCACCAGGCTGAGGGATCGCATCAGTATTCCAAGCCCTTCACCGGTGAATTCAGGATCTTCGAAGACCACGTTATCCACCAGGCTCAGCGTCAGTCCGGTGATAATGGCGATGACTCCTGCGATTCCGGCCACCCCGAAACCGGGAATGGCAAATATTTCGACCATGACCAGTACCACACCCAGGATAAAGACGATGAGTTCCCAGTTCTCTGCGAGCCCCTCCAGGTAGAGCGGGGCAAAGTAGAGAAGGGCTGCTAAGATAGAGGCCCCCAGGGCAAATCCGATGCCGGGTGACTGCAGCTCAAAGTACAGTCCTCCAATGATAACAGTGATAAGGATCCCGCTTACAATGGGATTGATCAGGAAACTGATGACCTTGTCCATGGGTGTCGGATTGTACGATTTCAGTTTGTACTCTTTAATCCCAAGTTTCGAGATCACCTCCTCGACCGATTCCGCGGTCCCCTCGCAATATCCGTTGGCAATGGCTTCGGCGGCTGTGAAAGTGAGTACCTGCCCTGTATCGCTGACCCCTTCCACATAAAGCCGCGGATCGACCATGGCTTCGGCAATGGCCGGATCTCGCCTCCACACCAGAGTGGTGTCGCCATCGGTAATGACGGTGTCCTTTCCCTGCGCTTCGGCGGTTGCCCGCATGGTGGCCCTCATATAGGACTGGAATTTATCCGGTACCTGTTCGCCTGTCTGATTGACTACCGTGGCGGCTCCGATCTTCCCGCCCGGTTTCATATAGATACTGTCGCAGGCGATGGCGATCAGTGCCCCGGCCGATGCTGCATTGTCATCGATAAAGACATGGACAGGCACCTTTGCATTCAGCAACTTAGTGCGGATCGAATCGGCTGCGCTCACCTCCCCTCCGTAAGTATTCATATGCAGAATGACCACGTCAGCTTCCAGGTCATACGCTTCCTGCATGGCCTCCTGTGTAAGCCTCCAGGCGGGGGCGGCAATGTTCTCCTTGATGGCAAAAGTGTAAACAAGGGTGGTATCGCCTGAAACAGCGGCAGAGTCCGCGGCTATCTGCCACTCACCGGCAGAATCGGACGGAAGGATTTCGGGAATTCCGGTCTGACTGGAAAGCAACAGGGCCAGTAAAACCAGCCCGGCTATAGGATAGAAGCGTTTCATATTGAGGTTTTATAACACCAAAAGTACGAATATTTTCTGCTAAATTTGCGGCGTCTGATAAAACGGTCCCTATGGAATTCAACCAGCTCACAGCCGTGTCCCCGGTCGATGGCCGATACCGGTCAGCCACCGAATCCCTCTCTGATTATTTTTCTGAGTATGGCCTGATCCGCTACCGGGTGATGGTGGAAGTGGAATATTTCATCGCACTTTGCGAAGAGGGCCTGCATGGGCTGGAAGAAATGGAGGCAGAACAGTTTGGGAAGCTCAGAAAACTCTACACGGAATTCTCTCTGGAGGATGCCCAGAGGATCAAAGAGATCGAGAAGGTCACTAACCATGATGTCAAGGCGGTGGAGTACTTCTTAAAGGAGCGATTTACGGACCTGGGGCTGGATTCAGTCAGGGAATTTGTCCATTTTGGTCTCACCTCCCAGGATATTAATAACACGGCCACGCCTCTTTCTCTCAGGGATGCCCTGCAGATGGTCTATTACCCGATGCTGGACATGCTGATCCAGCAACTGGAGAAGCTGGCAGCTGAGTGGGACCAGGTTCCGATGCTGGCAAGGACCCATGGACAGCCCGCTTCTCCCACCCGCCTGGGGAAAGAGATCCGGGTATTTATCGAGCGGATGGACGAACAGCTTGAACAGTTGGAGGAGATCCCGGTACCGGCCAAGTTCGGCGGAGCGACCGGAAACATGAATGCACACAGAGTGGCCTATCCGGATACCGACTGGTTCCGGTTCGGCGAACGGTTTGTAGGTGAGGTTCTAGGACTGAAGCGTTCGTGGCCTACCACTCAGATCGATCATTACGACAATTTGGCAGCCATCTTTCATGCATTGCAGAGAATCAACACGGTACTGCTGGATTTGGCCTGTGACATGTGGAGCTATATCTCCATGGACTATTTTAAGCAGGCGATCAAGAAAGGGGAGGTCGGGTCCTCGGCTATGCCGCATAAGGTGAACCCCATCGATTTCGAGAATGCCGAAGGCAACCTGGGAGTGGCCAATGCCATTTTCTCACACCTGGCATCCAAACTGCCCGTTTCCAGGTTGCAGCGGGATCTGACCGATTCTACAGTACTCCGGAATATCGGCGTACCCTTCGGGCATACCCTTATTGCATTGCGTTCGCTGAACAGGGGACTGGATAAGCTGATCATCAATGAAACCGTCATCAGAGATGATCTGGAAAAAAACTGGGCGGTGGTAGCCGAAGCGATACAGTCCATTTTGCGAAGAGAGAAGTATCCTGACCCTTATGAGGCCCTGCTAAGGCTTACCCGGACCAATCAGGCAGTGACCGAACAGACCATCAAGGATTTCATCCGGAGCCTGGATGTCCCTGAGCGGGTAAAAAAGGAGATGCAGAAAATAACTCCCTGGAATTATACCGGATTGTGAGATCCTTCGTTGATTAGACGAGGAGAGATTTATGAAACGATTCTTCAGGCTGCTCAGATACCTGTTCCCCTATAAGTGGTTTGTGGCGCAAAATGTGCTTTACAATATCCTGGGGGCCTTCTTTGCACTCTTTTCCTTTGCCATGGTGATCCCTTTTCTGCGGATCCTGTTTGAGAATCAGCCGGCTGCAGCGGAACCTATGGAGTTCCGGTTGAGCACCGATTATTTCATGTACCTGGTCAATTATCACATGACCACCATGATGCAGACCAGGGGTCAGACCGGGGCGCTGATACTTGTGAGCATCCTGGTGGTCGGGTTCAGTTTGCTTAAAAATGGATTTCTCTTCGGAGCCAACTACATGCTTGCACCCATCCGCGCTTTTATCGTCCGGGATATACGGAATGAGATCTATCGTAAAGTATTAAAACTCCCCCTTTCTTATTACACGGAGGCCAGGAAGGGAGATGTAATTGCGCGAATCTCCAGTGATGTTCAGGAGATCGAAGCCTCCATAATGAGTTCTCTGGCCATGTTGTTCAGGGATCCCATTACCATTATCATTTATTTGATCTTTCTTTTCTCCATCAGTTTCAATCTGACCCTGTTCGTTATCCTGATCCTTCCTCTGGCGGGACTCCTGATTGGCCGTATTGCCCGCGGACTCCGCAAGACCGGGTTTAAAGGACAGCAGCGGCTGGGAGAATTACTGGCTCACCTGGAGGAGACACTGGGAGGACTCCGGATCATCAAGGCTTTTAACGGAGAGGAGCGAATGCGTGGCAAGTTTTATGAGGCGAACCAGCGATTTGCAGTGATATTCAAGAAAGTGATCCGGAGAAGGTACCTGGCCAGTCCTCTCAGCGAGTTTATGGGAACCATTGTTCTGATGGTGATCATGGCCTATGGCGGTTCCCTGGTGCTTACCCATGCAGGGAAGCTGAGCGGAGAGAATCTGATCTTCTTCCTGATCATTTTCAGCCAGGTGATCAACCCGGCCAAGAATTTCTCCACCGCCTGGTTCAATATTCAAAAGGGGATGGCCTCGGTCGACCGCATCGATCAGCTCCTGCTGGCCGATGTCCGGATCGCCGAGAAGCCGGGTGCAGTGACAGTCGGGCAGTTCAAAGATTCCATTGAATATCGCCATGTCTCTTTTAAATATGACAGGGAGTATGTATTGAAGGATATTTCCTTTACCATCAGGAAAGGACAGACCGTCGCGCTGGTGGGTAAATCGGGCTCTGGGAAATCGACCCTGGTGGATCTGCTGCCCCGATTCATGGATGTCACCGAAGGAGAGATCCTTATCGACGGGGTGCCGGTTCATGACTACCAGATCAAGCCATTAAGGAACCTGATGGGAATGGTGAGTCAGCAATCGATCCTGTTCAATGATACCTTCCGGAACAATATCGCCTTTGGCAGCAACGGAGCAGCAGAAAGTTCCTCCGTTTCATCTGAAGAGATTGAAAATGCTGCCCGGGTGGCCAATGCCCACGATTTCATCATGGAGACCGAGCATGGATACGATGAAGGGGTGGGGGAAGCCGGAGGAAAGCTGAGCGGGGGGCAAAAACAGCGGATCAGCATTGCCAGGGCGGTTATGGCCAATCCTCCCATCCTGATCCTGGATGAGGCTACTTCAGCTCTCGATACCGAGTCGGAAAGACTGGTCCAGGAGGCGATCATCAACCTGATGAAGAACAGGACCTCCATTGTGATCGCCCATCGTCTCTCCACCATCAAGCACGCCGACCTGATTCTGGTCCTGGATGAGGGCCGGATCGTGGAGCGGGGAACGCACGATGAACTAATCGGGCATCCCGAGGGCTTGTACAGTAAACTACACGCCATGCAAATGTTCTGACACGCCCATGAAGATCAGTGGTTTTACTATGGGCAGGAATGCCCTGAAGCTCTATTACCCCATGCGTCAATCGGTGGAATCGATCCTTCCGCTGGTGGAAGAATTTGTGGTGGTACTGGGGGATTCCGACCCGGATGACACCACCCGAAAGGAGATCGAAGCGATCGGCAGTTCCAAGATCCGTATCATCGATTCCGTTTGGGATATTGAAAAGTACCCGAGGGGGATGGAGCATGCCCGCCAGACCGACCTGGCTATGGCCCGGTGCACGGGCGATTGGTTATTCTACCTCCAGTCCGATGAAGTGGTGCATGAGTCCGATCTGGAAAAAATCAGGGCAAGGTGCCAGGAACTGCTACCCGACAGTGAGGTGGAGGGATTGCTTTTCCGGTACCACCATTTCTGGGGAGACTACCATCATGTGCAGGATGGCCATTGCTGGTACAGCAAAGAAATACGGGTCGTGCGAAACGATCCGGAGATCCACTCCTGGGAATCGGCACAATCGTTTCGTAGGATCCCCGGTTTTGACGGGATCCATTACCGGCAGCAGGAGGGGACCTTCAAACTGAAGGTGGCTGAGGTGGATGCGTCCATCTATCATTACGGCTGGGTGCGCCCCCCTGCAGTGATGCAGAGTAAGATCAAGGCATTCAGCATCAACCACCGCGGCAGGGAGAGAGTGGAGGCACAGGAGGCTGCCCACCAGTATGACCGCATATTCGACTATGGAAATATCTCCCGTCTGACCCGTTTCAGGGGTTCCCATCCGTCGGTGATGAAGGAGTGGATCCAACGGTTCAACTGGAAGGATCAGCTCCGGTTCACCGGACCCTCGAGGAGCCTCAATCCGATCCCCTCCAAACATGACAGGCTCAAATACCGATTGCTCACCTGGATGGAGAAACGCTTTCTGGGAGGACGCAGACTGGGGGAGTTCAGGAATTATTTCCTGCTGAAAAGGTGATCCTGAATCCGACAGTTTTCAGGGAACCTTCCTGCTCATCATCGATAAATTGCTTATTTTAGTTGTGTTCCCTTTCCCCGGAGCAGGATTCCGTGTAAGTGAACCGTTTCACAAATCAAGCAGGATCAACATTTTTAAACTTCTGAACATGATACATTCGAAACTGTTTTTGCTGGCCTGGATCAGCGCCGGCATCCTTACCTCAGCCATGGGGCAGCATACGGATCCACCTGTTACGGCCCCCTTCCAGAAACTGGATCTTTACGCGGTCAATGAGTGGTGGACCTATGCAGAAAAGATGAAGAACGATCCAGGCAGGATCGTGGATGTTCAGGTACCGCGCGATCAGGTGATCTGCTTTGGTATCTATACCGTCCAAGATGGGGTATTAAAGCTATCGGCACAGCTTTTTCCTCTTTATCCGGAGGAGACCAGGACGGTTCGCCTGGAATTAAAGAAAGAGGGCTCCTGGAAGGAGGTGGCCGCCGAACAGGTCAATGATCTGGGCTGGTCCGCACTGTTCCGCATAGAAGGCTGGGATCATTCGAAGGATGCAGCCTACCGGCTGAGACATGGTGAGCGTGCTGTGTTTGAGGGCCTGATCAGGAGAGACCCGGCGGAGAAGGAGGAGATCGTGGTGGCTTCCATGAATTGCAATTCCAATAAGGACCGGGGAATGCGGGAGGAATACATCCGGAACCTTCAGCACTTTGATCCCGATCTCCTCTTTTTTGCAGGGGATCAGAGCTATGATCATACCGAGCACACGGCTGCATGGCTGCTCTGGGGGCTTCAGTTCAGGGAACTTTTTCGCACGCGGCCCTGTATTACCATTCCCGACGATCACGATATCGGTCAGGGAAACCTCTGGGGAGATGGAGGGAAAAAAGCCAGTTCACCCGCAGGGGATGACGGAGGATATTTTTACCATCCCGAATATGTGAAAATGGTGGAACGTTGCCAGACTTCGCACCTTCCGGATGCATTCGATCCCACGCCCATACGGCAGGGAATCGGGGTTTACTACACCCATCTGGTGGTAGGAGGGGTGGATTTTGCCATCGTCGAGGACCGCAAGTTCAAGAGCGGACCTGCGGGGAAGATCCCGCAACAGGGCCCCCGGCCCGATCACATCCGCAACATCGATTATGATCCGGCATCCGTGGATGTGGAGGGACTGACCCTGCTGGGTGAGCGCCAATTGAATTTTCTCAGAGTCTGGGGTGAAGCGTACGAAGATGTGGAGATGAAAGCGGTCCTTTCCCAGACCGGATTCTGCGGGGCAGCCCACCGGCACGGGAGATATGAAAACTATCTCCATGCCGATCTGGATTGCAACGGATGGCCTCAGACGGGAAGAAATAATGCATTAAAGCTGATACGTGATGCAGGGGCGGTACACCTGGCAGGAGATCAGCACCTGGCCACCCTGGTGCAGCATGGAATCGAGGAGCATGGCGACGGACCCTTTGCATTTGTGGCCCCGGCCATTGTAAATAACTACTACAACAGGTGGTGGGACCCGCTCGAAGGCCAGGTGGGCGAGAATCACGATCCCGCCAATCCTCTTTCCTATACCGGGGAGTATGTGGATGGACTGGGAAATAAGATCACCATGCTGGCCTATGCGAATATCGAAGGGGAGAAGAGGCGGGATGGATTCGGATTGATCCGGTTCTTTAAGAAGGAGAAGAGTGTCACCTTTGAAAGCTGGGACCGTTACACCGACGTGACCAGGCCCAGAGCAAGGCAGATGCCCGGTTGGCCGCGGGTCATCAGGCGTCACGGGGGGGACGGCCTGCCGTTTTCATGGACGCTTGATCCTATCGAGTAGACGGCCAAATGAAGAAGTGGTTGGTTATCAGCATATTGGTCATATGCCTTCTGGTGCTCTACCTGATCGAATTCCGCAGGGTTGATTTCAGTGGTACTCAGGAGCTGGCGAATCTGGACGACCTGGTGAGCGATGAGACCGGCCAGCTCTGGGAGCCTTTTTACCGGGTGCGTGTCACCATCCTGGACGGACAAAATCTTCGTTTTTCAATTCCCCGCCAGCTGGAAAAAATGAAGGGGGAGGAGATCACCATTCCAGGGGCGGCCGCCTTCTATGGATCGGGTTCCCGCCGGAAAGGGGATTCGGTGACCGTCACGGATTTCTTTCTATTGCCCACGGCCGGTCTGGCGGAGGCGTGTGTCATTCAGCCCGATATAGAACTCCGGTGGACTATTGGAGTGGAGCTCGACCGGCCCTGGGTTCTCCATTTCGAGGAGATGATACAGGCAATGGTCAGGGTCCATGGCTGTTTCCGTATCGATACCACCAGGCCATTTGAGCCAGCATTCTATCTCGATCATGCGATGGCGGAGCTGATTCCGAAGGAGGAGGACTACTGATGTTTACCATCCTCTATAATACCCTGCTGGAGTCCTCACCCTATGTGGTTCTGGGATTTCTCATTGCCGGGATCATGCGCTACTGGGTACCCCCCAGTGTCCTTCGCCATCAGCTGGGTGGGCAATCACCCGGAGCACTTTTCAAATCTGTGGGCATCGGCTGCGTGCTTCCCTTGTGCTCCTGCGGGACCATTCCTCTGGGTATCGGATTGTTCCGAAGCGGGGCTTCGGTGGGAAATATGCTGGCATTCATGACCTCCACACCCATACTTTCTCCGGTGCTCGTTGCACTCTCTTTGAAGTTATTGGGGGTAAAGCTGACATTAACCCTTCTGGTTGCATCCATCGCGGGGGCGCTGATCATGGGAGGGATCGGGAACCGGCTGTTTCAGGGAGTCAGGAACGAACGATCGGGTCGCAGTCCGGAGAGAACCTACACTCCGGAAAAATCGACGGGAACAAACGGCTCCGGTACCGGGAAGAGCGGTAACCGGGGCAGGGCAGTTTCTACCCTCCGTTGGTCATTCTTTGAACTGGGAGCCGATGTAAGCGTGGATATTGCCATTGGTTTGGGGATCGCCTCCCTTCTGATGGCCGTACTGCCCCTGGAATGGATCTCACGATGGCTGGGCCAGCAGGATCTGCTGACCCTGGTATACGTGGTCCTGATGGGTATTCCGGTCTATGCCTGCAGCATCCCCTCCATTGCAGTGGTGCAGGGACTCCTGCTGTTGGGGGCCACGCCGGGCGCGGCCATCGCCTATATGATCGCCGGTCCCGCCACCAACCTGGGAGAATTAAATGCCATACGAAGGTCCATGGGAGGCAGGCCTGCTGCATACTATGCAGGAATACTGGTGTTGATGGCACTGCTGGCCGGCACTGTCACCGACCGGTTCATCTTCCCCGATTACCAGTATCACGCCTTCAGGATCCAGGGAGAGCTGGTTGTTCGACAGTGTTGTGTTCCCATGATCTTCGGCGAAGGAGTCGATACCACCCTGTTCACCCGTGCCATACCCGCCTGGTTTTACCCCTTTGGCATACTGCTCGGGATCATCATGGCCTTTGGTGTCTATAAAAAGCTAAGGGGGTTCTTAATCAATCCCTGCAGCACCTGTACCTGGAAAAGCTACGGCATGGATGGCTACTGCGGTTCAAAATGTCATGTACGCAGAAAATACGAATTCTTCAGAAGCGTACTCAGACGGATTCCAGCTTCACCTGGTTAACCGGCTCTTTTCCCTCAGCGAAATCCTTCAAATTCTGCAGAGTTGTGGTGGCGATCTGCACCAGCGCTTCGCGGGTAAAGAATGCCTGGTGGGCCGTGATTAACACATTGGGAAAGGTCATCAGGCGGGCGATCTGGTCATCCTGCAGGATCTCATCCGAACGGTCTTTGAAGAACAGTTTTTCCTCCTGTTCATATACATCAATTCCAAGATAGCCGACCCGTCTCTCTTTCAATGCATTGATCACATCATTGGTGTTGATCAACGCTCCCCGGCTGGTGTTGATAAGCATCACTCCCGGTTTCATCAGGGAGAGGGTCTGCTTATTGATCAGATAGGCTGTTTCCGGAGTGAGGGGGCAGTGGAGCGAAAGGATGTCCGATCTGGAGAGCAGCGGTGCCAGTTCCAGATATTCCACCCCCGCTTGCCGGAGTTCATCACTGGGAAATTTGTCGTAAGCCAGAACAGAGCATCCAAGCCCCTGCATCATCCGTGCGAATGCAGCGCCTATTTTTCCTGTCCCGATCACCCCCACGCTTTTTCCGGTGAGGTTAAACCCGATGAGTCTCTCCAGAGAAAAATTACTGTCCCGGACCCGGTTATAGGCTTTGTGTGTCTTCCGGTTCAGGGTCAGTATCAGGGCCAGAGCATGTTCCGCCACCGCTTCCGGGGAGTAGGCCGGGACCCGTACTACCAAAATTGCCGCCTCTTTTGCCGCGACTAGATCGACATTATTGAAGCCGGCGCAACGAAGGGCGATTACCTTCACCTGATGACTCTGCAGGATCCCGATACATTCGCGATCGATGATATCATTCACAAATACACAAACCGCATCAAATCCGGCGGTCAGATGGGCGGTCTTCGTTCTCAGACGGGTTTCGAAGTGGGTGATTTCAAATCCAAACTGCTTGTTGGAATCATCGAAATATTCTACGTCGTACGATTTTGAACTGAACAGGGCAATTTTCATAAATGTATAACAAACGAAAACCTGTTTTGTGAGTTACTCAGGGTCTCTTTTAAAAGTTTACCAATAATACGGTTTTACCGGTTGTTGATAGAATTCTTAATGTAGAGGATCACCATCCATCGCTCATCGGGGGTCAGGATGACACCGTGAGCCCCCATGAGTCCGTAGCCTTCGGTAACCACGTGAAACAGATTTCCATCCGGTAGTTGACCGATTCTCTCCCGGGTAAGGTCGGCCGGCAGATACATGTACTTCCTGGAGGTAACCAGGATTCCTTTTCCGTCACCTTCAGCCCCATGACACACGGCACAGATGTTCTGAAAAAGTTCTTTGCCAATGACGATATGTGCCGGATCTGGATGGAACGGATTGGCCAGCTGTGCTTCTGCGAGCGCTCGGTCTTCGGGGGTCTTCTGGTAATAGAACGGATCGAAGGAACGGGAAACGGTGCCTTCAGGAGGAGCCTGCATGATGGTGCTGTCGGCAAGAACCGGATGAGGATCGTAGGTTTCATAGGCCATGGAAAGGGTCATATCGGGAGCATAATCGTAACCGGTATGGCGGGGGGAGTCCACACAGGATGGTAGGATGAGGACGAAAATCGTCACGATGGCTGGTATATTGGTCCGGTAGCTTTTCAAACCAGGATAATTCTCGAAACGCCCCACCACCCTGAGAAAGTAGATGGCAAAAAAACCTGAAAAGAGAAGGATCGTTGCCAGAGGATATCGCTCCCCGCCAGGATATAGGGCGGGGATCACACAAAGATATAAGTCGGTCAGATGACCGGCCAGAACCACCAAAGATATAGTCAATAAGATGTAAGGATTGCGCTTGGTGACGGGTGAAAGCAGCACCACAAAAGGGAAAATGAAATTCATGGCGAAGTTCAGATGGAAAAGCACGGGAAAATCCTCCTTCTGCCTCAGGTAAAATTCCACCTCCCCGGGCAGGTTTCCATACCAGATCAACATGTACTGGGAGTACCAGAGGTATCCCCAGAAAACACTGAAGACGAAAAGATACTTCCCCAAATTCATATATTGTTGGCCACACGTCTGCGGCAGGATCCCACTGTTTCTGAAAAGGTACAGGAAGATGATGATCGCGGCCAGAGCAGCTGTGAATATGCTGGAAAACATATACCATCCGAAAAGGGTACTGACAAATTCAGGATAGAACCGGGTTACCCAGTCCCAGGATAGAAACAGGATAAAGAAGGCATAAACGATCACAAATGCAATGGAAAATCCCTTTGCCCGAATGATGGAGGCATGATCCTTTCGCTCAAATGCCGTGGAGATGCTGTTCACTGTTTTCTGGCAAAGAGCGACCCATATCACCAGTACGGCTAGGTTCCTGGTCAGGAGCAACGGCTGACCGAGTTCGGACAGAACGATGATGACCACCAGCACCATTGCCGAGAAGCCGGGCTGGGCCACGGATGTAAGAATCGCCTGAAAGAATTGCCACCAGGTTGTTCCGGAAAGGAGGTGGATGGCAAGGAACAACAGACCCGAAAGGGAAACCAGTAAAAGGAATAGATGAATTACCAATAACTCGCCGTAGATCCTCTCCGTCGGTAGTATCAGAAGTCCGGCCAAAACTGCCGTGACTGCCGCCATCAGCCAGATCAGGCGCTTTTGCGGAATCTCATTAGAGAAAAATGGTATGTTCAATTTGAGCCGGCTTTAATTCATCCAACAAAAGGCTTACTTTCTCTCTGAGCGAGAGGGTATCTTCCGGATCCACCACAATGGTGATCATGAATTCACTATCGGACACCTTTCTGTATGGCAATTGTTTACGGAATCCCGGCCCAAGTTTTAACCTGAGCAGAAAGGCGGCAACCATGGCGAGGAATGCTCCCAGTACCATACACTCGAAAACTACAGGAACAAAATTCAGATAGGGCAGGAAGGGCTTTCCTCCAATCTGAACCGGGTATGCGCCGGACACCCACCACTGTAAAATGAATCCTGCCACTCCACCCAGCAGTCCTCCGGTAAATCCTGCTTCCGGCAGGTAGCTCTTGTGTCTCAAATAATATTCACCAGCGAATTCAACCGGCACGGGGGAATAGATCTCATCGATCCGAATCTCGTTATGCTTTAATATTTTCAGTGCTTTGAGAACATCCTCCTGGTTGCTGTAGATGACATTGATGCAGGAATCACAGTTTCTTTTCATGGTTCTTGGGACTGAAGGGTGGATTTGATTTCTGTAAGGGAGATTACAGGAAAGATCCTGACGAAGACCAGATAGCAGGTAAAGAAAAATCCGAAAGTTCCTATGAAGAGGCCCACTTCAGTGGAAGTGGGATGATACTGCGACCACCTGGCAGGAATATAGTCCCTGTGGATGGAGGATACTACGATCACGAACCGTTCGAACCACATGCCCAGATTAATCAGGATGGCAAACAGAAAAGTGACGGTCATATTCTGGCGGAGTTTCCTAATCCACAGCAGTTGCGGGACCAACACATTACCGACCATCATTGCTGCGAATCCGGTCCTGTAGGGACCTGTCATCCGGTTGAGGATTACATACCTTTCATACGGATTCTCCGATTGAACCGAAAGAGCGATCTCGATGAAATAGGCAAGAGCTACCAGGGAGCCAGTGATGATGATGATCTTGTTCATCAGCTCGAAATGGCGGGGCGTGATGAATTGCTCCAGTTTCATGACTCTCCTGGTAATGATCAAAAGGATCTGGACCATGGCAAATCCTGATAATATGGCGCCAGCCACAAAATAGGGAGGGAAGATGGTGGAGTGCCAGCCAGGGACAATAGAGGTGGCGAAATCCATGCTGACGATGGAATGGACGGATATTACCAGCGGGGCAGCCAGGCAGGCCATCAGGTAGTTCAGTTTTTCCCACCGCATCCATTCACCGGAAGAACCGGTCCACCCGAAACTCAGGACCCGGTATACCCATTTTCTGAACTGTGAAGAAGCCTGGTCCCGAATGCTCGCCAGGTCGGGGATCAATCCAATGTACCAAAATGCCAGGGAAAGCAGGAAATAGGTGGAGATGGCAAAGACATCCCAGACCAGCGGAGAGTTGAAGTTGACCCACAGGTTGCGCGTATTGGGATAGGGAAAGGTAAAAAAGAAAAAATGCTGCCTTCCCATGTGGATGATCGGGTAGAATGCGGCGCAAAGGACCGCAAAAATGGTCATCGCCTCGGCAGCCCGGTTGATACTGGTGCGCCATCGCTGACCGAACAGCAGAAGAATAGCCGAAATAAAAGTTCCCGCATGGCCGATCCCGATCCACCACACAAAATTGGTGATGCCCCAGCCCCAACCTACTGTCCGGTTCACCCCCCAGGTGCCAATACCAAGAAAAATAGACCGGTAAGCAGCCCATACCCCCACCACCAGCATCGAAAGAGAGATGATCAGTGCGATCCACCAGTACCGTCCTGCTGTTCCCAGGGGAAATGAAGTGAGTTTTTTGGTCACCTCCCGGAAACTGAGTTTTGGCAGAACCAATGGCTTATCCAGCTTCAAAATATGTATGAAGGGGAGCATCAGGTAGTTCTTTTTAGGTAAGCAACAGCTGGTTTGGTATTAAGCTCCTCCAGAAGGCGATAGGCCCTCGACTCCTGTGCCAGCCTGCTTACTTTGCTTTTCGGGTCGTTCAGATCGCCGAAAACAATGGCGTTGGTCGGACAGGCCTGCATGCATGCCGTTTCAATTTCTCCGTCTTTCAAAGACCGGTTTTCCCTCTTGGCACTGATTTTTGCCTCCTCGATCCGCTGAATGCAGAATGTGCACTTTTCCATAACCCCTTTTGCCCGCTGGGTTACCTCCGGATTGACAGCCATCCGCGGAAGATCGGCGGTCATTCCGGCAACATCCATGGAATTTCCAATGATGGCATCGGCTCCGTTATAGTCGAACCAGTTGAATACCCTGGTTTTGTAGGGGCAATTGTTGCTGCAGTACCTGGTACCGATGCAACGGTTGTAGATCATTTGATTGATACCTTCATGACTGTGGGTGGTTGCCACCACCGGGCATACACTCTCACAGGGTGCGTGCCCGCAGTGCTGGCACATAACGGGCTGCCGGAGCACCTTTATTTCATCCCCGCTTTCCGCGTAATACCGGTCGATCCGCAGCCAGTACATATCGTGGTGACGGGCCACCTCCTCCTTTCCCACGACCGGAATGTTATTCTCCACCTGGCATGCCACCACACAGGCATTGCAGCCCGTGCACCGGTCCAGGTCCACCACCATTCCCCAGCGGTGACCGGGATAGGGGTAGGGTTCATAGAATCCTGGAAGCGATCCCTGATGAGGCCGGTCCTCTTCAGCGACTGAACGGATATGATCCCTGCCCAGCAAGTCATCCTGAATCTGGAATTTGGCAAAAGGTGTGTTCTTACCTGTTTTACGGATCGACAGAACGGTATGGACCATTTGCCTGTAACCATTGATCAGGGGAGTCCAGCCCGAAAGGGACACTCCTGACGGGGTTGAAAAAAATCCGCTTCCCTTCCTGCCATACCCCCAGGCCACCGAAATGGTCCTGTCGGCTTGTCCGGGCTGGATCAATACCGGGACTTCCAGGGAGTGATTGATTTCGATCCAGTCTCCCTCTTTCAGTCCCTCGACTTCAGCCAGCCATGGTGAGATGGCCGCATAATTCTCATAGGATATCCGGGTCATCGGATCGGGAAGTTCAAGCAGCCAGGGATTTCCAGGACCTGCTCCGGCCCCGTAGTTGACCGCCTCGTAGATGGAGAGCTCGAGGCCTTCATGCACACCCGAAGTCTGAACAGATTCCAGTATGTGATGGTCCATGTCCGGAGGATTGTGGTGAACAGATGGCCCGGGTATGCAAAAATAACCCTCCCGCAGAGTTTTTACCCAAGGCAGATCACCGTAAACGGACGGCAAAGCGGGTTCAGGAAGGATAGCGCTCCAATGATCCTCCAGCTGCCGCCGGAAAGTGCCGGATTCGCCTATCCAGCGCATGAAGATCTCTTCTCCCTGCCGGGTGTCAAACAGGGGCTGGAGCAGCGGCTGGGAGAAATAGACCAGCCCGTCCAAAGGAGCATAGTCCCTCCACACTTCAAACGGATGGTGCTCGGAACAGATCAGGGAGGATGCGCGGGAGGTTGCTGTGGAATGGGTCGAAATGGTAACGGACAGTTCCAGGGCCTGCAACTGACCGGTAAGGGCCGGGTCCAGCTCATCGACGGGATCGGTCTGATAACAGATCACTCCGCACGAGGGATCGTTCCTGACACTTTCTAGGAATTGGTCGATAAGATGCTCGTTTCCGCTTCTCAGGTGGCAGGGATTCCAGAGAATAGTTGTTCCATAGCTGCCCAGCAGGTCGTTGATCGCGCATACCAGCTGTTGGGTCTCCGGCCGGTTCGATCCGCTGACTACAAGTGGGGCAGACGCCTTTAAAAGCTGAAGCGAGAGATCAGCAGCGATCGTTGGGGGGGGGCTTTCGGTTTTCACCCGTTCAGGTCGTTTTTTGAGGGAGGCGATCTTGTTGTAGATGGCGGCAAGCATGAGTTGTTCTTCCCCGTGATGTAAAAGGATCCGCCGTGTGGCATTGCTCCCAGTAAGGGACATTCCTGCCTCCATCTGGATGTGTTCAAAGGAGATTTCTTTCTGGTTTTCCCGGGCCGATATATACTGCCTGCTGAACTGGGCCGGTGAGATCCATGTTCCCAGGAAATCGCAATGGAGCGAGAGCACCAGGTCGGCACGGTCAAACCGGTATTCAGGCAGATGGGGGAAATCGAAACAGATCCGGTGGGCATCCACCAAGGCGGATGAGGAGAGCGGATCGTAGGAGATCAGCTCGGCTGACGGATTTAAAGAAACGAAGCGCTCCAGGATACCTTTGAATGACGGACTCATCAGCGAACGAGTCAGGATCCAGATCTTCCGGTTCTCCTCCCTGTACCGTTTCAGGATCTTCACTACCTGCCGGTCCATTTCTTCCCAGGTGATTCGATCCCCTCCACTGGCCGGGTATGGGAGTCTTCCCGGATCATAGAGTTCCATCAGGCTGGCCTGGGTGCGTGCCGTGGTGCCGCCCCCGGTTAGGGGACATAGCCGGTTGCCGTCTATCTTGATGGGTCGTCCGTCGATCACTTTTGCCTCAACCGGGGCAAAATGGTGACCGTCGAAGTAGCTTGATGCATAAAAGGCGGGAGATCCCGGCAGAACATCGTCGGGCGGAGAAACGTGGGGAACGGCCTCTCTGACTGGTTGCCGGCAACCGGTCAGCAGGGGAGAGAAAGCCGCCGCATAAATCCCATATCGGAGAAACTCCCTCCGTCCAATTCCGCTATTTACTTTACTATTCACTACTCCTACTTTACGACAGACTTTACAGACTAATGATGGCATTTCATACAATCCCATCCTCCCACCTCTTTGACAAGCACCGAGTCTTTTGCCAGACTCCCGAAGCGCCCTGCCATTCCGGTATAAAGAGCGGTATAATACGCTGTTCCACCCGATCCCACACTCCGCCCGGCATGACAATCAAGGCACCATTTCATGCTGAGATCGCTCTCCTGCCTTACCAGATCCATCTTCTCCACCTTGCCGTGGCACTCTGCACAATCGATGCCTCCGATCCCGGTGTGTTGAACATGGCTGAAGCAGACATGGTCGGGGAGATTGTGGACTTTGATCCAGCGGATGGGTACCTGGTTTTCGAAATGTTCGATCACCATCGAGATCTCACTTTCCCCGGAAACGGATCCCTCCCGGACCACCCTGTGACAATTCATGCAAACCCCGGTGGATGGGATCTCCCCGGTTGCTGTTAATCGGGCTCCCCGGTGGCAGTAGTCACAATGGATATGGTTATCGGTGCAATGCAGTTTGTGAGAAAATTTCACCGGCTGGTCGGGTCTGTAACCCTGCTGCAGTCCGATGGCAAAAACTTCGTCAGAAATTTTAAAGGAAAAGACCACCAGGCAGCCCGTGATCAGGATCCAGTGGATTCTGCGGAAGTGGATGGTTTGGAAAACATAGAGGTCCAGCAATGCCATAATGATAAGCAGGCCAAGGAAGGTGAAGAGGATGGCAGGCCCTCGGGATTTCGGATCGGGAGGGGGTGTTTTTCCCGACTGGCTGCCCAGGAAGAACCGGATCTCCTTCAACTCCTCATCCTCGAATTCGTATCCCATATGACCTTCCATCAATGCATCGCTTCCCATGGGAAAAGAGAGCAGGTCCCTGAATTCGTCCAGGTCATATTCCAGTGATTTGGGGCCGATTGCAAATGCATCGGGATTCAGATTGAGCGTGTCGGTGCGGGTCAGCAGGTGACAGGACGCACAGGATGCAGGGCCTTTACCCGAGTCGGGAACCGAAACGAAGAGGTCTCTTCCTCTTTCAAGCAATGATTCGTATGAAGAGGCATTGAGAGTATCGGAAAGCAGCTCATTATCATCCTGCCCTAAACCATCGGGGGAGAACGTGATTAGGACAATCCAGGCGATACAGCTTTTCCATAACTCATTCATTATCATGCTATCAGTTGTCGGGATATCCTTCCAGCAGCCATTGAAGTATGAGGTCGATCAGAGGTTCTGGGATCCGGTCTTTTCCATCCGGCATGGCCCCCGATTCAACCGTTGTGTAGATCAGACTTTGATAAACGTTATATGTGGTGATGTAATCAGAGACGATCCGTTCATACGATACGCCCGAAGTCATTAAAGGAGTTTCCCCACCGGTTTCATCATGGCACTCGATGCAGTACGCATCCCAAATGGGCTGAATATCCTGGCTGTAGCTCACGGTATACTGAGATTGTTCCGGATCGGAATCATCGCAGGGGCAGGCGGGATCGTTGTATTCGGTCTGATCGCATGTGCATGGCGGATCCCCATTGTCACAGGGACACTCTTTATCATCCAATTCACTCACATCACAATTGCACGGTGGATCGGATTCATCGCAAGGGCAATCCTTGTCGTTTAAGGCAGAGACATCCCCTTCGCAGGGAGGATCGACCTGGTCGCATGGACAGTTTTTGTCATTGAAATCAGATACATCGCAATCGCATGGTGCATCCACGATGTCGCAAGGACAATCCTTATCATCGAAGTCACTAACGTTGCAGTCGCAGGAGGGGTCGACGTTATCGCAAGGACACGCCTTGTCATTGAACATACTGACGTCGCAATCGCAGGGCGGATCCAGGGTATCACACGCACATCCTTTATCGATAAAGGGACTGATGTTGCAGTCGCAATCGTATTCCGGATCGGTCAGATCGCAGTCACAATCACGGAAGTCCGTGGAGTCGCACCAGCAGGGGGCATCGAGTGAATCGCATTCACAATATCGTTCATCCCAGGGGGTGACATTGCAGTCGCATGGAAGTTGAAGGGTATCGCAATAGCAATCCTTGTAAGGTGTAGTATCACATGGGCAATAGTAGAAGGGATCCAGAGTGTCGCACAAGCAGTCCTGGAAGGGGGTGAGGTCGCACGGACAATCGTAGACCGGATCATCATCGTCGCAGTCGCAATCCGGATCATTATAGATGGTTGAATCGCAAGGGCAGCAGGGGATGGAATCCCTGTCGCAGGGACAGCCCGGATCCAGGCAGTCGGTCGTGTCACAATCACAGAACGGTATGGAATCGGGGTCGCAGGGACAGTCGGGATCCAGCCATTCCGAAGTATCACAATCGCAGACCGGGGCACTTTTCTTTACCAGGATCGGACCTTCATCCTTTTCACAGGAGAGCATGAAACCAATGAATATGGCCAGTGCTCCCAGGACCAACGCTACATGTACTATACGTATTTTCATACTCAGAATTCCAGGGTGTTCTGCTTGATCCACAAGTATCTGTGTATATTGAATCCGAAATAAAACTGGCCGTCCCTGATGCGTGAGGTCTCTGTGCTGTAAAGGTACTGGTTCATCATGTTCGGGCTGTTGCACACAAAGAACTGGAAGGTATGGCCCGGAGTACCCACCTCATAGCCCAGACTCCAGGGGGCTGCAAACTCGGTGCCTCCCGAAACTATAGGTATGTATTCGGCAATCACGGAAGAGAACATGGCAAATTTGAATCGGATACCGACGGGCAATGTAACCTGAAGGTTATCGTATCCCGGAGGCACCAGGTTCCGGTATATGGCCTGCGGAGCTACTTGGACAGACAACCAGTTAGTGAATTTACGGCCCAGGATCAGCTGGTAATTGTAGGCTAGCCGGTGGGAGTTGTCATATTTGAAGATCGTACTACTGTCAGCATGCAAATAATCAAATCCTTCCACCTGCTCCGGGAAACGGTCTGTATGGTAGGAGATATTCGCATAAACCGATAGAGATAAGGGGGTCGAATTATTTGTGGTTTGCTTCAGAATTGCATATTTTCCTTCCAGGTCATACTGTTTCAGATACTTGGTTCGCCCAATGCTCAGGTATAACCGGTCGGTGAGTGCTGCACCAAAACTGAACCGGATATTGGATGATTTATCGAGTCCCATAAATTCATGGAGAAAATCTTCGTGAATATCGGCCAGACCAAACCGGTGCCGGATCCCGAATTTGACCTGCTTAAGCGGTATGACCTCTGCAGTCTGCATATTGATCAGGGACGTGGCGTAAAAACTTTTGGTAACATATTCCTTTTCCAGTTCCTGCCCATAGCCAGAGGAAAGGGCGAAAAGCAGAATAATCACACCAATAGTGCCGGCTAAATGCGACATCCGGTTAGTATTTTTCCTGCACATACCTGACGTAATTCACAAGTTCCCATGTCTCATTGCTGCTGATGATGTCTTTATAAGGCTGCATTCCATTGCCACCTTCCCGGATCCACCAGTAGAGGGCCCCGTCGGAACGGTCAAGTACCTCCTGGCTGTTAAAATCTGCGGGTTTGATCTCTAGTTCCCCAGCTTCCGGTCCGTTACCAATGCCATTGTCACCATGGCAAACCCAGCATACTTTCTTATAGGTTTTAAAACCTTTAATGGTTGCCTTCTGATCGCCCGCAATAGGATTATCCATGGCATCTGCACTTTCGGGAATGACGATGGTTCCTGATTGAGCGAAGCAAACAAGGTGGATGAGAAACATGATCAGTCCAAAGACAATTGTCAATCTTCTACGATTCATCCGGCATGTGCATCTAAGAGAGGTGAAGTTAGATTCGGTACCTTAAGTTATTGGGTCCTTATTGTTAGGTTATGATTAATCGAAGTAATTTATATCCTTTATAAAGAGGGGGTAAAGAGAAAGGGGGCTGTCTTCCTTCAGACAGCCCCCAATCCACAAACTATGTAACTACTACTGCTTGATCAGTTTCCTGGTTTCTCCCTCGTTGTTCCTGATGTAGTATACACCAGGCTCCAGTTCGGAGATATTCAGGTGAGAAGTATTGTCCTTGTACTTGATCAGGGCACCCTGCGAATTGTAGAGTTTCACATCGAAGGTACCGTTGAAGTAAAGGGTCTGATATACCGGATTCGGATAGATCACGAACGGATCGGTCCCATTCTCTTCGAAGTACTCCTCCAGGCTTTCGATCACTGTATCGAACCCATTCAGTGCAACGGTCACTGCTTTATCGTAAGGCGGGGTGTTGCTGCCACTGGGATGTTGAACATCCACCAGAATACTGATTCCATCGTGAGTGCCGTTTCCACCGGTCAACTCCGCACCGGCAGGTCCGACCATGATCCGGGTAAGGTCATCAATGGTAGGATTCTCGATGGAAGCGTCCAGCAGGTACATTTCACAGATCCTGGCACCATCACTGGGGATTCGGTTATAAGTCGCCCCGTTCAGGTCCTCGTTGATCACCAGGTAGGTCTTACCATGCACGCTGATCTTACCGAGTCCGTCGGGATTCGACAGATGCTTGGCAGGATATTCGCTCATGGCCAGGGACATCTCGGTTTCGTAGTCCGGTCCGCCTTCCAGGTAGACAGATACCTCGTCGGTGGCGGGATCATATACCAGAATCCTTCCATAGTAATCGTAGTAGTGATCCTCACCCGCCTGAACCAGCTGAGTTCCCTGAGTGGCAGCACGCTGCCTGTGGTGATTGGCAATGTTTGACTCTCCGGTAATGGCCACTGCATTGGTCCAGGAAGACTTGCTGTTGACATTGTCATAGCCGGTCTCTGCAATATAGACTTTACCGTCTACCTCAGTGATCCATTCCAGACGGATAAAGAGCGTGGCTTTCTTCTCCCATGCTGCATCCTTCATATTCACCATTTCGTCCAGATCGGCGTTGTCCAGGGAAACCCAGTTCCCGGCATCACCACCATCCTGCTTGAAGGCGTATAAGCTTCCGGAAGTGAAATCGCCGGGAGTGTCGGCCACAAACTTCACCAGGATTCCGGGGCGCTCATCTTCGGCCAGATAAACCGTTTGATTATCAGGCATGATGCAACCGGCCTCGAATGACATGCGTCCCCAGTTATACTGCTTCCTGATCGCTTTTCCGGTCATCGGATCGATCTCCACCATCCATCCCTGTCCTTCGTAAGCTTTCAGTCTTTCCCCTTCAAATCCAACCACGGGAGCAGGATCATTAAAGGGTACCATGACACCTTCACCGATGATCACGTAGCCGGTATCTTTAACAAAGCCGGTAATGTTGGAATTCCCCTGTCCCCAGGATTCGACGAGCGGATACTCTTCCGCGGTCCAGATACGGCCGTCGGGAGCGATAATTCCACCGCAGTTGGTCCAGGTCTCACCAACCGTGTTCATAAAGTCCACGTTGAAGAATTTACCGGTACGGCCATCGGCCAGTTCCTGTTCCTGAATCTCATACAAACCTCCCACGTTCTTCATCAGGAAGGAGGTCATTCCGCCTCCGTCACCGATCATGTCATTCATGTTACGAGATTCATGATTCACGGAGACCAGGTATTCGCCTGATCTCACTTCGGTGATCCCGATGAAGTCATGGTCTTCCTTGGCGGGAACTCTTCCGGCAGGTTTACCGTAATAGTCCACTACTTCGACAGAGTCCACCGTACCTGCAAAGAGTACCTGAGTATTCCCCACACTGGCCAAACCTTCACCAATGATGATGTCACTCATATTGCTGATGAAGTCGATGCTATGGTTACCCTGACCCCACATTTCCATCAGCGGATACTCCTCGGCAGTCCAGATGCGACCGTCGGGAGCAATCAATCCACCGCAGTTGGTCCAGGTTTCACCCACCGTGTTGGCAAAGTCCACATTAAAGAACTTACCGGAACGGCCGTCGGGCAGTTCCTGATCCAGGATCAAATACTGGCCACCCACATTCTTGATCTTGAAGGTGGTCATTCCGCCTCCGTCACCGATCATGGGATTGATTTCCCGTGATTCGTGGTTCACGGAGATCAGGAATTCTCCATCGCCCACTTCGGTAATACCGATGAAGTCGTGATCCTCTTTGGCAGCAGCCTCGCCGTTCGGCTTGCCATAGGTATCCAGTGTTTGAACCATATCTACCGAACCGGTGAACAGCACCTGAGTCCAGTCGGCTTCCACTCCTTCGCCGATGATCACATCGTTCATATTGGAGAGGAAATCGATATTCTGGTTTCCCTGGCCCCAGCTTTTTACCAATGGGTACTCCTCAGCCGTCCAGATCCTTCCGTCAGGACCGATGATCCCGCCGCAGTTGGTCCAGGTCTCACCCACGGTATTGGCAAAGTCCACATTGAAGAATTTACCACTGCGTCCGTCAGCCAGGGTTTGTTCCATTACCTGTAGTCTTCCATCGATGCGCTGAACTTTGAAGGAGGTCATTCCACCACCGTCGCCGATTCTCTCATTCATTTCCCTGGATTCGTGGTTCACGGATATCAGGTATTCTCCGGGAGTGATCTCGGTGATGCCGATGAAATCGTGATCTTCCTTGGCCGGAGCCTCGCCATTCGGCTGACTGTACGTATCAACGGTTTGAACTGTATCGATGGTGCCAGAGAACAGAACATGTCCCATCTGTACGGACTGACCTTCACCGATGATTACATCTTCCATGTTGGAGATAAAACCGGTGATATCGTCGTTCCCCTGCCCCCAGCTGGTGATCAGCGGGTATTCCTCAGCAGTCCAGATCCTTCCGTCGGGAGCAATGATCCCGCCGCAGTTGGTCCAGGTTTCTCCAACCGTATTAACAAAGTCCACATTATGGAATTTACCCACACGGCCATCAGCCAGCGTTGTTTCCACAATCTGGAAGGTATCGGTAGCAGCTTCGCGTACCACTTTGAAGGAGGTCATTCCACCGCCATCACCAATCTTCTCATTCATATTCCTTGTTTCGTGGTTCACAGAGATCCAGTATTCACCGGGAACTACTTCAGAGATCCCGATAAAGTCGTGTCCCTGCTTCGCAATGGCCGTACCATCGGGCTGTCCGTCGGTATCCACTACGGTCACCTCGTCCACACCTCCGGAAAAAAGCACCTGGGTGGTAATTTCCGGAATGGTGGGTCCCTGGAACACATCGTTCTTTGCCCAGTCGACAGAGATATGCGCGCTGCTCAAGTCCGTAACCTTGTCGAAACCTGTAAGTGCCAGTGTGGAAGCGTTGTCGAATGGAGCAGTATTGCTGCTGCTCGGATGCTGGATGTCCACCATGATCGATTTACCATCCTGGGTTCCATTTCCACCGGTCAGCTCAGACCCGTTGGGCCCAACCCCAATCCTGATCAGGTCGGACAAAGAGGGATTCTCAATATCCATATCGAGCAGGTACATGTCACAGGCCCATCCGTTGAAATCACTGGGGAGTCTGTTATAGCTCGATCCGTTCAGGTCCTCGTTGATCACCATAAAGGTTTTCGTACCGATAGTAATCTTGCCTAACCCATCGGGATTCGATAAATGGATATCGGGATAGTCAGCCACGGCCTGTGACTGCTCGGTGGCATAATCAGGCCCACCTTCGAGATACACTGATACCTCATCCGAGTCAGGATCATAGACCAGAATGCGGCCATAGTAATCATAGTAATGGGTGGCATCGTTCACAGTAAATTGAGTGCCCTGTGTGGTGGCACGAGCCTTGTGATGATCTGCAATGGCATCTTCACCGGCGATGGCCACCGCACCTGTCCAGGATGACTTTTTGTTCACATTGTCATATCCCGTTTCTGCGATATAGATCTTCCCGTCGATCTCTGTGATCCACTCCAGACGAATGAAAAGGGTGGCACTCATGGCCCATGCGGTGTCTTTCAGGTTCACCATCGTCTCCAGATCGGTATTATCGATCTCGATCCAGTTTCCGTTGACTGGATCATTTTCATCCTGCTTGAATACATAGAGTGTACCGCTGGTGAAATCACCGGGTGTATTGGCTACGAACTTGGTAAGGAGGCCGGGTCTTTCATCTTCGGCCAGGTAAACCGTCGACATATCCGAAGACATGCAACCGGCTTCGAACGACATCCGTCCCCAGTTGTACTGCTTGCGGATCGCCTTGGCGGTTTCCGGATCGATTTCCACCATCCAGCCCTGACTTTCATACTTCTTCAGGCTTTCACCCTCGAAAAGCTGGGGAGCAGTGTTCAGAAACTGTGATTCGTCGGTCACAATGGCCTTGGACTGGAAGGCATATGAGTCTTTCCAGTTAGTCTCAATCTCCAGTTCTTCAATCGTTGTGAATCCATCAATGGCCACGGTTGAAGCGTGATTAAAGGGATAGGCATTGCTGCTGCTGGGGTGCTGGATATCCACCAGAAGGGATAGTCCGTCCTGGGTTCCGTTTCCACCTGTCAGTTCGGATCCGGCAGGTCCAACTCCGAGACGTATCAGGTCGGTAATCGCAGGATTGGCGATAGTCATATCCAGAGCGTACATTTCACAAAGCCGGTCACCGTCGCTGGGAACCCTGTTATAGGTGGTTCCGTTCAGATCTTCATTGATGATCATGTACCACTTTCCACCCAACTCGATCTTACCAAGTCCGTCGGGATTGGCCAGATGTATAACAGGATAGTCGGCAATGGTCTGCGATTGCTCTGTAGCGTAGTCAGGTCCACCTTCCAGGTAAACAGAAACCTGGTCCGTAACAGGATCATACTCCAGAATGCGGCCGTAGTAGTCGTAATAATGAGTTTCGTCGTTCACCGTGAACTGGGTACCCTGGGCGGTTGCACGAGCTCTATGGTGATCTGCTATTGCGTCTTCACCAGCAATGGCCACGGCACCTGTCCAGGATGATTTCTTGTTCACATTATCATACCCGGTTTCGGCGATATACACTTTACCATTGATCTCGGTAATCCACTCCAGACGGATAAAGAGGGTGGCGCTCCTGACCCATGCCGAATCTTTCAGATTGACCATCTCTTCCAGGTTGTCGTTATCCATCTTGATCCAGTTGCCGTCGGTTCCTCCGTCCTGCTTAAAGACATAGAGGTCACCACTGGTGAAATCACCGGGGGTGGTGGCCACGAACTTGGTAAAGAGACCGGGACGCTCATCTTCGGCCAGATAAACCGTCTGGTTATCGGGCATAATGCAACCAGCCTCGAAAGACATTCGGCCCCAGTTGTACTGCTTACGAATCGCCTTGGCGGTGGCAGGATCGATCTCCACCATCCATCCCTGACTCTCAAAACGCTCCAGACGTTCTCCTTCAAAAAGCGGATCGGCTGTATTGATAAACTCTGTTTCAGGAGAGGTTCCTTTGACATACCTGGACTGGAATATAGAGTCGGCAGCCCAGTCGATCTCGAAGGCCAGATCTTCGATGGTGTTAAAATTATTCAACGACAGGGTCAAGGCGTGATCATAAGGAGGAGTATTGCTGCTGCTCGGATGCTGTATATCCACGAGGATCGATTTTCCATCCTGGGTTCCGTTTCCACCGGTCAGCTCCGATCCCGCGGGGCCGACTCCCAGGCGAACCAGGTCGTCGATGGTAGGATCGGCAATGCTCATATCCAGAGCAAACATTTCGCAAAGCTTGGCACCGTCGCTGGGAACCCTGTTGTAGGAAGAACCGTTCAGGTCCTCGTTCAGGATCAGGTACCACTGGTCACCTACATTGATTTTTCCAAGTCCGTCGGGGTTGGAAAGATGTTTGGCAGGGTAGCTGGCAACGGTTTGCGATTCTTCGCTGGCATAGTCAGGACCGCCTTCCAGATAGACAGAGATCTCATCGGTGGCCGGATCAAACTCAAGGATCCTTCCATAATAGTCGTAATAGTGAGTCTCGTCATTAGTTACGAACTGGGTTTCCTGTCCGGCAGCCCTGTCCTGGTGGTGTTGTGCAACCTGGTCCACGCTTCCAGCTTCAATGGCCATCTGCCAGCTGGTTTTCTTATTCACATTGTCATAACCGGTCTCGGCAATGTATACCCTGCCGTTGACTTCCGTCAGCCATTCCAGACGAATGAAATAGGTAGCTCCGTTGGCCCATGCCCACTCTTTGAACTTGACCATGGTCTCGAAATCGGTATTATCCACTTCCAGCCAATTGCCGTCGGTTCCGCCATCCTGCTTAAATACGTAGAGTTTTCCAGAAGTGAAATCACCCGCCTCGTCGGCCACAAATTTGGTGAAAAGTCCGGGTCTTTCATCCTCTGCAAAGTAGGCTGTTTTCATATCCGGCATCATACATCCGGCCTCGAACGACATCCGACCCCAGTTGTATTGTTTCCGGATCGCCTTGGCGGTGGCAGGATCGATTTCCACCATCCATCCCTGGTTCTCGTAAGTCTTGAGTCTTTCGCCTTCGAATAGCTGTTCGGCATCGTTGATGAATGCCACTTCATCGGTCATCCCGAGGTCTGCCTTGGTCTGCAGTACATCATTCTTAGTCCAGTCGAGGTCGAAGTGAAGGTCTTCCAAGGTGGAGAATCCGTTGATGGCAACGGTCATGGCGTGATTGTACGGAGCAGTATTAGAGTTGCTCGGATGCTGGATGTCCACAAGGATCGATTTCCCGTCCTGTGTTCCATTTCCACCGGTAAGCTCGGCGCCGTTGGGTCCTACAGCCACCCTGACGAGGTCATCGAGGCTGGGATTCTCAATATCCATATCCAGTGCATACATCTCACAGGCCCAACCTGTGAAGTCACTGGGTAACCTATTATAAGTGGAGCCATTCAGGTCCTCGTTGATGATCATGTACCACTTGTTCCCTATCTGAATCTTACCAAGACCGTCGGGATTGGTAAGATGAATTTCAGGATACTCGGCCATGGTCTGTGACTGCTCGGTTCCGTATTCGGGTCCGCCCTCAAGGAATACTGATATTTCGTCTGAGTCGGGATCATACACAAGGATCCGGCCGTAGTAGTCGTAATAATGAGTTTCGTCGTTTACCGTGAACTGTGTTCCCTTGTCAGCCGCTCTAACTTTATGATGGTTTGCCACAGCATCCACACCTGCCAGTTCAATGGCTCCGGTCCAGGAGGACTTCTTGTTCACATTGTCATATCCGGTCTCACAGATATAGACTTTTCCATCGATCTCGGTGACCCACTCCAGGCGGATGAAGAGGGTGGCGCTGTTTTCCCAGGCCCACTCTTTCAGGTTCACCATGGTCTCCAGGTCTGTGTTGTCCACCTGCAACCAGTTTCCGGCGTCTCCGCCGTCCTGCTTATATACAAAAAGGTCTCCCTCGGTGAAATCACCGGGGGTATCGGCCACAAACTTGACCAGGATCCCCGGACGCTCATCCTCGGCAAGGAAAACGGTTTTCATGTCCGGCATGATCGCGCCGGCCTCAAAGGACATACGACCCCAGTTGTACTGCTTGCGAATGGCTCTGGCAGTTACAGGGTCGATCTCCACCATCCATCCCTGGTTCTCGTACTTCTTGAGCCGCTGGCCTTCGAAGCCGGGGATGACAGGAGTGGGGTCGTTGAAGGGGAGCATGTATCCTTCTCCGATGATCACATCACCGGTGTCTTTCAGGAACATAACATCTTCGTTTCCCTGACCCCAGCTGGTTACACGGGGATACTCCTCGGCGGTCCAGATCCTTCCGTCGGGAGCGATGATCCCGCCGCAGTTGGTCCAGGTCGGACCCACGGTGTTCACAAAATCCACATTGTGAAAGAGGGCGGTTCTGCCGTCGGGCATGGTGGTTTCCACCACTTCCAGTGTGCCGTCCTGGTTACGGGTAACTTTAAAGGTGGTCATTCCGCCACCATCGCCCAGAGCCTCATTGGCATCCCTCGATTCGTGGTTTACGGTGATCCAGAAATCGTCTCCATCAGGGGTAATCCCGATGAAGTCATGATCCCCTTTAGCAGGGGCCATCCCTGCGGAATCTGCATAATAGTCAAGGAAAGATACCAGGTCTCCTTCGGAGAAAAGTACCTGGGTTGTAATCGGAGAAGCCGGGACCTGTATGGCCTTACTGGCCGCCTCCGCAAAATCAGCGTCTATGGAAGGGTCGATCTGTATCCCTTCCTGCGCCCAGATCGTGAGTGCAAGACACAGTAGTAGAAAGCTAAAAAGTTTTCTTTTCATCATGGGGTTCTTTTAGTTTATAAATCCAGGAGTTGAAATTATGGACCCCGGATATGGGAAAATGAAACTTTAAGTAAAGTTTTGTTTAAACTTGAACTCTGTTAAGTGAAGATTACCGGGACTGATAATTAATTGGAATTCGTATAAATAGAAGCATTAACAATCCAGAGAATGCCGGTGGATTTTGAATCTTCTTTATTTTCTCATAAAAGGAGGATTACCCTGATTCCAGGATATCAACCGAGTTATGTTTAAGGCAGCGTTATATTAGAGTGAAGCAATGGTTACCGTTAGTTGATTCATAGAGAATCGTTAATTTTATGTGGTTAGGTCCAGTTTATAAACAGACTCATTCGAAATAGTGTCAATACAATATTATTCAGCAGATGAGTAAAGCCACAATGTATCTATGAAACAGATCCTTTACCAGGTGGATGCGTTTTCCAAAGAACTATTCAAAGGAAATCCTGCTGCCGTATGTATTCTGGAAAGCTGGCCGGACGATCATTTGATGCAGCTGATAGCCTCTGAGAATAACCTGTCGGAGACAGCTTTTGTAGTGCCGGCAGGGGAACAGTTTAAGATCAGATGGTTCACGCCAGTGACGGAGGTGGACCTGTGCGGACACGCCACCCTGGCCTCGGCCCATGTGATTTTCGAACATTTGCAGCATGATGCCCCGGAGGTGGAGTTTGAATCACGTTTCAGTGGAACATTGAAGGTGGCGAGAAATGAAGAGGGATATACCATGGATTTTCCCGCCGATAAAATCGAACATGCGGAGGTGCCGGCGCTGATGACGAAAGCACTCCGCAGCAATCCCCTGAAGGCTTTCAGGGGGAGGACCGACTACATGCTCATTTATGCCAGGGAGGAGGAGATCCTGGAGATTAGTCCCGATTTCGGACAGCTGTCCGCCCTGGGAAGCCGGGGTGTGATAGTTACAGCCATGGGACATGAGGCAGATTTCGTCTCCCGTTTCTTTGCCCCCGGGGCCGGAATCAACGAGGACCCGGTAACCGGCTCGGCGCATACCACCCTTACCCCTTACTGGTCCGGAGTGCTGGGAAAGCAAAAACTGAATGCCCGGCAGGTCTCTGCCCGGAGCGGGGATCTGGTCTATGAACTGAAGGGAGACCGGGTGCTGATCACCGGACACGCAGTGACCTATCTGGTGGGAGAGATCACTCTGACGGAAGATGGAGCTTTGGGGATAATTTCTTAACTTGCTGGAACCTATGTATTATTTAGTCGTTCGCAACCTGGGTGCACCCAGGTGCATTGACAGCAACCTGGAGGATATCTACACAGACGGTATGTCATTCGACTGTACACCTGACCTGGTGTGTACTCCCGGCGAGTTTGTGAAGGAGGTGGAGATCAGATGCACCGAACACCCTGAAGAACAGTTTGTTGCTATGGTTTTCAAGGGCTGAGCTGGTTGGCCCGCATACAATTGATTTTATGAAACGAAATGGGTTTCTTTCAGCAGGAGTGATCCTGCTCGCATTGTTAACGGGTTGTTCCACTGCCAGGCGTTTTCGATCCGCATCCTATCAGGGTGTGGATCATTCACTGGTCGAAGCGGATCTTTTCGATACCAGGTTACAGTCCGAGCAGATGAGTTATACCGGTCGTTATCTCTGGGATCTGAGCGCCAGTGCACAAACCCGGCTTATTCAGATCCTGGATGAGCGATACCCGGATAACGCGGCTTTTCTTCGTTCCCTGGGGAACCCTTACCGGGATGAAGAGACTCCTGGGAAATCGCTGACAAATCAGGATTTGCATATGGTTTTTACGATCCATAAGACGGGAGATCACCGTAAGCTGGATCAGAAAGACAGTCACTACTCTCCGGCCGACCGGATCGTGAGTCTTCGCCTTCTTCTGGAGATCCCGGAGGAGTACCATCTGCAGTTCACCGACTGGAACCGGTTTGCCACTGACTATGGAGAGATCGAGATCGCCGATATCAGTTTTGCTCAAAACCTGGACCTGAGGGTGGACAGTGAGTTCAGTCCCGGTTCGGCAGATTTGAAGGGAGGGGTGGGCCGGTCAGAGAAGCAACAGGTGCGCACCCGGTACCTGAAACTCAATGGGCAGATGAGTCCCGGGCGGATTGTTATTGAAGAGGAAGGAAACCGGGAGGTGGACCTGGCAGGTAACATTACCGCAGAGGTATCTCTGGAATTCAGGGGGTATCCGGAAAAGATTGTTATCCCTGTCTTTTCCCCGGTGGAAGGGGGCGGGGGAGTTTCTCCAAGGCTGGAATACCTTCAGTTTGAAGAGGCACTGGTTCCTGCCATGGCCGATGCTCCCGATACCCTTTATGCAAACTTGTCATTGGAGTATATCTACCGGCATGTAAAGTCGGGCTGGAATACCTATCCGGAATGGGATGATGTGGTCGAATTCTATTCTGGCAGCCAGACAACAAAAGTTCCGCTCCTAACGAGGAAGGATTATGTCCCCCCCTTTTACAGCATTGGCATCGACGATGAAGATCATGGGAGAAAGTTACTCAGATACAGCAGCGGTAATGAAAAGGAGTACCTTCTCCAGTTTTTGGGATACGAAGATGCCTCTTTGTTCTATGACTGGTTGATGACAAGCTCAGGCGATTTTTCCGGGATCGGGATAATGCATCTTTTCCTGGACGGTAAGCCCCTGACAAGGGATACCCTCGCATCACCAACATGGAGGATCATCCCGGTGTACTGACCGAATCGCTGAATTTTATGGTGATAAGCACTCTGGAACCATGCCTGTTGCTTTCACCTGCGCAGCGGTCCAGGATCTTGTAGCTGATCCGTTCCTTGGATTGCCGGTTATACACCTTCAGGTATTCATCCAGCAACTTCAGCGGACCGTTCAACGGTGCGGTGGGTTCGGCAGCAGTTCCTGACCTTCCATTATCGGTGACCATGATCAGCATACCCAGCGTGGAACGGTGGACCGAAACTTCCACCTTCCCCTTTTCCTGGTCCTGGAACAGGCGGTGGTTCATGGTTTTTTCCACAAATGTAAGGACCAGCTTTTTCGGTATCCTGATTCCCTGGTCCACATCGGGATCCACGGTGCAATCCCAGTAAAGCCGGTCGCGGTATCGGAAGGTCTCATTGCGGAGGAATTCCCTGACGGATCCAAGTTCTTCTCGAAGGGGGATGGTGGTTTGAACAGCAGCGTCCATTTGGTTCCGGTTTTCGGAAAGTACGGAAAATGTCCCGGAAATATCTGGGCCCTCCAGGACTAATGTATAAAGGGATAAAAATGAAGGATGAATCCTTAAAGATACTTAAGGAACCTTATGCCGGAGTGCGTCGCTGAAATATTCATTCTCCGGGTCCAAATTCATGTTGGTGAACCGAAGAACGGCTATGGAGATGAAAGGTAATTCCCTGGAAATGAATCTATTTTCCTCCATACCAGAAAGCCCTGTTCCAGGCATGTTCCCTGAGCCGCAGAAGCATATCCTCCGGGATGGCAGGAAGATCCGATACGGCACTATTCTGAATGGCCTGATGCCTGTTTCTGATTCCCGGGATGACGGTTGAGACAGATGGATGAGACAGGGCAAATTTCAGGGCCAGCTGGGGCAGGGTGTACCCACTTTCCGAAAAATCCTGCCTGATCTGTTCTGTTCGCCTGACCGCTCTTTCCAGACGGTCGCCTTCAAAATAACGACTCCTGAAATCATCCTTACCGAATGAATCTCCTGCGCTGTATTTACCCGTCAGAACCCCTTCATCGAAGGCTACCCGAACGATGATACCGGCTCCGGTCTCGCCGGCCACAGGAAGAAGCTGAGCTGCAGGTTCCTGCTCGAATATATTGTAAATCACCTGGACCACATCGACAAGCCCCTCCCTCATCAGCTGGATCACGCAATTCTGATCGTGTTCAGGGGTGGAGATGCCTACCTGCTTGATCAGTCCCTCACTTTTCATCCGCTGAAGGATCTCCAGGGCCAGTGGCCGGTCGTTCCAGGCCCTGGTCCAGGTATGCAACAGCAGCACATCCAGACTATCGGTCCGTAGATTTCTCATCCGCTCCTCCACATTATCCCGAAGGTAATGCTCAGGGTAGCGCTCTTCGATATCGCAGTAGGGTGAAGGGGGCCATTTGCCCTCGACCGGCGGTGTTTTAGTGCAGACATAGACCTGCCCCGGCCTCTTCTCCAATAACTGCCCGATAATGCGCTCCGAGTGCCCGTTTCCATAACCGGCAGCAGTATCAATAAAGTTAACTCCGTTCGAGAGAGCTGTTTCAAGTGCATCAGCGGAATCAGAATCTTTCTGAGGTCCCCAGCTTCCGCCGATGGCCCAGGCTCCGAATCCGATCTCGGATACCCGTGGTCCCTGTTTTCCAAGATTTCTATAATTCATAGTGTAACAAATTTAATAAAAGCTTTCGATGCGGGTACCGATATCATTTTTAACTTTAGCGTGCTATGAGCAGATCCACTTCATTGACAAGACGTCGCTTTTTCAAAGATGCAGGACTGGGTGCCGCTACCTTCACCGGTTTGCCCATTTTGATCGGATCCTGTTCTTCCGGACAGGAATATCACCGGATCCGGGAATTCTTTTCTCCGGGGGAGGTGATCCTGTTCCAGGGAGATTCCATTACCGACGCCGGCCGTAACAGGGAAAGGGAACTTCCGAACGATGCCTCCTCCTTCGGGAACGGGTATGCCCACCTGATTGCCTGCTGGCTTCTGGAAGAACTTGCCGGAATGGAACTGACGATCTACAACAGGGGGATCAGCGGAAACAAGGTTTTCCAGCTGAAAGAAAGGTGGGAGAGGGATTGCCTTCTGCTGAAACCCGATGTGCTCAGTATCCTGATCGGGGTGAATGACTACTGGCATATGAGAGAGGGAAGGTATGACGGAACGCCGGAGGTATATCAGCGGGATCTTCGATCGTTGCTGGAGCGCACCAGAGAGGCATTGCCTGACATCCGCCTGATCCTTTGCCAGCCCTTCATCCTGCCGGATACCCGGGCCGTTGATCAATCCTGGGTGGAACCATTTAGAGCCTACCAGGAGGTCGCTGCGAATATAGCTGCAGAGTTCCATGCTGTCTGGGTCCCTTTCCAGGAGGTGTTCATCCGTGCCGCTGAAATGGTCAGGGCTACCTACTGGACACCGGACGGGGTCCACCCCTCCATGGCCGGTTCCCAGTTGATGGCTGAAACATGGCTGGAGTCGATCGGATAAATGAAGAAACAGTGTCATAAACCGTTCTCCCCCGGCATTCTTCCCATTTTCTACGGATGGATCATTCTGGGGGCAGGGATCATCGGGGTGCTGATGAGCATACCCGGTCAGACTATGGGAGTATCGGTCTTTACCGAGAACCTTCTGGAAGATTTACAAATAAACAGGAACAGCCTGAGTCTGGCTTACCTGGTGGGCACGCTCGCCTCGGGCCTTCTGATCACACGGGCCGGAAAGCTCTACGACCGGTATGGTGCCCGCATGATGTCGACCGTGGCCGGATTGATGCTTGGAGCTATGCTGGTCTATCTGACCCGGGTCGACCGTTTGGCGGCAGCACTTGGTCAGGCAAGCTGGATCTCTCCCGTTCTGGCCACCTTCTTTCTGCTTGTTCTGGGTTTTTTTGGCATCCGTTTTTTTGGGCAGGGACTGTTGACCATGGTATCCAGGAACATGGTCATGAAATGGTTCAACAAGCGACGGGGGCTGGCCAACGCGATCCTCGGGATTTTTACTGCACTCGGATTCTCCCTCGCCCCAAAAATTCTGAACGGAATCATCGAGAGGTTCGAATGGAGGGGAGCCTGGGTGTTCCTGGCCCTGTTGGTGGGGGTGGTTTTCGTGGTCTTCGTGCTCCTCATTTTCCGGGATAATCCTGAGGACTGCGGACTCGAAGCCGATGGAAGATTCAGATCCCGGGACCGGCGGAAAAGACCGCCCAGTTTACCCGATAACGATTATACCCTCATACAGGCCAGAAGGACCATTGCTTTCTGGGCATTCACCATGGGACTTGCGTTGACGGCGCTCTATATCAGTGGATTTACTTTCCATGTAGTGTCGGTTTTCGAATCCTCCGGCCTGACCATGGAAAAGGGCCTGGCGATCTTTATTCCTGCTTCCCTCATCGCAGTGGGGGTGCAATTCGTATGTGGCTATATCAGCGATTTCATCCGGCTTAAGTACCTCCTGATGATCTTCATGGTTGGGATGCTGACCACTTCCTACGGTCTTACTATTCTGGGAGATCAGAAAGTTGCCTATGGATTGATCATCGCAGGTAACGGCATTATCTGGGGAATGTACACGGTTCTGATCGGTGTAACCTGGCCACGGTTTTACGGCCTTAAGCACCTGGGTGCCATCTCCGGATTTTCTTTGAGCTGGACCGTGGTTGCCTCTTCCCTCGGTCCCTATATGTTTAGTCTCTCACTGGACTTTGGAGGGAGTTATGACCTGGTGGGATGGATCTGCCTGGGTATTTCCGGTTTTCTGTTTTTTCTGGCTTTCAGGGCGGATAATCCCAATGAAGCATTGAATGGCTCCATATAAGCCAATTGCCGGATTTTGTTACCTTTAATAGACCCGATCAGACGTTTTGAAGAGAGGCCTCATTGAATACGGTATTTCTGCATTACTGGCGCTGGCCTTAACAGTGCTGATCATCTTGTTAATGCCGGTTCTGACTACCGGGTATCTCCTTCGGCAGACAGGTTCCGAAATTACCAATCCTATTGATTTCATGCGTTTTGAGGACCTGGATGGTGACGGAGAGAGTGAGGTGATAAGGATTTACCTGAATTCGGCTGATAATATTTCCGTTTCGGTGACGACTTTACACGAATCTACTATCAATCAGTTCAATCTGAGGGGGGAGTTGTTAACGCTCGGCCCTGAGCTGGATCTATGGGACATGAATATGGACGGCACAAAGGACATCATGGTATGCACCCGGGAAAATGACTCCATCTTCCTGGCCATCATCGATGATTTGTACAGCAAACCAACCCGTCATCACGAATTTTTCATTGATCAGGCCGGGCAATGGAATGATCAGGGGGACTACCTGTTCAATCCCGGGGGGTGCAGTGATCTGAACGGTGACGGATATCAGGAATATATCTTTTCCATCAGTGGTGGTTATTCCCTTCAGCCCAGGGCGGTGTATGCAGCAGACCTGTGGAATGATACCGTTTACCGGTCGCCGATAAGCGCTGCGGGTATCCTTCAGCTCAGGCTCTTTGACATCGATGCCGATTCAGCAGACGAGATCCTCTTGAAGATAGTGGCACCGTATAATTTCAAAGAGCCCTTTCCATTTGCCGATTCTGTTTCGTGGCTGATGGTTCTGGATCAGGACCTTCATTTCTACCGTTCTCCCCGGATCATGCATCCGGCTCCGTCCTGGGTCGATATGGAACCTTTTGTATCCGAAGGAGAAGTATACATCCTGGCATTATCCCGGAATCACAGTTCGACTGGTCGCAACTCTCAGCTATCTCTGATGAACCATCGCCTGGATGTGTTGCAAACACGCCGGTGGAGCGGGTCGGAAAACCTCCCGAACGGTCTCTGGAAGGTCCCGGGCAGCAGCCGGATGGAGGATGTGAAAGTTTTGATCGATCACGGCATATACGCTCTCAATCTTGACCTGGAGTTCACAGATTCAGTCTTTAATGATGTCTCTTTCGGGGATGATTACCTGCTAGAGGTATTGGATTTGGACAAAAATGGTGAGGATGAATACGTGGTTTTTGAGGGATCCCAACTAGTGGTTTTCAGCAGTGATTACAGGCAACTGGCATCAATCCCGGTGCAGTGGATCAGGGAGCGGTCCAGGATACTCGTATCACTCAGGTCAGCACCGGATTCTTATCCGCAGCTGGCAGTGCAGGCGGGTTCCCGGGTCATCTATTACGAATTCGGAAAAAACCTTGTGCATGTTTACCGATTCCTGATTTACCCGGGAATCTTCCTGGTGCTGTTTGGTGTGCTGTATGTCATGGTGGTTGTGCAGACCAGATTGATCTCCCGCCGCTATGAAAAGGACAGACTGATAGGACAGCTGCAACTGCAATCGATCAAAAACCAGCTGGACCCTCATTTTACCTACAACGCTCTGAATGCGGTGGGATCACTGATCTACAAAGGGGAAAAGGATTTGGCCTACCGGTATCTGAAGGGATTGACCGATCTGCTGAGAATGGTATCGGGCGATCCTGCACAGGTAACCTGGACCCTTTCGGATGAACTCGAATTCGTGTTGAAATATCTGGAGATAGAGAAGCTGCGGTTCAGAGAAAAATTCACCTACCGTATAAAGGTGGAAAGTGGGACGGTGAACGGATCCTCCCTTCAAGAAAAGCTGGTACCTAAAATGAGTGTCCTGACTTTTGTGGAAAACGCCATCAAACATGGGCTGAGACACAAGGAAAGAGACCGGAGGCTGGATATCCATGCATATCGCACCTCCACAGGGATCCGCATTAACATCAGGGATAACGGTATAGGGAGGGCCGCTGCAGCATGCCTCTCCCATGAACAGAGCGGGACCGGTATGGAGATCATGGATCATTATTTCAGGCAGTTCAATGAGGCCGGCGAAGGGAGGGCGAGGTTTGAAATCCAGGACCTTTTTGAAGAGAACCAGGGTGCTGCCGGGACACTTGTGGAGATCACCATCGATTGATAAGAGATATGATTTCGATTCTGATAGTGGATGATGAACCAGAAGCAAGAGAATTGCTGGAGATGTTGCTGGCGCGGGTGGGCAATACCCGGGTAGTTGGAAGGGCGGAAAATGTGGACGATGCCATCCAGCAGGTGATGGAGAAAGATCCGGACCTGATCCTGCTCGACATACAGATGCCCGGAAAAAATGGATTTGAGCTGGTACGCACTATCCGGAAAATTGAGAAGGATACCGGATACATTTTTGTCACGGCCTATGATGAATATGCGATTGAGGCGGTTCGGACAGCAGCATTCGATTACCTGCTGAAACCCGTGGCTCTGGAAGAACTTGAAAGAGCGGTGAACAGGTTCGGGGAGGAGAAGAAACAGCGGACCATGAGGGAGCAAATAGACCGTTTGCTGGAGAACCTGGGTATGGGCCAACGGATCAAGTTAAATACCCGTACAGGATTTACTGTGATTGATCCCATAAAGATCATCTGCTGCATTGCTGATGGAAACTACACAGAAATCGTACTGGAGAATGACCGGAGGGAAATTATATCCAGCAACCTGGGAACCATGGAGAAGGAGCTCTCCATGGAAAGATTCTACCGTATCAGCCGCTCTTCGCTGGTCAACCTTCGATACCTGACACATGTGGATACCAAAAATGGAACCTGCAGGCTCCAGGGAAGATCGGTGACTGAACTGAAAGTTGCCAGGAATAAGCTGGGGAAACTGGAGATGCTGTTTGAAAGGTGAGCATGGCAGGATACCCTGATTTCCGTGCAATGGACCATGCTTCAAATCCGTCGGTATAGCAGGCGAGCCAGCGCTGGATACACACCTTCTCCATATTCTCCTCGGCCGATCCATTCAGCAAAGCCATCGGTTCGGCAGCCTCCGGTATTATGCGGACACGCCTGAAAAGGATCCATTCTCCCAGCACACCAATTCGCTGGCTCCGGCCTTCATCTATTTCAAGTATTACCTGCATCTGGCCCTGAATGAGGCAGGACTGGGGGATGATTACCTGAGCTGGCTCGATGTGTGGCGCCGGAATATGGAGCTGGGGATGACTACCTGGGGAAGCTCAGCTGCGAGGTTCTTCAATTATTCAGGGTCCTGCCGGGGATTGAGAGTGCTGTGCCCCACTTCAGAAAGGTGATCATCGAGCCTCATCTGGGACCGATCGAGAAGATCAGCGGAGAAATGCCACATTCTGAGGGTACGATCTCGTTTGAGTATGATCGGTCGGACGGGGAGTTGGATGCTGAGATTCTCCTGCCTGATATTGTCTCGGGTACCTTCGTCTGGAAGGGCAATTGCCCGATTTGAACGGAGGGCTTAATACGGTCCGGCTTTAAGGGTGGAGCAGGATTTCTATAGGTGATTTAAGATGTCTGGTACCTTGTGATTTACAAGCGTCCCTGTTTTCCCATTTCACAAAGCATCAAAACTCGCCTGTCGCTTCGCTCCAATCTGTTTTTCATATGCAGCTTTCCTCACTCAAGCAAGCTTGGTTCGGCTCGCTGCACATGAAAAACCGTCCGCAATCTGCGAACGGTTTTGATGCTTTGTGCGGAGGAAGAGGGATTAGCTCGCCGCTGTGCGGCTCGTGATCCCGGGAGGGGGTGCTTCACAAAGCATCAAAACTCGCCTGTCGCTTCGCTCCAATCTGTTTTTCATATGC
>CAZRZY010000013.1:0-7704 GCA_964604655.1 uncultured Bacteroides sp. | reverse complement strand
AAACCGTCCGCAATCTGCGAACGGTTTTGATGCTTTGTGCGGAGGAAGAGGGATTCGAACCCCCGGTCCGCGCGAACGGACAACGGTTTTCAAGACCGCCGCATTCGACCACTCTGCCATTCCTCCTTGGTCAAAAATAATGATTTTTATAATTTATGAGCAATGGAATTCGTTGTGGAAGTTGCAGAAGGCTCACCGTGAAATTCAGTTTTTCAGGGGTCATGGGCATTCAATTTTTAAAAAACTCAGTATTTATCAACATTTCAGCGTTTTTTTTTGGACGGTTTCTTGTGAGGGTAGGAGAAAAATCTATATTTGTATATAATTTGGCAAGATTGAATAAACATTTACTAACCCTTAAATTTCATTCATTATGAACAAAGCACAATTGATAGATGCTATTGCTGCAGAGGCCAATCTGACTAAGGCAGATGCCAAAAGAGCTCTTGATGCTTTTATTTCTACCACAACCCACGCCTTGAAGAAGGGTGACAGGGTGGCTCTGGTTGGCTTCGGTTCATTCTCTGTCTCTGAGAGAGGTGCAAGGACCGGGAGGAATCCTCAGACCGGTGCAGAGATTAATATAGCTGCCAAGAAGGTTGTGAAGTTCAAAGCTGGGAGTGAGCTTGGAGACGCCGTTAAGTAAAAATATTTGAACTGAAGGAAAAGGGAGCGGGCGCTCCCTTTTTTTTTGTTTTTTTAAGCGTTGCAGAGGATATTAAGGACCTATGCAGCAATATACACTTGACCTGATCGCACATCTTTCCGGATTTGTAACCCCTCATCGGCTGGCACAGTTTCGGAAAGTTATTCAGCAACGGACCAGGTATCTGACCGTCCTGCTGGAGGATATTTATCAGGCGCAGAATGCTTCAGCAGTGCTGCGTACATGCGATTGCACTGGAATCCAGGACGTACATATCGTTGAACAGCTGAATGCTTACGAAGTAAATCCCGATGTGGCTCTGGGATCCGACAGATGGCTAACACTTCACTATTACCGGGAGGATAATGATCCACTGGAATCGGCCATCAGCTACCTGAAGAAGAAAGGATACCGGATAGTTGCCACATCTTCACACCAGGAGGGATCAGACACTGAAAGTTTTGACCTGGAGAAGGGAAGGGCTGCATTTATGTTCGGCACGGAACTGAACGGGCTTTCCGGAAAGGCCCTTCAAATGGCCGATGAATATGTCCGGATCCCCATGATGGGGTTTACGGAAAGTTTCAATATCTCCGTCTCGGCTGCGATTATTCTCTACCGGATCAGGAACCGTTTGCAAGAGAATGAACCAAAGTGGAGGCTCGATGAAACAGAGCGATCGGAACTACTGCTGAAGTGGCTGAGGACCAGCATAAGGAGGTCGGATAGAATTGAGCAACAGTTTTTTAAGGATTATCCCGGCACTTTTTAGTTTCCTTTAACAGTTGATAATTTATTAATAGCTATCTTTGATTAACAGATGATATCATTAGATAAGATTGTATCTTTGATTGATTAAATTTTGTCCAGATGAATTGCATGATCATTGATGATGATACCCTGTCCAGAAGGATAATTGAGGAGTTCATTCAGAAGACCGATGGACTGGATCTGGTATCTTCCAGCGGGGACCCGGTAGAAGGGATCAATATTCTGAAAAAACATGATGATATCCACCTGATCTTCCTTGATATAGAAATGCCTGAAATGACTGGTATTGAACTGCTCAACACCCTTAAGAATCCTCCGCAGGTGATTATCGTCTCCTCCAAGGGAAAATATGCCGTTGATTCTTACGAATACGATGTGACCGACTATCTGCTGAAACCTGTGGATTATGGTCGGTTTTACAGAGCGGTTGCCAAGGCTTTTAAGCGTTTTGAACAACTCACCGCGGAGCAGATCGGGAAGGATGAAATCTTCATTAAAAAGAATGCCACACTGGTGAAGTTGAAGTATGATGATATCCTGTGGGTCGAGGCACTGGAGAATTACGTAATATTCAATACCTTCTCCGATAAGTATACTATCCATTTCACCATGAAGGCCATCGAGCAGAAGCTGCCCACCCATAAATTCACCCGTGTACACCGGTCCTATATCGTCAATACCAGTTGCATCAATGTGATCGAAGACAATTCGGTGATCATCAGGGTCGAGGATGGCAATAAATCGATACCCATCGGAAAATCCTACAAGGATAAACTGATGAAGGATATCAATCTGATCATCAAGTAGTCCATGAGTTCATACAGGCAGTTGTTCCTGCGACATGTGGCGCAGACATCTGAGGATTCACTGCAGTTTGAAATTGCCCGTGCGGAGGGTATCTATTTTTATGATATCACCGGTAAAACCTATTTCGACCTGGTTTCGGGAGTTTCCGTCTCCGCTCTGGGACATGGTCATCCTGCGATCAGGCAGGCAATCATCGAGCAGTCGGATAAGTACCTTCATACGATGGTATATGGAGAATTCGTTCAATCTCCGCAGGTGGACTACGCTCTATGGCTGGCTCAAAGGTTACCATGGCCACTGGACAATACTTTTTTTGTCAATTCAGGAAGTGAAGCCATTGAAGGGGCGATGAAGCTGGCCAAAAGAACTACGGGGCGATCCCGGTTCTGTTCCTTTCGAAATTCCTATCATGGGGGGACACATGGGGCTCTCAGCATTATGAGTGATGAATCAACCCGTTCTGGTTACCTGCCACTGCTTCCCGGCATCAAGCATCTTCGTTTTAATGTGCAGAAGGATCTGACGCAGATTGACGAAACGGTGGCCGCAGTGATCGCAGAACCTATTCAGGCAGAAGCAGGTATTATTGAACCGGAAGAGGGATTTTTGGAACGATTGAGGGAAAGGTGCACAGAAACGGGTACCCTGCTCATCCTTGATGAGATTCAGACAGGTATGGGACGGACAGGCAAACTGTTTGCTTTTGAGCACTATGGAATCATACCCGATATTCTTTGTCTGGCGAAGAGTTTCGGAGGTGGAATGCCTCTCGGAGCTTTCATCGCTTCAAGGGATCACATGCGAAACCTCACATATGATCCGCCTCTGGGGCACATTACCACCTTTGGAGGACACCCGGTTAGCTGTGCAGCAGGGCTGACCGCCCAACAGGTTATAGAGGAAAAGGAACTGATGCAACACGCTCTGGATATGGAGATCCGCTACCGGTCGGGACTTCGGCATCCGCTCATCCGGGAGGTCAGAGGCCGCGGACTCTTCCTAGCCGTTGTTTTGGAAGAGGGGATGGATGTAGGGAGATTTATCACCGGTGCGTTCGAGAACGGTCTGGTAATCGACCGGTTTCTTTATTCCGATAACGCATTTAGGGTGGCTCCTCCGCTGATCATAAAAAAGGAGGAAGTTTTTGAAACTATTGACAGGATACTTGCCACCCTCGATTGGATGATTCCATAAGAAAGGACGGACTTCTTCGTTAAGACTATGTGATGATTCGACTTATTCAAATAGTCATTTTCTGGGGAGTATCGACGGTGCTGTTTTCCCAGGACCCATCATATCTGGAACTTGTAAAGGCCGAATCGGATTTACAGCAGCTTTTTAACCTGATCTATTCGGATACCATTATCGATCAGGAGCCTGTTCTGGAAGAGATCCTTCAACGAATGTCTGCAGCACTGGAACTGGAAGGAGCAATGGAGTACCCCTGGCACGGATTGGAAAGGATAGGTGTAATTACCTCCGATGACAGAAGGCTCAGGGTTTTTACATGGCATTTGGAGGTGGATCCGGATAGCTTTCGATACTTCGGTTTTATGCAACTGGCGATGAGAAGGGACAGGATAAGGGTGGTTGATCTGGTTGACAACGGCAAGAACCAAAGGGAAGTATTCAACCTGGATCAATCGACCGGGGACTGGTACGGAAAACTGTATTACGGGATTATCACCACGGGAAACCGGCGCCAGACTCTATATACCTTGCTTGGAATGGATTTCAACAACAATTTAACCACCGTAAAAACGGTGGAAGTACTGGAGATCCAGCGCAACCGTCCGAGATTTCTTCATGAACGGTTTTTTAACGGTAAGGACCTGGTCGACAGATTGGTGCTTGAGTACTCATCACAGGTGGCCATTTCAGTCCGCTGGGATCCGGACATATCGATGATCACTTTTGACCACCTGGTCCCTTTCCACCCGGTTTACTCCGGAAACTACGAATTCTACGGACCCGACGGCTCCTATGACGGTCTCGAGTTTTCAGAAGGGGTCTGGATTTACCGGCAGGATATTGATGCCCGGAACAGGGACTGACGTATTGTCAGTTCCGTGCCATTGGCATATCATTTGTCCGGATTGATTCCGGATGTTAAATTTAAAATTTTAAGTGATGCAGAAAGGTAAGATTGATGTAACCACCGAGAACATCTTCCCGATAATTAAAAAGTTTCTCTATTCAGATCATGAGATTTTCCTCAGAGAGTTGATCTCTAATGCCGTGGATGCTACCCAGAAATTGAAAACACTTGCTTCCGTCGGAGACTATAAAGGAGAATTGGGGGACCTGACCATACGGGTGGATGTCAATAAGAAAAAGAAAACCATTACCGTATCCGATCCGGGGGTGGGAATGACAACCGACGAGGTGGATAAATACATCAATCAGATCGCTTTCTCCAGTGCGGAAGATTTTCTGGAAAAGTATAAAAAGGACAGCAACGCCATCATCGGACATTTCGGACTTGGTTTCTACTCTTCCTTTATGGTGTCAGAAGAGGTGGAGATCAGGACCCGTTCCTGGCAGGAGGATGCCAAGGGGGTCAAATGGACCTGTACCGGTACTCCCGAATTTACCCTGGAAGAGACAGAGCTGGATCGGAGGGGAACCGAAATCATACTGCATCTGGATGCTGACAGCAAGGAGTTCCTGGAGGAGGAGAGGATCAATGAACTGCTCGATAAATACTGTAAATTCTTACCGGTTGAGATCGCCTTCGGGAAAGAGAAAGAGTGGAAGGACGGGAAAGAAGTGGAGACTGGAAAGGACCGGATAATCAATGACACTGCGCCGCTCTGGACGCGCACTCCGGCTGATCTGAAGGAGGAGGACTACATGAACTTCTACCGTAAGCTTTATCCGGTGGCAGATGAACCACTATTCAATATCCACCTGAATGTGGACTATCCCTTTACCCTTACCGGAATCCTTTATTTCCCCCGGATCAAAAACAATATTGAGATCCAGAAGAACAAGATTCAGCTTTACAGCAACCAGGTTTACGTGACCGATTCGGTGGAAGGGATTGTCCCGGAGTTCCTCACGCTGCTGCATGGGGTCCTTGATTCGCCCGACATTCCGCTGAATGTCTCCAGAAGTTATCTTCAGAGTGATTCCAATGTAAAGAAGATCTCCTCCCACATCATGAAAAAAGTGGCTGACCGCCTGGAGGAGATTTTTAAGAACGACCGGGAACAGTTTGAAAAGAAGTGGGATGATCTGAAGCTGTTTATTGAGTACGGGATGATCTCAGAAGAGAAATTCTACGACAGGGCCGAGAAGTTCACCCTACTTAAAAATGTGGAGGGTAAATATTTTACCCTGAATGAGTATGAAGAGCTGATCAAAAAGGAGCAGACCGATAAGAACAAAACGCTGATCTATCTATACACCACCGATGAGCAGGGCCAGTACAGTTATATCGAGGCGGCAAAAGCTAAAGGATATGATGTGCTTTTAATGGACGGTCAGCTGGATACCCATTTCCTGAATCATCTGGAGACCAAACTGAAGGAATCCCGTTTTGCCAGGGTCGATTCAGACATTATCGATAAGATCATCGAAAAGGAAGAAACCCGTGAATCGAAACTGAACGCCGAACAGAAGGCCGATCTTACACCAGTTTTCCAGGCACATCTGCCTGGAAATGAGATGAACTACCTGGTGAGCTATGAGTCCCTTTCAGAAGGAGATTCACCTGTTATGATCACCCAGAGCGAATTCATGCGGAGGATGAAGGATATGCAGGAACTGAGCGGAGCTGCATCGATGTACGGGAATTTCCCCGATTCCTATAACCTGGTGGTGAATACCAACCATCCACTGGTCAACAGGATCGCGGAGCAGACCGAGAAGAAACTTGGCAAAAAACTGGGGGAACTTCGCGAACAGAAGAAAGGTCTCTCCGAAGAGCAGCAATTGCTTGAGAAGGCCAAGAAGGGCAAGAAAGAAGAAGAGATTCCCCAGAGCGAAAAAGAACAGATGGAGGAGGTGAACAAGAAGCTGGGTGAACTGGAAGACCATCGGGTAGAGATGCTGAAGAAGCATGGAAAGAATCAGAAGCTGGTGAAGCAATTGATCGACCTGGCCCTTCTGGCCAACAATCAGCTGAAGGGAGAAGACCTTGCGGCATTTGTCCGTCGCAGTGTGGAAATGATCAAGTAAACCTAAAAAAATAGTGTTTTCACCTCCTGTTTCAGGAAGTCTATGGCTGTCCTGGAAGGAGGTGATTTCAGTTCAGTAAGCCTTTCAAGGATCAGTTTTCCAAGGGTGGGACCGGAAGCACCCGGTTTCAGTTCAGCTGCAGCAGAATTGATCATGTTGATCACCTGATTCTTGGCCATCTTCACTTTTTCCCAGGCCTCGGCACTCACATAGGTTTGCTGGGCGATGTTATGCTCGAATTCAGAGGTAATGTGGGTCAGCAATTCCTGTTGAAACTGTCGGGCTGAGTAATCCGGGCGGCTCACACGCAGGATCATTGAATCTGGCGAGATCCTCTCCAGCAACAGGATAATCCGCTCATAAGCCTGAAGACGGACCGGAAGAACATCATCGGTGATATGCATATTGAACTCCCTTGCCTGCCTTTTCTCCTCGTTTCTGGACCATGCTCTCAACATGATCAGAACTGTCAGGAATACGATGACAGAGGGAATCGTATACTTAAGGATCTCAAGAAAAACATTCATGAGGATAATTTTTTGAAACTTGCTCTATACAATATTAACTAAATAATAAGCAAAATCGTATTTTTAGAGAACGAACACATAACAGATATTGTATGGAACAACTTTCAGCCAGAATTAATGCACTGGCTCCCTCCGCCACCATCGCTATGAACCAGAAAGGACGTGAACTGAAGGAAAAGGGAGTGGATGTGATCAATCTGAGCGTAGGGGAGCCTGACTTTAAAACTCCCGAACACATCCGGGAATCTGCGAAAGAGGCAATAGACGGTGACTGGCACCATTATGCTCCCGTGGCGGGTTATCCCGATCTGCTGAAAGCTATTTCGGAGAAGTTCAGCAGGGAGAACAATTTAGATTTTAAGCCTTCACAGATCATGGTCAGTGCAGGTGCCAAGCACTGCCTGGCCAATGCCATGATCTGCCTGGTCAATAAGGGGGACGAGGTGATTGTTCCTGCACCCTACTGGGTAAGCTATGCAGAGCAGGTGAAGATTGCGGAAGGGGTCAATGTGGTACTGGACACGACGGTGGAGGATGAGTTTAAGATCTCCCCCGATCAACTGGAGCGTTCCATTACCCCGAAAACCAAGGTAGTATTGCTCTGTTCACCCTCCAATCCGACCGGGAGTGTCTATACCAGGGAAGAGTTGAAGGCCCTTGCGGATGTGATCGCCAGACATCCACATGTTTACGTGATTGCCGACGAGATATACGAACACATCAATTTTGTGGGTGGTCACGAATCCATTGCACAGTTCGAGGAGATACGGG
>CAZRZY010000012.1:43232-62991 GCA_964604655.1 uncultured Bacteroides sp. | reverse complement strand
AGGATCGCCCTCCTTCCAGTCGTCCAGATGGGGTTCGTATCTGTGCAGGCTCTTTTGCGGATCGGCTTCCCCCTCTCTGGCTGTGGATTTCAGGCTGAACCGGCGGGTCTGGTCAAACTCTTCGCAGGCCAGGAAGTTCTCCGGGCTATCGGCCCCGTTCTTGATCCAGATTTCCCCGGTACCCTGGAACCGGAAATAACCCTCTCCGCCATTCACCAACCGGCCCCTGGCACGAAAATCGGTTCCCTCCTTGTCGGTCCCGGTCACTTCGAAAGAACCCTCCTCTCCGTCCGGTCCCACCGGTTCTCCGGAAGAAGTATCATCCAAAATGGCTATATCCTTCCCTTGCAGGAAGGAGATCCTGTATTTCCATATGCCGGCTGCCGGGGGGCTAAAATGTACTTTCCACACATTGCCCCCGCTGGCCGAAGTCTCACCCGCCCTCCCGTCGGCAGCAAAATAGCCCGGGACCGTGAAGGTTCCGAAACCGTTGGAAAACTCCGCCAACAGCCTGAAATCGAGGAACGGATTAACCTGGCCCGTTTCAAGGGCTTCAGGACATTCACTGGTTTCAGGACATTCACTGGCTTCAGGACCATTCAGGACCAGGGTTACCTTGTGCCATTGTTTCAATTCACCCTCTATCCGGACACCCGAATCGCCGGCAGCCTGGCATGACAGGAAAAACAGAACGGGAAAGAGAAAGATAAGTTTGTTCATGATCTTGGAAAACGATTGGATTGAAATGACCAAATATAGTGTTTTACCTACTTTTTGATCTCCAGCTCCAGGGGAGTGATCTCCTCTCCCCAGTAAACTGTAGTGTGCGGGAACGGGATTTCCACATGATTGGCATCGAATGCCTTTTTCAGACGGCCGCGATACTCCCGGCCGACCATCCACTGCTGTATAGGTTTGGTTTTCAACCGGGCTTTGATGATAATCGCACTGTCACCAAACGCATCCACCCCGAAGATCTCGATAGGCTCCAGGATATTCGGTCCGAAAACCTCATCCTCCTTCAGTTGATCACCCACCTCCTTCATGATCTCCATCACCCGGTCGATATCCTCCTTATAGGCCACCCCGATATCGAATACCATGGCCGACCACTCCTTGGTCATATTAGAAAGGGTACTGATCTTCCCGTTCTGGAATACGTGGACGGTCCCCGAAAAATCGCGGAGGGTAATGGTCCGGAGGTCGATCCTCTCCACCAATCCCCCCGTACCGTTAATGATGGCCACATCTCCGGAGCGGACCTGATTCTCCAGAATAATGAAAAACCCGGTAATGAAATCACGGACCAGTTCCTGCGCCCCAAAGCCCACTGCCAGGCCGACGATACCGGCAGCAGCCAGGATGGGGCCGATATCGATGCCGATCTTTTGCAGTGTAAGCATCAAAAAGACCAGCCAAATGGCGATCAGCAATACACCCTGGATCAGGGAGATCAACGTCCGGATCCTTTTTTCCACTTCCGCTGCATCGACCATCTCTTTTTTGTCCACCCTGTGGATCAGGCCTTTTCTGACTCTTTTTACCGTAAATCGGACCACCCGAAGCGCAATAAACAGCAGCAACAGGATGATCAACAGTCCCGGCAGCTCATTGATGATCCATCCCCTGGCACCGGCCAGCAGGGAACTCCAGAAATCGGCGTCAAATAATTTTTCCATAATGATGTGGTATTTGATTTGATTTGATTAGCAATCGGGATGGACATCCTTCAGACTTACACGCTCAATCTGGAAAGTGGTATGCCCGATCCCGAATTTTCTAATTAACTCATCCTGTAACTCTTGGATAAAGAGATCTCCGAATCCTTCAGGCATGATCAGGTGTGCCGTGAGGGCCACCTGAGTAGTGCTCATGCTCCAAATATGCAGATCGTGAAGATCCTCCACTCCGTCCCTGGAAAGCAGAAATTTCCGCACCTCCTCCAGATCGACATGCCTGGGTACGGCATCCAGCGCCAGATCCACCGAATCGGTGAAAAGGCGCCAGGTACTCCACGCGATCACCGCAATAATAACGAAACTGGCCACCGGATCGATCCATGCCTTCCCGGTCAGATGGATCGCCAGACCCGCCACTACCACTCCCAGGGATATGATGGCATCGGCCGCCATATGAAGAAAGGCACCCCTGATGTTCAGGTCCTCTTTTTGTTCTTTCATGAAAAGGAGCGCGGTAACCGTATTGATCAGCACCCCGATCCCGGCAACGATCATCACTTTCCCGCCTGCCACCTCAGCAGGCTCCCCCAGCTTTCGGACAGCATCCCAGCCGATGGCCGCCAGTGCTCCGAAAAGCAACAGGGCATTCCATATGGAAACCAGCACGGTTGTCTTTCGAAGACCATAGGTGTATTTACCTTTTGGCCGGAGAGTTGCCAGCCATGCAGCAGTCCAGGCGAATGCAAGGCTCAGAACGTCGCTGGCATTGTGACCTGCATCGGCTAACAGGGCCGAAGAATTAGCGATTAGCCCGTAAAGGATCTCCACGGCAACGAAAATCAGATTCAGGGAAATGCCGATGATAAATGCCCACCGGTGACTCACCCGACCGGTACCGTGTTGGCTATGCCCGCTACTGTGTGCCACTCAATTAAAACAATTCATATATAACGCTGTAATGGCCAGCTCCCGCCCGAGATACTTGTCGATCAAATAAATCATGAGGGCAGGTAATGAATGAGCCAGATCACCGGGTTGCTGAAACATTTCGAAAGGACCAACCACACCGCTGATGACCGAATGTCTGAACTGCAGTAGGTAATATTCATAGAGCATGCATTATGTCAAATATACCCATTTAAGTCGTCAGTACTGCCATTCTTGCGCATCATTCAAATTCGGCACCCAGGTCTGTTTCTCCTGCAGAGATGTCCATTGTCAACAGGAGAGAGTGGGACTTCAGTCAGGCCGCTAAGGCTTTCCTTTCAGAAGCACAAAGCCTTCCGCCTTCCCGTCCGATTCCACACGAAACAGATATAAACCGGGATCAAGGTGGGAAATATCAAGCTCCGTCCGGTTCCTTATGCTCAGTACAGGCCGGCCCCGGAGGTCGTACACGGTAACACAAAACTCTTTCATGTCCGCGCCCACGGGTAGATTCAGGTATACGAATTCCTCGGCCGGGTTGGGATAGAGTGTAATAGTTCCCATGCGGTCCCCGGTGATTTTCAGACCCGTTGCATCTGAACATACCGTGAAACCGCTGACCTTATCCCAGAGATCCGATCCGGCGGTGCGAAGGCCGCACTGTGTCCCATCCGGAGTGGCGCGGATCTCCAGAAAGCAATCTGCTGAGGCGTCGTAAGAAGGCCAGTCTGCCAGGTCCGTTCCATTAGGGTCGCCGGTGTAGGCAAAATTGGTCCAGTATGAAAGCATATATCGTTGTATACTTTCGTCCTGGGGGGTGAACCAGGGACCGAATGCAAGAAGCGATTCCTCCCAGTTATTGAACAGGTATAACAGCTCGATCCCGTGGTAGGCTCCCCATTCCCCTACGATGGGAATGGTCGGGCTATGGGTATGGGTGAAAAAGTACCTCCAGACCGGTTCCGACTGATTCAGGCTGACACACTGGGCTGTCCGGCGGGCGCTTGCGGTAAACTGCGCATCGGTCAGGATATCTGCGTAAGAATCCCGGGCCTGCTCGTTAGTGGATCCCGGGGGATAAATCGTTCTGGCCTCCTCCCGGTACTCTTCGGGTATCAGAGTGTCGATCAGGGCTGAAACCATAAACGGATAGACAGTCGGGGGAACCTGGGGTCGCATCTCATCGGCATTGGAACCTACCATGAGAGGGACCCTGTTAAACTCTCCCGACTTGAGCACTTCAGGTGGATGATCCGTAAAAAGCTGACCGTCCACTGCCGGCTGCCAGGCCAGCTGCACTTTTCCTCCCCCTGTGGGAGGTTCCAGATCTCTGATCAGACTATCGGGATCCACTGAGCGCATAAAGGCCATTTTCTCCGCATCGGTTCCTTCCGGAATATAGCTATCCACGAATTCCACACCCTCCTGAGTGGCGGTTCCATAGTCATTCAAGAGCGGAGTGCCGCTCTGGATAATCGCCTTGTGGAAAAGGCCCTTTGCTGCAGGGCTGGTCATCAGGTTCCCCACATTCACTCCACCGGCGCTCTCCCCGAATATGGTCACATTGGAAGCATCACCCCCGAACCGGGATATATGATCCTGTATCCACCGGAGGGCAAAGATCTGATCCATCACCCCGTAATTCCCTGAAACTGATTCCGCATTCTCCAGTTCCAGCCCCGGGTGGACCAGGTAACCCAGCGGTCCCAGCCGGTACTGGATCGTTACCACCACCACCTGACCCCTTTCCGAGAGCTTCTTCCCATGGTATAGCACCAATCCGGCCACCTCTTCGCTGGAGCTGCCCTGCTGGTTCCCTCCGCCGTGAATAAACACCATCACAGGAAGTGAAGCGGAGGTATCGGGGCTCCACACATTCAGGTAGAGGCAGTCCTCCTGGCCATCATACGTAAAGGTGGTATCGCCCAGGTCGAATTTCTTCTGGGGGCACCTGGGAGGGAACTTATCGGCAAGAAAAGGAGTCTCCCATTCAACGGGGGCCATGGGCGGACTCCACCGAAGAGTATCCACCGGAGGAGAAGCAAATGGGATACCCAAAAACTCAAATACACCTTCATTCATCTGCCCGGTCACCTCACCGTAGAGGGTCCGGACGGTTTGTCCTCTGGAGGTAACCAAACCAAAAAGAAGTAATAGCGAAACAATGGTATATCTCATGCCAGTTTTTTCATCCGGGATTCATTAAACCAACTTCCGGGAGGATTATTTTCCGCATCTCAAAGACACTCCACTACTGGCTGCACGCCCCTGAAAGAGCTCCGAAAGCCTCCAGTATCCTCCTGGCCAGCAGAATATCATCCGCGTAGATGGTGAATTCGTCCACAAAATCCTCCACCTCTCCGTTTTCGTAGGGCTTGATCAGCTTTTTACCGCTGTCTGTTTCCAGGTTGACTTCGACCATCTTCTTACTGACCTTTAGTACGGAATTCTCCGCATGAATGTCCCCGGCCATGAACTCCCACACATATTTCTCGGAGTCACCGTCATCCTCTGTCTCGATCCGGGTAAACCTCAGTTTACAGTTGTCCCCGTCCATGATCTCCAGGATCTGCTCATACTTTATCCCCGGGTGTTCAATGAGCGGGATGCTCTCCGTAAGGAAAGAGAGAGAGATTTCACGCCCTTCGATGGGCGGCAGGGCAGCAGTGGTATCTTCTTTCAGAAAACGGATGGCGGCCACGAAATTCTTGGCCGCCAGCGGGTCGGAAAAATAGACCTCCATTTCGTCTTCAAAATTCTGGATCACTCCGTTCTCCATATGCTTGATGTAATCCACCTTGCCAGTCTCCAGGTCCACGTTCAGCCTTCCATAGCTCATATTGATCTCCAGGTCTTCCAGTGCCAGGTCTGCGGGATAGACCTGAAAGAGGTCTTCGGTGATCTCACCGTCGTCTTCGGTCAGTTTCTGAATGAATTCGATCCGGTTCTCCAGTTCCGGGTCCACCAGCAGTTCCTGTTCATACTTCTCACCCTCCCTCTGCAACGGGACCAGGTTCTGCATCATCCATCCGTTTATTTCTTCCACGGAGGAAAACTCCTGGATCTCCTCCTCGCTCTGACCAATGGCATAGGTCCACGCATTGATCAGGTTCCTGGCCATGTCGATGTCGGAAGCATGGAACTCCACTTTTGAATCATAATCGTCGATGACCCCGCCCCGGTTCTCTATGATGAAATTACGATCGTCGGCGGTTTCCATCCCGATGGTGAGCTCGTTTCCGGAAACTTTCAGTGTTATATCCTCCATCATATCGGTCAGATAGAACGAGTAGGTGACCTCTTCTGTCTCCCCGTCTGAATCAGTTTCCTGAATGGTCAAATCCACCATCCCGGAAGGTGATTCGTCATATTTGAGGGTGTGCGTATAGAGATCCTCCTCTATCCGGACCTCCCCCAGGTTCTCCCTGACGAACTCCAGAGCTTCCCCGTAGCTGCTCCAGGCGGGACGTTCGGCCGTAGTGTTTTCAATGACAAAGGTGAGCGCATTGACGATCTGCCGGGCCACATCGATCTCCGTTGCATAGATTCTCAGCTCATCCGTGTATTCCTTTTCACCGGAGGCGTTCACCTCGATGAAATCTTCACCGTCCCTGACAGGGACTTCCACATATTTGGAGCGGCCCGATACCGACAGCCTTACCGAGGAAGGCTCCATATCGGTCACGTCGAAAAGATACTCAAAGGACTCCTGTTTCCCTTTGCTGCTGGTTGACTTCGATATAAGTCTGACCAGATAGGGTTTCCCGCCGCCGGAAAAACGCTGTTCCCAGCGGATATCATCGTCGGTGGCCTCCCCGATATACTCCTCCAGCCAGCTGAATGCCGCTTCCCGATCCTCCCAAGCGATCTGGGAAGCATCACACGATCCGATCCTCTCCCGGACTGCCTCGATGAAACTGCGGGTCAGGTCCACCTCCGTCATGTAGAGCTCTATCTCACCGGTGTGTTCCTCAAACTTCCCGTCCTCGTAGTAGGTGATGAATTTCTGAGAATTACGGGTCTCCATAGTCACTTCGATCGATTTACCTTTGGCATTGAAACGGATGGCAGAGGGATCGATATCGGAGAGGTAAAAGATCCAGGAACGGTGAGCCTCTTCACCTTTCTTATCGGTGACGATCTCCTCAAACTCCACCTTACAGTCGATCCCGTGTACACTGGAGAACTCGTACCGGTAGGTCTCCTTCCCGATCTCCATCTTTCCGGTATAATCTTCCAGCCAGGGAATGGCCTCCTGGGCGGCCGTACCCATCCATCCTGAAATAAGTAACAAGGCGCCAAGCAATGAGAACAGCTGTTTTATTGAGCACATGGGGTTCATACGATTTTGGTTAGACTGTGCTAAAATAACGCAATTCTTTCACTCCTGTTCACTTTCCGGCAGCTTACGATATCTCCATGCAGTCCAGGATACCACCAGAAATAAAGCCTGCTGGTGATTTTACCTTTTTCACTATTTTTAGCAAAGATCCGTTCAGTATACCAGAAACCAAAATCCATGCTACGTACAATCGTTTACACCGTTTTGTTTTCCCTGTCCCAGCCGCTTCTCTCCCACCCGGTAAACCTGAAAGTCAACTACCTGAAAAATCCTTTGGGAATCGACACCGAAGTCTATTTCTCATGGGAACTGCAGAGCGCGAAAAGGGGAGCCACCCAAACAGCCTACCGGATCCTGGTGGCCTCCTCCCCGGAGCTGCTGGACGAACGGTCGGCCGACCTGTGGGATTCGGAAAAGGTTCCCTCCTCCGCTACCCTTCAGATCCCCTATGAGGGATCCGCACTTCTTTCCGCCACACCCTACTACTGGAAGGCGATATGCTGGGACCAGGACGGCAACCGGTCGGAGGGCACCGGGCATTTCGAGACCGGGCTTTTCCACCCCGGTGACTGGAAAGGACAGTGGATCGGCGAGGGCAGGCCCGTCCCGGGAAAAGAAGAGGACTTCTACAAACGAATCCCCGCTCCCCATTTCCGAAAGACTTTCCGGTCGGAGAAAAACATCGCCAGGGCGCGCCTTTACATCTCGGGACTGGGATATCATGAAGTGTATTTGAACGGAGAGAAGGTAAGCGACTACCGGCTGGAGCCGGGCTGGACCCAGTATGCGAAAACAGTCTATTATCAGGTTCACGACGTGACAGGCCATATGGAGACCGGGGAGAATGCCCTGGGGGTCATCCTGGGGAACGGCTGGTATAATCCGCTTCCCATGCGGATATTCGGCCGGCTCAACTTCAGGGAGATCCTGACTTCGGGAAATCCTAAACTCTGCTGCCAGCTGATGATCGAATACGAAGATGGTTCATCGCAAATGGTCGTGAGTGACCGCAGCTGGAATGTGGGAGAAGGACCGGTGGTCCGCAACAACGTCTACCTGGGTGAATGGTACGATGCCCGGGAAGAGATTCCGGGCTGGAGCACCAGGGACTTTGATGACAGTGACTGGAAGAACGCCATCAGGGAGGAGGCGCCGGGGGGGAAACTGACCTGGCAATATATCCCGCCCGTCAGGCTGGCAAGACCTGTACTGAAACCGGTCCGGATCCTTGAAAATGAACCGGGACGCTATGTGTTCGACCTGGGGCAGAACTTCGCCGGGGTGATCCGCTTCAGGGTGAAGGCGCCCTCCGGAACGGAGGTGGTCTTCCGGTATGCCGAATTGCTCCATCCCGACCAGACCATCAATGTGAACTCATCGGTGGCCGGGCAGATCAAGCGGCCCGGCTACGGAGGACCGGGTGCGCCTGAGATCGCCTGGCAGGAAGACCGCTACTTCTGCAAGGGAGAGGATGGGGAGACCTTCGAGCCCAGATTTACCTTCCATGGGTTCCGTTACGTGGAGGTGACCGGACTGCCCTACAAACCTTCACTGGACCATATGGAGGGATTGCCGCTGAATTCCGATATCGCGGATGTTTCTGAATTTTCCTGTTCCAACGGACTCTTCAATCGCATCCAGGAAATAACCGACTGGACGATGCTGAGCAATGTGTTCAGCGTCCAGTCGGATTGCCCGGCCCGGGAGAAACTTGGTTATGGCGGGGACATCGTTACGGTGGGTGAAGCCTACATGTACAACTACGACATGTCTTCCTTCTATCAGAAAACGGTGAGGGATTTCCAACGGGATGCATATCCCAGCGGAGCGATGACCGAATGTGCTCCGGACATCGGTATCAACGCCCGCGGGATCGAACCCGGGACGGGACCCGTCGGATGGACCCTGGCCCACCCGTTTATCCTCTACCAGCTCTACAAATATTACGGGAATCTCCGGATCGTGGAGGAGCAGTATCCGGCCCTCAAAAAGCTGGTGGACTTTTACGATGAGCGAACACCGGAATACCTGATCCTCGATTGCATCGGGGACCATAACAGCGTGGTAGAAAGACCGCGTCCGGTATCTGCTGCCTCAGCCTATTACCACCATGTGCAGATCCTGGCCGAACTGGCGGGTGTCCTGGGGAAGCAGGCAGATGAAGAGAAATACACCCGGCTTGCTTCCAACATTAAACAGGCCTTCATAGAGGAGCTGGTGGATACGGAAAACGGGAGGGTGTATTCGGGGAACCAGCCCAGCCAGGTGTTTGCGCTCTACTACGATCTGCTGCCTGAAGAGGTCAGGGATAAAGCTTTCCAACAGCTGGAAGACCGGATCCTGCTGGACCGGAAAGGGCATCTGACCACCGGTATATTCTCCACCAAAATGATGCTGAATTATCTCAGCGACAGGGGCAGGGACGATCTCAACTTCATCATGCTCAATCAGAAGACCTTCCCGGGGTACGGCTTTATGATCGATCACGGAGCCACAACCCTCTGGGAAAACTGGAGCATCAGGGAACACGATTCAGAGAACCATCCCATGTTCGGCTCTGTATCGGAGTGGTTCTATAAGTCGGTTCTCGGAATACAGCAGTCGGACCAATCCCTGGCATTCAGCAAGATCATCATCAAACCGTCCATAGTGGGTGACCTCACCTGGGCAAAGGGCAGCTACCACTCGGTCCGGGGAAAAATCGGCAGCTACTGGTGGAAATTCGGCGATGACCTCCATCTGGAGGTCACCATCCCCGCCAATACCGAAGCAACGGTCTACCTTCCCCTGCCCGACGGAATAGAGCCGGATATCTTTGAGGGAAACCTCCAACTGGTGAAAAAGGGGGAGATCGTTGATGAGCAGAGCGACCACATCCGGATCGATCCGATCCGGTCATGGGAGAAGTCGGCAAGGGCCAGGATCGGTTCGGGCACCTATCACTTCATTGTACGGTAGGTACCCGAAAGGATCCGTACCTGGCAGTAACGCACCAAACATACATTAAAGATGGAAGCTCGTCCCGGCAGGCTTCGGGGATTCTGCAAAAAGTCAGAAAATTACATAGAAACTCGCGAATAGATTTCTTCCCGGTTCATAGATCGGAATACCACTCTCCCGGACCGGCCGGCTCAAATGTTCATAGTATGCGGCATTAAACAGGTTGTTCACCCCGGTACTTATCCTGATCCGTTGGGTCAGTTGCGAGGTGATCTTCAAATCGACCCTGGTAAAAGAGGGTGTAGCCGTCTCCCCGAACTCCTGCGAGATCCTCGTTTGCTCCAGCACTTGCCTGAAGGTGATCTCCGGCTGCAATCTTCCGTCCATGTAACGGCCTGCAAGCATATAACGGAAGTCAAACGGGGCAATTTCGGGCAGCGGTTCGTTCCGCTCCAGGTCCTGTGCATAGGTAAATGCAATCCCCATTTGATGATGCAGTCCCCATCCGATCTCCTGGAACCAGTTCCATTCGAAACCGGCTTTCCAGGCTTCTTCGATATTCATAAACCGCCGTACACCGGGACTGGAAGGCATCCTCGGCGTGAGCGCGGTATCGATCCGGGAAGAGATGTAGTCCTGCAGATAGGATACGAAGAGGTCCAGTTCCAGTGTACTCCTTCCAGTGGTAAAATGAAAGGTCCAGTCCGCCTGGTTGTTGACCTCGGGAGACAACCCGGGATTTCCGACCATTTCATACGGATCCTTCCCCACCGGGAAGAAATTTATGTACTTCTCGGTCAGGTCGCCGCTTCGCTGCACCCTGCCCAGCCAGATGCCGGACCGGAACCGGCTTCCGAACATTCTGACTATTCCGAGACTGAGGCCGGGATTGACCTGCGTAGTATGGACATCTGAATGTACACGGGAGAATTCGTCACTCGGATCCTGAATAATGGCATCATTGATTTCCAATCTTCCCGAAAGGGTCAGGCGCATGCTGCGGTACTGATGATGGTACTCTCCAAACAGAGCGGTTTTCCAGATGCGTCCGTTCTGCCAAACATCGTCGGTGAACAGGTTTCCCGCATTAGGCCCCATCAGGAACTCCCTGGTCCGGGTACCCCGGGCAGTTTCGGCCTTAAAATCGAGGCCCGCATAGAGATTGCCTGCGGGAAAATACCAGGTGCCTTCCGTCCTGCCTCCGAAATTGGAAGTCCTGGCCTCCGTGGAGGCGTTCAACATTCTAGGATCCAGTTTTTTGAGTAGATTATCCATCCGGTGATCCACAAATGAACCGAACAGGGTGGTATTCCAGGATCGAAAATACGTACGGTGAAGAGTCATCTGATGGCGGGTACTGATCATCCAGGTTTCGTCCTTCCGCAGGTCCATGGGCAACGCGGGAAAATCAGCGTTCCCGGCCCGGTTGTAATTGGTGGAAATCCTCCATTGCTGATCAGGAGAGAGCTTCAGTCCCAGATTCATTCCAAAACTGCTTCTGCGAAAATCAGCCTGTACGGTTCTCGAATCTCCGTCTTTGTAATCAGCCCCTCCGGACCAGGACCCGAAGAGACCCAGATCGTACCGATTGCCGCTGAGGCCGATCTGTCCTTCACTACGGAAAAGGTTCCCGTTACCCTGGTATTCAGAGGAGACCCTTCCGTAAATCTCCGGATCCTCACTGAACCGCAACGGGGTTGGAATGAAGTGTACCGTCCCGCCAAACCCGTTGCCATATCTCAGGGCGTGGGGTCCTTTAAGGATCTCTACCCGTTCCATCATGTTCGGTGCCATCTGGCTGGTGGGGGGATCCATGCGGTTCGGACAGGCGGCGGTAGCACTCTGCGCCCCGTTGAAAATGATATTCAGCCGGTCGTATTTAAATCCTCTGAAAACAGGATCGAACCCGTAATTGCCGCCCTTCCTTATGCCCGAAATTCCAGCGAATTGCCGGAGAACAGCCGCTCCGTCATGCTCCAGCCTGTCGGTGTGATCGAGCTTGAACGCTCCTTCCGGTCTGCCTGATTCCCGAAGAGCAATGACCGTGACCGGCTGAAGGTCCAGGATCCATTTTTCCCGGAAATACTGCCCTTCGGTTGCGATTTGCGCGAGCGTGGCCGCATCCCATTTCCAGGATCCGTAATTGACATGGGAGAGCTGCATCGGTTCGGCTCCATCCATCCGGAAAGAGATCACGCCTCCCTCATCGGAGATGCCTGTCTGATCTCCGTATAAAAAATGCAATCCGGAGATAGGGCTCTGATCCTCCCGGTCCAACAACTGGATCCGGCGCAGTGGCTGAGCAGCGACAGCCGTGAAGGCGAAGGTTAAAAAAAAGAAGAGCAGAGTGGAAGCGGGTCGAGGGTTTCTGAGGATCATGGAGGTGTATTTCGTATTATATCTTTGGGTTTGTAGACAAACATAATCGAATACTTCTCCCCGCGCTGTGACTTTGATCACCAATTATCCATCCATCTGTGAAGTTTCACCCATACGCTCCTGGTTGCAACTAGCGTGAAAGAGCATTCAGATCCCGGACGAATCCGGCAATCTCCTTCTCCGAAAAACCCTTTTCTCTTGCGGCCTCCTCCAGCGTGCCCCAGATGGGTTCCCCGCAGGCGATGCATTTAATCCCTCTGTCTGCAAGATACTTTACTGCCTCCACTTTCTCCTCCACGAGCTCCTCGATGGTGATCTCTTTGGTAATTTCCATTCAGTTCAACTGCTTGATCAACTCCCCGAAACGTTCTTTGATCTCTCCCCTGAAATTCTCCTCGTTCAGGTGGGTCTTCATAAATGCATCGGTATCCTCCTTTTGATCTTCAGGAAGAACCAGTCCGATTGGGAAAGCACTGGTGAGGAACAGCTTGCCGTTGAGCAACTCCTTCACTTCCCTGAAAACCAGTCCATGTCCGAACTTATTATCCTTTCGCTCGTAGGTGCTTCCGCAGCAGGTAACGAATGCCAGGTTCCTGATCTGAGGAAGGTATTTTTGGACAAACCCTTTCAGCGGAGGGATGAACTGGCCGGTCCAGATGGGGCCCACCAGGATCACCCGGTCGTAATCCCCGATGGAATGCTTCAGTGGCTTTATCCCAGGATTGAACTTCATCAGGAACAGAGGGAAGGAATTGATCTTGGGCCTGATCTCCTCCATTTCGCACGACAACTGTTCCGCGATCTTTTTTGCCAGGAATTGGTTGGACCCTTTGCGGGAGTAATAGACTACGATTGTTTTCATCTTCGGTTGGAAAGGATATGTAATTCTTCGATCAAATCTATACTTTCCGGAACGAACACCGTTCCTGAAAGGTGAAATTTCGGCGAAATTTCAGGGAAACCTCTTGTTGAAATGGCCTGACGGACTGCTAACGAAGCAATTCGATGTCCTTCGGATAGTCGACATTATCCAGCAGCACGGAATACTCCCCGTTGCGAATGTTGATGCGGTAGATCTTGTTTCCGAAATTGGAGGTCACATAGGCAAAGTCTTTATGCACGGCAATTCCGGTATTATTGCCCTCGGGCAGTTCGCAAAGGGTCTCCACTTCACCTTCTCTGGTAAACCTGTGGACTTTCCGTGACTGAACCAGGTAAAAGAGTCCATCCGAAAAATCGATGTCCCCCAGCCATCCGGTCAGTTGTTCCAGGTCCTTAAAAACGCCGCGTTCGTAGGTATCAAGGTCGATCCCTATCAGATGCCCGCTGCCATCCTCTGAAACGATCAGCATATTCTCCACCACCACGGCCTCTATACTCTGAAGGTTCCCGTCTGCCGGGTTACCGGTAATGGAGATGGTCTCTTTCAGGTTCCCGTCAGTATCGGTAATGCTGACCACATCATCGGAGTTGTCAAGGAAGGCGAACTCCTCACCCGGCAGTACGCACATCACATAGGGATTAGTGATCTGACTGTCTATTTCAACAATCCGGACCAGATCCCCCTCCCATGTATACACCGAGATACGGTTTCCATCATGCAGGAAGATCAGATTATTAAAAACATCAATATCGGGAGATGCCTTACTGGAGAACCAGATCTTCTCTCCCTCCTGGTTCATGATCCAAGCCCCCCCACGGTCCGAGAGCAGGAATTCCCCCTGCGCCGGGATGCAATCCAGTGTGGTGAAAGGCTGCTCCTCCCCGTAAGCGATGCCTGACTCATTGATGGCATAGGCCCTGACATAATAGGTGGTCGAACAAAAGAGACCTTCCAGGACACTGGAGAAGGTTCCGGTGCCGGCACCGTCCTCGGTTATGAAATGATGGACCGTGGGCCCGGGTTCGGTATTCCAGCACACTCCCCTTACCAGAATATTGCCCCCTCCGTCGCTGATGACCTCCCCTTCAAAAACAACAGAATTCAGATCGACATCACTAAACGGCAAGGTTACCACTTCCGGCAGGTCCGCCACAGGTGTGTTCAGGATCTTCTGCGTACCATAAAAGGTGCTCTCCTGAGTGGTGGCATAGGCCCGGTAGTAATACTGCGTGCCCGGAGCAAGTTCCCTGATGCTTCCTGTGAAGGTCCCGGCTTGTTGCCTGGTGCCCAGTTGCAAGACTTTGTCTCTGATGGTGGGATTCGCGGATTCTGACCAGCAGAAGCCATGCTGAGTGATCTCTTCACCTCCGATATTGATGAAGGCACCTGTAAAAATGTATCCTCCGCCCGGATTCTCCTCTGCCGTTTCCGTTCTAATAACCAGCATCAATTCCGGTTCAAACCGTTCGCAGGAAAGGCCATATGCCAACAGTAAGACCATGGTCCAAAGGTAAACGGATGCAGTCGATTGTTTTCTCATTGCTGCTTCTTCAGAAATATAAAATCGCCCCCCTGGTCACCCACGTTGCGGATCTCACCATACTGAGGGATGGCGTCACTGTTGTTGATCACAGCGATCCGGAAGCTGCTGAACAGTTGTTCGGAGGAAAGATAAGTCTCCCCGTTTTTGCTGAGCCTCTCGATCAGATACTGGGTAAACGCACTCCGGTCGGGTACCTCGGTCAGGGTACCACTGGTCATCGCTTTTCTGCTGGGCAGATCGTAGAGGATCTCAAAAGCCCGGTCCTCCCTCCGGAATCCGGACCTGGTATTGAATATGGAACCGGCAAAACAGGCATCGGTGATCAGCAAAGTATGTTTGGAGTCGATGGTCTTCAGATAATCGACCAGTGTGCTGTTCCTGAACCAGTTGGCAGTGGTATTTAAAAAAGCGTCCGAGGGCAGCCAGTATCCCACATTGGCCTTTTCATCCCAGGTTCCGTGACCTGCATAGAAGATCAGGAGATTATCTTTCGGTGATACCACGCTGGCCAAATAATCAAGGGCTTCCACGATCTCATTCCTTTTGGCATCCTTCAGCAGGATCATATCCTCCTTATGGAAGGCATACTCCCCGACCAGCAGGTCATACAGCTTTATCGCATCCCTTTCCGGATTACGGAGATCGGGAAGATCGGGATCCCGGTAATCATCAATCCCGATGATCAGGCCAAAATACCTCGATCCTTCCAAAATTTTTTCCGCAAGGGTGGGTTCGGGAGGAATGTACTCGATAGTGACCTGCATACCGGCCATGTTCCCCTCTTCATCGGCAGCCATCAGCTTCACCCGGTTCTCTCCCGGCTGAAGGTTCAGCCGGGCAGAGAAGACCCCCGCATCGTTGATGTTTCTCACATCGGCATTGACCGAAACGAACTTCACTTCTCCCTGGTCCCTGACCTCCCCTATTAGATCCAGATCTTTTGTACCGGTCTGGAACGACTGTCCACCCTGGATCGGGGGAGATATCAAACGGATGACCGGTGGTTCGGTATCCGGCAGGTTGTTGATAAAGAACCGCACCGTCTCACTCTCGACCACCTGTCCCGATAGCTGTATGATCTGGCAGAATGGAAAGAGAACCGCCAGGACGATCACCGGAATGAGATGTTTATGGATCCTCATGGCATGGGCTAAAAACAGATTTTCAATTGTACCACCGGGGTATTTAACAACGGGTCCACCATTCCGCTGACGGATAACCCTGCACTCTCCAGACCCGATGTCCCGAACCAGGTCCAGACTGCATCCGCCATCCAGATACCGATGGCGGTAAAAGCCAGGACTTCTGATACCTTATCCTGCCGGACCGACTGATGGAACACCTCCTCTGCTTCCGAGCGAGTATCCTGGTCCTCCAGAGAATCAAAACTCTTCCTGGATGCCTGGTTCATGGCGATGGCGCCGCCGATACATCCGTAGCCGGCCACTGCCCTGAGCCAATGTGGCTTTCCGGTGACCCGCGAAAGTCCCAGTCCCGGTATGGCCAATGACTGCAACATCAGGGCGGTCCGGTTGTAGGATCCCGCGGCAGTAGCTTCTCCGGTTACCTTAGCCGGATCTGTTTCACCAACAATCTTCCCGGCATCCCTTCCGGAAGGATCCTCTGATCCCTCCGCAGCGTCCTCCGGGCATTCTTTCGTGTCGGATTCATCTGCCATCACCTCCTCTTCCACAGCTGCCGGGGGTGGCGGTGCTATGACCCTGGCGCTGATCTTCACCAGAATATGGGCGTTCATATAGATGTTGTCGGCTTCAAGGTCCCATACGATCTGCTTATCCCTGCCCGGACTCTCCACCAATCCCATGTCCCCTTCCAGAGAGTTAGCCGGGAGAGGATGGCCGGCCTCGTCCCTGATATCGAGGTTGATTTCATACTTTTCCTCCGGCTGTCCCTGAAGAATGTCGTAATAGATATGAACCTCATTTTCATGAAGCTCCAGACGGGGTTCCGAGATCCTCACCTGTGTCTGGCCGGAAAGCGGCAGAAGCGACCAAAGAGCGGAAAGGATCAATAGGGGTATCAGGGCCCTGCACATAAGCAGTATGGTTTGACTACCAAATTTAGGTGATGCTGCCTTACAAAGCAACTACTCTTACAAGTGGATATACGCGATATGGAGAGGACTTGTTTCATCCGGCTGCCAATCGATCGATCAAAAAAAAACTGCCCGGCACAGGGCCGGGCAGCTATCAGAATAAAAGCAGGACAATGAGCTACTGAATGACCAGACGGTCGATAAAGACATTCCCCTCCTCGAAATACTTCATGAAATAGACCCCCGGTCCAAAACCGTCCAGATCGATGGTGGTGGAATAAGCGGTGATCTTCATGGCCTTCATAGTGGCACCATCCATACGGACCAGTTCCAGATGACCGTTTCCGCTCATCAGGTCACGGTTGATCTGGAGGGTCACCAGACCCTCTGCAGGATTCGGATAAAGCATGATCATCCGTTCTCCGATCCTGAGGTTCTCCAGATTGGTGGATGGCAGCAATACCGCATCGATCACATGAACCACCCCGTTCTGGGCTTCCAGATCGGCAAAGATCACCTCAGCATCGTTGATGAATACGCTGGCCCCGTCGATGGTAACCGTAACGTCTTCGCCAAACACGGAGGTGATCGCCTGACCATTGCTCAGACCGGTACTCAGAGCCTTACCCGATGCCACATGGTAGAGCAGGATATCCTTCAGGTCGCCCTCCGGATCCAGCAACAATGTATCCAGCACACCCTCCGGAAGTGCGGCGAAAGCCATATCCGTGGGAGCGAATACGGTAAACGGGCCCTCGCCCTGCAGGGTTTCCACCAGACCAGCTTCAGTGACCGCTGTTTCAAGTATGGTATGAACGGGACTGGCCACGATGATATCCACCACCGTTTCAGGCATATCAGGTAACAGCACCACATCGATTACGTGGACCACTCCGTTATCGGCCTCCAGGTCGGCCACGATCACCTGTGCATCGTTGATGAATACATTCTCACCATCGATGGTGACCGTGAGGTCGTCTCCCTGAATACTGGTAATCACCTGCCCGTCGCTCAGGTCTGTGCTCATTGCCTTGCCGTTTACCACATGTTTCAGAAGAACATCGGTAAGCAATCCTTCAGGTTCAGCTAACAATAAGTCCAATGCTCCTTCAGGCAGCTCTGCAAACGCGTCATCGGTGGGAGCGAATACGGTAAAAGGGCCTTCGCCCTGCAGGGTTTCCACCAATCCCGCGGCGATCAACGCAGCTTCCAGAGTATTATGATCCGGGCTGCCCACGATGATATCCACCACGGTAGCTGGCAGAAGAGGAGCCAGAACCGCATTGACCACATGGACCACGCCGTTATCGGCCTCCAGATCGGCTACCGTCACCATGGCATTGTTGATCATCACGGTATCTCCCATGATTTTGACCATCACGCTGTCACCCTGCAATGTGGCAATCATCTGTCCATCCGAAAGATCGGTGGAAAGTGCCTTGGCACCCACCACATGATAGAGCAATATGTCCGCAAGGTCTCCCGTGGGATCCTGAAGCAATGCTGCCACTGTTCCTTCGGGCAGCGCCTCAAAGGCATCGTTTGTGGGGGCAAAAACGGTAACTGGACCTCCATATGTCAGATCATCATCCAGTTCTGCCGCCTTGATGGCCGTTGCCAGTGTTGTATGATCGGGGCTGGAGGAGATGATATCCATTACCGTATATTGGGGCAGGATTACTGCATCAATTACATGAACGACCCCGTTGGTGGCTTCCAGGTTGGCTACAGTCACCTCGGCGTTATCGATCTTAACCGTAGCTCCGTCAATGGTCACCGTCACACTGTCTCCGTTCAGGGTAGTGATCACCTGGCCATCTGAAAGATCCGTAGAGAGTGCCCTGGCTCCCACCACATGGTACAGCAGGATATCAGCCAGCTCACCGGTGGGATCCAGAAGCAATGAATCCACCAACCCTTCCGGCAGTGCCTCAAAGGCATCGTCTGTGGGTGCAAACACCGTGAAAGGACCATCCCCGCTCAGGTCATCTGCAAGCTCAGCAGCAATGACAGCCGCCTCCAACATCGTATGATCCGGGCTCCCGACAATAATATCCACCACAGTGGACTGAGGAACAAGCACAGCGTCGATCACATGAACCACTCCGTTGTCGGCCTCCAGATCGGCCAGGGTCACCATGGCACTGTCGATCATGACGGTCGCTCCGTCGATGGTCACCGTCACGCTGTCTCCGTTCAAGGTGGTGATCAACTGGCCATCGGACAGACCGGTGGAGAGTGCCCTGGCTCCCACCACGTGGTAGAGCAGGATCTCTGCAAGCTGCCCTGTAGTATCGGCAAGAAGCGAATCCAGCAATCCTTCCGGTAGGGCGTTAAATGCATCATCGGTAGGAGCAAACACCGTGAAGGGACCTGTTTTATTCAGATCATCGGTCAGTTCCGCAGCTACCACTGCTGCTTCCAGTGTTTCATGAGCTTCGCTTTCCGCGATAATGTCTACTACCGTGGTGGGCGGAGTCAATACAGCATCGATCACATGGACCACCCCGTTCAGGGCCTCCAGGTCCGCAACGGTCACCTGTGCCTGGTTGATAAATACATTTTCACCATCAATGGTAACCTCCACTTCCTTTCCAAGCAGGGTGGTGGCAGTCATCCCGTCTGACAGATCGGTCGACCTGACCGCACCGTCCAACACATGATATAGAAGGATGTTGGCCAGGTCCCCGGTGGGATCCGCCAACAGGTCATCCAGTACCCCGTCAGGCAGTGCTCCAAAAGCTGCATCAGTAGGGGCAAATACCGTGAAATTAGAGGTTTCATCCGAGAGAGCATCCACCAGACCGGCCGCAATAACGGCTGCCTCCAGTGTGTCATGATCCGCACTTTCCACAATAATATCCACCACAGTGGGCGCTCCGTACAACGTGAAGTTGTCAAAATAGATGGAGTCGGCCTGGTCATGCTGGATGGCGAACTGTTTGTAGTCAGTGACTGGCAGGTCGGCCATCTTCAGAGTGTAGGTGGTCCAGGTCTTCGCAGGCACACC
>CAZRZY010000012.1:0-43222 GCA_964604655.1 uncultured Bacteroides sp. | reverse complement strand
GATGTCCAGGTTGGACCCGCCGGAGATGCTGTTATCCCCGAACCATTTGATGGCTCCAGCACTGTTGGCATAAACATCGACGGTAATGCTGTCGGCCAGAGCAAACAGATCGCCTTCACCCCACCAGCTGGATATTCCGCTCCATGCACCGCCCGACTGATCAAGCAATGCCACTGAATCGTTCGGAGTTCCATCCGGGTTGGCTTCAATAGAGAGCGGTGCACCCCAGGTATAAAAAGGTGCAAGAGACCCGCTGTCAAAGTCCCCAATGGGGACCTGCTGGGCCTGGCTTTGCAGCGCAAATGCTGAGAATACCAATGAAATGAGTAGACTTTTTCTTTTCATAAATTAAGATTAAAAAATAAAAATAGAGGGTGTAACAAATCATCAAGGGCTTCTCACAGAAATTTGATCAGCCCAGCTTAAGAGGTCTGTAAGAGTGATATCCAAATTACATCTGCCAAAAAACCTTATTGCCAGATCATTATAAATAAACCTAATAAAAGATACGAATAAAGACTTTCGCTGTCAAGTATTCACAGAACAAAATGCACTTCTCTTCTGAAAACCAGCTAATCCGGATACAGATATAGCATAAATTATACCCATCGATAGATATTTATAGACCAAAGAAGTAAATTCGAAGCCTGGAGATGACCCTCAGCAGCTCGGAACACCAAACCATTATCCTCGCCAACGGACGCTTTCCGGAATCGGAATACTGCCTGCGGATCCTGAAAAATGCAGCTTCTGTGATCTGCTGCGACGAGGCAGCCGACCGTCTGGCAGAGTATGGTCTGATCCCGGATGTCATTATCGGAGATATGGATTCTCTTTCCCCGGAAAGCAGGGAACGGTTCGGTGACCGGATGATCATCATACCAGAACAGGAGAGCAATGATCTGACAAAAGCGGTAAATTTCTGTGCGGAAAAAGGGTATCAGCAAGTCACCATACTGGGAGCCACGGGTCTGAGAGAGGATCATACTCTGGGGAACATCTCCCTCCTGCTGGAGTATCATCCAAGGATCAAAGCGCTTATTCTCACTGATCACGGTGAATTCAGCGTACTTGAGAGCGGGGAATTTGTGAACTCCCATCCGGGGGAAAAGATCTCGTTCTTTTCGGTGGACAACCGGGTCCGTGTCACTTCGGAGGGCTTGCTATTCCCTCTGGAAAATATGCAGTTGCACAGCTGGTGGCGGGCCTCCCTGAACCAGGTAACAAGTGATCGTTTTGTTCTTCACTTCGAATCCGAACGTCCATTGCTCCTTTTTCGGGTCCGGGAGTAGATCATCGCAAGAATCAATCGCGCTCCGAAAGCGGGATCCCCCGGGATTTCATCTCCTCCTGAAAAGGGTGAAGGGATCATTAAAGTGGCGGTGATCAGGGCATTTCTCCGTGTCATCATAAGGAAGAGATTTAATTTCAGCCATTCACTCGTTTGTTCTTTCCTATGAAATATGAAAGCATCCGGTAAACACGGGCAATGATCCGGTTAAAGGGGTTGATCCTGGCGGGATAGTAGTATGCACAGTCCAGATACCCCCGGTTTTTCCAGTATTCCCTGTCGAGGGGAAGAATTTCCTCCGCCAGCACTTTCTGGGTCATGAATTCAATGGACTGTTTCAGGGAGGGCCGGTAGGTGCTCAAATGCTCCCTTTCCAGAAAATAGAGAAACTTTCGGAGATGGCCCGGATCAATCTTCTCCTCCAGGTTAAACATGGTCCGTGAAATATGACCGGCATAAATGGAGCCCCATTGCAGGGAAAGATCCTTCAGGTAGCGAACGGCCTGTTTGGAGCCAGTCGCCTGGGTGGTAGTTACAAAAAAGACCGGCTTCCCCACAAGGGAAGGGCGGTGATACCATACACAGCCCCGGTCGAAAAGCACCTTCAGATACCCCGATATCTGCCGCAAATAGACCGGGGTACCAATAATGATCCCGTCCGCCTGCTCCAGTTTTTCCAGGACCTTCGGGGCATCATCCCTGATGATGCATCCCCCCTTCAACAAGCAATGCTCACAGCCGGTACATGGCTCAACCCTGTAATCTTTGAGATGGATCAACTCGACTTCATTATTCCTCAAATGGCCGGAGATCCTTATCAGCAGGGAGTGAGTAGCTTTTTTACGGAAGCTGGCGTTCAGAATGACAATCCTGTGGCTCAAGCGATTGATTTATTTTACGAAAATACCGATTCGGACCCGCAGTCACAAAGAATCCACTACTCACGGAAAACCATCGACTCAAAATTACCCCAGCCGGTCATATCCCTTTCTCCCAGTTGAAGGTTTGCGGATACCAGAATGCCATGATAGGTGGGTTTGGTCTTCCATTTTTTGATCACCTTCTGCATCAGAACAGGGACTCCCTCCAGCAGATTTTTACGGTCAAGCAGTTTCTCCTCTTCAAGCTCAGCACGAAATGAGAATTCCGGATCGGTAGAATGGATCGCTATGGCGGAGGGATACCTGACCTTCAAAACAGTATCCTCACCGGTGTCCCTGATGAAGCAGTTCAACTGGTTATTGGAACTGTGAATGATGGTTTGCTTTTCTGCCACCATGAGAGATTGCAGGGGATGAGTATTATTCCGGGTATCCATAAATACGACGGTCAGGTCCCCTGCATAGAGTTTCCCCCAATACCAGCGGGTGATGAGACTTTCCAGGTGAAGGGGATGTCGAGGATCGACACGGATGTATTTATGGTCATGATACCCGGTGGCCTCGCGGATGGTATAACTCTTCTCACGGAATCTATACGCACCCTTCACTTCTCCCCTGGGCAATGGAATCACCCATGAGAAGGCACCATTTCTCTTTCCTATCCGGTTGACAACCTCCTTACCCAGAGGCCTCCAGCCCTCGACCACGGAAACGAATCTAAAAAAGCACTGGAAATCAGGGATATCGACTTTCAGGGAATATTCCGTCCCGTCCGAATAATCCGCCTGGATATCCACCTCCCCCCCGACTTTTATCAGGCATTTCCGTGTGTCTGCTTCGATATCTGATAACTTGTAGGACCTGGTGATGGACTCACTTCCTTCAGGGTTGGTCACCGAGATAGCCAGCTGTGGATAAACCTTTGTTTTCAGGGGATCGGTCCCGATATGGAACACAATCTTCAGAAAACTGCCCGATTCCCGGTCATAGAGGTCGAAATACCACCACTCGAAATCCCCTTTTCGAAAATCCACGATATGGAGCCCGTCATCCTCAGCCCGGACCAGCAGGTCCCCGGGATCAAACTCCTGCCCATCAGGGGCGATGATACCGTTCTCCTGTACTATGCCCTTATGCGGGTAGGTCATACGGGCGTCAATTTACGGCATTTTAATGAAGGTACGCAATCACCTTTCCCAGTTTCTTCCTTACTTCCTCAGCAATATCCCTAATCCCATCGTCAATTTGCTCAAATAGTATGAAATGGATCCCAGGTAGCTGACCATCCGGGCTGCATGCTGCCATATTATGAAAGTCAAAAAGAAACGGTCAGATGGCCGAATGCAACCTATTCGGGCTGAAACAGGACCTGATGAAAAAGCCGAATGCCATGGAACGTTCGATCTTTGTACTGCTGGCTTTGCTGGTGATTCTCAGCTGTGCTTCCTGTTCCTCCACAAAACGCGTGGCTGTCAGCGACCAGCGCCGGGGCCTGCTCATGATGGAAGGGGAGCAGATTTACAAGAATAAAGGGTTCTACAAGTCGAAGAAGAGCATGAAGCACCGCAAAAAGGTCATGAAGGCCTCAAAGCGCAGAGGCAGGAGATAGCTTATTTTTTTTCATATTTATCACTATCTTCAGGGTATTGCTCCTAAGTCTATGAAAGCGCATACGCTGCCTCCATGTCTTTGTACATCCTCCTCGCTTACTTGCTGATCCTGCTGCTGGTATCCGTTTTCAGTTTCCGGAAAGGATTCCTGAATATCTTCAGAACAGAGAAAAGCCTGCCCTGGTTTTTGGCCGGGTTCTCGGTCTTTATGATCAATCCCGACACCATCAATATCCTGTCAAAAATGGGAATTGCGGCCACCGAAGGGTATTCCGGGTTATGGATCTTTTATACCGGGGTGCTCGGAGCCGGATTTCTGCCCATTCTTTTCGCTCCCCTCTGGAGCCGTCTGAAATTCATGACCGACAACCAGTTCATCCTGTTCCGTTTCTCGGGAAGATCCGCCCGGATCCTTCATCTGTTCAGGGCCGTCTATGTAGGGTACCTGGTGGTGGCCCTTTTTATCGCTCAGGTATTTATCGCCCTTTCCAAACTGCTGGTCATCTTTTTCGATATATCTTACGGCCGCTCCTTTCTGGTTATCGGTCTGATACTGGCCGGACTCATTGCGAAGAACTCCCTGCGCATAAAGGTGCGGACCGATCTGTTAAATGGAATCCTCTATCTGGCAGCATTTGCGTTAGGCGGATTTTTCGTGCTCAGATACTTTGGGGGTATCGGAGAGATCTACCCTGCACTGAGGTCAGATTACACTGAGTATATCAGGCTTTTTCCTGATGGATGGGACCGGACCACTTTTGGCAGTCTGCCCACTGTCTTGATCTATTTCTTCGTGCAATGGTGGTCCATCAACGTTCTGGACGGAGCCGGTCCGGAAGCGCAGCGCTTCATGAACACCAAAGGACCTTATCAGGCATTTAAAGCTGCTTTTCTTCCGGTCATCCTTCTCAGCATCATATTCCTGGCACATTCGTTTGTGATCGATGCGGGAATCCTCATGGTTCATGAGTCGGCCAGAATGATCCCGGAAATCAACGGGAATCCGGATCTGGAAGCCGGCTTTATCCATCTCTACAAACAGGCCATGCCCGGAGGTCTCAGCACCCTTGTTTTCCTGGCATTCTTCGCGGGACTGATCAGCTTTCTGGAATCCTTTGTCAACTGGGGCTCCTCCTTCGTTGTGGTGGATGTATTCAAGACCTATCTGATCAAAGAGCGGGAAGAACGCATCTACAGCGTACTCTCCTATTCGGTGATGGCCCTGATCGGAGTATCGGGTATGCTGATTGCCTGGTACAACACCCACCTGCTCGGGCTCCAAAAGTTTATCTTCTCCATGGGAGCCGGAGTCGGCCCTGTATTTATACTCAGATGGTTCTGGTGGCGAATCAACGCCTGGTCACAGCTGACCGCCATGTTATCCAGTCTGATCCTGGCCGTGGGGTGGGATCTGCTGAATAGTTATTCCACCGGTTTTCAGCAGTTCGTTGATACCGCTGCCGAAATCCTAAACATGAGTTCCTATGCATGGAAACTGCTCTGCCTGACCTTCCTGGTCAGTGGTGCGTGGCTCTCCGTTACTTTTCTGACCCGGCCGGATGATGAAGCAACATTGAAAGCATATGCGGAAAAAGTCCGCCCGGGCAGATTCAGGATACTTCATAAACACCCGGAGCATTCAGAAACTGATCATCCAAAAAGGCTGATGAAATGGAGGCGCCTCCTGCTTTTGCTGGCATACCCGGCAGTATCCCTCCTGCCTTTTCTCATCATCTGGCAGTTCAAATTCGGATCGGTTTCTCTGGCGGTCGCCGGGTTCATCAGCTGGATCCTGTTGATGATTCTGACAGTTCGGGGCATGTCCCAAACCGAAAATTGAATATTTTCACATTCATTCCGGAGTTCCGGATCATCGCCTCTCCAATTTTCAGGCGGTCAGAGTCCCTTTGAGGGTCATTCTTCAACAGCCATGCTGTGTAAAGATCGTATCTTGCATACTTGCTCAACTCCAGGGCATCCCGGAATTTCCTTGCGGAAAGCTCCGCCTCTCCCACCGAGAAATGATAATCCACCAGAAACCAGTGAAGCAGTATCAGGAACTGGTAATCGTCGAAAGTGGAGGTGTAATTGTCGATGGCCTCTGCCCAGATGCCGGCAGGATTTGCCTTCCCGGCTTTTCCGAGTTTATATCTGGCATAGAGTAAAAAGTATTCCGGCAAAGCGTTCTGATTCTTCTGCAGGGAAGATGCATCCCCGTCAGAAGAATCATAGGCACAAAGGAGATTTTTCAGAACTCGTTCCAGGATTTCAAACTCCTGTACAAGGGTAAGGGCAATCATAATATACTGCTCAAATTCGACCACTCCCTTTCCCAGGTAGTCCGGATACCTGTGGGCTATCTCTGCATTTTCTCCGATAAATTCCTCCAGTTTCATTATCTCTTTATGATCAATGAAATAGTGGTGAAGAACCATAGTAGCCACTCTTCTTCCCAGTGGCCAGGGATGAATGGCCGGATGAATGTTCCACCCTGCAATAAAGGAGTACCTGCGGATACATTGTTCCCTGTTCATGCTAAGCAAATCGGCCATATAAAGAATCGTATGTCCGAAAAGCCGGCCCTGCCCGGTAGTTTCATATTTCAAATAATATTCCATCCGGAGGGCATAGGAATGGAACAGATGATTCATATCCACAAACCTCTCGAAAAAATAGGTACGACCGTTCTCATCCGATGCATATTCCTCCACCAACCGGTCTGTTATCCCATTCCTGTTCCTGAAACAGTTCCCCACCGTCAACCTGATCTCCACGGAATCGAGCAACTCATCAGGTAATTGACAGATATCTTTCAATGAAAGATAATCCTCGTTCTCATAAGCCATCTGGAATAGTACCGCAATAATGGATGCCCTCCAGGAAGTACTCATCGGCCATCGTGAAAGGTCCTGGAACAGCGAAAAAGTAAGTCCGCCGTTTCTTTTCATCAGAAAATAGGCATGCAGATGATAGTAGAGATTCTTATGGCTAAACTCCACACGCAGTTCCCTGATCCCATACCGGTTTTCCTTTCTGAATTCCGACAGGATCCCATCCGATAAAAGGTCCCCATACCCCTGGAAATACCCTGTTTCTCTTTTCAGGTGGACAGGAAAGTGTTTCTTAAGTGTGCTCTTAAGAACCGAACTTCCGTTCTTGTTCTCATTTAACAATTCTATCATCTTCCACAAAAGATCTTCCTTCTGTTCAGCATATCGCGTCTGAAATACCATTTCTTTCATGAACTCCCTCATCACATCATTTTGATTAAGCAATTGGAGGGATTTCCTTCTACGGGACAAAGAAATGATGAAATGGAATGAGATGGGGATCTTCATCATCTCTCTGATATTCCAGGGAATACACTCATACAGAATATCACTTTCCCCGGAACTTTTTCTGGTATTTACAAGCCTGTGGATCTCTGAATTGGAAAAAGTTGGCACATTCGAATAGCCGGGATCCAGCATCACCCCGGCATGTGGATGCCATTCTTTTTCCTTGATTTTCTGAAACCTATCGGCCAGTTGACCATGCCAGACTGCTCCGCTGCAACTGAAAACGATCTTGACCTTATTATGGAATCCGAAGCGTTGGGCCACTTCAAAAAAATAGTCGACCACACGGTTCAGTTTGTCTTGACTCTGACTGAGCTCCTCCAGTCCATCAATCACCAGCAGGAATTTCCTTTCCCTCAATTGAAGATCGTTCAAAAATACATTGATCACATTGCTCCAAGAGCCCAGATCCAGGTGGAGTGCTTTTCTTGATCTACCCGCCGGGCTGAGCAGGGAGTGAAAGACCGTGGCCGGACAGAACATGCAAATATCCTTCTTCAGCTTGCCCTTCACCCAGTGAGCCAAAGCGACGGATTTACCATACCCTCCCGGGGCGATCAACGGGTAAATGGTATAGGGCGCATCGAGAAAGGTATCCAGATCCCCGTTGATCCTTTCCCTGGGAATCGTTTTTTCAAAGTCAACCAGCGTTCTGCGTTCAATGCTGGAAAAGGTAACTTCGGTGACCTGGTCTACTGCATGGACCAGTTCTACCCGCTGCTGCTCTGCGTAGTCCCTGAACGCCCCTCGCTTTTTGCAATAACTCTGATAGTCTTTTGATCCGCAATAAATGGTCAGGGTATCCAGGACATAGGTGGAAAATAAGGACCGTGAAGGAAGCAGGCCAAAATATCGCCGCAATGTTGTACTGCTAACCTTCCTGCCCGTCTGTTCCTTGATAGATTCTGCCAGTTCCTCGCACTCCCTGGGTGAATTCACGGGGTGTCCAAAGGTTCTGACAAGGTCTTCTCTAAGGCGTTGGTCCATTATTCAGGGAGGCGAATGGAGCAAAACTCCTGCGTCCTCTCCTAAAGGTATAAATAATGCGATGCAATCGGAACAAAGAAGCTCTTCAATTTCAATTGACAGATTTGACAGATTACACCGAGGATTTAACGGGGTAATTTAATATTCGGATTTCCATTGAAAGGGAAACCCCTGCGAAACTAAAACTAAAACGTATCAAAGTCCTCATCATGAAAAAGTCAATCTGCTTTTTTGCGTTTCTGCTTGGATTAAGTCTTACCGGCCATGCCCAGGTTCCCTCTGAGGGATTGCTTGCATACTGGCCGTTTAATGGAAATGCAAATGATGAAAGTGGAAACGAATATCACGGTACTGTTAATGGACCCGTCCTGGATACCGACCGTTTCGGGAGGCCCGGCAGTGCCTATCGTTTTGACGGGGCACAAACCATCGTCACCTCTTTTCAGGGAATTCCCGGCAACAGCGACCGGACGATTTCTTTCTGGGTGAAACTGAATGAATCGGACAAGGGAGGCCTCATCTGCCACTACGGAGGTGGGTACGGTACCTCGTTCAATCCAAAAGTACAAAGCGCTTCTGCGAAGATTGATATCAGCAACTCTACGGTTGCCTTTGCCTCGGAATCCAACACTGATGGTCAGTGGCATCATTTTGCCGTAGTGTTCTCCACACAATATGGGAACTCTCTGGACGGAATAAGAATATACCGGGATATGGTCCTGCTGACTGAAAAAACCGACTCTTATAACTATTCTCTCTACAACGTCAATACAGCCCAGTCCGATTTCCAGATGGGAACCACTACCAGTAACCTTTCATGCTGTCTGGATGAATTGGCGGTTTACGACAGGGTGCTGACCGGAGATGAAATCGCCTCGATTTACTACAAAATGCCCTGCACCGACACGATAATAAAGGATACCGTAGTGCATTTCGTATCCGATATTGAATTCGAAAATCTGTCTCCCGGCATATACCTCGAATCGGCCGATAGTTTGACCATGGTTAACGGGGGGTGTGACAGTTTGCTGTTGCATTATACCAGGTACGAATTCAATCCCTCTTATTTCTCTGATACAGTAACCACAGAGATATTCGATACCACGCACGTGACTATCCAGGATACCACTCATGTAATTGTTACGGACTCCGTCACGGTCACCGATACGTTAATTATCGATGCAGTTCTTACAGGGGTCGATCCCCCGGAAAACCGCAATACCCTGAAAGTCTATCCCAATCCCGCACGAGATCACCTCTTCATCGAAACTGGAGATTATAACAGGATGACAGGGTACCGCATTAAGATCGTCAACCTCCAGGGTGGGGAAGTATTAATAACCAATATAGAACAGCCTCTTTATGAGGTCAACCTCTCCACATGGCTCGGAAAGGGGCTGTATCTGTTAAAAATCATAGATCCCACTGATAATGTGATTGAAACCAGGAAAATTGTCCTGCAATAAAATAGAACTACTCCACATCCTATGTAAAATGAAATCTTACCCGATCTTTTTCGCATTAATCTTCGCCGGTTCCCTGAATCTTTCCGCCCAGATCAGCTGGCAGGAAACCTACGGCGGGAGCGCTACCGACCAGGGCAGCGCTGTCTGTGCTACGTCGGATGGCGGCTACCTTCTGGCTTCCAATGTAAGGTCCATCGACGGTGATATTACCAACAAGACCACCGGTGACACCCTTGATTACGACATCTGGCTGGTAAAGTCCGGTTCATCAGGAACTATAGAATGGACCAAAGCTTACGGCGGAACCAAGGATGATATTCCCCGTTGTGTCATCCGGACATCAGATGGAGGTTTTATGATAACTGGAAGTACCCGATCCAACGATGGTGACTTTGCAGGTGCGGGATTTCACGGGGTTTATGACATCTTTCTAATCAAAGTGAACAACACCGGACAGAAAGAATGGATCAAATGTTTCGGTGGTTCAGGGTATGAGCATTCCCATGCTGTTATTGAAGATTCAGATGGAAACTACATCCTGGTTGGAAGCACCTATAATTCTGGTTCCTCTGGCGACCTTAGCGGCACCAGTTCCAGAGGGTGGACAGATGTCTTTATTCTGAAGATCACCTCTATGGGTGAAATTATCTGGAAGCAACGGTACGGGGGCAACCTGGATGATTGGGCAAGAGATATCTTACAAACAGAAGACGGAGGATATATGGTTGCAGCCGCTGCAGAATCATACGCTGGCAGCGGAGAAGTCAATGTGAATTTCGGGAATAACCACACCTACGACTATTGGATCCTAAGACTTAATGAGAATGGACAGATTCTGTGGAAAAAGAACTTTGGTGGAAGCAGCCACGACAGGCCCGGCGTGATCCGGAGGCTGGCAGATGGCAATTTCATCATCGCGGGTTTCACTCAATCCACCAACATGGATGCTGCCGGAAACCACGGAGGTTGGGATGGGTTTGTGGTCAAGATGGATCCGGACGGCAACAAACTGTGGTCCAAAACGCTCGGAGGCTCGGGTGACGATTCCATGGAGGATATTCTGGTATTGAACGATACCTCCTTCATGGTGGCTGGTTATACCGGATCGGCCGATGGTGATCTGACCGGGAATTACGGATCCAGTGATGGCTGGATCGCACATTTGCATACTAATGGAGATCTTCTTTCGAGCCAGAATCTCGGTTCCTCAGGAGCAGACAGGCTGACGGAACTGGATCTGTTGCAGAACGGACAAGTGCTTATCACCGGCTATGCCGCCGCTTCGGACGGAGATGTTCCTCCCGTGAGCGGAGCCGCAGATATCTGGGTGCTGAAGCTTGGGGATGCCGATACAGTGGAAATCGATGATCCGGTTCCGACGGAGAAGGACCTGGTGGCTTACTGGCCCTTCGATGGCAATACCATGGATTCCATCGGACCGTATGATCTGACTGCCAGTGGATCTGTCACCTATGAAGCAGGCATGTCTGAAAGAAGCGTGAAAATAGAGAATGCCGCCTACCTGACTACTAACACTCTTCGGGATTATTATACGGGAACAGATCCGTTCACTATCATGTTCTGGTTCAGGAAAGAAAGCCTGGTAAACCATACCGACCACATCTTCAGTCTGGGAAAAACCGGTTCTCCGGGATTCGATATTTCCTACCGGGAAGAACTGATCCAGGTAAGACGGTTTCACTGGGGCGGCGATGCCTACTCTATCCGGACCGCGGAAGAGCCCTACACCGATTATTACAGTTTTGTGGATGGCCTCTGGCACCATGTAGCTGCTTCCTACAACGGCACGGATCTTGCCCTGTATGTGGATGGCGAGCACATCGGTACTACAGTGGCTCCTACCTCCATAGGCAGTCAGAACGATCTTTATTTCGGAGTGGAACGTCCGGGAATCTGGCCCTGCAGCGGCTACCTGGATGAAGCTTATTTTTACAGCAAAGCTTTAACCCCGCCGGAAATCGAATCAACCTATCAGAGGACCATCTGCAGTGATTTCATCTACCAGGATACCGTGAGCTATTATGTTTCCGATGCAGCATTCGAAAGTGCATCGCCTATGATCGTAGAGCAACAATCAGATAGCATTAAAAGTACACATGGCGGCTGTGACAGCATCGTTAATCGATATGTACAGTTTATCTTCAGTCCCGTCTACTGCACCGATACACTGTTTTATCAGGACACCCTCATCATTTCAGATACGGCCCATATACAGGTGATGGATACCACCCTGGTGATGGTAAACGACACTACGACGGTGACTATTCAGGACACCGTCCATACAGAGGTAATGGACACCACACTGGTAACGGTAACCGATACCCTGGTCATCAACGCCCCACTGACAGGGATCGATCCACCGGGGAACTACAACACGCTGAAGGTCTATCCCAATCCCGCCAGTGATGTACTCTACATCGAAACGGGCAATTATACCCGGATGAACGGATATCGGCTAAAGATCATCAATCCCATTGGAGTTATTGTATTTGAAAGGTTCATTACAGATCCCCTCTACGAAATCAATTTGTTCAACTGGACGGCCACGGGAGTCTACCACCTGCAGGTGATTGACTACAGAGGGGACCTCATTGAAGTGCGGAAAATCATTCTACGATAATCATCACAATACCATTGGATATGAAACGAATTGCCCTTTTTTGCCTGTTATCTCTGAGCGCCACAGGATTTTCGCAGATGAAGCTCTCCATTACCGGTGAGGACACCGCCTGTATTGGACAGGGTTCTTCCTATTCTGCGGTGATAGATCAATATTCCAACCAGTACTTCTTCAGGGATATAGCAGCTGCCAGGACAGGAGGAAACGGTTTTTTCGCCCTGAAACCGGGCTATACCTATGATGACATTACCAATACATTTTCTTACGATTTGTGGGTGAAACCCACCAGGTCCATTACCATGAGAGGGGAAAGCAATGTCTGCCCGGGAGGGGTCAGTGTACCCCTGGCCAATTCCGGGCAGAACTGGGCCATCGTACCTTCCGGCCTGGGCGGTGGGAATCTGAGCGTCGGGTTGACCATCGGCACCAATGGTGTAATGGTGGGAGAACACTCCGGGAATATCCTGGTATCCAGGCTGAGCCATACAAGGGCCATCAATGACTGGGTTCATGTGGCCATTGTGTACAGCATGGATAGTACCGTATTATACGTGGACGGGGAGCGTGTCAGAGCCAGGCCCATTCATTGTCCTTCGAACAACAAGTGTATTGCCACCGGTATTACAGGCTACTACTATGCCCCGGACTTCAAGGGCAATATCGACGAGTTCAGGGTCTGGGACATTGCACTGACTGCTGCACAGGTCAGGGGATTTAAGGATAAGAAACTGGTCAATCCCATCGAAGGACTGAGGTATTATGCCAGTTTCGATAACGGAAAATTCGAGCGTACCCTGGGGGACCTTGGTAATCAACAGATGACCGTGGAGGGGACCATTACACCTGAAGCGCATATCAAACCCAACACCTGGACGCTCGATCCGTATACCGGCACTTCTTCGGACGACCTGTATCCCTTTACCACAGGAGACATCACCTTTGAGTGGTCCAACGGTGCCACCTCGGCTGTAATAACCTATACTCCGGAAGGACCTGTGAATTCTCTTTTCGTGGATGCGTATGCCGGATCCTACCTGATGACGGACACCCTGACGGTGATCGGAGAGGATTGCGGTCAGGTTCCTTTGGAGGACGGACTTGTGGCCTATTATCCGTTCAATGGCAATGCCAATGATGAAAGCGGGAATGAGAATCATGGCACTGTGTCGGGAGCGGCCCTGACGGAGGATCGTTTCGGTCAGGCACAGAGCGCCTATTATTTCGATGAGAATAATGAAATACGCGTTCCCCACAGCTCCTCCATTAACTTCAATGCATCACAGGACAGCTACAGTGTCAATTTCTGGGTAAAGGCGGAACCGGCCAATCCGTCACTGGCCGGAGGAGTGCTGATCGCCAAGGACGGCACCCCTGGATATCCGTTCAAGATTCAGTCCCATTTCAACGAAACCTACTTTGTCAATGCAGCGGTGCATGATTATGACAACAACGTGGGATCAGGCGTAAGGCTTGAAGATTTCTGGGATGACCGGTGGCACCAGATCACTTTTATTGTCGATCAGCCATCCGATCTCATATCGATCTATCTGGACAAGGAGTTAATGGAGCAAACGGCCAATAACACCATCTCCGCCGGGCATAACACCTGGGATCTGACCATAGGGAACGGATGGGCCGGAGACAAACCTTTCAATGGATACCTGGATGACATAAGCCTGTATAACAGAAGTCTGAGTGAGGAAGAGATCACGAGCCTTTTCTACGAGGGTCAATGCCATGAGATAGTTTACGATACCATCCGGGTTACCATATACGACACAGTTTCCTCTGCCGGAATGCCTTCCATGGATCTGGTCTCCTACTATCCGTTCAGCGGAAATGCCAATGATCTGGGAAGCAGTCAGAATGACGGGATTGTTCACGGAGCGGTCCTCTCCACCGACAGGGATGGCAATGATAACAGCGCTTACTATTTTGATGGGGTGGACGACTATATCCTGATCCCCGACAGCCTGCACATCACCAATAATTTCACCATTTCCTTCTGGGCCTATCACGAAAAACCATCCGGTCATGCCAACATCCTGTCCGATGGAAGTACCAATGCCGGCGGGAATGATTTCCTGATCAATTTCCGGGATAACAACCTGGGCATCCGGGCCGACAAGTCTGGGAAACGGCTGAATTATGAAAATTCCTACCCGGCAGAACTATCCGGGCTGGATATCCTGAATAAATGGGTGCATGTCACCTGGACCATGAATCCCTCCTCCTCGAAAATCTTCCTCAACGGTGAGCAGATCGCTCAGGTCGATCAGCCGGGGACCAACCTGGGGTACCACGATCCGAATTCCTATATCGGCACCCGCAAGGTATGGACCAATCCCGACCACTTTTTCCAGGGGAAACTGGATGAGATCCGGATCTATTCCAAAGAGCTGGACTCAGTCCAGGTGAAATCTCTCTATGAAGGCGCCGCGGGCACCTGTCTCTATTATGATACTATCATCACGGAGGTGTTTGACACTACGTTCGTATCGATCCATGATACCACCTACGTAACCATTCATGACACTATTCGCACCGAAGTGACGGATACCACCCTGGTGACCGTCACCGACACCCTGGTCATCGATTCCAGGCTAACCGGCATACAGCCCCCGGGGAACTTCAATACGCTGAAAGTCTATCCCAATCCTGCAAGAGAAATCCTCTACATCGAAACGGGAGATTACTCCCGGATGTCCGGTTACCGGCTGAGAATCATCAATCCCATGGGTGTCACTGTTTTTGAAAGGTTCGTTGCAGATCCGCTCTACGAGATCAATCTTCTCAACTGGACCGCCACCGGGGTCTACTATTTGCAGGTGATTGATTACCGGGGCCACATCATCGATATCCGGAAAATCATTATGGAGTGATTACTATGAAATCCTCCGGCAGGTAATCAGGACGATTTTATGCTTTACAAGCATTATGTTTTAAAAGCATATTTACAAACCAGGGAAGGTCCAAAAAGATTAATTACCCTCAAACACCACCTCCCCCAGTTCATGGTGATCGAAACGGTTGCCTTCCAGAGTGGGTGTGGATCCGCCCTGGTACACATATACAGCCGCCTTCTGGGTCCCTGAAGAGTTTCCGAAGGTATTGTTTTTCAGCAGAAGATCTTCGGCGGGAGAGTTGATGGAGAAACCGTACCCTCCCCCGTCGGTCCCGTTGTTCTCAATGACATTGTCCGCAAAGGTGTTCCGGTGGGGGGCATTGCTTTTTCGCTCCCCCCGCAGGTTCACCCCGTCGCTGTCGTTATGGTGGATATGGTTGTCGCGGAAGATCATATCGGTGTCCTTGTGCCCGGTGCAGATCCCGAACCGCCCGTTGTGATGAATGCGATTGCCGGTTACCCGGCCATGATATACCCGCCAGCAGATAAAAAGCCCGTCCCTGTCGTTGTGATGGATCTCGTTGTTCTCGATCACCGAAAAGGGGGAACCGGTTCCCGGATGCAGCCCGGTGTTCCCGCTTCCGGATATCTCGCAGTTGCGCACCGTCACATGCTCGGTGATCTGCCAGCTGATCCCCTCCCCGTTGAAATCCCGGACTTCGATCCCGTCCAGCGTAATATGGGTCGATCGCAGGATAAGCACGCCCGCACTGTTGCATCCGTCGGCAAAGAAGTTCTCCTCCCGGTTCCCGTCGATGACCAGGTCGGAGACCGAAGCATGCCCGGCCCCGATCACCTCGATGACCGAAGATGCATTGGAGACCAGCCCTTTCCGGTCGCTCCGGTAATCCCTGATCAGTCCCCGGTCAATGTAGAGAAGGTTGTCCTTAATATCGGTGATATGCGCCGTGGAAACATTCCAGCAGGAGGAGTTGTCCCTGTCGGTCACCTGGATCTTCATCCCGATTTCAAAGCCTGAAGGGTCCTCCACCGTCAGTTTCAGTTCGGCATAATCGGCGTCGATCACATAGCGGGTCTGAACCCCCTCAGCCCTCTTCAGGATGGTTTCCTCTCCGGAACCCTTTAGGTGCACGCGGGACCTGAGCCGTACCGGGGCATGGATGGTAAATTCACCCGGATCCAGAATAACCCTTCCCCCGGTCTCATCCAGGGCATCCACGGCCAGCTGAATGGCAAAATTGTCGAATCCGCGGATCATCGCACTCTCCCCTCCCACGGTGATCTCACCCCCGGCCATCCGGGGATGGACCAGCGCATCGGCCTTCCGGAGCTCCTGGGCATTCAGCTGGAGCGGCAACAACAAAAGCAGCAGACAGTTGATCTTTTTCATGACAGGATGTTTGCAGAATGTGCTTTCCAAGTTAGGATATTTCCCCAGACCCGCCAATGGTCCGCTTTTTCTTAAATTTGCCACCATATACCTGTTTCACCATGCTCACCATCCTCGGACCCGCCAAAACCATCGACACTTCTCCCCACGGTATCACCCGCCAGCACAGCTTTCCGGACTACCTGGAACAGTCTGAACAACTGGTGGAACAACTCAGAGGATACCCGGTATCCCGGTTGAAAAGCCTGATGAAGGTGAGCGATAAACTGGCCACGCTAACTTATGAAAGGTATGCTTCATGGAAAAGATCCTATTCGGAAGATGAGGGGCAGCTCGCCATCATGGCCTTTTCCGGAGAAGTTTTCAACGGTTTAAAGGCCAGGACCCTGACAGAAGAAGACCTCCTTTTCGCCCAGGATCATATGAGGATCCTTTCGGGACTGTACGGTGTGTTGCGACCGCTGGACCTGATCCTGCCCTACCGGCTCGAGATAGGGACGAATATGAAAACCGGCCGCCATAAAGATCTGTATGAGTTCTGGAAAGCAACCATCCCGGCAAGAATCACTGAAGATACGGGCAACGGGAAAACCCGGGTCCTGATCAACCTGGCCTCACAGGAATACTTCAGGTCGATCCGACCGGAATCGTTTCCATACCAGATCATCACCCCTGTGTTTAAGGAATCGGATGGAGAGGGGTTCCGAAACGTCACCATCTATGCCAAGAAAGCCCGGGGGATGATGCTGCGGTTCATCATCCGGAACCGGATCAGCAATCCGGAACATCTAAAAGCATTCGATGAGGATGGGTACCACTTCTATCCGCCTCTCTCGGGTGATAAGGATTGGTTTTTCTGCAGGTAACCATTATGCTTCGTATATTGCACCCTCAGCGAATGTTTGTCTCAAATCAAAACCAACATACAGTATGAAAAACCTGATTGTGACCTCGCTCTTCCTTTCGGCATTCCTCCTGAACACAGAGGCCCAGCAAATCCCCTCCGGCGATCCGGCCGATTTCGAGGTGAAGACCTGTCTGCATTCGGTCAGCTACCTGGGGGTATGGAGGGGACAGGCACAGCTGACAGTAGACGAATTCCTGGAAAAAGCAGCCGAACTGGGATATGACGGAGTCATGCTGGTGACCAAACGGCCCCATGTCTCACCCCACGACTATAACAAGGAGGACCGGGCCAGGCTGAAGGCAAAAATCGAGTCGCTGGGGCTGACCCTGGCGGGACTGGCCGGCTACACCGATTTCACCGCAGGGATAGACAAGCCGGGGATTCCCAATGCCGAGATCCAGGCGGCCTGGGTCGGGGAGATGGCCGAGCTGGCCCGGGATCTGGGAACGGACATGATCCGGATCTTCACCGGTTATGAACGTCCCGGGATCCCCTATGAACAGCAGTACGCCCAGGTAGTGGAAGGGCTGAGAATGGCCGGGGATATGGCGGCCCGATACGATGTAAAACTCGCCGTTCAAAACCATCACGACATCGGTCTGCACCACGATGCCATGTACTGGCTGCTGACGGAGGTAAACCACCCGAACGTGCTGGCCGGCTGGGATGCCTGGGCACCGGTGCTCCAGGGGCTTTCGAAAGAGGAGCTGCGGGCCTCCATCCTGAAAATGCAGCCCTACATCATCAATACCATCGCTGCGGATTATGTCAGGCTGCCGCGCTACAGCTATGTCCCCGTCCTGACCAATTACCGGGAGGAACAGCCGGTGATGCGGGCCGTCCCCATGGGCGAAGGGATCATCGACTACGCGACCTGGTTTGAAACCCTGAAGGAGATCGGCTACCGGGGCTGGGTCGTTTACGAGATGTGCGAAGTCCTGGAAGGCGGCGGATCCATCGAAAACCTGGACCGCACCGCCAGGATCTTTCTGGAGTATATGAAGGAGTTCTGAACCGGCAAATCCGGACCACCGTCTCTGAACCTGTAAAACCGGACCACCGTCTCTGAACCGGCAAATCCGGACCGCCGTCTCTGAACCTGTAATACCGGACCGCCGTCTCTGAACCGGAGAACACCCTACTTCAGCTCCCTGATGCGGATATTCCGGAAATAGGCCATCCCGGGATGGTCCTGCAGACAGATGTGTCCCCTGGAGAATTTGCCGAAGTCGTACCATCGGGCATCTCCCAGGTACGGGTAGTCTTCTGACCGGCTGAACTTGCTCTCCTCCAGCATGGCTCCCCACCCCGGCCCCTCCAGCGGGAAGGAGTTAACCCGCACACCGTTCAGGACAACCTCACCCAGGTTGGCATGGTAATCGATGGTGATGTGATAGGAGTTCCACTCTCCGGCCGGCCGGGCCACATCGGTCCGGTCAGGGGGCGACATATCGTAAAGGGCTCCCACAAAATGCTTGTAGGCTCCCAGGTCCTCCAGGGCATTCCGGATCTCCACATCCCCTCCCTGGGCCGATTCGGGATTCTCATAGATTCCAGGATCCAGAATCTGGATCTCCGGTCCGGTCTGATAGGGATAATTATACTTTTCATCCTCCCTGACCCCCCACATGAATCCGCTGTTACCCCCGGCTTCCACCTTCCATTCAAATTTGATTTCAAAATTCTCATACATTTTGTCGGACAGAAGGCTCGCATCTCCCTGGCCCGATTCCAGATCAGAGACCCCGTTAAAGATCAAAACGTTGTCTTCCACGATCCACCCGGTCTTCGTACCGTCGTCCTGAAAATAGTGCCAGCCCTCCAGGGAATTGTTGACGATCAGATCCTCCCATTTCTTGTTCCCGCTTTTGCAGCCGGCCATCAGGCAAGCTGCCAGAATGAATTGAAGTGCTTTGTTCATTGGAGTGTGTTTTGAAGGTTTTCCGAAAATTTAAGGAATTAATCTTCCCGGCCCGAAAACAGCTCCGAAGCCAGGTTAATCTGTTCGGGATTACCCAGCACATAAACGATGTCCCTGTCCATGAAAAGTGTTTCTGGATCGGGATGCTCTATGATCTCCCCGCCCCTCCGGATGGCCAGGAGGGTCACCCCGGTTCTGCTGCGCAGCCGGATATCCAGCAGGGTGCGATCGTCCGCTTCCGAACCAGACTCTACCTCAAGTGCTGATATGGCCACATTGGGAAATTCGTCCAAAATGGACGGTACATGTTTCTGATCCCGGTCGGTCAGCTCGCCCAGGTGCATGCTCCTGATGTGTGCGATGATCCGGTTGACCTCCTGCCGGGTATACAGCCGCTGTACCAGGATCCGGTTGAAAAAATCAATGGCGATCTCCAGCTTTTCGGGGATTACCTGATCGGCGCCCAAACGGTACAACTGTTCCACATGCTGAGTCTGCTGGGCCCTGACAAGCAGGTGGGTTTTCCTGCTCAGCGCCCGGACCCGTTCGATAATGGCCATGGAGGGGATCAGGCTTCCGACGGAGACCACCGTGATACCGGCCTTCTCCACATATGCCTTTTTCAGAATGGGCTCATTGACCGCATCCCCGTAAACTACGGCCGCCCCTTCGTTCATCCGCTCCCTGGCCAGCAAAGGATCGAAAATAATCGATACATGCGGAATGCTGTAGTGCGAAGCCATTCTGGCCAGCTTCAGGGCGCTGCTATCCTTTCCGACAATGACCAGGTGATTCTGCATCTCAGGGATCTCCATCTCCCGCAAGGGAAAGATGCCTTCCACCAGGAATCCCGGAAGGGGCAGCTTAAGTAAGGTATCGGCCACAGGCTGAGAGGCTTTCATCAGGAAGGGGGTCAGCGCCATGGTGATTACCGCCACGGCCAGGAATAACTGATAATAGAATTGCGGGATGATCGCCAGTCCGAAACCAATCTTGGCCAGTACGAAAGAGAACTCCCCCACCTGGCTGAGCGCCAGTCCCACCAGTACCGTCCCGCGAAAAGTATGTCCGAGAATGAAGCCGGTCCCACCTGCAATCAGCGTTTTCAGGACGATCACCAACACCACAGTCACCACCACCAGCCCCGTATGTTCTGCCAGGAAGGAGAGATCCAGCAGCAACCCGATGGACACGAAAAAGAAGCTGGCGAAGATATCCTTGAAAGGGATCAGGTTAGCGAACGCATTGTGGCTGTATTCCGATTCGGAGATCATCAGCCCGGCCAAAAAAGCCCCGATGGCCAGTGACATCCCCAGCCGGGAAGTGAGCAGTGCCACGCCGAGGCAAAACAGCAGGATGGTCATCAGAAACAGCTCCTGGCTCCTGGTTCGTGCGATCAGATGCAGGAGCCGCGGAAGCAGCCACTTGTTCGCCACATATACGAATCCGATGATCAACAATGCTTTCACCCCCATCAGCATGATCTCGCGGGGAATTGCCGACGCCTCGCCTCCGAACAGGTTTGCCATTAACAACAGGGGCACCAGCATCAGATCCTGGAAAATGAGGATGCCCAGGACGGTCCGCCCGTAGTTGGAAGTAAGCTCGGAGCGCTCCTGCAGGAGCTTCAGCACGAGGGCCGAACTGCTCAGGGCTGCCAGAAAACCCACGAAAAGACCCGCTTGCCAGGTTAAATTCTGAGTATACGCCAAAAGATAGAATACCCCGGCGGTAAGCGAAACCTGTATCAGCCCCCCCAGGAATACGATCCTGCGTATCTTCAGCAGATGCTTCAGAGAGAACTCCAGGCCGATGGTGAACAACAACAGGATAACCCCGATCTCGGCAAGCAGCTCCAATTCATGCTCGCTGCCCAGCAGAGAAAACACATGCGGACCCGCCACGATCCCTGTCAGCAGATACCCGACCACCGTTGGGATCTTCAGCCGGGAAAAGACCAGGTTGACAACCGTGGATAGGGCGAAAATGATGACGATATCCCTTAAAATGTCCAGTTCCACGGTGCTATATTGTTTTCACGGGCCCTGTATTCACCATTGATCCCGGGCCTCCGGTCAATTCTGTAAGATAATACATTAAATGCTCGATCATGCAAATCTGCCCTGCACATTCAAGATTGCAAAATAAAAAAAGGGGTGCAAATCCCGGTACCGTTCCCGTAGAATCGTTGTTCATAAATCCGCAACTGATCATGGCGTTTAAATGAAATAGCGTTCATTATGCTGGATGCTTTTTGTAATCTCCAAAACATTGATCCGCAGGTCTTCTTTGTATTCCTCTTTGAAGTAAAGCTTCTTTTTCCAGATGATTTCACCTTCATTTTTTGAAAGATTGAAGAACCTCGAAGCAGAGCTTCCATAGGCTAAAAGCAATTCATAGATGAAGCTTTCCTTGTCGAAGGACTTCATCAGCTTTTGCAAGTTCTTTTCTATTTGGGTGAAGTTCATGCTAGTTCCAGTTTCTTTAAGTGTCGCATAACTTAACTTCTCTTTCAACTTGGTCAAAGTCCGGCAAATCTTGTATCTGGTCTGCCATAGTTGCTTTCCAACGACCTTTATATTGCGGTAATCGTTGTGCAAGTTTGTTATGAAAATCTGTCGGGTCAATTTCTTTGCTTTCACATTTTGCCCTGAATTCAGTCAAGTAAAAAGCAACATCCATTTCATGAATTTCTAATAAGTACCAGATGTCATAGAAATCTCTTGCTTGCAATCGTTGCATTACTGAACGCAATTTTTCAACTAAAACTTCCTCAAGTGGGTAACAGAGCAATTGGTGATCTTCCTGATCTGAGTAATCTAGGAAAGTGCCTTGCATGACAGGTTCAAACTGTAATTGCTCGCTTCTTGAAATATCAACTTTGACCCGCTTGTTAGCACCAATTCCTCCAAGGGGGCCTACATAACTAATGTAAAAGTTGATTCCTCCATCTTCATGTTCGTTATTGTCAATGATCTCAAGAGGTATATTGGCTTCTTCTTGGATGTATTCAAACACTTCAGAGCACCATTCAAAGATTTGTTCATTCGAAATATCATTATCGAGATAAGTGAAATCAAGATCTTCCGAAAAGCGATAATCTTCGAAATAGACTTTCTTTAGAACAGTACCACCTTTAAATACAATGGCTGTTGAAAGATGCTCGTGTTGTGCAATACCTTGAAGTATCCATGAAAGGATGTAATCTTTCTCAATCTGCTGATCACGCACACCAACTTGTCTTGCCTTGTTTTGTATTTCTCCAGGTTTGATCATGTGTAAATGGCAGATCTAATGGTTTCAGTTTCCAAATTTTGCTGAATACTCCAACGACTAATCATCTTACCTGATTTGGGAAGTTCCGTGTCGAGTAGGACGTATGATGCTGTTCTGGCTTTCTGGAGCTGTTTCGTAATTCCGGAATCTATATCGAGGGTTTCAAGAATAAATCCCAATCGTTTTATTACTGCTTGCGAATTGAATTTCTGTGTGTAATCAAGAAGCTTATCGTATTTGATTTTGTCTTTTGAAGTGTAGATGGCACGAGCAATCTCCACAATACCTCCTGCATAATCTGGTTTGAACAGACAGTCGACAATCGTTTTTTCCACGTCCGAGCAAATGACTTTGCTAAAGCTGTCTATCCAAATTTTCTTTGAGCCAAAGAAGTGATCGGAGTTATGATAGATGAATTGAAAGGTTACATCCTTAATCTTCAAGGTTGATGGCCGAATTTGTTTGGCGACAACAATTTGTTCCTTCAAAGAAGGCTGAGTAATAAGGTTGTGGATTTGCATGGCAGAGTAATAACCTATGTAATGTTCCGTCCCTTTGGTTAAGTTTTCTGCCAATAAATGCCAGTCGGGCATAAAAGAACTGGCTTCTTGCTCATAAGGTATGATATAATACAGGCCTTTCTTCAATCGCATTAAAAGACCCCTCTTAACCATGTCGCTCAATAGTTGCTTTAAAGCATTTTCACTTGAATATGGCAATGCCTTTTGTGCTTCAGAATAATCAAAGCAATCCTTATTCATTTGATTAAAATGAGTAAGAATTTTATTGGATTGAGTTGATATAAACTTATTTTTCATAGTCAAAATGTCAGCTTTAACCTGACAACAATGATACGAATAATAATTCGAGAAAATTACTTATCGTAGGTAAAAAGTCAGCTTTTACCTGACAACATCGATACGAAACATGATTCTCCTGAGAGGGTGGGAGATTTGGCTCTTTTACAAAGTTTGGGGTGTGGGTTGGCTTGTGTAGCTTTGAAAATATGACAAATGCGGGTTGGCAGAGAAATTTTAAAAAATGCGAAGCGGGGGAAATAAAAATATTGTCATCCACAGTCGAATGATAAAAGCACGGTTCAGTCTGTTTGTCTGTCCAGTTGCCCCGTATGTTTCTTATTTCAGTATCACTTCTTTTCAAAGTTCAGATTGTCCTTTTTCGCATGACGCACAACTAATAAGTATAACAAACGGATAAAAATGGTCTCCCGGCACCCCGTTCTTGAATCAAAAATAATAGACATCAGAAAACGAAGCGAAGCGGAATCGCTCTCCTGTGAAGTATCGGGATGTCCATAAAACAATCTGCAGGACGCAGGAACATAATGGTCCGCAGTTTGTCCTCATCCATAGAACCCCAAACCAGGAGTGACAGAATGATGAAATACACCACGATCATTTTCAGTCTGCTGATCGTTCAAACCGCTACAATCATGGCTTCCGATAAAACCGAAAAACAGACCTACCGGGTCGTTCATGTAGATAAAGAATTCGAGATCAGGTACTATCCCTCTGCTATTATGGCTACCATCCATTCAACGGCACAATCCTACCGGGAACTCTCGTACCCCGGATTCCGGAAACTGGCAGGGTATATTTTCGGGGGAAACGAAACGGGCGAAAAAATTGCCATGACCTCCCCGGTCCACATGGATCTGAACGATTCGCTTTCATCCATGAGCTTTGTTATGCCTGCTTCCTACCGGATGGAAAACCTGCCCGCTCCCGAGAATGCCGAGGTGCAACTGGAGAATACCCCGGATGAATATGCAGCAGTTTTACGATTTAAAGGCTACGCTTCAGACAACCGTATTCGCTCCTATTCGGAGAAATTGAGAAAGTTGCTGGATGAGAAACAGATCTCCTACCTCGGGCCATTCCGTTTCCTGGGTTACGATCCTCCATACAAGCCCTTCGGGAGAAAAAATGAGATCATTGTGACGGTGCAATGGACTGAAAAGTCCCGGTAAGCTTCACCGATTCCTCCCACAGCCTTACTGCATCCTCCTTATTCCTGGAAGCTTCATTGGATGGCACCAACACCGGGTATCCCTTCATTTCATTTCTTCCGTCGGGTCCGTAGTACTCCCCACCTTTCACTTCAGGATCCACCGAAGCCCTGATCTGGGGAAGTGCGCCCATGGCCTGATCCTGGGCAAACCCTTTGAAAAATGGGTAGAGGATCTTAAAAAGAATCTTGCCTTCCAGGTGGCGCGCCAGATTGGTCATGGCCACACCGGGATGGGCTGCCAAGGCAATAGTATCACTCTCTGCCGATTCCAGTTTTCTCTGCAATTCGTAGGTGAAGAGCAAATTGGCCAGCTTAGACCGTCCGTAAGCTTTTATGGGCGAATAGCCTTTCCCGTTTTCAAACCGCAGGTTGCTGAAATCCATTTCCCCTCTTTTATGGGCGCCGCTGCTTACATTCACGATTCTCGATCCCGGTGTCTGGAGCAGCAGATCCATCAACAGGCCGGTCAATGCGAAATGACCCAGATGATTGATTCCCAGCTGGCTCTCGAAACCATCCTTCGTCCTTGCATATGGACTCATCATGATCCCTGCGTTGTTTAGAAGGACATCCAGTTTCTTGAAATCTTTATTAAACTCATCAACGAAGCTCCTGATCGATGCCAGATCGCCCAGGTCGAGCTGCATGACCCTGATCCTGCCCTCCGGAACACTCCGCAGAATCTCCTCCCTTGCTTTCTCGCCCTTTTCTGTGGAACGGCTGGCCAGGACGACCTCTGCTCCTTTCATCGAAAAGGCTTTCACCGATTCATACCCGAGTCCGCTGTTGGCACCGGTCACCACCATGACTTTTCCCGATTGATCGGGCATGCCTTCTATAGTCCACTTTGTTGTATTCATTTCGGCTTATAACATATTCACATGGAAACAAACATGCAGGGATCTGAAAAGTTCTCTAATCCCTGAAACGTTCTCTGATCCCTGAAAAGTTTTTTATCTAATTTCGCAGCATGCGAAAAGATCTGCTCTTCTTTCTCGGGCTGGCGGTCCTCTTCTTCCCCTTCTTGGTTTCCGATACGCTATTCGATACGTACTACCGGTTCAACATGAACCATGGCCTGGTGATGAGTTTCATCAAATTTGCCATCCTGGCTACCCTGGGAGAGGTCATCGGACTCCGGATCAAAACCGGTCAATACCATCAGAGAGGGTTCGGAATTCTTCCCAGAGCAATCGTTTGGGGTTTTCTCGGGATGACCATCTACATGGCTTTTTCCATATTTGCTTCCGGCACACCTCAATTGCTCGTGAAACTGGGAATGAAGGATGCAGAAGCGCTCCTGGGAAACGGGCTAAGCTGGCGGAAGGTACTGGTGGCATTTTTCATATCCACCGCCCTGAACCTGTTCTATGCACCGGTGATGATGACTTTTCATAAAATCACCGATATTCATATCCGTGAGAAGGGGGGTACCTTGCGCGGATTCCTGAGCCCGTTGGACTTCGCGGGGATTTTCAGGCAGATCAACTGGGATGTTCAGTGGCATTTCGTATTCAAGCGGACCATTCCCCTCTTCTGGATCCCCGCACAGACCATCACATTTTTACTCCCGGAAGAGTACCGGGTCCTGTTTGCGGCATTCCTGGGAATTGTACTGGGAGTACTCCTTGCCATTGCTGCGCTGAAGAACAGGGAATGATACTTGCCATTGCTGCGCTGAAGAACAGAGAGTGCTCCTTCCTGAAATCAGGTGGAAATAGGAATGCATTGCGTACTTTTGTGATCTGAAAAACCTGATCAAAACAGCGGGGCAATTGACTTTTTCCAATCCCATATACTCGATCCTGTACATCGACGAATCGGAACAGAACCTGGAGAGTTTTCAATCTTCATTCCGGCAGGACTATTATATCCATACGGCGACTTCAGGTCGGGCAGGCCTGGAAGTCATGGAGCAGAAAACCGTTCAACTGGTGATCACCGATCAACGCTTGCCGGATATGAGCGGAATAGATTTTCTGGAAAGGATCCGTTATCGCTATCCTGACTGTATGCGTATGATCCTGGCCGATGGCAAAGATCAGGAGGAGGTCCTCCGGGAATTCGACCTCGGGAACATCTACCGGTTCAACCTTAAACCATGGAGCAGGGAGGACCTGAAAATGAGCATCGACAATGCCATGGAGCTCTATAACCTGAAGATCCAGAACAGGAATCTGGTGGATGCCATGGAAGATGCCAAACGAAACCTGGAACTAAAGGTGATGGCAAGAACCAGGGAGATGGAACGACAGAAAGCCAATATCACCGACAGCCTCCACTATGCCAGCCGTATACAGAACGCCCTGATGCTTCCTCCGGAGGAACTGGCGCGTATGCTTCCGTCCCATTTTGTATTCAATAAACCGAAGGACATTGTCAGCGGAGATTTCTACTGGGTGTCGAACAACGGGGACAAATTGGTCGTTGCCGTGGCCGACTGCACAGGCCATGGTGTACCGGGTGCCTTCATGAGTATCCTGGGGATCAGTTTCCTCAACGAGATCGTCAACAGCTTGGATACTCCCGGGGCCAATGAGATATTGAACCGGCTCCGCTCCCAGATCATCATTGCCCTCGGTCAGACCGGCCAGAGGGATGAGACCAAGGAAGGACTGGAAATGGCACTATGCGTGGTCGACTTTGAAAAAGGGATCATTCAGTTCTCAGGGGCGTTCCGGCCCATGTACCTGATCAGTGAGGGAAATCTGCGCGTAGTACGGGGAGACCGGATGCCCGTCGGGATCTATTGGGAGGAGAAAGGATCTTTCACCAACAAAGAGATTCCCTTTAAAGAAAATGACACGATCTATCTGTTTACCGATGGGTATGTGGACCAGATCGGAGGACTGGACAGGAAGACCTTCAAATCGGTCCGCTTTAAAAAACTTCTCCGGGAAATCGGTCACAAACCCCTGGATGAACAGGGAGCCATTCTCAGAGAGGAGCACGAGATCTGGCGGGCGGGCCAGGAGCAGATCGACGACATCCTGGTGCTCGGAATAGGTCTCAGAAAAAAGTAGGGCATTAACGGTCAAGCCATTCCTTGAAAGCCGGGATACGTTTCCGGCTGATGATGGAGGCGGGGATCGGCAGTGTGATCCTTCTGGCAAAAAATGCGGGTTTCCGCTCACCCCTTCCCCCGGTCCCCTCCCTTGCCCTGGTCTCGGGGGAGGTCTCCCTGCTGGAGATGGTCTCTGTCTACCAGGCCATCGCTAACTGACGGATGGCTGAAGGTTTGAAGATTCTGTCCATGGATCCCAACACCTCCCCATAAGATCATCAAAAACGGTAAAGCAGAAACACGCTTTATTTTCCCTAACCAGCGAATCACCCTTCAAATATACTTCAAATTGAATGATTTCATATGCAATAGGGGCTTAGCAGCGGCCTCCCCGGGATGGAGCAGAATTCATCTCCAGGCTTCTGTTATCTTTTCACAGGATTCAGAGGACACAGCAGCAATGTCACTTTGCCTTTCTTCAGATGGAAAACAATCATAAATCACCGCCAATCACTGTAATGAGAGGAATATCCTTTTAGAGCCGTCAGGGCCGCAGAAATGAATCCAGGGTTTACCGCAGGACCATTTTCCTGATGCTGATCATGCCCCGGCATTCCAGCTGGATGAAATAGGCTCCCGGGGTCAGGGAGCCGCGGCGCCACATCCGTTCATATTCTCCCGCCTCAACATGTTCCCGGGAAACCAGGGCTACCTGTTGCCCCAGTGAGTTGTATACGCGAAGTTCCGCCGTTCCGGAGAAGGATGTCCTGAATCGGATAACCCCTTCAGTTCCCACCGGATTCGGCCATATATTTTCCAGACCGAATCCCACGAGAGCGTCCCGGTCCCCGAGACCGGTTTCCGCACCGGTCTCAGTCAACAGGTTCAGACTCCACCCTTCCAGTACGCGGCGGCTGCTTTTCTTTCCGGCACCACCGCGGTCGGTTATCGTCAGTGTCCAGTCCCCGATGGGCAGATGGTTCAGAAAAGGGAGCAGGGGATCATGGGGCCGGTAGAGGCCGGTATAAGGAGCGTATCCCGCCTCCACGGGAGTCTCCGCCACATCGGCCAGGGTGGTGCGGAGCATGTTCTCCCCTGAATGCATCGGACGGTTCACCAGGGCTGCCGTAACTCCTGCATGCTCCAGGCTGATCTCCAGATCACCCACTGAAGGGTGGATCAGAGAATCGATCGTTACCGTCAAACCAGTGGTTCCCGAAAGGTCACCGCTAACACTGATCACATCCTGAACGGGGGAGCCAATGACAATATCCAGGCCCAGGTCCTCTCTTTCCATATGAAGGCTCGTGCGTTCAGTGCTATTATCCAGTTTCATGACGTATAACCTGGGATCCTGTGAAGAAAACTGGGAAGCACGTCCGGCCACCAGGTATCCAAAATCGGAGGTCCGGATTGCATCCCGGATACCGGCATTGTAAAAATTCCCATAAGATTGCATCCAGAGGGAATCACCAGTCTCCGCATCGATCTTCAGCAGCACCATTTCCGTATGCATACTCTGATCGTAGGCGGTGCCCGCCACCAGCAGATTTCCGTCCTCCGACCTCAGGATCTTGGTGGCATAATGCCTGGTGGGACCGCCATAGGTATTCTCCCAGACCACCTCCCCGGCAGTGTCGGTCTTTACCACGTAGATCTGGTCGAGAAAATAAGAGGTCCCGGGAACCTCCACCCCTGCGGATCCGGCCAGGTAGATGCCTTCCTCTGAGACCAGTGCATCGGCGAACTCGTCCGAGTCCATCATTCCATAGAACCGGGTCCATTTCAGTTCGTTATCCGCATCGATTTTCTGGATAAACAGGTCAAATTTACTGTGGCTTCTGAAGGCACTTCCTGCCAGGATGTAGCCGGTCCCAAACTGCCGTATCCAGCGAGCATACCCACTCTCACCTACCGGGATGACCTTGTAAAATGGCATATCTTCATGCACGTACTTTCCCAGCTTATCCTTCACAAGGGTGGTTAGGAGTGTCTCATCGGTCCCGCCCCCGTCCTCCCGGTAGGAACATGCAATAATGTATCCGCCCCCGATGGCAGGCTGAATGCAGCGCCCTGCGATGTGATGCAGGTTGTTGTTATAATACAGCGAGTCGAAATTCACGATTCCCAACCCAGTGACCTCCATGAGAAACAGGCCGGGAGGGGTTGTTGCATCGACCAGGGAGACATCCCTGTAACCGGTTAACAGGTAAGTGATATGCGGCATCGGGGTGATGATCATGTCATAGGCTTCCTGGTCCCAGGGGATGGAGTCAGCCACCCAGTTGCCGTCCACCAGTATATTGGTTATATGATACCCTGTAAAAACCTGTTGCATCCAGACCTCGAATCCCTCCTCATCCACCCGCATCACCATCACCTGGTTGTGACCCATGGTCGGTGACTGGATATGTCTGCTGCCTACCATCACATACCCTCCATACGGGGACTGTTTGATGTCGTTGGCCGTATAATTGCCTGTTCCATAGTTACCCGGGAAGAAATCGGCCCAGGAGATTCCGGGCATCTGGGCCATAGAACTGACGGACAGGAAAACGAAGGGCAGGATGAAAGAAGAGGCGGGTGAAAATCTTTTCATGACCTGAGTGTGAGATGGTTTTTAATAATCAGGGTGTGCACAATTCTGCCGGTCCGGCAGAAGGATACAGAGGGTACTCATACAATTTACTAAAATTTCCGATAATGTCCAGCGAGGATGGTCAGGTCATAGCAGGAAAAGTGATAGCATGAAAGGTGATATTGATAATTTCCAGACAATTCGCAATATTTAATTGCTGTAGTGGTAAAAACCTTAATTTTATTCCGATTACTATATGACCTCATGAAACAACCGCCTTTCTCAATCAAAAACTATCAGCTCAGGCTGTATTCAATTCTTCTGATCTTCTTTCTCCTTACCTCATGTAATCCACCAGAACCTGCAAATAATTCCAGCCTTCCGCGATCTATCCCTGAAGCCGAAGGAGTCAGCTCCTCCTCTATCATCAGTTTCCTGGATGCAGCGGAAACCAGCGAACAGGAGTTGCACAGCTTCATGTTCCTGCGGAACGGGAAGGTCATCGCCGAAGGATGGTGGGATCCCTACCGGGCGGATCTGAAACATACGCTATATTCCACCAGCAAGAGCTTCACCTCCACAGCCATTGGATTTGCCGTGGCAGAGGGACTCCTTTCGGTCGACGACCGGGTCATTTCGTTCTTTCCCGAACAGCTGCCCGATACGATCTCTCCGAACCTGGAGGCCATGACAGTGAAAGACCTGCTCACCATGAGCGCCGGCCAGGATCCGCCGATGAATCCGCAGCAGATTCAGACGGGCGAAAGCTGGATCAAAGGTTTTCTGGGGTACCCTGTGAAAGATGAGCCGGGCACTGTATTCAAGTATAACTCCATGGCCACCTACATGCTCTCGGCCATCATCACGAAGGTGACCGGAGAATCTGTGCAGGAATATCTCAAACCGCGGCTATTCGACCCGTTGCAGATCCAGGGGATGGACTGGGAAACCGACCCGGAGGGTATCAACAGCGGTGGCTGGGGACTGCGGCTGAAGACCGAAGACCTGGCCAAATTCGGACAATTGTACCTGCAGAAGGGAAACTGGAAGGGGGAGCAACTGCTCCCGGAAGCATGGATTGAAGAAGCCACTTCGAAACACATCGATCAGGCACCCCAACTATCTGAGGAAGAACGGAAAGGCAACGACTGGGTGCAGGGGTACGGGTATAAATTCTGGAGATCGCAGCATGGATATTACAGGGGCGACGGGGCCTTCGGACAACTGATTGTGGTGATTGAAGATAAAGATGCTGTTATTGCGGTAACGGCCGAGGCCGGGGATATGCAGGCAGAGCTGAACCTGATCTGGGATCATCTTCTTCCCGGCTTGCTGGAGGATCCGCTTCCAGCGGATCCGGAGACGCAGAATGCATTGGAGGAAAAACTGGGATCCCTGCTATTGCCGGCTCCCGATCCTGGTCCGAACCCTCCCATACAGGACACCATAGCCGGATCCTATTATGTCTTCGATCCTGGTGAAAGGAATGCTGTCAGCGGGTGTACTTTCAGTTTTATAGATAAGAGCTGCTTATTCATTGTAACCGATACAGCAGAAACCAAACACACTATCGAGCTGGGAAAGGGAGAATGGATCGAAGGCGAAACAATGATCCCCGGACCTAATCTGGTTCCTTTTTATGGTGCCAATGCCGGTATTCTGCTTCCGGCCAAAATCGCATCCGCCTACAGCTGGAAAGGAAATGATACTCTGGAGCTCACCGTACGCTACATCGAAAGTCCCCATAGCGTCTACTACACTTTCGCGTTTGACGGCAGCGACGTAACAATGCAGAGATCCGCTTCGGTGGGATTACTAAGAGGGGTTCCTGATGTGAAAGGGGGAAAGGTGCAGGAATCTATCTTTTAGCGGCTGATCAATCAGTATACAATTCCGACACCACCTCCATCACCCGCTCCTTGATCTCCAGCGGGGTGGGATTCAGCTCGGCCGTGGTGAAGTTGTCCCTGTCGGGATCGATGCGGTCGAAGACTAGTTTATAGAGGTGATAGATAATCTTCAGGCTCAGAAAGTTGTTCCATTCCAGCCGGCTGGAAAGCTGATCCATCACCTCCAGCGTCCGGTCGTTGAAGTACCGGGCATACTCCAGGTATTGCCTGATGACTTCCCTGAAAGAGTCCGGAACCACCCCCGTAGAGGCAATGACCTTGAGATCGGAGGGTGCCAGGCGATGCTTCTGAAGGATGTCGGTGGCAAAATAATTCAGGTTACTCAGCTGATCCTTCTGAAAATCCCGTATGATATGGACAATATAGCTGAATAGGGCACAGGGCCGGGCAGCTTCGATCACATCCACCTCCGGGGTGACATATCCGTCAGGTCCCTCCTTCAGGCAGCAGAGATGCACGAAAATCGATGCAGGTGCCACCGCAGATCCTTCCGAATACTCCAGGAACTGGTCCAGGGTGTCGAAACCATCGTGGTCGATATCGAAAAGCATCGAATTGGCGAAATTCTGAAACAGTGGCAGAGGGATCCGGAATTCTGAAACCGTTTCCATCAGCTCGGAGTAAAAAGGATCTGCCTCCTCCATTTTGTCCAGGCAGGCGATCCAATGATTCACCTGCTCACTCAACTCCCCTCTTTCCGGGTAGCTGATCTCCTTTCCCAACGCCTTGCGGTCGTCCACATAATCATCGATCATGCGCATGAATTGATAGCACACCTTAGCTGCGTGAAATCTGCGGTCATCCCAGAACCTGGCTGCGATCAGGATATTGGGGTGCTTAACGATCTTCTCGAAATTGATCTCATGTATGATTTGTTGTGTTTCTTTATTCATGGGAATGTGCCATTGGTTTGGGTTTTAACTTTCAGAGTTGTTCTTTCCTTATTCGTTCCGTGACCAGCTTGGCAGACAGCAGGGAGAGCGGCATCCCGCTGCCGGGTTGCGTGCTGCCCCCGGTGAAATAAAGGTTCCGGTACCTACGGTGGTGATTGGCCGGTCTCATAAAACCCATCTGCATCAGGTTATGAGCTAAACTACCGAATGTTCCGCCCCGGGTGAGGTTGAACTCCGTGTACCACGATTCGGGGGTGAAACAGATCTCCGATTGGATGTGTTCCCCGAATTGCTCCAGGCCCTCCTCCTCCAGCCTGCGGATAATCCCCTCCCTGGTCCTGGCCTTGATCTTTTCCCAGTCATAGCTCCCGTTTTCATCCAGGTTGCCGGTATGCACAATGGCCGTGATGGAGTCGTGACCGGGAGGAGCAGCGGTCGGATCAGTCCTGGCCGGGGAATGCACATAAATCGACGGCTCTTGCGCAAATCCGTTCTTCCGGAAGATGGTATCACAGCTCTCCTTATGCGTTCGTGATACGAATACCGTGTGGTGATCCAGCTGGTCATAGACCTTGTCGACCGCCCAGTGGAATGCCATGGCCGAACAGGAATATTTCTTCCTTTGGAGACGTTTCGCCATCCTGCTTTGGGGTAACAGCTTATTATACACGAAAGGTACATCGGCGTTGGATACGATTATATCGGCCGGATGGAAGGTACCGTCCTCCAGCTCCACCCCTTTCGCCAACCGGTGGTTTACATCGATCCGGGCTACCGGAGCTCCGAGCTGCACCTCCACCCCCTGCTCCCTGGCGATGGAGAGGAGGCTTTCCGCCACCCGGTGCATCCCGCCTTCGGGGAAATAGACCCCGTCGGAGATCTCCATAAACGGCAGGAAGGTATACATCCCGGAGGCAGCCAGCGGATTCTGGCCCAGGTAGAGGTTCTGAAAGGTAAATAGTGCCCTCAAATCATCCGATTTGAAATACCTGCTGATAAAGCGGTAATGGTTGCTGAATGCCTTATATTTCAGCAGGAGGAAAGGGTACTTAATCAGCGAGGGATCGAGGATCCGGAAATAGTTACGGTCGATAAGCTGCATGGAGTTCTCATAAATGCAGAATCCTTTGTTGAGCAGTTTAAGAAAATGACCGTAACTTCCTTTCTCGATCTTCTCGAACTGCTGCTGCAGACTGGCCAGGTCGGAGGTAAACCGGATGGCGGTATCTCCGGGAAACTTTACTTTGTAAATAGGGTCGATACGGTGGAGTCGCACCACCTCACGCATCTCTTTTCCGGCAAGTTCAAACACACTATTATAGATACCTGGCATCATCAGGAAGGTGGCCCCGGTATCGAACCGGTGCCCGTCCATCTGAATACAGCCGCATCGGCCGCCCGGATAGGGATTCTTCTCAAAGATCGTGACATCGCATCCTTGTCTCGAAAGGATGGCAGCGGTTCCGATCCCGCCGATCCCCGCCCCGATCACAATGACCCTCTTCTTTTTCATCATACGTATTTGGTCAGGATTTTGACCTCAAGATATTTCCTGTACGGAGGAAATCAGAGACATAATCGGTAAACCGGCAAAATTTAACGGTAGATGGACATGATGGCCCGATAAGTTTACCTCTGGTTTTGGTTTACTAAATGAATAAAGTAAATTGTAAAATATGTATGTAAGACCTAATAAACACTTACACACTAAGAGGATTGAAAAGGAAAAAAGGACATTCATTCAGGTAATTATGGGTCCCAGACAGGTTAAAGTGCCGTACAGCAGACAGGAATGAAGCTGTCCTGGTAATTGATGAAATCCAAAAGATAAGCAACTGGAGCGAAATGGTAAAACGTGAGTGGGACAGGGATACCTTTCGGGGGACCGCCCTTAAGGTTATTCTTCTCGACTCGTCAAGGCTCTTGCTGCAGAAGGGATTATCGGAATCACTTGCCGGACAGTTTGAAACTGCTGGATACATCCGGATTACTGGCCGGCCTGGAGAAATATACCAGGGGTGTAATCAGGCAGCGATCCTCCAGTCCGAAATTCCAGGTCCACAATAATGCCCTGTTATCTGTTCAGTCTCCACTCTCCTTCCATGAAATCCAGTCAAATGGATTTCCTTTTGTTAAGGCATAACAGGTGTATAGGGATCGAGGTGAAGCGTGGAAAATAAACCCGAAACCAAGGGATGGCTGCATTCAGGAAGCGATTTTCTCCCTGCCGGATCATCATTGTCGGTTCGGATGGCATTCCCTGGCAGGAATTTCTTAAGATGGATCCTATAATGCTATTCAGATAAATCATGTCTCCGCAACCATTTTCCAATTGAACCCATCTTAAACGGTAAACACCTGAAACCAACTAAAAAGATGATCCTCCGCATGAATCTCAGCAATTCCTTAAATTTTCATATCAGAAAACCCTTGAACAAAGGAATGCAGTATGTGGCAGCTTCCCTCTGCTGCGCCTTATTAATGAACACCGCCGTGGCGGCCCAGGAAACCGCGGCACCCGACGATGTTACAGTTTCACCCTATTTCGTAGTCTCTGCTCCCGATTCCACCACCGACCGGCTGCCATTGAAAGCTACCTCGGCCGAGGTCAGCATCAGCGGGGTTATCGCCGATGTGACGGTCCGTCAAACCTATTGCAACGAAGGGGAGAACGTACTGGAGGCGATCTATATCTTCCCTGCCTCTACGCGTGCGGCGGTCTACGCCATGAATATGAAAATCGGCGAACGGATCCTTTTCGCCAAGATTATGGAGAAGGAGGAAGCGCGGGAGAAGTACGAGAATGCCCTGGAGGAGGGTAAGACCGCATCGCTGCTGGAACAGGAGCGTCCCAATGTATTCCGGATGAATGTGGGAAACATCCTTCCCGGTGATACCATTGATTTGGAGATGAAGTATACCGAACTGCTGGTCCCGGTAAATGGCATCTACAAATTTATCTACCCCACGGTTGTTGGTCCCCGGTATGTCTCCCCGCCGGAGGACAGTGCCAGTTCCTCCTTCGCAGGTACCCCCTTCTCCCCGGCAGGGGTCCCCCCTGCATACGACTTTTCCATCGGAGTGGATATCCGGTCGGGGGTGTCGCTGAAGGAACTGTCCTGCCCGTCGCATGATTCGGTAGCGATCGATATTTCCGTGAGCAATGCCTCCTGCCAGCTGCTCAGCAAGAGAGAGGGAAACCGCGACTTTATTCTACAGTACCGGCTTTCCGGGGAGACCCTGGAATCAGGACTGTTGTTGTACGAGGGAGAGGAGGAGAATTTCTTCCTGGCCATGATCCAGCCCCCGGCCACTCCATCTGATGCGGATATCCCTCCGCGGGAGTATGTGTTCATCATGGATGTTTCCGGATCCATGAGGGGATTTCCCATCGACATCTCCAGAACCCTTCTGGTGGATCTTATCGGCCAGATCCGGGAAACCGATCGGTTCAATGTAGTCTTTTTTGCAGGCGGATCGCGGGTGCTGGCTGCCTCCTCGCTGCCGGCCACTCCCGAGAACAAGCAACTGGCCACCGAGATGATCGATTCGCAGCAGGGCGGCGGGGGAACCGAACTGCTGAATGCCCTGAACACGGCGCTCGGGCTGACCGGTACGGAGGATTTCTCCCGGAGTTTTGTGATCGCCACCGACGGATACGTGACCGTTGAACGCCAGGCGTTCGACCTGATACGGAACAACCTGGGCGAGGCCAATTTCTTTCCCTTCGGGATCGGTTCTTCAGTGAACCGGTATATCATCGAGGGCATGGCTCATGTGGGAGTCACCGAACCCATGGTCGTCTCCAAACCCGAAGAGGCGCCGGAAGCGGCCGGCCGGTTCAGGCAGTACATCCAGTACCCCGTGCTGACCAATATCGAGACCTCCTTCGACGGATTCCAGATATACGATGTGGAACCGCTCACCATCCCCGATGTGCTGGCTCAGCGCCCCATCATCCTTTATGGCAAATGGGAAGGCGAACCGGCAGGAAGTATCCACCTTTCGGGCAGAACGGGGAATACCACCTACCGGGAAACGCTGAATGTGGACAGTTATACTCCGTCTGAAGAGAACAGTGCACTACGGTACCTCTGGGCCAGAAAACGGATCCAGCTGCTGGACGATTACTGTACTGTTTTCGACCAGTACGGGAATCCCGACAGTGCTTTGATCGAGGAAATTATACAATTGGGCCTCCGTTACAACCTGCTGACCCGGTACACCTCCTTTGTTGCCATCGACTCCATGGTACGGAACGAAGGAGACACTATCGTTTCCGTTCCACAGGCTCTCCCCCTCCCTGATGGCGTTCCCGACGAAGCCATCGGAGGCGGTTACGGCGCTTTTGTGGGTGGAAAGATGCTCAGCAATGCGGTTGTTTCAGAGGTCCGCTCTTCCATCTCCGAGTGCTACCCCAATCCCTTCAGTGAGTCCATTACCCTGATGCTCTATATGCTGAAAGAGGATCTCCAGGCCGATACCCGGATCGAGATCACCGACCCGACTGGAAGGATCGTATTCACCTACAGCCTGACCGGCCTGGGTGAAGGCAGATCGAAAATCGTTATCCACCCGGCGGAAGCCCTTCCCTCTTTCGGAAACGGGGTCTATTTTCTCCATCTGGTATCTGGAGGCAGGAAACTGGACCACCGGAGGATCCTCTATCTGAGGTAGTGGATTTGACCGACTTCTGAAGTGTGTGAATCGCCGATTGAATGAACAAAGGCTCAAACGGCTCGTCCCGGATAGTATTTCAGTTCCAGCGAGTCTTTGTAAGAGGCGGACTCGCTGTATTTCTTGAGGCTGCTGCGGTATTCCGTAACGAAATCCTCAATGACGCCGATCAGTTCGTCCTTCGATAAATAGGGTGAATTGTTCATCATGGTACGGATCTCCGAAAGCACCTTCCGGTGATCCAGCCAGGCCACTTCTGCCACCTTCACCTTGGGATTGTAAGTGGGAAGGGTCTTCTCTCTTGCTGTATGCAACTGCTCCTCCAGAACTTCCCCGGGACGCAGCCCGGTAAACTCAATCGGAATATCCCTGTCAGGAACCTTCCCCTCCAGCAGGATCATCTGCCTTGCAATTTCATGGATACTGAATGGTTCGCCCTGGTCAAATTCAAATATTTCACCGCCCAATCCCATAAAACAAGCCTCCAGCACCAGCTGGCTTGCTTCCTGTGTGGGCATGAAACAGCGCTTCACCTCCGGATGAGTGACCGTAACCGGGCCTCCTGTCTCTATCTGGGTTTTGAACTTGTGAAAAACGGATCCCCTGGAATCCAGCAGATTGCCAAAACGTGTGGTCACAAACTGAGTCCTGTTCCCCGGGGTCATGGACCGGGCCTGGAGCAGCATTTCACTGATGCGCAAGGATGCGCCCATCACATTCGTAGGTTGTACCGCCTGATTGCTGGAAACCAACACAAACTTCTTTACCCGGTATTTCATGGATAGTTTGGTGAGTACAACCGTACTTCCCACATTGCTACGAACGGCCTCATGGGGATTTTCCTCCATCAATGGCACATGCTTATTGGTGGCGGTATGAAAAATAATCTCGGGCTGCGTCTCTTCAAATATGCGGTTCATCATCACCTCGTCGGTCACATCAGCCAGGATGGTTCGAACCGGAGCATTCGGATACCTCTCCTTCAACTCCTCCTCCAGGTCATACATGGCCGATTCGGCCCGGTCGATCAGGATCATCCTCCAGACCGTGAACTGGCTAAGCTGGCGAACCAGTTCAGACCCGATAAATCCGGCAGCACCGGTCACCAGGATGGTCCGGTTGCGCAGCCCGTGGGTAATCATCCGGGTGTTCAGCTGAGCCGGATGGAAGCTGAGCAGATCCTGCAGCTCCACCTTCTTCAACAGGTTGAGATGGAAATGACCATTTGGCCAGGTATCAATGGGAGGCACCTGAAGCACTTCCAGACCCAGCCCGACTGCTTCCCTGAAAATCTCCCCCTTTTTAGAGAGGGGTATATCGCTATCGGTGAAGATCATTTTCTTCACCTGTTGCTCTTCCAGATATTCACTGGTAAGCTCCGGGGGACTGAGCACCGGAACGCCTCTGATCGTGTTGCGCCGGATAAGCGGGTTTTCGTCCAGGAAAGACAGGATCCTGAATTGACGTGAGCGGTCCCCTTCAATAACCCTCTGGACAATCATCCCCGTAGTTCCGGCACCATATATCAGTACATTTTTGCCGATTCCCGAAGCGGCGTGGTAATGGTCATCGAAACGGCGTATCCAGATTCTCCCAATTCCGAAGAGTACGCATGCAATCACGCCCTGAAGGGCAATTGCCATGACCATCTCACCGGCAGATAACTGAAAATCGGGGATCAGGAGATATATCAGGATAAGGAAAAGCCCGGCTGTGCCTGCTCCCAGGAGTATAAACCACCAGCCTTTCAGTGATTTCCGTATGGAGTAAAGCCTCTCCTGGCTGGAAAAGTTATTGGGTATCTGTATATTCCTTTGCGACATGTCTTAGATTCGTATACTGTTCGAAAACGACAAAATTACCGGTGTATTGCTTAGAATTTCCTACTGAAAATACGAAAACCACAAAAGAAGAGATTCCAATTATACCCCGTATTTGATCAATCCGATCTGTCCGATGACCTTCACCTCCTGGGAATCCATGCATGTGAAAACACGTCTGTGAATCGAATTTTCCGGACAGATGAATATTAGATACCCCGAACATCGGGTTCGTCCAGGAATGCCCCTGATTGGTCAAATTCATACGCCGTTGGCGCTTATTCGACCGCTTTGAATTAGGCTTGGTTTCCCTTAAATTGACAGATGAAAAACCGACCTTAAATGGAAACCAGAAGAACGTTTATTGCGAAGGCAGGCAAAGGACTCGCATCCGCGGGAGTGGCACTGTCCTTTCCCGCGCTGGCCGCATCAGGGCTTCCCGGAAAATCACCGCAAAGAATCCGGATCGGGATCATCGGAGCAGAGAACTCCCACACCATCGGATTTGGCAAGCTGTTCAACATTGATAAGAAATTTGAAGGGGTAGAGGTGAAATATGTCTGGGGGGAAACCGATGAACTGGCCAGAAAGGCGAGTGAACGGGGAAATATCCCCTATATCGTCAGTACCCCGGAAGAGATGCTGGGAAAGATCGATGCGCTGATCGTCGACCACCGGCATGCCAGGCACCACCTGGAAGCTGCCACTCCATTCATCAAAGCCGGTATCCCCTCCTTTATCGACAAACCCTTTTGCTACCGTGTTGAAGAAGGCAGGGAATTCCTGGCCATGGCCCGGGAGTGCGGAACCCCGGTCACCTCATTCAGCTCCATCGCCCATAGCAAGGCCACATTTGATATGATCAAACAGCTGAAAGAGATCGGAAAGATACATCAGGTGATCCGGCTGGGACGGGCAGATTTTGATTCGGTCTACGGGGGAATCTTTTTCTACGGGGTTCACCTGCTGCAGCCCCTGATGTATATGTTCGGGGATGATATTGAGAAAGTGAAGGTGGCCCGCACCGGTGCCAAAGGTACTATCACCCTTATATACCGGGACGGATTAACGGCCAATCTGATCCTCACCAGGAAAGTGTACGGATGGACCACCTTTCTGGAAACGGACGAGGGCATCCGTGAACTGAACTCCCGCGTGGAGGCTCCTGAGGTGGACCGCAACTATACGGATATGGTGGAGATGTTCCGCACCGGAACGGAGCCACGCAGCCATGATAGCATCCTGAAGTGCGTGGCCGTCCTGGAAGCCATCGAGCGGTCGGGTCAGAGCGAGGAGTGGGTGAAGGTCCTGTCTTAAGACATCCACCTGCCGATGTTCTCTTCACGTAGGCATCATCCATCAGATCGGGATGGAAGCGTCAGACCAGGCCTATCTCCCCCTCCTGCTGCCTGGAAAAAACGATGCTTTTGTCCAGCAGCCAGTTGCCCTCCAGGAAACCCTGACGGCGCAGTATCTCGTGCAGCCCGACAATGCAGCCATGGAAATGGTTGGCCGCATCAAAAAAACCTTCCGTACTGCCGGGTAATCAGATGGAGCAGGCTGTAGCTGAAAACTATTCCGAAACGGGCGCTCATGGCGGTATAGTTCAGTATATACAACAGGGCCAAGGGTACAACCCAGATAAAATGGCAGGCAAATTGAAGAACCTCGAATATTCGAGGAATCTTCGATACAGTTTTAATTTTATTTGTGCTCACTAACCCTCGCAGCAGAGCTGCGGAGAACCGAGCCTGCGAGCTCGGCGAAGCCAATGCGCGAGCGGGATTCAAAACCGATCCTTGAAGCAATGGTGATGCTTCCGGGCCCCAGCACCAGGGAGGCAATGATAAATCCCGGACCGGGGGATCCGAGAGTGGTTTCTAATTTCTGTAACATGTTCTCCCGTAAAAATACGGTTTTGCTTTCTGCAACAGAATATCCGGTTTTGCTTTCTGCAACAGAATATCCGGTTTTACTTTCTGCAACAGAATATCCGGTTTTGCTTTCTGCAACAGAATATCCGGTTTTGCTTTCTGCAACAGATTATCCGGTTTTGCTTTCTGCAACAGAATATCCGGTTTTGCTTTCTGCAACAGATTATCCGGTTTTGCTTTCTGCAACAGATTATCCGGTTTTACTTTCTGCAACAGAATATCCGGTTTTGCTTTCTGCAACAGATTATCCGGTTTTCTCGTTGTAAGAATAAACAGCCATCTAGAAAATACCCTTTGACCATGAAAAAACTCATTCTGCTGTTGGCACTTGGCATTTCCATTACCGGCTATTCCCAGGTGATCCCTGAGGAAGAATTCATCGCCATGGTAAAACTGGCCACCGAGGATAGTCAGGGGGCCCATGAGAGCGTGGTCCGGTCGATTAATGAGGAATTCGCCGCCTCCATTTGGGGAAAAGAGATTCGCCTGAATGATGCAGACATCGTACGTTTCATGAAGCGTCCCAGCGGAGAAAAGGTTTCCGCAGGTGTGGACCTGACCGGTAAGGCCGGCAACAGCTGGGTCTATGAATATGACCAGAAGGCAACCTCCGATCTGATGACAGGGAGAGGGGTAAGTGTCACCACCTCCTTCAATACCCTGATGATCAAAGCCAATCAGCCGCTGGTCTACTGCGAAAATCAGGAGGATGGAGAGAAGACCATTCTGGAACTCTACTGTCCCACCCAGGAGGTTCTCACGAAACTACGGACCGGAAGGCAGCAAAGTATCGAGTTCCTGGTCACCGGCTACCGGGGAAGTACCTCAGGGAATGCGAAGATCTTCGGGATCCTGACTCAGGTCAACTCCGAAAAGCAGGTGATCCGGTGCTCCAACGGTCATGAATTCGATAAAGCCCTGGGGTATAAATTTTGCCCTGCCTGCGGGGAACCGCTGGAATAAACTATGGTTAATGTCGTATAAATCATCGAGATCCAGATCCAGATCCAGACCCAGATCGGTTGATCCCATTACCCCGGGTTGCAAAAAGACGGCCTACTATTCCCGGGAAGAGGCCGAAGATATGATCCGTTACATCGAAGAGAACCGCGTAGTCAGGGAACTCCATGCTTACCGGTGCGAAATATGCGGGTTATGGCATCTGAGCAGCCGATCAAATCCATAGGCGGATACCTGGACCGCAATTTTTCTTTCTCATACGCTCTGGACCAGATTTCCTCCATCAGCCGCTCTGGACCAGGTTCCCTCCATCAGCCGCTTCTTCTAACAACAGGATCAATTACCTTACAAAAGGTTACAGATGAATCGCTGACCTCAAACTCATAGACTCCCGATGAAACGGAGCTGCAGGCCCCTCCTTCATCCATGAAGGTCACCTTTGTTCCGATGAACATATAACTCCTCCATACACCTGCCTCCTCATCACCTGCGAACTACACCTGACACAAGAAGTGTTATGCTCAGAAAAATGTTAAGCGTCCAATAGTTATGCATTTCTGCTTGAAAAGGTTCTGAATGTGGACTGAGAAGGTTCTGAATGTGGACTGAGAAGGTAAGGTTCTGAATGTGGACTGAGAAGGTTCTGAATATGGACTGAGAAGGTTCTGAATGTGGACTGAGAAGGTTCTGAATATGGACTGAAAAGGTTCTGAATATGGACTGAAAAGGATTAGAGAAGGATTTGGCTGCCTGCACATTGACCGAAAGACGTTTTATATCTATTTATTGAGTCCACTCCGAAAAGTCGACTAGTTTTATAAACATTTGATTGTTAATAACT
>CAZRZY010000011.1:48786-67455 GCA_964604655.1 uncultured Bacteroides sp. | reverse complement strand
ATGGACGTTCCCATGCCTCCTGGATTCAGCAACGAATGGACGTTCCCATGCCTCCCGGATTCAGCAACGAATGGACATTCCCATGCCTCCCGGATTCAGCAACGAATGGACATTCCCATGCCCCCCAATTCGGCCAGGCAGAAACATATCTCCATAAAAAGGAGGCAGTACCTTTCGATACTGCCTCCCTGATGCCGGCCGGAATCGAAGGCCGGTCTTCACAGATCTGCTTAAGGGTTAGTTGTAAGCAGATTCGCCATGTTCGTAGACATCCAGTCCTTCTTCCTCGATTCTGCGGGTCACCCTCAGGCCGTGAGCCTTCTTCAGGATGAAGAAAAGGAGAAATCCGAGACCCAGTGCCCAGGCGGCAATAGCCAGTACCCCGATCAGCTGAGATCCCAGCTGGGCGGCGCCACCACCGTAAAACAGTCCGTTGGAGGTATCAAAAAATCCGACCAGGATAGTTCCCAGCGCTCCATTGAGACCGTGTACCGATACGGCCCCCACCGGATCATCCACTTTCAGAACTTTGTCGATGAACTCCACACCGAATACCAGGACTATTCCTGCAAGGATACCTATGATGAGTGCGCCGCCCGGACTCACCACATCACAGCCTGCCGTAATGGCCACCAGTCCGGCCAGGGCCCCGTTCAGGGTGATGGAAAGGCCGGGACGTTTGTATTTCATCCAGGTTACTGCCATGGCGGTAACCGCTCCGCCGGCAGCTGCCAGATTGGTGGTTATGAAGATATGAGCAATGGCGGATGCGTTTTCTGTTCCTGTTGCTGCCAGCTGAGAACCCGGATTGAAACCGAACCAGCCGAACCAGAGGATGAATACGCCCAGGGCTCCCATTGCCAGGTTCTGACCCGGTATGGCCTTTGCTTTTCCGTCGGCCGTATATTTTCCGATCCTGGGCCCAATAACCGCCGACCCCATCAGACCCACCCAAGCTCCGACGGAATGAACGACGGTCGATCCTGCAAAGTCATGGAAGGGTGTATTCAAAGTGGATAACCATCCTCCCCCCCAGACCCAGTGGCCGGAGATGGGATAGATGATGGCCGTAATGGCCACACTGAAGATGATATAGGCGCTGAACTTGGTCCTTTCCGCCATGGCCCCGGAAACGATGGTTGCCGCTGTGGCGGCAAATACCGTCTGGAACATGAGGGAGGCCTTGTCGGGCACCCCGTTCACTTCATTGCTGCTGAAGAACAGGGAGATCTTGCCCATAAAGCCTCCGATATCCTCCCCGTACATGAGTGTATAACCGAGGAGCCAGAAGATGATGGAACCGATAGAAAAGTCCATCAGGTTCTTCATGAGAATATTTGCCGTGTTCTTCGACCGGGTGAAACCGGCCTCCACCAGGGCAAACCCGGGCTGCATAAACATGACCAGTACGGCAGCCACCAATATCCATAAGGTATCGATCGAGATCGTGAATTCCGATACAGCTGATGTCAAATCTTCCATGGTATTCAATATTTACTTGTACAATTAAGTTTTCAGTCTTTGATGTAGAGTGATTCATCTCCTTTCTCACCCGTCCTGATGCGGATACTATCATCGATGGTGGAAACGAAGATCTTTCCATCTCCCACCTCTCCGGTGCGGGCCGATTTCAAGACCGCCTCGATGGTCTTTTCCAGATTCACATCCCGGACAACGATCTGTAGATAGAGTCTCTCGATGGTGCTGGTGTCGTAGGCGATGCCCCGGTAAACCCTGCTCTCCCTGGCCATTCCCACACCGCGGGCTTCCCAGAAAGAGAAAAATTCAATTCCATTCTCATGAAGAGCTTCCTTGACATCTTCAAACTTGGTTTTTCGAACGATTGCTTCAATTTTTTTCATGGTTTCTGATTTATGCAATATGTTTTCGATTCTTTCGAAATGAATCCGTCAGGCTAGAAGGAGACCCCCACCACCACATGAAATTGCTCCTTTTCGGGATTCAAAATCAAAGCGCCGCTCACAGGGAGCGAGAAGGAATCGGTGACCTCGATCTCGGTGGAGCTGGTTATCCCGATGTTGCAGACGGCGAATTCCCCGTCAATGGTATGCCAGCCATCCCCGGCGCCTATCAATAAGCCGAAGCTGTCGAAGGTGTACCCCAGTTCAAAGTACATATCTCCGCCTGCAGTTCCCGCACCTCCCGCTTCATTGATCATGTAGTTGGCACCGATCGACAGTCCCGCTATTTCATATCCCAGATTTACCTCCAGGCCATGCGCTCCGGTGGAATCTGAAAAATCGAAATATGGGGTGCCGGGATAATAATAATCGGTAAGGCCGATGCTGAGTCCGAAATCAAATCCGTAGGAGAGATAGAGATCGGCCTCGGCAGCTTCATTGGTAGTGAAGCAATACGAACCCCATCCGCCCACAGTGAAATTACTCAGGGACAATTCCACATATGGTTGTATGGCAGGACCTGTTCCAAATTTCGAACCTCTCCAGAGATAGCTGCTCACCAAGTCACCTCCCACGCTGAATGGGGAGGAGGATTCATCCTGCCCATTCACATGAACCGGCGCCATCAACGTTGCTGCAATGATTATGGCCACCAGGCCCCTGAGTAAAACTGTCCTCTTCATGATTGTAACTTTTAGGGTTAAATAAATAATAGTTCGAAGCAAAAGTATGAAATAAAATTTCAAACTATCAAATAATAGGGGGTAAAAATTAAAAAAAGTATAATAAAATAATTTATACCCCTATTTAATGAGGGGTTATATGTCATAAATATTAATATTATTTTCCCTTACCCCCCTTTTACTAATTTTACCGGTATTCGTATCAGATATTGATCCGTTCCACCCAAATCACTAAATTGAACCACTAAACTTACCCTCAGGTATGAAGAAGCTACGCACCCTTTGGATTCCTGTGCTATGGTTATGGGTAGTATCCGCCCAAGCCTTGAAATCACAGGAGACGGCCCTTCTGATCATTGATATCCAGGAGTTTTATTTTCCCGGGGGCAGCTTGCAGCTGGAGGATCCACAGGCTGCCTGCACGAATGCCGGACTCCTGCTGGATGAATTCAGGAATTACGGACTGAAGGTATACCATGTGCGTCACAACGTGGAAGAGGGTGGCGGGTTTCATCCCTTTGTGGAACCTCTGGATACGGAGAGGATCATTTCCAAGGATGAAGTGAACCCATTCCTGGGTTCCGGACTGGAAGAGATACTCCGCGCAGATTCCATCAAACATTTGGTAATTTGTGGCATGCAGACCCATATGTGTGTCGAGGCAAGCGTGAGGGCTGCCCATGACCTGGGATTTAAATGCACCCTTGTTTCGGATGCCTGTGCCACCAGGTCACTGCAGTTTGAGGAACATATCATTCCTGCCAGATATGTACATTTTTCAACCTTGAGAAGTCTCCAGGATACATATGCCAGGATCACAATCACCCCTGACCTACTTAAGGAGGTGAAATCCTATTAATCCGTCCCAATTGTATTATCTTTGGCTCCTGATCAAAGAGATATCCAATGAATACCCTGGAACAACTAAAGAAATTCACCCGGGTAGTTGCCGATACAGGTGATTTTGAAAGCATCCAGAAGTATACCCCGGTGGACTCGACCACCAATCCGTCCCTGATCTATGCTGCCACGCAGAAAGCGGCCTATGCCCACCTGGTGGAGAAAGCTGTCAACTTCGGAAAAAGATCGGGCAGTGACAGCGCACACAGGCTCACAGACGCCATGGATATGCTGGCGGTTTTTTTCGGGCTGGAGATTTTAAAAATTGTTCCCCGCAGGGTTTCCACAGAGGTGGATGCACGACTCTCTTTTGATACCGAAGCGACCATTGGCAAGGCGATGAAATTGATAGGGATGTATGAGGAGTTCGGGGTCTCCCGCGAAAAAGTGCTGATCAAAGTAGCGGCAACCTGGGAAGGGATCAGGGCAGCAAGAGAACTGGAGAAAGAGGGTATTCACTGTAACCTGACTCTTCTTTTCAGCATGGCCCAGGCCATTGCCTGCGGTGAGGCGAATGTACAGCTTATTTCTCCGTTCGTCGGCAGGATTTATGATTGGCACCGAAAGGAACGCGGGGTGGACCATATACCGGGTCCGGAAGATCCGGGGGTCCAATCGGTCACAAAAATCTTTTGCTACTACAAAAAGTTCGGCTTCAGGACAGAAGTGATGGGGGCTTCTTTCAGGAATACCGGAGAAATCCTGGAGCTGGCTGGTTGTGATCTTTTGACGATCTCACCCGCTCTTCTTGCCGAACTGGAAGGGATGGATGTGAAAGTGGAGAAGAAGCTGGATGCCTCAGCTGCAAAGGAAATGCAGATCGATCAGGTATCCCTGGATGAGAAGGACTTCCGGTGGATGCATAATGAAGATCCCATGGCCGTGGAAAAGCTTTCGGACGGGATCAGGCTATTTACCGCCGACCAGATGAAACTGGAAGAGATGGTAGGATCAAGGTTGCGATAAGAGATATAGTTAATGGGCAGAAGTATTCAGCAGGCAATCCGGACGATACTGGACAGGGAAGCGGAAGCGATCCGTTCGATTCCGCTGAGTGTTGATTATGAAAAGGTGTTGGATCTGATCCATGAGAAGGTGCATCGGAAGGGTGGTAAGGTGATCGCCAGCGGAATGGGAAAAGCAGGTCATGTGGCCAATCATGTGGCCACCACTCTGAGCTCAACCGGAACGCCTGCTCTCTTCCTCCATCCCAGTGAGGCCCAGCATGGTGATTTGGGAGTGATCCGCGAAAATGACCTATTGCTTCTATTCTCCAATTCAGGAAAGACCCGGGAGATTCTAGAACTGGTCCAGCTCACCCATGCACTATACCCCGATATCCCCCTGGTGATTATCACCGGAAATCCCGAAGGACCGCTTGCTAAAGCCTCCAGACTGGTTCTTTTCACGGGCAACCCGCCTGAAGTTTGTCCCCTGGGGCTTACACCGACTACCTCGGCAACCGCTATGGCCGTTATGGGGGATGTGCTGGTGGCTCTGATGATGAAGCGGATTCGATTTTCAGCACTGGACTACGCCAGGCGGCACCATGGTGGCTATTTGGGAGAAAAATCAAGGAACCACCAGTCATGAGAGTTGAAAGAAAAGATACCACAGCTCTGGTCATCGATATCCAGGAAAAGTTATTTCCCCACATGGATCATAAGGAGCAGTTCCTGGAGCACACGCTCATATTACTGCAGGGTCTGAGTGTTTTGGAGGTACCCTTATCTCTCACCGAGCAATACCCGAAAGGACTGGGGCCTACTCTGGACCAGGTCGCCCAGCTCCTACCTGAAGTGACTCCCATCGAAAAACGATCCTTTTCCTGCTGTGATGAGCCCTCCTACCTGCTGGAGCTTGAGCGATCGGGTTGTACTTCGGTCATAGTCTGTGGCATCGAAACCCACGTATGCGTATTGCAGACGGTGGTTGATCTGCGGGCTTCAGGGTTTATTCCCGTGGTGGTGGCTGACTGTACCTCCTCCCGCAATCCGCTGGACAGAGAAGTGGCCCTGGAGCGCATGAAAACAGAGGGGGCGGTCATCACTACCGCAGAATCCATCCTCTTTGAGCTGGCGAGGATTTCGGGAACCGAAGCATTCAAAGCCATATCCAAACTGGTAAAATAGAAAGAGGGGATGCCTGATATATACGCCGTTGGAGAGACCATTCTGGATATAATCTTCAGGGAAGACCAGCCACAAACCGCCAAGCCCGGAGGGTCCTCATTTAATGCTTCCATAACACTGGGACGATTGGGTGCTCCCATTACCTTTATCAGCGAAATGGGAAACGATCAGGTTGGCGACCTGATCCTCCGGTTCATGAAAGAGAACGGGGTGGACACTCACTGTGTCGCCAGGTACATTGAGGGCCAGTCGGCCATTTCTCTGGCATTTCTGAATGATCGCAGTGATGCGGAATATATGTTCTACAAGGATTATCCTTTCCAGCGGCTGGCGGTGGAATTTCCCAATTTCGAAGAAAACGACCTGCTGCTGGCCGGTTCCTATTATGCCCTGAATCCCGGGATACGCCCCAGGGTAAAGGAGTTGCTGGAACGCGCAGTCACAGCAGGAGCCATCCTTCTTTACGACCCGAATTTCAGGCGAAATCATGTCCCAGACCGGGATGGTCTGATCCCGGTGATCAGGGAAAACCTTGCTTTTGCCACCCTTGTCAGGGCCTCGGACGAGGATCTCTTACATATATTTGAAACGAAGAACCCGGATGATGCATGGGAACAGATCAGGCCCCATTGCGGAATTCTGGTCTACACAGCCAATGCTCAAAGTGTCCATCTGCGAACCGAAACCGCGAAACTGGAGATAGAGGTGGAGCGTATCGAACCCGTCAGCACCATCGGAGCAGGAGACACCTTTAATGCCGCACTGGCATTCGGGATCTGGAAGAATGGATATTCGAAGGAGCAATTATCTTGTTTAAAGGCGTCTGCCTGGGAAGATCTGATCGGAGATGCCATCACCTTTTCCAGAGAGGTATGCCTCAGTTACGAGAATTATCTGCCCCGCGAAATGGCAGACAGGGTCAGAAAAAAGAATCCGGCATATAAGTAACGAGAAATAGTTATGGAAAGAAGAAACCTCGGAAAATCAGAAGTGGAGGTATCGCCTATTGCACTGGGTGCATGGGCTATTGGTGGCTGGATGTGGGGTGGGTCTGACCGACGCTCGGCCCTGAATGCCATCCGGACGAGCCTGGATCAGGGGATCACAACCATCGATACTGCACCGGTCTATGGATTTGGTCTTTCTGAGCAAATCGTGGGTGAAGCTATTCGGGGGAAGAGGGAACGGTACGAACTGCTGACTAAATGCGGACTCCGTTGGGATGATACCCATGGAGAATTCTATTTTACAACCTCCGATAGTGCAGGTACCGAAAAGCACATTTACAGGTATTCCGGAAAGGAGAGTATCCTCACCGAGTGCGAAGAGAGCCTGAAACGCCTGGGGACCGATTATATTGACCTTTACCAGGTGCATTGGCCTGATTCCACCACTCCCATTGAAGAGGCTATGGAAGCCATGCAGGTCCTCCTGGACCAGGGAAAGATACGCGCCGCAGGTGTCAGCAATTACGGCAGAGATCAAATGGAGCAAGCCGCCGGAGTGGTATCTCTGAGTTCCAATCAGGTCCCCTACAGCATGGTTCGCAGGGACATCGAACAGGAGATCGTGCCATGGTGCTTGGAAAACCAATGTAGTATACTGGCTTACAGTCCACTACAAAGAGGATTACTCACAGGCAAGATTACCCCCGACTATCCCTTTGCGCCCGGTGATTCCAGGCCGGAAACCCCCCATTTCAGGGTCAATAACCTGATCCGGATTAACCAGTTTCTGGATGAGCTCAAACCCCTGGCCGATGAAAAAGAGACCTCCCTCTCCCAACTGGTCATTGCATGGACTTTGAATATGCCCGGAATCACGGTGGCCCTGGTCGGGGCAAGGAACCCGGACCAGGTGATCCATAATGCCGGGGCGCTGCAGGTCAACCTTTCAGAGGAGGATATGGATCGGATCCATCAGGTACTGGATTCACTGGAGCTGGATCTGAACTGAGAAGTGTTTTCTTTTCTTCATTCCCCTAAAACCAACCGGGTACTGGGTGTGAAGCGGTCCAGGAGGCTTCCCTTGTTCCAGTCCAGGTAATATACCTGAACAATATTTACCTGATCCTCAAATTCATCGGTCAGTATGGTGTTTTTCACCTCCAGTATTTCAGGCTTTCCCACAGGATCCGATTCCAGGTAACACCAAACGGCATCTGCTTCGGGCTCCTTTCCCAGGTAGTTTAGCACTAACGGATCCCCTTCGGAATGGATCGAAAAATGATGGAGCAGGTAACGGACCAGCAGCGCATCGTCCGCCGGACTCTCCAATTCCGTAGCCAGATGAGTGGTGACCCCATAATTATGCAGAAGGGCACAATCGAGATCATCAGGGAACAACCGGATGGAGATCTCGAGCCTTGCACTATCCGTATTGTAACGGATCTCGGTCAGACTCACATAAAACTCATGTGAAACCCAGGCCAGAAAGGTCAGCGTGATACCAATAAGGAGGGTGATTTTCTTTCCTTTTTTCATTTTGCTTCTCCCGCAAATCCAGGATTCTCCTGTAAAGATGAGAATTCTTTTTAAATTAGCTTCTGCAATATTTTCCAGCCATGAAGAAAGCGATCCCAATTGTTCTTGGCCTGATCCTCCTGTCTGCTCTCAACGGTCAGGAACGGGTATTTATACCGGCAGAAAACCAGTTCAGACAGATGCGTACGGAGTTCAGCACTCCCAATGCTTACCGGACGGCCTCCGGTGCACCCGGTCAGTTATATTGGCAGCAGCAGGCCAACTACCGCATCCGGGTGGAACTTGACGATGACCATCAGATCATCCGTGGGAGCGAGACCATTGAATATATCAATCATTCGCCCGATACCCTGGTTTACCTGTGGATACAGCTTGACCAGAACGTCCGGCAGAAAGAGAGTCTGACTCGTTTGATAACCCCGGTATCGATGGAGGAGCGGATCAGCTCCAGGCAATTGGGAAGCCTTCTGGAACCGTTTGACGGGGGGTTCCGCCTGGAGTCTCTGACCGATGGAGAGGACAGGCCCCTCGCCTATACCGTGAATTATACCATGATGAGGGTCGATCTTCCGGTCCCCCTGGAACCGGGAGGCAAGCAGCATCTGGAGATCCGCTGGTGGTACCGGATCAATGACCGGATGAAGGATGGTGGAGGAAGGTCAGGAATGGAGTATTTCCCGGAGGATGATAACTACATCTATACCATTGCCCAGTTTTTCCCCCGGATGGCCGTATATAATGAAGTGGAAGGGTGGCAGAACAACCAGTTTCTGGGCCGCACCGAATTTGCCCTTCCTTTCGGCAATTACGAGGTGGAAATTACGGTTCCCTCCGATCATATTGTGGGAGCCACCGGGAGACTGGTCAACCCCGGGGAGGTTCTCTCCGGCGAACAGCTGGAAAGGTTTGACCAGGCGGGAGCCAGTTTTGAGAGGCCGGTCCTCATTGTAACGGAAGAGGATGCCAGGGCAGCGGAGAGCAGAAAATCAAAGGAGCATAAAACCTGGAAGTTCAGGGCCGAGAATGTCAGGGATTTTGCTTTTGCCAGCTCCAGGAAATTTATCTGGGATGCTATGGCCGTGAAGACCGGAGAACGCACTGCCCTTGCCTCCTCGCTCTATCCCAGGGAAGGTAATCCCCTCTGGGAGAAGTATTCAACACGGGTGGTGGCACATACCCTGAAGGTTTACTCGCGGCACACCTTTGATTACCCTTATCCGGTCGCTTATTCCGTACATACCAACTACATCGGAATGGAGTACCCCATGATCTGTTTCAACGGGGGAAGACCGGAACCGGACGGGACCTATTCGGAAAGGACGAAATGGGGCATGATCGGGGTGATTATCCATGAGGTGGGGCACAATTTCTTTCCAATGATTGTCAACTCCGATGAAAGGCAGTGGACCTGGATGGACGAGGGTCTTAACACCTTTCTCCAGGGGATCGCAGAAAGAGAGTGGGACCACGACCATCCCAATCCAATGGGCAGGCCCAGGGATATTGTCGACTACATGAAAGGAGATCAGTCGATGATCGCACCCATCATGATCAACGGGGAGCTTACGATGCAGTTCAACTCCAATGCATACAGGAAGCCGGCCACCGGATTGAATATCCTGAGGGAGACCATCATGGGAAGGGAGCTGTTCGATTTCGCTTTCCGGCAATATGCCCGGCGGTGGATGTTCAAACACCCTACTCCCGAAGATCTGTTCAGAACACTGGAGGATGCTTCGGCGATTGACCTGGACTGGTTCTGGAGGGGGTGGTTTTATACCACCGATTATGTGGACATCTCCCTCGACAGAGTGACCCGGTATCAGCTGGCCTCCGGTGACCCGGCCGACGACAAGGAGTGGCAGAGGAAACAACATGAGCAGGTTCCTGAGGAGATAGCCGTGCAGCGAAACCGGGCCACCCTAAGATCGGCAGTGGATGCGGATCCGGGTATGCGCGATTTTTATGATACCTACGATCCCTTTGAACCGGTCGAGGATGATCAGGAGACCTATATCAGGTATCTGGATAACCTGATTCCCAGAGAAAAGAAGTGGATTGCCGGAGGTGGTTTTTATTACCAGCTCGATTTTTCCAATCTGGGAGGTCTGGCCATGCCCCTGATTCTCCGTTTCGAATTCGGGGACGGGGAAGAAGAAGTGGTCCGGATACCCGCCCAGATCTGGAGCAGAAACAACAGCCGTACTTCCAAAGTTTTCCGGTTCGAAAAAGAAGTCCGTTCGGTCACTCTGGACCCCTTTCTGGAGACTGCCGATTGTGATATGTCCAACAATCACTGGCCCGTCAGGGTGGGGGAGAGCAGATTTGAACTTTATCAGCGCCGAATGCGCCGGTCGGGCGGCAATCCCATGCAGCAGTAGTCCGGCTTACCCCATCAGGATATTGTCCACTGCGGCCAGATCATTCCTGGAGAATTCCAGTTGCTGAATGGTAGCCACGTTGGTTTCCAGCTGACTGACCGAACTCACACCCACCAGGACGGAGGTAACCTGGGGCCTGCTTAAAAGCCATGCCAGGGCCATCTGCGATAATTTCTGCCCCCTCTGTTCTGCCAGCTGGTTCAGGGCCTTTATCTTCACATGCATTTCAGCGTCGAGATGTGATTCCCGCAGGAAAATACTGTTTCCGCCCATCCTGGAATCTTCAGGAATCCCTTCCAGGTATCGGTCGGTGAGCAATCCCTGAGCCAGGGGGCTGAAGGGAATACATCCGATCCCTTTGGACTCCAGTACATCAAGCAACTCTTCCTCTACCCAGCGGTCGAACATATTGTATCGTGGCTGGTGAATCAGACAGGGGGTACCAAGCTCCTCCAGGATGGATGCGGCCTTTTCGGTCTGAGCAGCGCTGTAGTTGGAGATTCCTGCATAAAGCGCCTTGCCCTGATGAACAGCCGTATGCAGTGCCATCATAGTCTCTTCCAGCGGGGTATCAGGATCGGGACGGTGAGAGTAAAAGATATCCACATAATCGAGTCCCATTCTCCGCAAACTCTGGTCCAGGCTGGTAATCAAATATTTGCGGCTTCCCCATTCTCCATAGGGTCCGTCCCACATTCGGTAGCCTGCTTTGGTGGAGATGACCAGTTCATCCCGGTATCCCCCCAGATCCTCCCGGAGGAGTTTCCCGAAATTGGATTCTGCACTGCCTGGAGGGGGCCCGTAATTATTGGCCAGATCGAAATGGGTAATCCCCAGATCAAAGGCACGGAATAGGAGTTCACGGATCCCTTTCAGATCTCCCGTACCTCCGAAATTGTGCCAGAGGCCCAGTGATATGGCAGGAAGAAGCAAACCACTTTTTCCTGACCTGTTGTACTTCATTTGTTGGTAGCGCTTACCTGATGCAATATATGACATAGATGAGTGATTTGATTATACATTATCGTTTCAGCACCGGAAACTTATACCCGATGGTATAGGAAAAGCCGACCCCCCGGTTCACCGATCCTGCTCCGAAGCCGGGGATCAGCTGGGGAGTGACCAGAGGATCCATTTCCGGATTGACCAGGATCCGGTAGCGAAGAGACCAGCCCATGAAAAAATTGGAAAGGACCTCAGCACGGAAACCGGCCACCAGCTCGATCCAATGTCCAGTGAGCGAACGGCGGTAACTGTCCAGCCGGAAATCCCCCCAGTATTCACCGGGGATAAGTACATCTTCGGCAGTGTGAGTGAAAACCGAAACTCCATAGCGGAGACCGGCGCTGATAGTGTGGTGGACTGATCGGTCCTTCAACGGGAGCAGGTTATAATCTGCGCCGATCCTGCCGTAGACTCCGGCTGAACTGTAGTTGAAGCTGGACCTCTCTTCCGAAACGGAGTTATATCCCACCTCGAAAACCGGATAAAGATTTGGGTATATCTCCAAGTCAATGGACCCTTCTGCACCCAATTCGGAAGGATCCGCAAAAAGGTAACCCACCCTGGCCAGATCGACGGATATCCGGGGTCCGTAAGTTCTCAGCGTATCCTGCCCCTTTAGGATGGCCGGGGCCGTTAAGAGGAAGAACCAGAGAACAAGGGTCTTAAAAGTATATCCAGAGATGTTCTTCATTTTGCACCATTTCAGCATCCACTTCCGCTCTGATTACCTCGATCCGATCGATCATGGTTCCACTGAACCGGACCGGGCCAATGGTGAACAGCGTGGCAAAACCGCAATTGTAGGAAACCAGGTAATACTGGTTGCTGTGGGATATGGTGAGGGTATCCGTTTTCGATCCGGAGCTGATGATGAACCGGGAAAATTCGGCTTTGGGGTCGAGGGGTAAAACGACCCTTGAGGCAGCAGTCGAGTCGTACAGCAGACTGTCGGAACTCAGTTCCCGCAGACCGAACAAAGAAATTCCCGTCAGAGTAGTATCTGCGCCTTCCGGTGAGTCTGCCTTCTTAAAGCGGGCCACCAGTTCCGATTGCCCGGTTTCGCTGCAGATATCCAGGGTAGTGCAGGAGACTGCCAGAGGAAAGAGCATCCAAAGGATGAATCGGATTTTCATGATAAGGGAATGGGCATACAAAGATGGAAAAAGTGATGCCAACACGCAAGTGAATAAGGAAGGAGTATAAATGTTAACTTTACATTAAAAAATTATTAACTGTACGTAAATTCGTGCTGATTTCATAACTTGCATATGCGATATCCGATTCTCTTGGAAGGATTTAAGCTTGATATGGATCTCCCGGTTGAAGAGAATTTCAAACAGGTAATCATCCGGTGTATTTCATTCATGAAGCATCAGATCACCGGGTCGGATGATATTCATACTTCCATCCACGAATCCAGGAAGAGCTGTAAAAGGATCAGGGCAGTTTTGAAAATGATCCGTGACGAGATGGGGTACAGCAACTATTACAGAGAAAACAGTTTTTATCGCCATCTGGCCGGTCGTATGTCCGGCTCCAGAGACGATTACGTGCTTTTGCAGTGCATTGAAAACTTAGCAAGAAAGCGTCCGGAAGCATTTAATGAGGACGCACTTCGGCCCATTAAGAAGTTGTTATCCCATAGAATCAAAGAGGCAACCGATCAGTTCAACAGCCAGTGGGGGGGATTTGACCATGTCATTAAAGATTTGGAAGAGGCGGAAAAGCGGATCCTCCACTGCTGTTCCTTAAGAAATGATTTTGCAGCCATGGAAAGGGGATTAAGAAGAATATACAGGAGAGGGTACCGGTACAACAGGAGTGGTCAGCGGGGTGAATCCATGGAAGAGTTCCACGAGTACCGCAAGAATACCAAATACCTGCTTCACCAGATAGAACTCATAAGTCCGGTATACCCTAAAGTGATGAATGCTTATGCAGCTTCCCTGAGAAAGCATGCAGAACAACTGGGCGACACGCGTGACCTGGATCGTCTGAATCTCTTCCTGGAACAGATTCCGGAAGGAACACTCCATCCTGCACCCATGGAAGATTTACAGGAGTTGATCAGGGTACGAAAAAGAAAGCGGCTGAAGAAGATCTTTCGCAGATCATCCCTTTTATACGCGGAGAAGCCGAAGAGGTTTATCCAACGGCTGGAAGCATACTGGGAAGAGACTCATCAAAAAAACTAACCCTTAAAAAAATGACTGAAAAACAGAAAAAACAGGTAGGAGTACAGAAGGCTGCCATGGAGGTGATGGAGAACCATCTCATATCCTGGCAGGATAACACAGTGCTTCAGAAGAAATATGACCTCTTCGTCAAGAACCTGAAGAAAATTGAGGATGCGGTTCAGGTACTGGAGAAAGAGACCGCCCCCCTGAAGGCCAAGCGTGTTGAATCAAGAAAACAGCTGGTGGAAGAGCTTTTCCCGGTGATCAGTGTAATGGGTGTTTTTGCCTATGACACCCGGGATAAAAAGCTGGGGAAACTGGTCAATTTGAAATTCAGTGAATTGGATAAGATGAAGCCCGAGTCACTGGACCGGTACAGTCAAAAGGTTTTAAAGCGATCCGGTCAGCTGCTGTCGCAGAAAAAGGAGGGATCAAAAAAATCCCCCGACCGGCTCATCTCAGAGTACGGGCTTTCGTCAGAACATGTGGAAAAGCTTCAGAAGGCCAGGGACCATGCTTTAGCAGATGACCGGGAGGTGAAAAAACTCCGGGGCGATAAAGAAAGGAGCACCCGCATTCTGGGAAAAACCATGAAGGAGAACGAGAGGTTACTGAAAAGAAACATGGACCGGATGATTCCTCTTTTCCGGGATAGCAAGCCTGCTTTCTATGGGGCGTATCTGACGGCCAGGACAACCGGTGGAGAAGGAGCTGAAAAAACGAAAGGTTCCGGAACTGCCACTGAAAAGACCATACCGGCAGAACCTGCTGCTTCCGGAAAGGTTCCTGATGCATCGAAGGAAATTCCATCGGGTACGAAGAAAACTCCGGCTTCCAAAACCCCTGTTGCGGGCAAGAAGCCCCCACCAGCGGGCAAGAAGCCCCCACCAGCGGGCAAGAAGCCCCCAGCAGCCGGCAAGACTCCTGTGCGGAGAGCGGAAGGCAGTTCTGCTGAAAGCAAATAGGTCTCTCTACAGGAGGTCTCTCTACAGGGGGTCTCTCGACAGGGGCTCTTTCTGACGGAGATTCTTCTCCAGCCATTCGAGGTACTCGGTATAAAGGAAGACCTGACTATTCATATCCCAGGCAACGCCATGGTTTCCGGGAGGATAGATCTTCAGGTCAAACTTTTTCCCGTTATCGATCAGTGCTTTTGCGAATTGGAAAGTGTTCTGCGGATGTACGTTATCATCCAGCAGGGAGTGGACCAGCATCAAACGGCCCTCCAGCTTGCCTGCCTGATGGACCATGGAGCTTTCCTCATAGCCCTCCGTGTTGTCCTTGTAAAGTCCCATGTATTTCTCTGTAAGGATGCAATCGTAATTCAGGTGATCGGATATGGCGGCAGTAACGATCCCGGCCCGGAATACATCGGGGTGCAGCAGCAGGGAGGTGCCTGCCGAAAATCCGCCGAAACTGTGTCCCATAATCCCGATGCGGTTTCTGTCAATCCAGGAATTTTCTGCCAGATGGAGTGCCGCCTCTGCAAAATCATGTGTCTCCCATCTTCCAAGCTGCTGGTGGACGACTTTTTCAAATTCGGCCCCGTAGCCCCCGTTTCCCCGGTTGTTGATATTGGCCACCACGAAACCCCGCTGGGCCAGGTATTGTGCCCACCCGCTCGATTCAAAGGAGTTGAATACCCCCTGGGATCCGGGTCCGCCGTAAACAGTCATGATCAACGGATAGGAACCTTCGGGATCGAAGTCCATGGGTCTGACCAGGTAGCCGTCTATCTCCTGTCCGTCACCGGTGGTGAAGGAAAACAGTTCCCTTTTGGCGTATTGATACTCCTCCAGGTAAGCGGTGGTCCGCTCAGGGCCGGCAAGGTTGGTGATCAGTCTGCCCCGGTCATCCCTCAGATCGGTCAGTGAGGGGGTTTCGGTATCAGAGTAGGTATCGATAAAGTAACTGCCATTTGGTGAAACGTTGACCCGGTGGTTCCCGGGCATTTCCGTAATCCTCTCCTTCTTTTTTCCATTGAACCTTACGCTGTACAGATTTCGCTCCAGGGGAGAGACCTCCGTGGAGAGGTACCATAGCTTTTTCTTATGGGGATCGATGGCCTTGATGCCAATTACTTCATACTCGCCCGATGTGACCTGTTCCTGCAAATCGCCATCATAATTGTAATGGTAAATATGGGAGTAGCCGTCGCGGTCTGAGACCCAGAAGAATGATTCATCCAGTTCCTCGGGAAAATAGAAAAGGTGCAGTTCCCCGGCGAAGAAATCAAAAATATCGATCCATGCGTCGGATTCCTCTTCCAGGATAACCTCCATCTTCCCGGTTTCCACATCCACCATATACAGTTTCATCCGGTCCTGTGCCCGGTTCAGCCATACCACCGCCAGCGTATTCTCGCGGGACGTCCAGTAGATACGAGGCATGTATCCTCCCATGGGATCCAGGTCGAGCCAGCGTTTCTCGCCCGAATTCACATCGATCACACCGAGTCGCTCCCTGGGTGGATCATCTCCCACCTTGGGATAGGGAATCTCCATATATTCCGGATGCTGCCCGGAGAAATCGGTCAGCTTATAGACGGGTACCTCCCGTTCATCGGTCTGCCAGAATGCAATATACCTGCTGTCGCGGGACCATTCCCAGGCCTGGACCAGTCCGAACTCCTCTTCATTGGCCCAACCGAAGCGCCCATTGTAGTATTTATCGGCCCCATCGCTGGTGAGCCGTGTATGGGAACTGGTCTCCAGATCAAAAAAGAACAGATCACCCTCTTTTCCGTACCCCACTTTCTGACCATCGGGTGATACTTCTGCAGTGAAAGCATCCATGATAATTGGCTGCATCGACTCATCTTCCATGGACCAGAGATAATAGTCGGCATTGCCGGAATAGCGCCAGATAGGACGAAACCTGGTCTGGAAAAGCATATGGCTTTCATCGCTGGTCCATTGGAAAGAACGGTAACGGAAAGGATCGTCGCTACCGGGAAAGGTCAGATCTCCGGTGGAAAAAATGAGCTCCTCCGTTTGGTCACCGGGCCGGTACATCCAGATCTGTTGTTCGCCTTCCTCTCTTTTAGAAAAGGAAAACCCTTCACCCTCCTCCATCCAGCGTACACCGGAGGGACCCCTGTCTCCCCTCAGATTCGTTCCCGCATAAAGGGCCTCCATCAGGGAACCATACTGTTTTTTCTGAGCGGTCAGGCTGATGGCAATCAGGATAAGCAGCGTCAGTAGCGATAATTTTCTCATTTTTCGGAATGATTTAATGGCAAGATGCAAATCTAACAAATTTCCTCTGCGTTCCTGTACAGAATCCGCTCCATTGCTTCGGGTGCCAGTCTCATGGATTGCAGCAGCTTTAGCAGCGGGAACCGGGTATTATCGGTTCCGTAAAGAACCTTACGGAAGTGCTTGTCCAGAAAACTTCTGGCCTGACCTTTGTCTCTCTGAAGGGCATTAAAACCGCTGGTGCCGGAGATATCACAGTAAAAATTGTCATACTCCTCCAAAAGCCGGTCGATAATTCCAAAAGAGGCGATAGTCCCTTTCTGGTGGAGGTAGCGGGGGTGTTTCTCTGAACTGATATGGTTCCAGAAATCGGGCCCGTGCCCGATGAACCGGATGCCGGGAAATTGCCTGACCTGCTTTTCCAGTGCATCGAAATCGAACAGGATCCCGGGGAACCGGACCCTGTTTCTGTGGATCTTGCGTTTCAGTATCCCGGTTGACTCAGCAAATTTGGTCAGGTAGTAACGGGAAACCCCGTTATACTTATCGTTGAGTAAGCGCTCCAGCAACCATTCCATCTTTCCCTCTTTCTCCTGGATGTATTGCCACCGGGGCTCTTCCATATGGAACACCAGCGCCCAACCCCTCTGTTCCACCTTTTCCAGATAACGTTCCACCAGCGGATCGTCCCATTTCCTGGAAATCTTCAGCTCACCACATCCTCTGATTCCGGCCTTCTCATACCTTTCCAGCAACCTGTCCAGGTCCGCCGAAGCAGGATCGGGGGCGTAGAAGGGTCTGAACCGGTCCGGGTAACGGTCCACTGCCTCCAGCACAGCTTCAGGGGAGAGTGGCTGATAGAGCAGGGGAACAGGAGGGTCCAGTTCTTCCCAGGTAAGCAGCCAGGTGATCTCCACTTCCTTCAGGTCCATGTTACGGATGATCTCATCCGGTCCCAGTCCCGAAAGGCCGACGTGCATATGACTGTCAATGATTTTCATGGTTAGCTTCCATTTCATTCAGGATCTGCCCCATCAGCCGGTTGATCCCGGCCGCTCAGGTCCGCATTATTTTATGGGAACCTCCGGGAACAAGATAATCAACTTTCACGTTTCTGACAGGGATGGTGTGGTTCTTCGGTTTCAAGATGGCCTTCAAGGCCTCTTTTTCATGTCTCCGGTCCGGTTCCGCCATTCCCCGAAGCAGTCCGGCACCCGCCCTTTTCAATCCTTTGGGAACCAGGATGGTCCGTTGAGGGTCCACATGGCCGGTCAGTTCGGTACAGATCACACCTTCCGGGGAGACTCCCGTCAAAACCAGGCACAAAGAAGCGGAGCAACAGTGGTTTCCACAGGGGGCAACACCCTAGTCATATTCCGTAACAATCCCGGCGTACCGGATACAATAGGCAATATCCTCCCTGGAAAAGTGATCTGCCTTATAACCTCGAGACCTGATGACTTCCATTAACCTGTTATATTGTACTGCCGGATCGGCCTTTGAGAACTCCGCAGCGGAACGGATCCCGGTTTCATAGACCACTCGAGCAAATACTCCTCCGATACCCGTGATCCGGGATAGATCGCATAGTTCCCATAACTCCCTCAGCCTCTCGGCTGGAATACCTGTCTGTGATGCCAGTTCTTCCCTTTGCACCGGCAGGTGTGCTGACTCGAAAAAATCACGTGTCTGCCGGATTCCTCTGGATTTCAGCACTTCCGTGTATTCATACGGGATGCCCGGGTCGGGTAGACCAGGATCGAGCGCACGTGGTCGAACGCGTCGACCG
>CAZRZY010000011.1:0-48776 GCA_964604655.1 uncultured Bacteroides sp. | reverse complement strand
GAGGAAAGGGCCGGGCGATGTAGCTTCCGGCTTCCCGCTTTAACAGAACCAGGTAACCGGATGGAATACCGGTATCCGCTGCAAATACCTCTATCTTTTTTTTAGAACCCAGTTTATTCAGGAGGTCTGAAAGGGTATTCACTCCGGCGTGGTGAAGCAGGCGGAACCGCTCCTCCATTGATTCATGGAGCGCTTTTCTGCCGGGAAGCATCTTCCTGGAGCCGGTCAGCTCGAAGAACCGGTCCAGGCTCATTCTGGAGGGATCCAGTGAATAGTGCATTGGTCAGATTCAAAGCTTCTCTCCGAGCAATACGATCGATTCCGGGGTGTCCAGAATGATTATTCCACCTTTTGCCTTCACAGGAGATCCGGAATAGTAGTCCGTCAGTTCCGTTCCGTCGCTGAAGAGCGTCCCCGCCGGGATCTCCTTTATCCCCGGATCCAGATCGAGTCCCACCAACACCTTGTCGGAATAGTCCCCGAGGATCAATTCCCTGGAAAAAAAGTAAGGATCTTTGCTGATCATCCGGTGGATTCCGGCGCCCACAGCGGGGTGTGCCTTTCTGAACCGGCCCAGCCTGCGATGGTGTTCCAGCACTTCCCTGATGACAAAACCGTTGCGCGCAGCGTTCTCTTCCAGCTCGTGCCAGTTCATGTTGCTGCGGAGATTGGCATCACCGCTGGCACCGGAAACCGTCAGTTCCCTGCAGGTCTCATCCCCGTAATAAAGTTGTGCTGCGCCGGGACTCAGGAGCAGCTTCGTGGCTGTTTCCAGCGGTTTCTTCCTCTGCCTGTCGAAAGGGCTGCCGTCATCGTGAGATGAGAGGTAGTTGAGCACACTGACCCCTGCCAGTTCGTCATGAAGCATATCCGAGTAGGAGGAGAAAAGCGCTTCATACGATTTCCCGGCACTCTCCTTGAACTCGAAATTGATCATGGCATCGATGGAGTGGGAGTAGAAATCCACCTTCCGGTCACCGAACCAGAAATCCCTTCCCGAGGAGATTCCATATCCGTAAACTTCCGCCACCATGTAAAACTCCTGGTCGTCAAGAACTCTGTCCGGATAGGTTTCTTTCCACCGGGCGAAGGCGATCCGGGCCTCCTTCCCCAGTTCGCCCCATACGGATTCCTCCACGTGCTTGGCGGTATCGATTCGGTATCCGTCAATTCCATATTTCCGCACAAAGTCGGTGAGCCATTTGATCAGGTAGAATCTCGGTGCCCGCGGATATCCTGTACGCTGGAAGAATGCATCCAGCCCGGCCAGTTCCTGATCCAGCCGCCCCTCCGATTCCCATTTATCCAAGAGATTCGGTGGGAGTTCCACCGGTTGGTCAGATCCGGTACGGATATCCGGAAGGTTTTCCACCAGGGTGCATTTCACAGTCGATTCATAGTCCCGGAATTCACATGGAGGCCCGGTACGCACCCACTCATCCGGCCAGACCGGATCCTTCCGGGTCACCGGTCCTGTATGATTAAGGACTACGTCCATCACTATCCTGATCCCATGGGCATGGGCCGATGTGATCAATTCAGCCAGTTCCTCTTCGGTGCCGAAGTTGGGATCGATGGAGGTCCAGTCTTTAGCCCAGTATCCGTGGTAGCCGTAGGTGTAACCGGTTCCTTCGTCCGTTGAACCGTGTATCTGTTCGAAAAAGGGAGTCATCCATATGGCTGTCACTCCAAGGCTGTCGAAGTACCCCTGCTCAATTTTTTGGATGACCCCCCGAAAATCACCCCCTTCGAATCCACGGAGCTTAGCAGTTTCTCCTGTCCGGTCAAAGTTGACATCATTACCGGGGTCGCCATTGCTGAACCGGTCGGTCAGGAGGAAATAAATATGGGCATTCTCCCAGAAAAAAGGGGCTTCGCGCTCCCCCGTGTTCTCTGCACCTGTACCGGTGCATGCTCCTGAAATCAGGGAAGCCGTCAGGAGTGCGAAAAAAAACAGGTGTGCGTATCTCATTTCATATCAATGATTTGTTGAATCCCGCTCGCGCATTGGCTTCGCCGAGCTCGCAGGCTCGGTTCCCCGCAGCTCTGCTGCGAGGGTTAGCGAGCACAAATAAAATTAACACTGGATCGAAGATTTCTCGAAGCTCAGCTTCGAGGTTCTTCAATAGAAATCCTGCAAACAGTGAAAGGGATGCAAGTACGCTCCAGCTTCTTTTGCGGGATTTTTTCATGGTTCCTTTATTCTGTTCACTTCACCGGCCAGATCAGCACCCTGTATCCCTGGTCTTCGATCCGGCGGATCACCTGCTCTTCCGGCAGATGCGGGTAGGCCACGCAATCGATGTAGAACATGGCCTCGATCGGGTTTGGCATATTAAAGAAAACAATTTTTTCCTCCGATGGCTCTCTCTCCGACCACTCTTTTATCTCTGCCACCATACCCGTCGGATCGGTCCTGGCCGAAAAGGGCTTGACCCTTTCCAGGGAGTAGCGAACCGGAAGAGCCAGTAACAGGAGAAGAATCAGGTTCACCGGCCATCTTTGCCGGAACCGTACCCTGTAGATCATCAGATAGTGCCAGAAGAGCGCCGTGATCAGAAATATGGCCGGGGCGGTGAACAGGGTGTATGCCTGCATCTTCGACCGGGCCACTGTAAAGAAGATAAACGGGATCAGGAACCAGGCGGCCAGCGAAAGTCTCCCGCAATCAAGGGGACGTTTCAGCGTTTTCCAGAAAAACCAGATCACCGGCAGATATATCAGTTCCCCATAGATGATCCGCAGTTTGTTCAAGTGGTAGTAGACGGGGCCTTCATGCCCCTCCACTGCTTCGTTGAGGTGACGGAAGTTATAGACACTTTCCCAGTGGGCCTCCAGGGGAAATGCCCGGTGAATATAGAGGTGCCACGGCAGGGTCATTGCAGCTGCCAGAAGGGTGATACCGGTGAGGTGGAAGAAGATTTCCCCGGGAGTAAACCTGTCTGAACGGACCAGCAATAGAAGAGCCACCGGGAGAACGATCAGTGCCGGCAGCCATTTGGAAAGCAGGGCCATTCCCAGGGCGATCCCACAGAGTATGCTGTAGGCTGTCTTTTTCTTCTGACTCAGCCGCAGGGCTGCCCAGATCGCCAAGAGGATAAAGAAAAGGAAAAAAATATCGAAATGGTCTGTAGTGACTCTGCCCCCCGCCAGTTCAATGATCAGGCCGTGAATGGAGAACAGAAAGGCGGCAATAAATCCAACCCTCCGGTTATAGAGTCCGGTCCCGATGGAAAATGTCAGCGGGATTCCGAGGATGGAAAGCAGGATAGAGGGGATTCGCACTCCCCATTCATTGATACCAAAAACTTTCATGCTCAGGGATATGGTCCACAGGGGAAGAGGTGGCTTATGGAGCCAGACATGGTTGGACCACCACATCCTGTAGTCGTAATCGATCAGCGGAGTCTCATACAATGTGGGCCGAAAGGGATGGTTCATCATATTCTTGGCCACCAGGGCGTGAAATCGCTCATCCCATTCATGGAGGAACGGATCGGCGGCTACAAAGATCCTCAGCGCAAGACCTGCCAGCATCAACCAGAACAGGCTGGGGGCAACCCTTCCATGATGGTGGCCGGTGAAAGCTTTCCAGACAGAAAAGGCAGCAATGAGCAGCACCAGAATTCCTTCAGTCACATGGTTCATAAATCGATCTAAATTAGCGATCCTCCGGAGATTTATCAACTAGAAGCAGTACCCGCCTGTGAGGCGGAGAGAGGTATAGGGAAAATCGATCCATCCCTGCTGCGCACGAAGTTTCCAGAAGACGGCCGAAGGGGGATCCCAGGTCAGATCCAGTCTGCTCACCAGCGGCCGGTCACCGATTTTCAGGTATCCCGCATACCCGCCTATGTGAGGCTCGATGCGGAATCTTCCAAGACTCACCTGAACGCCTCCACCGTACATAAAGGCATCGTTCTGCCGGTAGTTTTCCAGATTGGTCTGATAGACATAAAAACCGGCCTGTACATGGACGCGCAACTCTTTCATTGTTCCGGCGCCCTGCAACAGACTCTTTCCTGCTGACAGATCGAAAAAGTAGCCGGGGGTATCGGTATGCCTTGCTGCCTGGAAGCCGGTTCCCGAGGCTGTTTTCAGGTGGACGGTCAGCATCAGGTCGGGAAGGTTGTCCCGTTCTCTCAGAAGATGCATGAAGGTCCCGATGTAGAGGTCTCCCATGGAGGCCCCTTTTGGGTCATATTCCCTGGATCGCCGCAGGTCGCGGGTAAGGGTATCGGTCCGGTAGATCTCCAGCGGTATGTAGGAGAGTTCGATACCCGCGCGATCCGAAAAGAGCGGAACATAGATCCTGGTGAACAGGTCACCGGTCAAATCCCCTTTGCTCAGATGGACTTCCGGACCCGCTTCCAGGGACAATCCGGTGGGGGGGGCCCCGTCTCTGATCTCGGGTACCGGGAGTGCATTGGGACCCATATACTCCGGCGAGAGGATCAGGTATTGGGACCAGGGAGTGGTGCCATCCCACTGGTGACGCTGGTTCCACCAATGGTAATCCTGAGCGCTGATTCCCTTTCCGGTAAGAAGGATCAGCCATCCCGCGATCCACCTGAACCGTTTACCCATCCGTCTGTTCCTGAGAAGGGTGAGGAGGCGAGGTGAGCCTCAGTATTACTTTGCCCCCCGACATCCGGGAAGAGTAGAGATCGATCATCTCTTCCACGCGTTCCATGGGAAATACCTGCCGGATATCCGATCGAAGCGCACTGACCATATTCCGCTTTACGCTGGCGATGAACCGGAGTTTGAATAGCAGCGGTTTTTCCGAAAGCCAGACTCCCAGCTGGAAACCTTTTACCTGTTTCTTTTTCATCATCAGGTCAGGAGGATCGGCCATTACCGGTTTTCCCGACAATCGGGCATAATTCACCAGGACCGAACCTGGCGGGGCAGATGAAAGCAGGATAGCTGATTGTTCGCCGGCCACTGCATCGAGGATCAGCGTGGCATTCAGATCAGCTGCCGTCCCGGTCAGATCTTTTTGAAAAGACGCTGCCTCTGATTGGAATACATACGTTGCTCCCATTTCCCGAAGCTCTTTCACCTGTTGATCCCGTCGCACAATGTTGATGAGTGGCAACCCATACTGTTGGCAGAGCCGGACCATCATTTTTCCCAGCGAGCTGGCTGCGGCTGTATTGATCAATGCTGAATGCCCCTCTTCCCGGGCCATCTGGATAAAGGCCATTGCTGTCATGGGGTTGACCAGCATCATCGAGCCCTGTTCCATCGTGATACTATCCGGCAGCGGAGCGGTTTTGAAGACGGAGGTGACCATATATTCGGCCCAGGAGCCGTCCCCTTTTTCCTTGGGTGAGCATGCCACCCGTTTACCCAGCCTGAGGCGGGCCAGCCATCCCCCTCCGCAGGCAACCACGGTCCCGCTTCCCTCCAGTCCCGGAGTAAACGGGTAGTCTCTTTCCAGGTAGCCTTCCCTGATCATGGCCAGGTCGGATGGATTTACCGGTGAGGAGTGCATCCTGACTAAAACTTCACCCGGTCCCGGTTCCGGGACCGGTATGATCTCTGTGTTCAGCGTACCTCGCGGCTCCCTGAGCCGGATGGCTTTCATGGTTTCAGGTATGTTAGCTTCCATGGTGTTTATTGATTCTTGCAACGATCCTTTCAGCTGCTGATTCCGGTGTCAGGTCATCCATCCAGTAAATCCGGTTTCCTGGGATTTTCCATTCTTCGGCCAGGGCGTCGACCATCGAAAGGCGGGTGACCCATAATTGAAGGATATCCGGTTCTTTGGCAAGCCACTCCAGCAATCTTCTCCATCCTTCACCCTCTGCCTCCATGGGCCCTATCTCGTCCACCACCAGCAATCCGGGTTTGCGCGCAATGGCTGCCCGGACCCAGCTTTCCCCGGCCCTGAATGCATCGGGGTTGAACCAGAAACGACGAAAGGAGTGCCATCCCGGATGGGCCACCGTGGTAGCTAACAGGAGTTTTTCACCAGAGTCTATATTCATCAGGTGGAAACCGTCCCTTCGGCCTTCCCTGAACCATCCTGGACAGAGAAAACCATGCACCTTCACCGATCTCTTCTCCAGCAGGTCCGCCAACCGGGCGACAAATATTGTCTTACCGCTCTGGATGCGTCCTGCAAGCAGGTATATCCCTGAACCGGCATGGTCCGGCAACCGGCCGGCTGTAGAATTGGACCGATGGGAGGGGGGGGTGTTCACGGGAAACCGGGGTGTTGAGATGGAGCAGCACCGGCGAGCTCTGCAGAAACCTGACGGATCTCCGCCAGTGCAAGGTCCACATCGTTCTTTTCCACATAGGTCTGGCCGATGACCATACGGGTAGTATGGAGTCCCCGGACAATTGTATGGCTCAGAAATACCTTTCCCCTGCTGTTAAGTACTTCCAGGAACCTCCTGTTCAGTGCATTCAGCTGTTCCGGATCTTCCATTCCACGGGGATGCAGCCGGAAACTGCAGAAATTGAGAAAAGGACCGGTAACCAGCCTGACGGGATCGATTCGGGTGACCTCCCTGGCAAAGTACTCTCCCAGCCCGATATGATGCATGAGCCGCCGGCGGATCTCAACCAGTCCGAAACTGCGGATCACAAACCAGAGTTTCAGTGCCCTGAATCTTCTGCCCAGAGGTATTCCCCAGTCCCGGTAGTCATTGACACTCCCCCGGGTGGCGGTTTTCAGGTATTCGGGCAGGATCTCGAAGGAACGGATCAGCTGGCTGGCATTGCGCACGTAATAGAGAGAGCAGTCGAAGTTGGTGAACATCCATTTGTGCGGGTTGAACACGAAACTGTCGGCATGTTCCATGCCCTCTGCCATCCACCGGTATTCCGGCAGCAACAGGGCTGTCCCGGCATAGGCGGCATCCACATGGAGCCAGATATCATACTTCCGGCATATATGCCCGATTTCCTTTAGAGGATCCACGGCCACTGTACCGGTGGTCCCGATGGTGGCCACTGCCGCGCAGGGAAGAAAACCCTTTTCCAGGTCCTCCCGGATCTTCCCTTCCAGCTCTTCCACATCCAGGCGCATTTCATCATCCACCGGGATTTTTACCAGGTTCTTTCTGCCTATGCCGCAGACTCCCACTGCCTTTTCAATGGAGGAGTGAGTTTCGGCGGAAGCGTAAACCCTCAGATGATGAGGAACCCCTTCCTCGTTGGATATAAAACCCGTCTTCACCTCCCTGGCTGTAATCAGTGCCGCCAGGGTAGCCGAAGAGGCAGTGTCCTGGATCACTCCCTCCATAGCTTCCGGAAGCCCCATGGCATCCCTCAGCCATTCGGCCACCCGTTGCTCCAGTTCAGCGGCCGCAGGGGAGGTTTCCCATATCATGCACTGCGCTCCCATGGCGGCAGTGATCCATTCGGCCAGTACCGATTCCAGCGAATGGTTTGCCGGAAAGTAGGCGTGGAAGTTGGGGTGTTGCCAGTGGGTCATACCCGGCAGGATCACCTTTTGAAGGTCCTCCAGGATCTGTTCCGGTTTCGCCGGATCTTCCGGTGGTTCACAAGGGATCTGCCGGTAGACCTCCCCGGGATCCACCTGCGATTTCACCGGAAGGTCCTTCAGCTGATCCAGGTAACGGCCGATCCAATCCACAACCGGTTTAGCATGACTCTTAAAATCTCCAGGCTGCATCATCATAGGACGAATGTACATATAAATTATGGAGGGGTGGAGTGGAGATCGTGGCGGAGGATCGCTGCGGCCAGAAGATCGGCAGCCTCCGGTCTGAACCTGAACCAGAGTTCCGGTTCGATCAGTTCCAGTTCGGAGACCACCCACCGGTGATTCATGTCAGGGATGGCGTCCACCCTTGCGTAGAGAGGCCTGGGATGGCAACAGGATACTACCTCTTCTGCAAACCGGATCTCCTCCTGAGAGGGGTTGTATTCGTGAACCGTTCCCCCGAAATCATCCTGAACACGGAAATCCCCCTCCTTTGCCTTTTTCAGGACCGCGTGGGAGTACTGTCCATCGAATACCATCATTGCCAGCTCCCCCCGGGTGAGGACCGGGACCTGGAACTCCTGCAGCATCATGGACTCGCATTCAATCAGCTGGCGGAAGATCCGTTCATAGGCTGCAGCCTCCTCTGCACGGAAGCGGTATGTATGCCGGGCAGCCCCGGAGATGACCGGTTTCAGGATCACCTCCTCCCAATCCGTTTCCTTCACCAGATCAGTCAGCCGGCGTGAATCCCCCGGCTCAGCGAACCGGGTGGGAGGGATGGGAATGCCCTTTCCGGAGAGTTCCTGCAGGTAGTGCTTGTCCAGATTCCATCGGATCAGTTCATAAGGATTGATCATTCCGGTCTGTTGGCCCACCTTTGCCAGCCAGGGTTCGAATTCGGAGAAACGGTCAAAATAGTCCCACGTACTCCTGAAAAGGATGTACCTGGTATCGTTCCACTCCACCCCGGGGTGATCCCAGTTCACACGCCTCACTTTCCATTCACGTTTCTCCAGGGCATTCATCACCAGGCCATCCTCCAGTAGAACATTCCTGATATACGGATCGGCGGGGCTTTCCTCCATGAGCCTGGAGTCTGTGAGCAGCGTAATATCGAAGCTTTTTCCGGAAACCATTTAACCTGCAAAATAGCGAATGCTGCCAACAATCATATCCAGTGCAAAGTATGTAAATGCCAGAGCAAAGACCTTCATGAGCCATGGAATGGCCCTGGGCCGGGAAAGGATCCAGCGAAACCGTGAGAAGAGGAAGGAGAGGATCAATGTGGAAATGAGCCAGCCCAACTGCACCGAACCCATGAAAAGATAGGCCCCGTGCCGTACCTCTTCTGCCAGCAGCATGGCCCTTGGAATACAGATAGTAATCCAGTAAGTCCACAAAACCCCGTTGGTAAGGATCATCAGGATCAGCCTGCCCGTTCCGAATTTAACCCGCTTTCCTTCATCCAGTGTGCGCACCTGCCAGACGGAGACTGCGATCCAGATAAGGATGGCTGCACCCACCAGTGAAAGCCCCCTGAAAAATCCTTCGTTGAAATCCATGATGGAGAGGATCAGCAAACTCATGACCGCCACCAGGCTCTCGATCAACAGGGCAAGAAAAACAATCTTCAGGCTTCTGCCATAACCGGATTGAAGGATTTCGGTAAATATGGCAGTGATCACCGGACCGGGGATCACCCCTCCGATAAGTCCCAGCATAAAGGCTATGAAGAGTTCATGTAACAATATTCCCGCTAAAACAGAAGTTGAAGATATAATTTATAGTTGATTCACGGAGTTCATGATCGTTTTGTATCTTCAACTTTTCTACAACCTTTTCAAACTCGGTACTCATGAGATATTTTGCCATTGCCATGCTGCTCCTGGCCCTGCCCCTTGGAGCCCAGGAGAGGAGCGGTTTTTCATCCGGAGGAACATATATGGGGCTTGAATTCCGGAATATAGGCCCTGCCTTCGCCTCTGGCAGGATCGCGGATATTGCCATCCACCCCGATAACGAGAACTGCTGGTATGTGGCAGTGGGCTCCGGGGGTGTCTGGAAAACCCGCAACGCGGGGATTACCTGGGAACCCATATTTGACGATCAGCCCTCCTATTCTATCGGTTGCGTGACCATCGACCCCCATCATCCCAGCAGGATCTGGGTAGGCACCGGAGAGAATGTGGGAGGGCGTCATGTGGGATTCGGAGATGGCATTTATAAAAGTGAGGACGGGGGCCATAGCTGGAAACAGATGGGACTCGACCGGTCGGAGCACATATCCCGGATCGTGGTGCATCCCGATAACTCCAAGGTGATTTTTGTGGCAGCACAGGGTCCTCTCTGGAGCCAGGGTGGGGACCGCGGTCTCTATAAGACAGAGGATGGAGGAGAAAACTGGAAAAAGGTCCTCGGGGACGAACAGTGGACCGGAGTTACAGAAGTGGTTCTGGACCCCGAAGATCCTGACTGGATCTATGCGGCAACCTGGCAACGGCATCGCAATGTGGCCGCCTATATGGGAGGAGGCCCCGGATCTGCCATACACCGCAGTACGGATGGAGGAGAGACCTGGGAACAATTGAGCAACGGACTGCCCACCTCCCATCTGGGGAAGATTGGCCTGGCCGTATCACCGTTCGACCGCGATATCGTCTATGCAGCCATTGAGCTGGACCGCCGGACCGGAGGGGTCTACATTTCCAGGAACCGCGGAGCTTCCTGGACCAGGCAGTCGGAAGCGGTTTCGGGTGCCACAGGACCGCACTACTACCAGGAGCTCTACGCCTCCCCCCACCATGAAGGAACCATCTACCTGGTGGACGTGCGTATGCAGGTGTCGGATGATCACGGAAAGACCTTCCGGAGAATGAAAGAGGATTTCAAGCATTCCGACAACCACTCCATCAATTTCCGTAAGGATGATCCCGACTACCTGCTGGTGGGGACCGACGGGGGAATTTACGAAAGCCACGATCTGGCCGGGCACTGGCGATTCATGGCCAATCTTCCCATTACCCAGTACTATAAACTGGCGGTGGATGACAGCGAGCCGTTCTATTTCGTTTACGGAGGTACTCAGGATAATGGATCCCATGGCGGTCCTTCGCGTACAGACAATGTTCATGGTATCCGCAATGCCGACTGGTTCAAGATACTGGGGGCCGACGGACATCAGACTGCCACCGAACCGGGGAATCCCGGGATCGTCTATGCAGAATCGCAACAGGGAGGGATCCACCGGATCGATCGCATTACCGGTGAACAGGTGTTCATCCAACCGCAGGCCGGGGAAGGAGAGCCTCATGAACGATTTAACTGGGATACACCCATCCTGGTCAGTCCGCACGAACCCTCCCGGATCTACACAGCTTCCTACCGGGTCTGGCGTTCCGACAACCGGGGTGACAGCTGGAGGACCATCTCGGGAGACCTGGCACGTTACCAGGAGCGGATAGAGCTGCCCATCATGGGGCGCCGGCAGAGCTGGGACAATCCCTGGGACTTCTATGCCATGTCGACTTACAATACGATAACCTCACTGGCCGAATCGCCCCTTGAGGAGGGGTTGATCTATGCAGGCACTGACGACGGGATCATCCAGGTCACGGAGGATGGCGGTGAGAGCTGGAGAAGACTGGAGGTAGGCAGCATTCAGGATCTCCCCGCCACCGCCTTCGTCAATGATATCAGGGCGGATCTCTTCGACGCCCGTACGGTCTATGCTGCTCTGGACAATCATAAATTCGGGGATTTCAGGCCGTACCTGATTAAAAGTACCGATGCAGGAAGGAACTGGACTTCCATTGCCGGCGACCTTCCCGATCGCCTGCTGGTCTGGAGGCTGGTACAGGATCATAAAGTGAGCGGGCTGCTGTTCCTGGCCACCGAGTTTGGGATCTATTTTACCCGGGACGGCGGGGAGAAATGGATCGAGCTAAGCGGGGGAGTCCCCACCATCTCTTTCCGGGACATCACCATTCAGCGCCGGGAGAATGACCTGGTGGGCGCTTCCTTTGGCAGGGGCTTTTATGTCCTGGACGACTACACACCTCTCAGAGAAGTCACCCCGGATTTCCTGGATCAGGATGCCGCTCTTTTTCCCGTGAAAGATGCCTGGTGGTATATCCCCAGAAATATCGTCAGTGCTCAGGGAGCTGCGGATTACCGGGCAGAGAATCCTCCCTTCGGAGCCGTATTTACCTACTATCTGAAAGAGGAGGTTCCCACTCTGAAGAAGCAGCGCAGATTACGGGAGAAGGAACTGGAGGATCAGCAGGCTGACATCCCCTTCCCGGGATGGGAAGAACTGGACAGGGAACTGCTGGAGGAAGAGCCTCTCCTGGTGTTTATGATCCGCAACAACCAGGGCGAAGTGGTCAACCGAGTCACTGCTCCGCCCAAAAAGGGTATTCACAGAGTGAGCTGGGATCTCCGTCATGCCTCCACCAGACCGGTTGAGCCCGGCGGTGCAGATCCTGTACGGACTACTTCGGGTTATCTGGCAACCCCCGGCACTTATAGCGTGACCATGGGACTGGCCACCGGAGAGGGAATAGAGGTGCTGGCTGATCCCAGGCCATTCCAGGTGAAACCACTGCGGGAAGGGGTGTTGCAGGGCGCTGACTATGGGGAGATCGAGCAGTACCGGGAAAGGGTGGAATCGGCTGTTTCACAGCTTCAGAGAGCCCGTCACCGGCTCGATCTGGCGGAGAAAAGGATCTTGGCCATGAAACAGGCCTATTTCAGGATCCACAGCGAGGTTCCCGAAATTCTCGAAAAGATACATCAGGCAGATGACAGCAGGGAGGAACTACGGCTCCTGCTGAATGGGAACCGTTCGCGCGGGGAGATCGGGGAGAAGCAGCCACCAAAGCCGGGTAACCGGATTTCGGTGGCCTCACGGGGACTCTCCACCACCTACGGACCCTCTCCCCATCACCTGGAAAACCTGGAGCTGGGTCTGAAGGAGCTGAAGCCTGTGCAGGAGGGGATCGAGACACTTTGGAGTGAAGTGATCCCGGGCATCGTGAAGGAGCTGTATGCAGCCGGTGCTCCCTGGATCGAAGGAGAACAATAAAAGTACCAACCAGCATCCCTTAAGACAAATGAAAGAGGCTGCCCTTTTGAAGACAGCCTCCTCCGCAACCGTATCAATAAAGTGGTAGTTTACAACTTAAAGTTCACACCCAGTGTGAGGTAGGCAATCCCATAGCCGAGCTGCACAAATCCGGCCACATTATCGGTGAAATAGTAGCGGCCACCCAGATAGCCGGAGAACACGATTCCTCCGGAGGCGCTGCTGGAACCGGAAGGTACATCCCCAAATTCTCTGGAGGTGACGATCCTGTATCCCAGAATAACACCCGCGTAGGTATCCAGGCGGTCAACCAGCGGATAGTGAAAGGCGCCGCTGGCCCCGGCCACTATGTTGGAGTAGGTCCATCCCCATTCGGATCCGAACAGTGCATAACTGTACCGGTAGGAACTGTAACCCAGATAAGCACCAACCCCGATTACCCCGTTTTCGAGAACATCCTCTACGATCGCCTGCTCATAGGCGAAGGAAAGCGGTGGAATCCGCCCATCGGTATAAAGACCTGTTCCGAAAGTGCGGCCAATGCCCACACCCAGGCTAACTACTTTATCGCCCATCTCGAAGGTGCTTTCCTGGGCGTTCAATGCGGGAATAGAGAAAAACGCGGCCAGCATCAGAGTGAATAGCTTTTTCATACGAATTGGTTTAAGGTTTACTAATTTCTATTAGAATTTCAGGACATTAAATATACAGCTAATTCGAAATCGATCTACACAGAAAGGTCCAAAAATTTGGCAAACCGCGGCAATTCGATGATTAAGGCATCACAGAGTCAGGGAACTGCCCTTGTTATCTTCCATATCATGACAACGGCCACCACCGCTGTGAACATGGTCCATATCAAATAAAACTTCCGGTTGTTCCGGATATTCTCCCATACTCCCTGAGCACTTTCCGCCTCTAAATTCAGGAGCGAAGAGAGGTAGAAGATCAGCAGATAAATAAGCAGGGGTACTCCCATGTAAAGGAACGGGATCAAGGTGACCTCATACCCGGGAGAGATCCATTCGGTCAGATGCAGTGCGATCCAGAGGACCATCGTCAGACCGAAAGCGGTTTTAAATGACTCTGCCCGGTATCTGGCAGTAAGCTCATCCTCGGTCCTCTCCCTGGAAAAGACCAGCAGGAACAAGCCCAGATAGACTGCTACCTGGAACCGGGGATCCAGCCAGAGAAACAGAGTGATCCCCGCAAGTACAAAGAATAGTCCCACATATTTTACATAGAAAGAGGCGAGTGGAAAAAAGGTGAATCGTTTCATGGGTTATAGATTTGAGTGAAACGTGGCTTTGTTTACAAGTTAACGAAGAATTTGGAATGATCGGTCTTTATTACCTGATTTCCTCGTTGGTCGCCGCTGAAAAAGCAGTGGCAGTCACGATGGAGCCAATCGGTCCGAAGACAGATCCCAGGACCCCGCCGATCCCGTCGTTAATGATCACATAGGTGCTCTTTTTCAGTTGTGCACCCTTCAATCCTGCTGATGAGTAGCTTTCCCAGAAGGTATAGGAGCTATTGAAAATATCTCCGAACAGCTGCTGTGCGGCCCTATCCTCGGGATCATCAAAATGGATGCCCATGAAGGTGGAATTGACATACTCTCTGATGGCCTGACGGCTCTCATCGCGATGTCCCAGCTCCAAAACCTTCCCGATCTCCTGCAGGAAAAACGGACTGCAGGTTCCCATCTCCGACAATTGATTCATGAATTCGTCCTCGCGGATAAAGAAACCCTCTGCCGGAGCGCTTTTCATGGGGGAGAGCCTGAATCTGTCCTCCACCTGCTGCCGGACCGACTCCGTTTTCCGGGGATCATACCCCTGCTCTTGGAGGTACTCACAGGAAAGATCGAGCAGTTCACCGATCTTTTCCTCCGTTGAAGCTCGGGAAAGCCTTCGATTCTTGTAATAGTAGGAAAGCATCTCGTTATGGATACGCCCAGGGTTGGTGATCAGTTCACCTTCCGGGGCCGGCTCCGGTTCCGGGGTCAGAGATTGCTGGCAGGAGGCCAGAATTAGCAATGCTGCCAGGATGGATACGGACAGGCTCATCTTTGTGATCATGGTTGTTTTCATAACTGTTTGGTTTGGTCATTAGAATTAGAAATGGTTTACACTAGATGTGTCCTGACACCATATATCGGTCACCGGGAAAAATTTAAAACCATATTATTGTTATCTTCGGGACCATGAACATTGAGAAACATCCGTTCGGTATTTTGCCCAACAGAAGGGAAGTAACCAGATTCGTCCTGAACAATGGAAAAGGAATGGAGGTATCGGTCATCGACTTCGGTGCGATCATCACTTCCATCAGGGTGCCAGACAGGAACCACGAACCTGGGGATGTGGTCCTCGGGTTCGATAGCCTGGAGGAGTATCTGGGCGATCATCCCTATTTCGGTGCCATGGTAGGAAGGGTCTGCAACCGGATAGGCGGTTCCCGGTTCACGATGGACGGGCAATCCTTCCAGCTTCCGGCCAATGAAGGTCCGAACCATCTCCATGGAGGGATCAACGGTTTCGACAAGAAACTCTGGACTGCCTCTGTCCATAAGTCGACCGATCAGGTATCACTGAAACTGGGTTACGATAGCCCGGACGGGGAGGAAGGGTATCCGGGAAGATTGATGACCGAAGTGGAGTATTCCCTTAATGAGCAGAATGAACTGTCCATCCTCTGCCGGGCTGCAACCGATCAACCGACTCATGTGAACCTGACCAATCACAGCTATTTTAACCTGAATAACTGCACGGGAACCGTTCATCAGCACGAGTTGTTTATTGATGCCGGCCGCTATGTGGAACTGGACGCTGCCAGTATTCCCACCGGAAGGATTCTCCGGGTGGATTCCACTCCCTTCGACTTCCGGGCAGCCGCTCCCATTGGTGAACGGATAGCGGAAGTGGAGCCGGGATACGACCTTAACTACGTGGTGGCCATGGAGTCGGGGGAACTGAGCAGAGTAGCAGCCCTCCATGATCCCCATTCGGGCCGGACCATGGAGGTGCTGACCACCCTTCCGGGAGTTCAGCTTTACACCTCCAATCATATTGACCAGATCGTCGGGAAGGGAGGGATCCCCTATAAAAAGCATAGCGCTGTCTGCCTGGAGACCCAGTATTTTCCCGATTCTCCCAACCAGCCCTCCTTTCCCTCCACCAGGCTCGATCCCGGCGAGGAGTTTCACGAAGTGACCATCTACCGGTTCAGCTGAAATGAGGAAGTGCGGCTATCACATACGCTCCATCCTGGTTCTGGCCTTCTGCCTGCATTCTCCGCTTCATTCGCAGGGATACCACGGCTGTCCCCTGCATGGAGATATGGAGATGGATTATGAGAACCCCCTTTATGGGCAGTGGCTCTCGGCCTACGACATCCATTATTACGACCTGTTTCTGGAGGTGTCTAACCAGAGCACCTATCTGGAGGGTGATGTGGTGTTGATGGCCACTGCGCTGAGAGCCCTGGATACCGTGGTGCTGGAACTGCAGGATGCCATGGAAATCACCGGGGTCGCCTATTCGCCTGGACCGGAAGAACAGCTTTTCACGTGGATCTTAGGCTTTGAGCATACCGGGGATGCGATCTATATTCCCCTGGGGATCACGCTTCAGGAAGGGGAATCTTTCTTTATCCGCGTTACTTACGGGGGGACCGCCGGTCGGGGAGGAGGTTTCTTTACCGGAGTCACCAACGCCACGGATGCGGACTATGGGTTCGATGTGACCTATACCCTGTCCGAACCCATGAATGCCAGGGACTGGTTCCCGGTGAAACAGGTGCTGGAGGACAAGATTGATTCGGTACGGATGAACCTGAAGTGCAATGAAAATCTGATGGCGGCTTCCAACGGTCTTCTGAAGCAAATGGAGCCTTCGGACGACCAGACGCATATTTTCCGTTGGGAAACCCATTATCCCATGGCCTACTATCTCCTCTCTTTTACAGTGGCCGACTACCGCGATTTCTCTTTCCAGGCAGGCCTCTCCTCCCCGGGTGATTCCGTTCTGGTCCAGAATTATCTATACGATTCGGACCGGCTGTTCGAAGAGTGGGAGGAGGATATCCGCGCAACAGCCTTCATGATCACTGCATTCTCCAGGTTACTGGTGGACTATCCGTTTGCCGATGAGAAATATGGCCATGCCATGGCCCCTATGGGAGGGGGGATGGAGCACCAGACCATGAGTACCATGCAGGACTTCAGTTTTTATCTGGTGGCCCACGAACTGGCGCACCAGTGGTTCGGAGACTATATCACCTGCGGGAACTGGCAGGATATCTGGATCAATGAAGGGTTCGCCTCCTATTTTGAATATATTGCCGCCCAGCAACTTCTCGGACAGAATGAGGCCGACAGCTGGATGGAAAATGCCATGTCCATTGCCCTTTCCGAAACAGTGGGTTCGGTATACGTGCCGGAGGAGGAGGTGGAAAGTACCTTCCGGCTTTTCGATTTCGGACTCAGTTATAAGAAGGGTGCCATCCTGTTACACATGATACGGTTCCACCTGGATAATGATTCTCTTTTTTTCAAAGTGCTCCGGACCTACCTGGAGGAGCGGGGCAACGGACTGGCTACCGGAGACCAGTTCATGGAGGTCCTGGAGCGGGTCAGCGGAACCGATTTTTCCTGCTTTTTTGAACAGTGGTATTACGGTGAAGGTTTCCCCCGCTTTAACATTCAGTGGATCCAGAAGGGGGACTCCCTTTTCATCCGCAGCGAACAGACCACCACAGCACCTTCCGCCACGCCCTTTTTCAGAACCCCCTTCGATCTGGAACTGGTCTATGTGGATGGTTCCACTTCCCGGGTGCGACTGATGCAGGAGGAGCCGGAACAAACCTACGCCGTTCCTGCAGAAAAGCTCGCCTCACAGGTGCGATTCGATCCCGAAGGATGGCTGCTGAAGACCTCCACGGTGATCAAGCAGGTGCCGGCCGACCGACTCTTCACTTTCGGACCCAATCCGGTTACCGGTGATCTGGTCATTGAGTTCACCAACATGGCTGAGATCGAACAGGTAACGATCACCAATATGAACGGTCAGGAGGTCCTGAACCGGAAGAATGTGGCCAATCCTCTGACTGTGAACCTGTCCTGGCTTTCTGACGGACCTTATCTACTGATGCTTAGTGGAATAAATGGTACCTATTTGGAGCGGATCGTCAAGGTCACTGCTGAATAACTCCCGAAAAAAACCACAAAACCATACATCTGTCATGCATCTCCGATTTCTCATCATTGCTTCCGTGCTCGTTGTTTTCTCCTGCAGCAGGTCTGCCCGATATCCCTACCAGAATACCGGTCTCGATTTTGAGACCAGGGCAGCCGATCTGGTGAGCCGTATGACCCTGGAGGAGAAGGTAAGCCAGCTGACTCATTATGCAGATTCCATTGAAAGGCTGGGAATCCCCATGTACAATTGGTGGAACGAATGCCTTCATGGAGTGGCCAGGGCGGGAAAAGCCACCGTCTTCCCCCAGGCCATCGGGATGGCTGCCACATTTGACCGCAGCCTGATGTACCGGATGGCTGATATCACCTCCACCGAAGCGAGGGCCAAGCACGATGACTTCGTCTCCAGGGGAAAGCGGGGGATGTATCAGGGACTCACCTTCTGGTCGCCCAATATCAATATTTTCCGGGATCCCCGCTGGGGCAGAGGGCATGAAACCTACGGGGAGGATCCCTACCTGACCGGAGAGATGGGAGTACAGTTCATCCGGGGCCTCCAGGGAGATGATCCACGCTATTTGAAGGTGGTGGCGACCTCCAAGCACTATGCGGTTCACAGCGGGCCCGAGCCGCTGCGGCATGAATTCGATGCTGTGGTCAGCACCCGCGATTTTCGTGATACCTACCTTCCGGCGTTCAAAAAAACGGTGGAAGAGGGTCACGTCTATTCGGTCATGTGTGCCTACAACCGTTATATGGGGGAACCCTGCTGTGCCAGCGTACCCCTTCAGGAAGAGATCCTGAGGGATGAGCTGGGCTTCAAAGGATATATCGTTTCCGATTGCGGGGCGATCCGTGATTTTCACACGGGTCACAATGTGGTGGAGACTTCCGAAGAGGCAGCCGCTCTGGGGGTCATGGGAGGCACCGACCTGAATTGCGGGAATCATTACGAATCGCTGGTCAGGGCGGTGGAACAGGGGCTGATCGGTGAGGCAGAGGTCGATACAGCTGTCATGCGCCTGATGATGGCCCGTATGAAACTGGGTATGTTCGATCCACCGGAGATGGTTCCATGGACGGGGTACCCCATCGACACAGTGGCCTGTGACCGGCATCGCGGAGTGGCCCTGGAGATGGCCCGGAAATCTATCGTACTTCTGAAAAATGAACAGGGTGCCCTTCCGCTTTCCAGGTCCATGGAGCGCATGGCTGTGATCGGACCCAATGCCGACAATGTGGATGCCCAGTACGCGAACTACAACGGGACAGCAGTTGATCCGGTGAGTGTGCTGGAGGGAATCAGGTCCCGTCTGGACGGGATTGCAGAGGTCCGGTATGCGCAGGGATCCCGTCATCATGAAGGAATGCCCTTCCTGGTTCCGGTTCCGGGAGAGGTGCTCTTCTCCGGTGCGGATGGTTCCGAATCCGGACTGGAAGGAGCATATTTCGGAAACCTGGAGGCTTCAGGTACGCCCCTGCATACCCGTGTAGATCCGGAAGTGGATGTCTACTGGTGGGATGGCCTGCCTCCGTTGGAACAGCTGGTGGATGACCACTATTCGGTCCGATGGAGCGGTTACCTGGTTCCCCGGAGGAGCGGGACCCATGCTATCGGTGTGAATGGAAAATATGTCACCCTGGTTTTTGAGGGGGACACCCTCATAAGGCATCACAATATTCACCATCCCAACAAGATATACCGGCAGCTGGAGCTTCAGGCCGGGAAGGCCTATGAAATCGGACTCACCCTGGAAGATGTGCACGGCGATACTCCCTGTTCCCTGATCTGGGAGGAACCGGGACTGCCCCTTCTGAGTGAAGCGATCCGTACAGCCCGGTGGGCCGATCATGTGGTCCTGGTACTTGGACTGACGGCTCAGCTGGAAGGAGAGGAGATGCGCGGACTGAATCTGGAGGGATTCAGCGGAGGGGACCGGACTTCTATTCAGCTGCCGGCGGTTCAGAAGCAGCTGATCCGTTCCGTCGCAGCTACAGGCAAGCCCTTTACGGTGGTATTGATGACCGGTTCCGCCATCTCATTTCCAAGGGAGCAGCAGCTGTCTCCGGCCATTTTACAGGCATGGTATGGCGGTGAGGCGGCAGGTCTGGCTGTGGCCGATGTACTTTTTGGTGATTACAATCCGGCCGGCCGGTTACCGGTTTCTTTCTACCGCAGCGTGGAGGACATTCCTCCCTTCGGGGAGTATGCCATGGAGGGCAGGACCTACCGCTATTACGATGGAGAGGTGTTATATCCATTCGGTCATGGACTCAGCTACTCCACCTACCGTTTCGACAACCTGATCCTGGAGAAGGAGGAGATCAGCTCCGCGGAAGAGATTACCGTCAGCGTCGATGTGACCAACGAAGGCCCCCTGGATGGGGAGGAGGTAGTCCAGATCTATATTCGCTATCCGGAATCTGGAACGATGCAACCCTTGAAAGAGCTTCGGGGGTTCGAGAGGGTCTCCATCAAAGCGGGTCAGACCCTGGTAGTGACCATGAAACTGGGGCCTGACGAACTGGCCCGGTTCAACGAAAAGACGGGTGATTACAGGGTAGAGCCCGGTACCTACCAGGTACTGGCCGGTCCCTCTTCGGAGGATGCGAAGCTGGTGATAACCGAACTCTCTGTCAGGTAAAAGCGTTACAGACGGATCATACAACCGAAGGGGTATATACCAGTCCGCCGATAATGGCTATGGCCAGAATGATCAGAAGAAACCAGAAGAAAGTTCCGAGTGCCAATGCGGCTGGCGAGGTCTTCCCCGGATCTTCCGCCTCAGCTCCCGGAGGAATCTCCTCCTCTCTTCTCCTGGGCGGTGTGGCTGCTCCGATCAGCAGTGCAAAGATCAGGATGAAGAAGAATGCTCCGAGCCAGCTAACGCCGAATACGTAGGGGCCGATGGGATTGACCCATGCCTCGGCGGCAATCCCGGCAAGCACCAGAATCGAGAGGAATGCCCAGAGATTTCCCCATGGTCCGGTCACTCTGAAACCGTAATAGAAGAGCAGGCCGATACTTACGGCCATAATGAGAGCAACAAAGAATTCTGCAAGTGTCATAGTCATGGCATGTTTAATTCGACAACCATCGATACCACAGGGACTGTGCCAGAATCCGCATGCCCTTATAACATTCAATTAACTAACGGCTTAATTCTAGAAAAGGCGCAGACGAATAGTACAAGAAAATCCCGGACTGTGGAATAAAATCCACAGGGAAGAAACCTGTCAGCAGGCAATTCTGACTGTTTTTCTATGCGAGTTGCTTTGAGCCGTCGCCCACTTCCGCCACGTAGAAATCGGCCGTCAGTCCCGTGCGATCCTTGTACGCTTTTCCCACCTCGCGGATAAATGGCTCCACAGAATCTTCCCGTACAATGCTCACAGTGCATCCCCCGAAGCCGGCTCCGGTCATTCGGCTTCCAAGAGTTCCTTCGATTCTCCGGGCCTCCTCTACCAGGGTATCCAGCTCTATTCCGGTTACTTCGTAATCGTCACGGAGGGAATCGTGCGATTGGTTCATCAGCACTCCAAAGGACACCATATCGCCCTGGTTCAGCGCCCCGATAGCCGAGAGGGTGCGGTGATTTTCGGTGATCACATGTCTGGCCCGTTTCTTCACCTCCTCATCGGCGATCAGGTGGGAGTGACGGTGGAATTCCTCCAGAGTCAGTTCGCTCAGGTGACGGATGTTTTTCTCGGTGCGAATAGCCTCCACGGCTGCTTCACATTGGGCTCTTCGCTCATTGTATTTGGAATCTGCCAGCCCTCTTCTTTTATTCGTGTTGGAAATGACGATCTTCATGCCGTCCAGCTTCAGGGGTACCCGTTCATAGTCGAGGGTATCACAATTGAGGAACAGGGCATGATCCTGTGCGCCCATCCCCGAAGCAAACTGATCCATGATCCCGCAATTGACCCCCACGAACTGATTCTCGGCACGCTGTGAGAGCTTGACCAGATCCATTCGCTCCAGTGCGAATCCGAATAGTTTGTTCATGGCATAGGCCGTGACCATTTCGATGCTGGCCGAAGAGGAGAGCCCGGCACCGTTGGGAATATCTCCCGAATAGAGCAGGTCGAGCCCTTCGATTTTCAGGGCCATTTTCCGGAGCTCGTTCAGAACGCCCAGGGGATAGTTGATCCATGCCTTCCCCGTTTTAATAAACGGCTCGTCCAGGTTCACCTCGTCCCGGTGGTCGAAGTTGGTGGTGGCAAACCGTACCGTTCGATCCCCGTTCTTTCTGGCCACCAGATAGGTCCCGAATGAGAGTGCACATGGAAATACATATCCTCCGTTATAATCGGTGTGTTCGCCGATCAGATTGACCCTTCCCGGGGAAAAGAAAAGCGATTCGGACAGATCCGCTTTTCCGTAAAGATCATAGAAGGTTTCGATCAATTCAGCTGTGTTCATGGCATGGGATGTTTGGGTGCCAAATGTAGAAAAAAAAAGGTAATTTTAGCGTTCATGCGGCGCCGTTCATCCTACTGGTTTCTGATTCCTGCTTCCCTTTTCATACTGGGCTCTGCCGGAGTTTCGATAGTGGTTCCCAGGGAGGTCATTCACCTGGAGATGAATCGCTGGCACTCTCCTTTTACCGATCAGCTTTTTCGCTGGTGGACCTGCCTGGGGGATGGCTGGGTGCTGCTGGCCCTGATCCTGCTGCTGCTGCTCTGGCGCATTCGTGTCAGCCTGGTTTTACTGGCCGCCTATGCGATCTCCGGAGTGATGGTTCAATTTACCAAAAGAGTCTTTTTCAGCCACATGGCCAGACCCTCCAAGTATTTTGAGCTACTCGGGAACGGACAGGAGCTGCATCTGGTTCCCGGGGTGGAGCTGCACAGCTGGCACAGTTTTCCATCCGGGCATACGGCCGCTGCTTTTGCGGTCTTTTTCGGATTATCACTATTTTTGAAGTCGCCGGGGGCAAGGCTCTTCCTGTTTGTTCTGGCAGCCGGGGTGGCCTGGTCAAGGATCCACCTCTCCCAGCACTTCCTGATGGATGTTTCTGCGGGGGCTTTGTTTGGATTGGCAGGAGCAGGACTGGCATTCTGGTGGATTGGAAGGGCTGACAGGTCCTGGCTCGATCGGCCGCTTTATAGCAGGGGAAAGAAATGAGACCGACCTTGAAAACCATAGCCGTTTATGCTGGCATCATCGCTTTTGCGGTGCTGTTTTTTCTTCCCTTTCTGGGTTCTGTTCATCTATTTGACTGGGATGAGATTAACTTTGCGGAATCGGCCCGCGAGATGATCATTACCGGCGATTATGTGACGGTACAGATCGATTTCGAGCCGTTCTGGGAGAAGCCACCGCTCTTTTTCTGGCTGCAGGTTATTTCCATGAAGTTGTTTGGTATTAATGAGTTTGCAGCCCGCTTCCCCAACTTTCTCTGCGGAATCGCTTCCCTGGTCATCCTCTATTATCTGGGGCGGCAGATTTACGGGCACCGTTTCGGGCTCTTCTGGACCCTCTCCTACGGCTGCTCCATTCTTCCCTTCTTCTACTTCAAGTCGGGTATTATCGATCCTTGGTTCAACCTCTTCATTCTGACGGGTATCGCCTGGTTTATTTTCTACCTGGATCCGGAGCGCTCAAAGAGACGGATCCGTAACCTGGTTTTATCGGCCTTTTTCTTCGGACTGGCCATTCTCACCAAAGGTCCGGTAGCGATCCTGGTTTTCACCCTCTGTTTTCTGGTATTCCTGGCTGTACGCCGTTTCAGGCTGGATACGCGTTTCAGTCATGTGATCATTTTCATCGGGGTGGTTACCCTGGTGGGCGGGACCTGGTTCCTGCTGCAGGTACTGAACGGGAACAGCCATATCCTGAGTGATTTCATCCAGTATCAGATCCGCCTGCTTTCCACGAATGATGCAGGACACAGCGGGTTTTTCGGTTATCATTTCGTGGTGGTGCTGGTGGGAGTATTTCCCGCATCGGTTATCGCTTTGAAAAGCTTTACAAAGAAGGCGGAACAGACAGAACTGCAGCGGCTATTCCGGCAGTGGATGTATATTATGTTCTGGGTGGTGATCCTGCTCTTCTCCATGGTGCGTACGAAGATCCTTCACTACAGTTCACTCACCTACTTTCCCCTTACTTTTCTGGCGGCATGGGTCTGGGAGAAGTGGATCGACAGGAAGATAGAGATTTCAGGCTGGCAGGTGGTATTGCTGATGCTGCTTGCCCTGATTCTTTCGGCCATGGCAACTGCCCTGCCGCTGATCGCCACCCATCCCGAATGGCTGCTCGGAAGGGAATTCACCGTGCTGGACCCCTTTACCAGAAAGGCGTTGGAGGCCAATGTGCACTGGAGCGGCACAGAATGGCTGGTGGGTGTCTTTATGTTCGTTGGTGCCGCCGCCGCCTCGGTGCAGCTTCTCCGGAGAAATCCCTCCGGAATGGTGATCCTCTACCTGGTCACCCTGCTGTTCGTCTCCTCCTCCATCTATCTGTTTACCGATCGCATCGAGGGATATACACAGCGGGCGGCCATTAAGTTTTACGAAGGATTGCGCGGACAGGAGGTCTATGTGAATACCCTGGGATTTAAAAGTTACGCCCATCTGTTCTATTTTGATAAACAACCCGGCCATCCGGAATTTGATGACAGTGTGGAGAATCTGATGAAAGAGGAGCTTGACCGTGACGCCTATTTTGTGATCAAAGTCAATAAGAAAGACCGGTTCCTTGACCAGTATCCGCAGCTGGAGGTGCTTTATGAACAGAACGGGTATGTATTCACCTTGAAAAGAGCCGGGATCTCCCATGATTGAGGGAAAATCCATTACCGTGGTGCTTCCCGCCTATAACGCGGAGAACACCCTGGAACAGACCTACAGGGAGATTCCCTTCGATGTGGTCGACCATGTGATCCTGGTGGATGACCGAAGCATTGACAACACGCTGGAGATAGCAGAACGTCTGGGGATCCGGCATATAGTCAGACACCAGGAAAACCTGGGATACGGAGGGAACCAGAAGAGCTGCTACCTGAAGGCCCTGGAACTGGATTCCGATATTGTGGTGATGCTTCATCCCGATTACCAGTACACTCCCAAACTGATCCACTCCATGTGCTACCTGATCGCCAATGATGTGTACGAGGTAGTTCTCGGTTCGCGGATACTCGGGAAGGGGGCTCGCAAAGGGGGAATGCCACTATACAAGTATGTGGCCAACCGGTTGCTGACACTTACACAGAATCTTCTGATGAACCAGAAGCTATCCGAATACCACACCGGTTACCGGGCCTTCTCCCGAAAGGTTCTGGAAACGATCCCCTTCCAGAAGAATTCAGACGATTTTGTGTTCGACAACCAGATGCTGGCCCAGATCTTCGTGGCCGGCTTCGAGGTAGCCGAGATCACCTGTCCCACCCGTTATTTCAGGGAAGCATCCTCCATCAATCTCCGAAGGAGTATCATCTACGGACTTGGGGTTCTCAGGGTTTCCATGCAGGCGCTCGCACAGCGGACAGGATGGATGAAATTCGAGATATTCCGGTTCCGGGAAACGGAACCGGTTCACCAGAAATAATCTTCAGGATATGAGAAAGGACCTATTAATGACAGTTGCAATACCGGCTTTTCTGGCCGTTACCGGCTGTAGCACTGTTTCACAGCCCACAATTGACTTTCAGGTCATGGAAGCCGAACAGAGGGTCAAAGTGACGGTGGATGGAGAACTGCTCACCAATTACCTCTACGGCCCGGATCTCGAAAAACCGGTACTTTACCCTCTGGTGTCTCCGGAAGGAATACATGTTACCCGTGGTTATCCTCTGAAGACCAGAGCGGGTGAGAGGGCCGACCATCCTCATCACGTGGGCTGCTGGCTCAACTTTGGTGATGTAAACGGGTTCGATTTCTGGAACAACTCTTCGGCAATACCGGCCGACCGGAAAGGCCATTACGGACGCATCGTGCACCGGGAAATCGGTAGAGTCGAGCGGAACGGGGGGGAAGGAGTGCTGGAGGTGAAATCAGACTGGATGGCACCCGATACCGAAGAGAAGCAGAAGCTTCTGGAGGAGCGAACCACCTTCACCTTTCACGCTGCAGAAAAGATCCGGATCATCGACCGGAACACCACCCTGACCGCCGCGGCAGACCGGGTGGTATTTACCGACAACAAGGAGGGGATGATGGCCCTGCGGGTCGCTCGGGCCTTTGAACATCCCGATGACAGGCCGGTCCGGCTCACCGATGCATCGGGCCGTCCTTCGGCTGAAACGGTGGTGGACTCCACAGGAGTGACAGGGCACTATCTGAATAGCGAAGGGTTGGAGGGGACCGCGGTATGGGGAAAAAAAGCACGGTGGGTTGAACTAACCGGGATCAGGGAGGGTCAGCGGCGCTCCATCGTGCTGATGGATCATCCCTCCAACATCGGGTATCCTTCTCACTGGCATGCCCGCGGTTACGGGCTGTTTTCGGTGAACAATCTGGGAAGTAAGGTATTTGACCGGGAGCTGGAAGAGCGGGTCGTAGAGCTGGAGGGGGGCACATCGCTGACCTTCCGGCACCGGCTGGTACTATCCGACAGGGATCTGAGCAATGGGGAGATCGAGGCCCTCTTCTCCGGATTCACCGGAGAGTGATCACCTTCCCCTCCCGGCTGCTTTGATATCCGGCTTCGATGAGGCGGACCACCTCCCTGGCCTCCTTCGGTTCCACAGCCAGTTTGGCCCCTGCCCGGATCACCTGGTACAGATTCTCATAGAACTTCGGGTAATTCCCCGGCAGGGTGGGATAGGAGCCTTTCAGCAATACTCCTTCCACATCGGTGTGGATCAGGCCCCACCCCGACTCCGGCTCCGCTCCCCATTCCTGCGAGCCCGGCGGCAAACCCTTCTTCAGTGCCTCTTCCTGAGGGTCGGTGCCCCATTTGAGATAGCTCCCCTCGGTACCGTGAAGAATAAAGGAGGGACCCTGCTTGCGGACCAGGTAGCTGCTTCGAATCAGGCATTTAAACCCATCGTAGTGGAGGAAAAGGTCGAAGCTGTCGTCCGTTCTGGCCCCGTCGCGCAGGACGCGTGTATCACAAAAGAGCCGGTCGGGCATCCCAAAAAGCTGCAGCGCCTGGTCGATAAGGTGGGATCCCAGGTTGTACATGGTGCCCGTTCCGGGGTGCTGCTCCTTCCACGAATCCTTTAAAAAGTTCCGGTAGCGGTCGAAGTGGGACTCATACTCCACCAGGCGGCCCAGTTTGCCACTCTTCAGAATCTCCTTTACGGTGAGGAAATCACCGTCCCACCTCCGGTTCTGGAATACGGTCAGGACCACTCCCTTCTTCCAGGCCGCATCGATCAGCTCGTCGGCGTGGTCTGTTCTCAGGGTCAGGGGTTTTTCCACCACCACGTGCTTTCCGGCCCCGATGGCCTCCATGGCCATGGAATGGTGAAGGTGGTCCGGAGTATTGACGATGACCAGTTCCACGGAGGGGTCGTCCAGGATGGATTTCAGATCCCTGACGATCTCCGACCCCGGGTGTTTTCCACGGGAAGTGTTCCGGGTTCTTTCGAGGATCTTTGTAATTTTAAAGCCTGGATGGCTTTCCAGCAGCGGACCGTGAAAGACCAGTCCAGACATCCCGTAGGAGCAGAGGGCAGTTTTAATTGATTCCATATTTGCGTTTTGAAGAAGCAATTTAGCAAAAATAGCCGCTTTGAATTACCAAAAAAAGTTCGGAAATTCAGACCTCTTTTGCGGGGAGCATAAATGGACATCAGATCAACCTGAATCAGAGCAGATGGACAAGAGGAGCGGTGAAGCAATATTCGAGGGAGGGCGAAAGCTTCCTCTGGTGGAGGAATTCTATACGGTGCAGGGGGAAGGTTTTCATACGGGAAAGGCCGCCTATTTTATCCGTATAGGCGGCTGCGATGTGGGATGCAGCTGGTGCGACACCAAGTTTTCATGGAATGCGGCGTGGCATCCGGTGGTGCCTGCCGAAGAGATCGTATCACACGTGATGGAGCATCCGGCAGCTGCAGTGGTGGTCACCGGGGGTGAGCCGTTGATGGTGAACCTGGATTACCTGACCGGATTGCTGAAAGAGAAGGGAGTGGAAACATTTCTGGAGACCAGCGGGGTTTATCCGCTGAGCGGAGAGTGGGACTGGATCTGTCTCTCTCCCAAACCACACGCTCCGCCAAGAAAGGAGTTCCTTGATCAGGCCCATGAACTGAAAGTGATCATATCCACAGAGCAGGAGATCCGGTGGGCCGGTGAGATCTCCCGAAAGGTATCTCCCGGCTGCAGGCTTTACCTGCAGCCCGAGTGGAGCTGCCGGGAGCAAATGATGCCCCTGATCATCGACCATGTGAAACAGAACCCCCGCTGGATGATCTCCCTCCAAACCCATAAATACATGAGGATCCCCTAGGATGAGATACGCAGTCCATATCGCCGCGCTCCTGATCTGGATCCTGTCTGCCCTGCAGTCGCAGGGACAAAACTATCAAACCGGTTCCAGGCGGGCACTGAAACAATTTGAACTGGCACGGGAGTGTCTGGCGCAGTATGATCTGGAATGCGTGGAGGAGTCCCTGGTAAAAGCGATCCGGATGGATCCCGGATTCCTGGAGGCATACCGTCTGCTGGCCCAGGTATATGTTGACCAGGGCAGGCTGGAGGAAGCCATCGAAGTGTTCGGGAAGACCCTGGAGATCGATCCCCGGGGCCATCCGGACGCTTACCGTCTGCTGGCCGGACTCACCATCCGTGCAGGCGACTACGGACGGACCATGAAACTGCTGGATACATTTCTCTCTTTTCCTCCGGGGGATGTTCGGGAACGTGAAGAAGCACTCCTGCTGAAAAAGAAGTGCCAGTTTGCGCTGGAGACCATGCAGGATCCGGTCCCCTTCGAACCCGAAAATCTGGGGAAGGAGGTGAACTCCCCCTACAGTGAATACTGGCCGGTACTATCCATGGACGAGCAGACTCTTTTCTTTACAGTGATGATTGCCAGGGACCCATCCGGTCCCCTGCGGCCAGAGAATCTGCAGGAGGATTTCTTCTTTTCAGTAAAACAGGGGGAGGGATGGGCCCCAAGACAGAATGCAGGCAGCCCGCTCAATACGGCTGACAATGAGGGAGCCCACACCCTTACCGCCGACGGCAGGGACCTTTATTTCACCGCCTGCAACCGCCGGAGCGGTCTGGGGATGTGCGATATTTACCATTCCCGGTGGAAAGAGGGCGGATGGAGCACCCCCAGAAACCTCGGAGCGCCGGTCAATTCCAGGTTCAGTGAAAAGCATCCCGCCATTTCGGCCGACGGCCGAAGGCTTTACTTCTCCTCCAACCGTTTGGGCGGGAAAGGATCTTACGATATCTGGCTTTCCACAAAAACGGAGGGGGGCTGGAGCCATCCGGTGAACCTGGGCGATTCGGTGAACACCCCTGGTCTGGAGCAGTCTCCTTTCATTCATCCCGATCAGCAGAGCCTCTACTTCTCCTCCGATGGCTGGCCGGGCATGGGCCAGTCGGATCTTTTTCTCTGCAGGAGCAGCCATGGGGGAGTATGGTCCGCTCCCCATAACCTGGGTTATCCCATCAATACTCATAACGATGAGGTCGGTCTTTCGGTGGGGGCATCGGGGAACCGCGCATACTTTGCTTCCGACCGGGGAGAGGGCACCGATACCGATCTTTATACTTTCGAACTGCCGGCAGAATCCAGACCTGCCCCTGCTTCCTACATGACCGGCAGGGTCTATGATGCCAGGAACATGAAAGGGGTGCCTGCATCGATTCAACTGATTGATCTTCAATCGGAGGATGTAGTGATGGAACTTCAATCGCAGCCGGAAGAGGGAGCCTATTTCCTCTCTCTTCCGACCGGAAGGGATTATGCGCTGAATGTCACTGCCGAAGGGTATCTGTTCTTTTCCGAGCATTTCAGTTTCTCCGGGATCCACACCCTGCAGGATCCCTACCGGAGGGATATTCCGCTAGAGAGGGTGGAGCAGGGCAGCCGGGTGGTTCTCAGAAATGTCTTTTTCGAGACCGATGCTTACGAATTGCTTCCGGAATCCATGGTTGAACTCCGAAAGGTAGTACGCTTCCTGGGACAGAATCCGGATGTGCAGGTGGAGATAGGCGGACACACGGATGATACCGGAAGCGATACCTATAATCAGGAGCTATCGCAAAAGAGGGCGGAAGCGGTAGTCAGGTACCTGGTGGACCAGGGGGTTGAACGAGATCGACTCACCTCTGCCGGATACGCTGCACTTCGGCCCATTGCGGATAATGACAGTGAAGAGGGAAGGGCCCGGAACCGGAGGACGGAACTGAAGATCATAGAGGCACCGAATCGATGAGGGTGATTTTTAAAGAGATACCCGATTATCTGAAGGATAAGTCGACCATCATCACCCAGGTGATGTTTGTCTCCATCTTTGCCCTGGTGTTCATCAACCTCTACTCCCCTTTTAACGCTGCTTCCTGGTTCGAGGTGGGAAGAGTGGAGTTTTTCTTCTACTCCAGCGCGTTTATTCTCTCGGGAATGCTGATCATTGTACTGGCCAAGCTGTTTTTCGTATGGCTGACCCAACTGATCCGGTTCACCTACCTGCTCTTCGGGCTCTGGAACCTGATGGAGATCCTGCTGCTGGCTGCGGCATATCTGACAGTGGACCTGGTCTTGCTGAAATCCGGTGCCGAACCGCTGGAGCGCTACACCGGCCTGTTGTTCATTACCCTGCTGGTACTGGCCATCCCCTATTCCATCTCATGGCTCTGGCTCTCGCTCAAGGATCAACGGATGAAACTGGGCCAGCTCACCGAAAACACCTCCCAGGAATTCCGCGAGAAACAGATGATCATTTTCAGGGATGAAACCGACAAACTCCGGTTCTCCATGAAGAGTAAGGATATCCTCTTTGTGGAGTCGACCGATAACTACGTGACGGTGCATACCATGGAGAAAGGTAAACTGAAAAAGATCATGCTTCGCAACACCATGAAGAGGCTGGAGAAAGAACTGGAAGGAACCCTTATACAGCGGTGCCACCGTTCCTACATGGTCAATTTTGAGAACATCAAGCTGGTGAAGCTGATCAGCACCAATCTCTATATCTACCTGGATTCTCCGGAGGAGATCCGCATACCTGTCTCGCGCACCTATGCCGAACATGTACATGAATTTCTGAACCGGGTCTCCCTCTAGGAGTCCTCCAGGGGGCCCTGGAGGTGGTCCACCCAAACCAAACGGAGATTTTACCGTATACCAGGAGGGATTTTATGATCTCATGACTATATTCAGGGGATCAAACGCAATCTCTGGTTTATGAAATCAATCTTCCACACCTTCTGTTTCGGATTCCTGATGCCTGGACTCCTGCTTGCCCTGACACCTTTGCAGGGACAGGCCTATCAATTCACCATCGAAAAAAGCCTTCCTGCCACACCGGTAAAGGACCAGCATCGTTCCGGAACCTGCTGGAGCTTTGCCACCACCAGTTTTATCGAGTCAGAACTGCTCCGGACCGGTCAAGGCACTTATGATCTGTCGGAGATGTTTTTCGTGAGGAAAGCATACGAGATGAAGGCGGAAAAATACGTGCGGATGCACGGGAAGATCAACTTTGCGGGCGGGGGACTTGCCATGGATGTGCTGCGGATATGGAAAGAGTACGGGATGGTCCCCAACGAGGCTTACGACGGTCTGACGACCGGTGATTCTCTTCCGGTGCACGGAGAGATGGATGGAGTCCTGAAAGGGTATATGGACGAGGTAATCAAAAACCGGAACCGTACACTCTCCCCGGCCTGGAAAGAGGGTTACTCCGCCATTCTGGACGCCTATCTGGGGGCCGTGCCGGATAAGTTCGCGCACGAAGGTACCGGGTATACCGCCGTTTCTTTTTCGGATAGGCTCGGACTTGACCCCGATGATTACCTGGCCATTGGCTCCTTCACCCACCACCCTTTTTACGAACCGTTCGTGATCGAGATACCCGACAACTGGATCTGGGGGTCCATCCAGAACGTGCCCCTTGATGAGATGATGGAAATACTGGAAAATGCTGTTGCAGAAGGGTATACTGTCTGCTGGGATGCCGATGTGAGCGAAAAAGGGTATAACTGGCAAAGGGGCCTTGCCCTGCTGCCTTCATTGAAGATTGAGGACCTGAACGGACTGGAGCGTGCCCGCTGGTCGGATCTCCCGGAGAGGGAAAAGCAGAGCCTGTTCTACGATTTCTCCGCAGTCAGAAAGGAGCAGCAGGTAACCCAGGATTCGAGACAGGAGGGATTCGACACCTACCGGACCACCGATGACCATCTGATGCATATTACCGGTACGGCGCGCGACCAATCGGGCAACCGGTTTTACCTGGTAAAGAATTCCTGGGGTACCGGTAATCATATACACAGGGGCTACCACTACGTGTCGGAGCCCTACATGCGTGACAAGACTATTTTCCTGATGGTCCACAGGGACGCAGTACCCACATCCATCGCAGAAAAACTGGACTGGTGATGTGGGTGAAACGGAAGGCATTTCAGGTGGCATTGTTGTCCCTGCTTTTCCTGGTTTTCAGCGGATACCAGGCGGGACTCCTGAATCTTGGGCCCGGCCCGGAACCTGCCTTTCCGGAAGTACCCCCTTTCCTGGAGGCCGGGTCGGAGTGGGTGGATTCTGTGATGGGTGAGCTCTCCCTGGAGGAACGGATCGCTCAGATGATCATGATCTACGGTTACTCCAATCTGGGTCCCCAGCACGAACATTCCGTGTCCCGTCAGATTTCCCGGTACGGAATCGGGGGAATCCTGTTTTTTCAGGGAGAACCGGTGGCACAGGCCAGGCTTACCAATCGCTATCAGGCGGCTTCCAGGGTTCCTTTGCTGATCGCCATGGATGGAGAGAACGGACTGGGTATGAGGTTGCAGAACACGCTTTCCTATCCTTCGATGATGACCCTGGGGGCGATCACCGATCCGGCCCTGATTTATCGTACGGGAGCTCACATGGCCGATCAGTTCCGAAGGCTGGGGGTCCATATGAACCTGGCCCCGGTGGCCGATATCAACAACAACCCCTTCAATCCGGTTATCGGTACCCGTTCCTTCGGTTCGGACCGGGAGAATGTGGCCGGGAAGGTGGTCTCTTTAATGAAAGGCATGCAGGACCACGGCCTGCTGGTGGCCGCCAAACACTACCCGGGTCACGGCGACACCGGAACCGATTCCCACCGGGCATTGCCGGTGATACCGCACGACTCGGCCCGCCTCGACAGCGTGGAGCTCTATCCATTCCGGCGAGCCATCGAGCGGGGACTGACAGGGGTCATGGTGGGACACCTGCATGTGCCCGCCCTGGATCCGCTGGACCAGCGACCGACCACCCTTTCCGGAACAGCCATTCAGGAATGGCTGAAGGAGAAGATGGGGTTCCGGGGCCTGGTGATCACCGATGCTCTGAATATGAAGGGGATCAGCACTTCGGCCGAACCGGGTCAGCTGGAGGTGGAGGCGGTGGAGGCGGGAAACGATATCCTGTTGATGCCTTCCGATGTGGATAAGGCGATCAGGGCCATCAGAAGGGCTGTGCGTCAGGGATTCATCCAGGAATCGAGGATCGATGAGAGCTGCCGGAAAATCCTCCACGCCAAATACTGGTGCGGACTGCAGCACCGGGAGCTGGTAAAGACCCACAGGCTGGAAGAAGAGCTGAACCATCACCGGTACTATGCCCACTACAGGGAGCTGGTGGCACATTCCCTGACACTGGTGAGGAACCGTGGCGATGCCATTCCCCTGAAGGGGCTGCAAAGCATCAGACTCGCCACCGTTCATATCGGTCTGGGAGACTATGAAGAGATGGTCCGGCAGGTGGATCTTTACCTGCAGAGCGACCATTTCCAGATCTCCCCGCTGGCAGGAGCGTCGGAATGGACAGAGATGGCAGCCAGGCTGAAATCCTACAATACCATCCTCATCAATGTAATGGGTACCAGCCCCAGGGCTTCCAGAAATTACGGGATCACCCGTGAAACCGCGCGATTCGTGGAACAGCTGGATACCACCGCATTGACCATCCTCAATGTGGCCGGTTACCCTTATGCGCTGGGACCATTCTCCGGGCTGGAACAGATGGATGCGGTGGTGCTCTCCTATAACGACGATCTCCTATATCAACAGCTGACGCTTCAGGCAATTTTCGGGGGAATTTCCCTTTCAGGCCGCCTGCCCGTTTCCGGGGGGGAGCTGGGGGAAGCGGGGGAGGGGGTATCCACCGGTCCGCCGGTAAGGTTCTCCTACGGATATCCGGAAGATGCAGCACTCCACCCCGATACGCTCCTGAAAATGGAACCCCTGATTACCGAGGCGATCCGCAAAAAGGCGATCCCGGGATGTGTGGTTCTGGTGGCCCGTCACGGCAAAGTGGTGTGGCACAAAGCCTATGGAACTCATACCTACCAGCGACGGCGGCGAGTGGAAACTTCCGATTTATACGACCTGGCATCCATCACCAAGGTAGCGGGGCCCCTGGCGGCATTGATGCGTTTGCGGGACCAGGGAAAGTTCCATGAAGATTCCACCCTGGGGAGCTACGCTGCTGTTCCGGATTCCTTCAACAAAGCCGGCCTCCTGGTCAGCGACATTCTGACCCATCAGGCGGGCCTGATCCCCTGGATCCCATTTTATTACAAGACCCTGGAACCGCTGGATACCTCCCGGCAACTGATCAGCCAGTTCTGGACCCATACCCACCCTTTGAAACTGGGACCGGACACTTACCTGAACAGGAACGTGAAGTATGTGGATGGATGCTACCGGAAAAGCTGGTCGCCCGGCTATCCTTACCAGGTGGCCGAGGACCTTTTTATGCGAAGGGATCTGCGTGACTCCATCTACCAATGGGTCTTCCAGTCGGAACTGATCTCCCGGGAGTACCGTTACAGCGGACTGGGTTTTTTTATTTTTCACCGGATCATTGAGGAGACCACCGACACCCTCATGTATCCGTACCTCTGGAATAATTTTTATGCACCCCTCGGAGCTCATACCCTTGGATACCGGCCCCTGAAACGTTTCCCCCCGGGGCGGATCGTTCCCACCGAAAACGATCTGTTTTACCGCCGTCAGCTTCTCCGGGGACATGTCCATGATCAGAGTGCGGCCATGATGGGCGGGGTCTCGGGCAATGCCGGATTATTCAGCAATGCCAACGACCTGGCCAAGATGATGCAGATGTATCTGAATTTCGGCACTTACGGCGGCCGGCGATTCATCGACTCCACAACCCTGGCACACTACTCTTCTCCCCAGCACCCGGTGAAGGTCAATCGCAGAGGATTGGGGTTTGACCGCCCGGTTACCTGGGAAGAGGATGAGGGGCCCGCCTGCAACAGCGCCTCCGAAAAAAGCTTTGGCCATTCGGGATTTACCGGTACCCTGGCCTGGGTGGATCCCGTGTATGATCTTCTCTTTATCTTTCTTTCCAACAGGGTCCATCCCGATCAGGCCAATGATAAACTCATCGAAATGAATGTAAGGACCGCCCTACAGCAGGCGGTTTATGACGCTCTGGAGCAATAGCTGTTCCATAACACCCCTGGCCAGGACCACTGTTCTGAGCTTTATCATGGGTTTTAGGGCCGGGAAATTCTAATTTAGGAGGGAGAACCATTACATGTACGAACTATGAAACCTACGCACATTGAGCATATAGGTATCGCGGTCTCCGATCTGGAGGAATCGATCCGTTACTATGAGGAGGTGATGGGCCTGGAGTGCTACGCCATTGAGGAGGTGGAGGACCAGAAAGTGAAGACTGCATTTTTCAGGGTGGGAGACACGAAGATTGAACTGCTGGAGAGTACCGATCCGGAGGGTCCCATCGGAAAATTCATCGAGAAGAAAGGCCCCGGGATCCACCACATCGCCTTTGCCGTGCAGGATGTGGAGAAGGCCCTGAAGCATGCCGGCGAGTATGGTGTAAGGCTGATCGATCAGGAGCCCAGAAAGGGTGCTGAAGGGCTTCAGATCGGATTTCTCCATCCCAAATCCACCTTCGGGGTACTTACAGAACTCTGCGGAGATGAATAGCCAGGACAAAATCAGGCAGCTGATCCAGCTTAGGGACCGGGCGAGAAAAGGTGGAGGAGAGAAGCGGATCGAGGCCCAGTATTCCAAGGGCAAGCATACAGCCCGGGAGCGGATTCATTTTTTGCTGGATGAAGGAAGTTTCGAAGAGTATGATATGTTCGTCACACACCGCTCCCATGAATTCGGACTCGAAGAGCAGCAATACCTGGGCGACGGCGTGGTAACCGGTCACGGAACCATCGACGGGCGGGTGATCTATGTCTACGCACAGGATTTCACGGTATTCGGAGGGTCTCTCTCGGAAACTCACGCGGCCAAGATCTGCAAGATCCTGGACCAGGCCATGAAAGTGGGGGCCCCGGTGATCGGGATCAATGACAGCGGAGGTGCACGGATCCAGGAAGGGGTCCGCAGCCTGGCCGGATATGCCGAGATATTTGAACGGAATATCCTCGCTTCCGGGGTGATCCCGCAAATCTCAGCCATATTCGGTCCCTGTGCGGGAGGGGCAGTCTATTCTCCGGCATTGACCGACTTTATCCTCATGAGCGAGCAGACCTCCTACATGTTTGTGACCGGTCCGCGAGTCACCAAGACAGTGACCGGGGAGACCATCTCCACGGAGGCACTGGGAGGTGCACAGATGCATGCCAGCCGGTCGGGGGTGGCCCATATGGTGGCTGGTGATGAGGAAGAGGGACTGCTGATGATCCGCAAGCTGCTCAGCTATTTCCCCCAGAACAACCTGGAGGATCCGCCCGTCGGGGAGACCAACGATCCCATCGACCGGCTGGAAGAGATGCTCAACGAGGTGATCCCCGATAATCCCAACGAGCCATACGATATGAAGGATGTGATCTTCGCCATTGTGGATCACAACGAGTTCTTCGAGATCCACCGGCAGTATGCCAGAAATATCATCGTGGGGTTTTCCAAATTCAACGGGCAGCCGGTGGGAATCGTGGCCAACCAGCCCAACCATATGGCGGGGGTGCTCGATATCGATGCGTCGCGCAAGGCCGCCAGGTTCGTCCGTTTCTGCGACAGCTTCAACATCCCGCTGGTCACCCTGGTGGATGTGCCCGGGTTCCTTCCTGGAAGTGCCCAGGAACACGGTGGGATCATTCTTCACGGGGCCAAACTGATGTTTGCATACGGTGAGGCTACAGTCCCCAAGATCACGGTAACCTTGCGGAAGTCCTACGGCGGAGCACACGATGTGATGAGCTCCAAACAGCTGCGAGGAGACCTGAACTATGCATGGCCCACCGCCGAGATCGCCGTCATGGGTCCCAAGGGTGCCATTGAGATCCTGGAGGGTAAGACCATCAAAAGCATCGAGGAGCGGGAAGAGATGATCCGGTTCATCGAAGAGAAGGAAAAGGAGTACAAGGAGAAATTTGCCAATCCCTACGAGGCCGCCAGGTACGGGTATATCGACGATGTGATCGAACCCAGGAATACCCGTTTCCGGATTATCCGTGGACTGCAGACCCTGGCATCCAAGAAGGAGCTTATACCGCCTAAAAAACACTCCAACATCCCTTTATGATGGTCACACTACTCTACCCGATTCTTGCGAGTCAGCTCAGTCTCGATTCGGTGGTGATCGCCGCTGCCGGCTACCTGATCGTTTTCTCGGCACTGGTCCTTCTGTTCGGCTTCTTTTATCTGCTTCCCCGGATCCTGTCGGCCGGTAAAATCCGCCTGCGCAGGGGAAAGGGGATGGCGGGAGAGGCCACCCCGGGAACCAGTATCTCGGGAGAGGAGACCGCAGCCATAGCACTCTCCCTGCACCTTTTGATGGAAGAGCTGCACGATGAAGAGAGCGGTGTGCTGACCATCAAACGGATCTCCAAGACCTATTCTCCATGGAGTTCCAAAATCTATGCAGTCCGAAATCAGTTCAACCGAATGTAACAGTTACCCGATGAAGAAATTCAGGTTTTCCATCCACGGCAATGAATACTCGGTGGATATTCATGGGATCGAAGATTCAGTGGCCCGGCTGGAGGTCAATGGTACTCCCTATGAAGTGGAGATCGAACGCCGGGATAAACCCTCCAAAACTCCCAGGATCATCCGGCCGGCTGTGAAGGAGCCCTCCAAACCCTCCATAGAAAGGAAGGAGGGAGGTTCTTCACACCCGATCCTTGCACCTCTGCCGGGCAATATCCAGAAACTTCATATCTCGCCGGGAGATATTGTGGAGAAAGGGCAGCTTCTGCTGATCATGGAAGCGATGAAAATGGAAAACCGGGTGCTGTCCGACAGGGCGGGTGTGGTGGAACGGATCTCCGTGCAACCGGGAGATACGGTGCTGCAGGGGGATATTCTGATCGAAATCGTATGAGTGCACTGAAACGAGCTGCCACCCTTTGTGGAGTCTTCCTGGTGGTCCTGGCGGCCAGGTGGGTGGCCTTTCCGCAGGACGCTTCCGGTTCTGCGCCTGAACAGGCCCGGAACTCACAGGAGTTACAGGTATTGGCCGACGACGGGGCGGAGGAAGAACCGGATGGAGTGTTTGAAATGGCCGGCCGGGGCCTGCGTAAATTTATCCTCTTCTCGGGATTCAGGAATGCCACGGCCGGACACCTGATCATGATCGGGGTCGGGCTTTTCTTTATCTTCCTGGCCATCCGGTTCGATTACGAACCGTTGCTGCTGATCCCCATTGGGGCAGGGATCATTTTTGGCAATATCCCCTTCTTCCAGTCGCCCGGCATGAACATGCAGATCGGGATCTACCAGGAGGGAAGCGTGCTGAATTATCTCTACTTCGGGGTGCTGAAAGGGGTCTATCCGCCCCTGATCTTTCTGGGGATCGGGGCAATGACCGATTTCTCCTCCCTGATCAGCAAGCCCAGACTGATGTTGCTGGGCGCTGCCGCACAGGTGGGAATCTTTCTCACCTTCCTGGGGGCACTGGCACTGGGATTCCATCCCCAGGAGGCAGGTGCCATCGGGATCATCGGTGGAGCCGACGGACCCACAGCCATATTCCTCTCCTCCAGGCTGGCCAACGGGGTCGATGTGATCGGGACCACTGCCGCAGGCGATCCTGTCTACGTCAAGAATCTGATCGGTCCCATCGCCATTGCCGCCTATTCCTATATGGCCCTGGTGCCGGTGATCCAGCCGCCGATCATGCGGCTGCTTACCAGTAAAAAGGAGCGGTTGATCCGCATGAAACCGCCCAGGGCGGTCTCCCATACCGAAAAGATCCTCTTCCCCCTGGTGGGACTGCTGGTAACCACTTTCATCTCTCCCAACTCGCTTCCGCTGCTGGGAATGCTCTTTTTCGGAAACCTCCTGAAGGAATCAGGGGTGACCCAACGCCTGGCCGACACTGCCCGCACCAGCCTGATCGATATTGTGACCATTATGCTGGGACTTACCGTGGGTGCTTCCACCCAGGCCGACCGTTTTCTGACCACCGATTCACTGGTGATCTTCGGGCTGGGCGCGCTATCCTTCATGATCGCCACTGCCGGGGGGATCCTGTTTGCGAAGGTGATGAACCTCTTTCTGAAAGGTGAGAACAAGCTAAACCCCCTGATCGGGGCGGCCGGTGTCTCGGCAGTTCCCGACAGTGCGAGGGTGGTACAGAATATGGGGATCAGGGAGGACCCCAGCAACCACCTGCTGATGCATGCCATGGCGCCCAATGTGGCAGGTGTGATCGGATCGGCGGTGGCTGCAGGGATCCTGCTCAGTTTCCTCTGGTAAATTCATCGAACATGGAACGAAAAGCCACAGCAGGAAACCATGGTGACCGGATCAGGTCCGATTGCAGGGCATCCCTGGAGCTGAAGAGCAGCGGGGGGATTGACCTGGACCTCCGGAGCAAGGTTGGAACCCTGTTTGGAAAACAGATCACCGAACAGGTGAAGGAGGTTCTGACAGCCATAGGGGTTTCGCACGCCCGTGTGAAACTGGAGGACAGCGGTGCCCTTCCATTTGTAATTGGGGCAAGGCTGGAAGCGGCAGTGAAGAAGCTTCTGCCCGATGCACCTCCCTGGCTCCCAACGCCGTCAGGGGAGGAATTCTGCGACAGTAAGAAGGGGAGGTTCCGTTGTTCCCGGCTCTACCTCCCTGGAAACACACCCAGTATGATGCTCAATGCAGGGATCCATCAACCGCAGGGGATCATCCTGGATCTGGAGGACTCTGTAGCTCCCCCCAGGAAGGCGGAAGCGCGGATCCTGGTCCGGAATGCGCTCCTGGCTGTAAATTTCCATGGAGCCGAAAGGATGGTTCGGATCAACCAGCTTCCTCTTGGACTGGAGGACCTGGAGGAGATCATCCCGCAACCGGTCCAGGTGGTCCTGATTCCCAAATGCGAATCGGATCTGCAGGTGAAGGAGGTGCAGGAACGGATAGAGCGGATCCTTTCCAGAAGGCAGATGAAACGCAGCATCTACCTGATGCCCATCATTGAAAGCTGTCTGGGGGTGGAGCATGCTTACCGGATTGCCAGCGCCTCTTCCATGGTGGTGGCGATGGCTATCGGCCTGGAGGACTATACGGCCGACCTGGGAGTATCCAGGACCACCGGAGGAGACGAATCATTCTATGCCCGTACCAGGGTGGTCAATGCATGCAAGGCTGCAGGAATCCAGCCCATCGATTCGGTCTTCTCCGATGTGGACGACAGGCAGGGTCTGGAGGCTACGGTAAAACGTTCGCGTGCCCTGGGTTTTGAAGGAATGGGATGCATCCACCCCCGGCAGGTGGGGCTCATCCATGGCGGATTCACCCCCACGGATCAGGAGATCGAAAAGGCAGAAAAGATAGTGGCCGCTTTCCGGGAGGCAGAAAAGATTGGGGCAGGGGTGGTGTCCCTGGGCAGCAAGATGATCGACGCTCCGGTGGTGCAGAAAGCAAAACAGACCCTGGAGCTTGCTCTTCAGCTGGACAAAGAGAAAAAAGAAACGACATGAAAACCCAGACCAATCAGGCAGGCCGGCAAGTCCCTGAAGCAATCAACGGAGAGCCGGTAATTGCCTATCGAGGTGTAGGAGGGCATTTGCCTGAAGGAAGGCGATACGGGCCTCCTCTGCGCAGCTGTGCCGATTACCCCTCTGATGGAAACAAGCTGGTGGGTAACCTGAGAACTGCCCTGGAAAGAGCGGGACTGAAGGACGGGATGACCATCTCTACCCATCACCACTTCCGGAACGGAGATTTTCTGGCCAGGCAGGTATTTGATATGGCCCACCAAATGGGGGTCAAAGGACTGCGCTGGTTCCCTTCGGCCTCCTTTCCCTGCCACGCCGACCTGATTCCCTACCTGGAAGACGGAACGATCCAGCGGATCGAAGGGAGCATGAACGGTCCTCTGGGCCGGTTTGTTTCGGAGGGACGGATGGAAGGGACCGCCGTGCTCAGATCCCACGGGGGCCGCTACCAGGCGGTCCAGGACGGGGAAGTGAAAATCGATGTGGCAGTTATCGGAGCACCCGCAGCCGATCCCTTTGGCAATGCACACGGGCTGGAGGGAGATTCGGCATGTGGGTTGCTGGGCTTCGCACTGGCCGACTCACAATATGCCCATCAGGTGATCGTGGCCACTGACCACCTGGTGCCCTTCCCCTGCATTCCCTGGCAGATCCAGGGCAATTACGTGGACATGGTGGTGGAGGTGGAGCGGCTGGGCGACCCTGAACGGATTATCTCCGGCACCACCCGGATCACCCGTTCGCCCGACCGGTTGCTGCTGGCCGAGTTGACAGCCAGATTCTGTGAACTCACCGGTATAATCAGGGATGGATTCAGCTTTCAGTCGGGAGCAGGCGGCACCTCCCTGGCAGTGGGGGAGTATTTCAGGAAGATCATGAAGCAGAAGGGTATCCGCGCCAGGTTCGCCCGCGGAGGAAGCAACCGCTATCTGGTCTCCATGCTGGAAGAGGGATTGGTGGAGTATATCCTGGACGGACAGACCTTCGATCTGGAAGGGGTGCGCTCCATGGCTCAAAACCCTGGTCATGTGTGGACGAGCCCGTTCACCAGTTACAATTACCACGGCAAGGGGAATTTCGCCGGCCTGGTGGATGTGGTGATACTGGGTGCCACCGAGGTGGACCTGGATTTCAATGCCAATGTGGTGACCCATTCGGACGGATTGTTGCTTCACGGACTTGGAGGATGGCAAAATTGCCTTTTCTCCAAAACGGTGATTCTGCCCATTCCGCTGTTCAGGGACCGGATCCCCGTTGTGCGCGAAACGGTAACCACCCTGTGCGGACCGGGAGAGTTGATCGACGTGATCATCACAGAAAGAGGGATCGCTATCCATCCCCGCAGAACTGATCTGCTGGATAGGGTCCGCGGCAGCGGTCTTCCTTTAAAAACCATAGAGGAGCTTAAGGAAGAGGCGGACCGTATCTGCGGGATCCCCGAACCTCCGGGACTGGATGAACGGATAGTGGCAGCCGTCAAATGGGTGGACGGAACGGTGATCGATGTGGTGAGACAGGTCAGTGGATAACTTCACCGGACCACTGGCCGGGAACTAAAAAAAGGTTGACCGTATTGAGTTTCAGACGGGAGGTAGATCCCCTGTAGACCCATGCGCCACTATCTGCCGGTTTGTAAGTCCTGACATAGTAGACTTCAGCTTCCAGGTTCCGGAACTCCACCATCCCGTCTCCACCGGTCTGCCCGAAATAGCATGCATTCTCCCACCGGTCCCGGTCCGTTTCATTGTCAAACACCCAAACCCCGGTGCCTTCCAGGATTTGCTGCCGGGTGCTGTCATAGGTGATAAAACCCAGAACAGTGGGCTCATTGACGGTCAGCGGCCGGGAGATGAAATCGCTTCCCGAACCACTGGAGGCGGTTAGTTTAATCTGAAATATACCGGCCTCTTCGAAGATATGTACCGGGGACTCCCGGGAAGAGAACTTTCCGTCGCCGAACTCCCACAGATAGGTTCGTGCATGCCTGGACTCATTGAGAAAAACGAGGGTGTCACCCGCTTCCGGATTCCAGGCGGGATCGACCGAGAAGGCGGGTGAAGGAAGCTTGTGGCATGAAAGGACGGATATGCCTATCAATCCTTGTAAGAACATGGAAATCAAACGGCCCATTCCGCGCAATTTACATCATTTTCCTATCTTACATGCAACATTCCCACAAATCCAACGTCGTTGTGGCAAAGAAGAAAGAACCGGAAGCAAATCCACCCCTGCAGAGGAAATTGATATACGCCTGCAGAAAGGGTGACCGGGAAGCCCAGTTTGAGCTCTACCGGCTCTACTACCAGGCCATGTTTAACACCAGCCTGAGGATTGTAGGCGACAGGGATGATGCGGAAGATGTGATGCAGGAAGCGTTCTTAAAGGCATTTACCAAACTGAAAACCTACCGGGGTGAAGTAACCTTCGGGGCCTGGTTAAAAAGGATCGTGATCAACCAGTCCCTGGATTTCATCCGGTTGAAGCGAGTACACCTGCCTGTAAAGGATACAGGTGAACTGGAGGACCTTCACGATGAAACTGCGCCATTGGAGGAAACAGAGGAGGAGAAGATCTGGAAGGCTGATCAGATCAAAAAAGCCATCCATTCCCTTCCGGACGGATACCGGATCGTCCTCTCCCTTATTCTGCTGGAAGGGTATGACCATGAAGAGGTGGCAGGTATCCTGGGTATTTCTAACGCTACCTCCCGGACACAGTATCACAGGGCAAGGAAGAGATTGTTAAAACTGTTATCAGAGAAAGAAAAGGATCATGAATAGGCTGGAAGATCAGATCAGGCAACAACGGATGCTGCTCGACAGCGATCAGCCCCACAACGGGCACGAAGAGCGGTTCCGTCAGAAACTGGGTAGGGTTCCGGAACGCCGACTGAACCTGCGGTACACCCTTCAGATCGCCGCTTCGGTGGCGATCCTGATCACTTCAGGAATACTCATTGTCCGGTTGAACAAGAGCGGTGAGAAACAGGCAATGAATGAAGTGCCTGTGGTGATCCAGGAAGCCGATGCCTATTTCGCCTCACAGGTTAACACCAGGTTCGATCAGATCAGAGAGTTCGATTTCATTCAGTCAGAGGAGAAAGCCCTCTTGCTGGACGAATTGAAGGAGCTGGAGAGCCATCACCAGCAATTGATAGAGGACCTGAAAGCCAATCCCGGAGACGAGCGGGTGATCAACGCCCTGATACGTCACTACCAGCTGAAGCTGGAGGTGATGGATCAGATCATCACACATTTGAATCAGATCAAGACTGTAAAAATAACCAGCGATGAAAACACGGATATTTAGCAATCGGGCCATGCTCCTGACGCTGCTGCTTGCAGCCGGGGCCACACTCTTCCTTCATGCACAGGATGCCAGGAAAGAGTACAGCGAAACCTTTCAGGTAAAACGGGGAGCGACGCTTACATCAGATACCAAATACACGGATGTGGAGATCGTCACCTGGGAGCGGAATGAAGTGGACATCTTCGCAGAGGTGGAGGTGGATGCTTCCTCTAAAAACAGGGCAGCATCCGCTCTTGAAAAAATTAATATAGAAATGGAGCAGTCGGGAAATACCATTTACCTGGGGATGGATCTGGACGACGGCTGGTCCAGGAATGTGGATACGGATATCCGTATTACCATCAAAGCCCCGTCCTACATGAATCTGGATATGGAGAGTTCCTACGGAGACCTTTTCATTCAGGAGATTACCGGACTGGTGCAGCTCGATCTGAAGTACAACAATCTCCAGGCAGGAAGGCTATCCAGAGGAGACCAGAATCCCGTGAGCAGCATGGAGCTGGCATACAGCAATGCCACCATCGAGGAGGCCGGATGGCTGGAACTGGAGGTGGCCTATACCGATGTGGAGCTCATTCGTTGCGACAGATTATGGATGGAAAGCAAATACTCGAAACTGATCGGTGAGCAGTTGGGGGGTGTGGAGACCGAAGGGGCTTACGACAAATACTACCTGGACGAAGTAGGATATTTTACAGCAGAACTGAAATACTCCGGGATTAAATTCGGTCGGCTCACCCGCCAGCTTGCACTGGAATCGGCTTATACCAACGTGAATATCGAGGAGCTTGCTTCAGGCTTCGAGGAAGTGGATGCTTCCCTCGCCTACGGGAATTTCACCATCGGAGTGGAGTCAGGAGCGGCCTACAAATTCGAAGGAGAGGCCAAATATGGCAAGGTGAGGATGGAAGACGGGGACCGGCTCAACCGATCCCAGGACGGCAGCTACATGAAGGTCTGGGGAGCGGTGGGTTCCAACCCCAGGTCCACCATGCAGGTGGTGACCCGTTACGGAAATATCCATATCGAATAACCGGCAGTCAATCTGTCGCAGCGGTCAACCATCCCGGAATTTTCTTAAATTTCGGGATGGTTGTTTTTATCCATAAATAGATACAGAATTCCATGACGCGACCTAAAAGAATATGGCTCTGTCTGCTGCTGGTCTGGACGACCCTTCCCGGATTTTCTCAGGAAGCATATGAATATGCGCTGGTACTTCACGGAGGAGCCGGGGTAATGAGTCCCGAAACCATCAACAAGGAGTGGCAGCAACGTTACCTGGGGCCGCTCGACACGGCGTTACAGATCGGACTTGGCATCCTGGAGGAAGGGGGGAGCAGCCTCGATGCAGTGGAGCGGGTGATCCGCTATCTGGAAGATCACCCGCTGTTCAATGCAGGAAGGGGGGCGGTGCTTACCGATGAGGGAAACGTCGAACTGGACGCTTCGGTGATGACCGGATGGGACCTGAATGCGGGAGCGGTGGCCGGTGTGACCGATATCAGGAATCCCATCAGTGCTGCCAGGGAGGTCATGGAACACTCACCCCATGTGCTTCTGGCCGGAAGAGGCGCCTCAGCTTTTGCCAGGGAAAGGGGACTGGAGATGGCCGATCCCACCTATTTTCTTACCCGCAGGAGGCTGGAAAACTACGAAAGATCGAAGCAGATGGACAAGAAGGGAACCGTGGGATGTGTGGCCCTCGACCGGCAGGGAAACCTGGTTGCAGGAACCTCCACCGGGGGAATGGCCAACAAGAAGTTTGGAAGGGTGGGTGACTCGCCCATCATTGGTGCCGGCAATTACGCCAATAACTCCACATGCGGAGTTTCGGGGACCGGTCACGGAGAGTTCTTCATCCGGTATGCGGTGGCCCACGATATTTCGGTGCTCATGGAGTACAAGGGATATGATGTAAAAACTGCTGCACGGGAGGTGGTAGAAAACAAGCTGGCAAAGGCCGGTGCCAGTGCGGGAGTGATCTGCCTGGACCGCAACGGCCATCCCGCCATGATCTTCAATACTTCAGGCATGTTCAGGGCATACGGCAATTCTGCGGGAGAACGTGAGGTAGCCATCTTTAAAAAAACGGAATAAAATGAGTATCATACACCGGATCATTCTTGTCCTGGGATTGTTTGCCTTCTCAGCCCAGCTCCACAGTCAACAAGGCGACAGTGTCTATTTTACCAATGGATTCAGAATCGGAGAGGTGACCCCCCGCTCGGCGGTCCTCTGGACCCGGTTGTGCCATGCACCGGAACCGGTGCCGGTGCAGCATGAGCGAAAAGAACCCCCGTTCAGGAGTCCCGTTGGATTTGATGAGGACATGCCGGTGGAGGAGATGGACGGAGCGGTGGGTGGAATTTTCGGAGAGTTACGGATCACTCTTACCGGACCTTCCGATACCCTGACACGGGAGTGGGAAACGGTTTCCTCTTACCGGGACTATACATACAAAGTGCTTTTGGAGTGCCTGGAGCCATTTACACGATACCGGGTACGTCTGGAGGGCCGTCAAAAAAAGGGAGCCCCGGTATCGGTCCTGGTGGGTTCGTTCCGTACCGCGCCCGCCGAGGATAGGGAGATGCCCGTCCTCTTCACCTCCTCTTCGTGTCAGTATTACTGGGATTTTGATGATCCGGAGCGGGGGTTCCTGATCTATGATCGTATGCGGGATCTTAATCCTTTATTTCATTGTCAAACAGGAGATTATGTGTATTACGACAAGCCGGGTCCCATGGCCGTCCGGGTGGAGCTGGCCCGGCATAAGTGGCATGCCATGAACTCATGGCCTTCTTTGCGGGAGTTCAATACCCGGGTACCCGGATACCCTCAGAAGGACGACCACGATATGATGTTCAACGATGCATCGCCCGGGATGGAACCTTTCGGGGAATTCTCCTTTTTGGACGGGCTCCAGGTATGGTATGAACAGGTGCCTCTTTTCGAAGTTCCCTACCGGACCTTCCGCTGGGGTAAGGACCTGCAGATATGGGTGGTGGAAGGCAGGGAGTTTCGCACCGACAACTGGGAGGAGGACGGACCGGGGAAATCGATCTGGGGTACCGAGCAAAAGGAGTGGTTTATCCGTACGGTGAAAGCTTCCGATGCCACCTTTAAGGTGCTGGTTTCACCCACTCCCGTAGTGGGTCCCGATCGCATCAGGGGAAAGAACGACAACCATGCCAATGAGGCCTTCCGGTGGGAGGGTGAATGGCTCCGCAGTTTCCTGGGTGAGCAACAGGTCTGCGTGATCAATGGTGACCGGCACTGGCAATACGTTTCGGAGGATCCTGAAACCGGGGTGATGGAATTCAGCCAGGGGCCCGGCAGCGACTCCCATGCACAGGGATGGAACCAGGCTGACGTCCGGCCGGAGCACCAGTTCCTGAGAGTCATGGGAGGATTTCTGGCAGTATCGGTCCATCGCCCGGATGGAATCCCAACCATCGAATTCATCCATTATGATGTGAATGGCACCGAGGTGCACCGGACCACCCTGGAGGCCTCATCCCTCTGAGCGTTGCCTGAACGGCAGGAAGGTCATGAAATCGGCATGGTGCACGATGTAGGCTTCCGTGCTTCTCTTCACCATGTCCCCTTCCCCTGCATGGGCTGCAATGATGTGACACACTTCGGGGGGCAATCCGCAGCTTTCGGCCAGGGAAACTCCGGAGAAGGGATGGCGCAGGTACTTCCCGTAGGATCCCTGCACCGCGCTCCCCCGGTCGTCCAGTTCATATTCCAGCAGTTTTCCCACATCGGCCAGGATGGCGCCGGAAATCAGTACATCCATGTTCACAGGCAGCTCATCTCCGAAGAACCGGTTCATTTTTTGCCCGCTCTCCAGGGCGATATGCACCACTGCCCGCTTATGGTTCATGAAGGAGACCCGGAGTTCGGGCCCGCAAAGCAGGGTGAAGGGGATCCGGTTCAGGTCCGCGGCGGTAAGCACGCTTTTTTCAAGGGCCCGCTCCCATACCCGGGCTGTCTTTTTGCGCAGCTCAGGGTCGCGGATCCACTCCAGCTCCGGCCAGAGGTCGGTTACTGTCTGTTCGATGGATGACATATATTTCTTTTTGGTAAAGGTTTCAATACTTTACAAACGGGCAATGATCGCATCGGTCATCTGTGAGGTGGAAGCTGCCCCGTGCTCAACCACATCGGCCTGCCCGGCCAACTTCATCATGTCATAGGTCCGGACCTTTCCCTCCGAGATCACCCGGGCAATGGCCGTACGGATCCGTGCGGCCGTTTCGGTTTCATCGAGATGGTCCAGCATCAGACAGGCCGATTCGACCATGGCGATGGGGTTGACAATGCTCACAGCGTATTCGGCATATTTGGGGGCTGATCCGTGGGTGGGCTCGAAGACCGCCACCGATTCACCCAGGTTGGCACTGCAGGCAAACCCCAGGCCCCCGATAAGCCCGGCGAAGCCATCGGAGACGATATCACCAAACATATTCCCGGCCACGATCACCCCGTAGTTCTCCGGATTCTTGGTCAGCCACATCATCTGCGCATCAATATTGGTGTTCCACAGCTCAATACCGGGGAACCGGGCAGCCTGTATCTCCCTGGCCATTTGATACATCATGCCCGAGGTTTCCCTGATCACATTGGGTTTCTCACATACGGTCACGCTGCGGTAACCATGCTTTT
>CAZRZY010000010.1:0-68074 GCA_964604655.1 uncultured Bacteroides sp. | reverse complement strand
GAATGAATATCAAACTGGTCCTGCTCAATAATAATGAGCTTGGAAAGATCTCAAAGGAACAACGATCGGGAGAGCTTGCAGTATTTGCCACCGACCTGGTGAACCCCGACTTTACAGAATATGCCAAAGGATGCGGGGCATTGGGGATCCGTGTAGAAGAAAAGGAAGAGCTTCAAGCAGCAATGAAGGAAATTCTCGAACATGAGGGAACCGCTTTACTGGAAGTTATTACTGATGTAGTCCTGGTATAGGACTAACTGTAATATTGTCATTTGCACCGTGAAAACCAATAAAAAACACATGAATTTCCGATTCGCTGCTAACTGTCTATTCTTTTACTTAATATCATTTACCCTAATGGCTCAACAGAATCCAAAAAACCTGGATATACATTGGAATACTGATACTTCAAAGCGCATAGCGCCATTGGAGGAGTTTACCGCCTTACTGAAGCCCGATGAAATTCCTCCGGTCGATGATCCTGAATTCTGGAAAGCAGATCTGGCCAGGCTTAATTACTTCGTTCATGAACCTGTCATTGCCGTGGAGATTGCAGGTGAAGCAAAGGCATACCCTTTGAGCATCCTGACCTATCATGAGATTGTAAACGACAGCATTGGCGGGATTCCGGTATCCGTGACCTACTGTCCTCTGTGCAATGCAGCCATCGTATTCGACAGAAGGCTGACTTTAAATGGTGATCAAAGGATCCTGGATTTTGGTGTTTCCGGGATGCTCCGGAACAGTGATCTTGTGATGTGGGACAGGCAGACGGAAAGCTGGTGGCAGCAATTCACCGGAGAAGCGCTCGTTGGCGAACTGGCAGGCGCACAGCTCACCTATGTATCTTCCCTGCTCATCTCCCTGGAGGAATTTATCACATCATACCCTGAAGGAAAAATACTGTCAACCCGCACAGGGCACAACATGGCATACGGAATCAATCCCTATACCGGGTACGACGATCCTGGAAACGCCCGGCCCAGGTTATATTCCGGCACTTTAGATACGCGCCTGCCTGCGATGGAACGGGTAATTGATATCCAGGTAAACGGAAAGTACAAGATTTATCCCCTGACTCATATTCAACGGGAAGGCGTGATCAATGATCGTTTTGAGGGCAGGGATATCGTGATCTTTTACACCTCAAAAACCGTATCCGTCCTGGATGAAACCCAAATATCCGAATCAAGAAAAATCGGATCCGTTACCGTGTTCAGCCGAAAAGTCGATGAACGTTTGTTGACTTTCCGGAAGGTACAGGATGGATTCGTTGATGAGCAGACGGGATCAACCTGGAGTATAACCGGGAAATGCATTTCTGGAGAGTTGTCAGGAAAGACCCTGTGGCCGATGGTGCATGGGAACCATTTTGCTTTTGCCTGGTTTGCGTTTCACCCCGATTCTGAAATCTATAAATAGGATATACATAAACCTGCTTCCGATAAAGACCATCTTGTGGTTATCTGGACCAGCGGCGATATCTATGTTGCTGAAAAAAATGGTTTTCATTTACACCCACGCTGCAAAAACTGCAGGGTGGTTTTCGAAAGTCACCCTGATCATCTGGGGCCCATCAGCCAAATGGACTGCGGAAAAAAACATGATCCAAAAAAAATTAAAGGCAATGCAAAAAGACGGAGTCATCATTGAAGCCTGGACAAACCCGAAGAAACGTTGATCATTGTCCCGAATAAGTGAATCGAGCCCGCGAGCTCGGCGAATTCTAATCCGGCGAGCAGGATTCGATACCTTGGAAAAGACAACCTTAACATAAAAAAGGATATGAGATTATTGACCTTTACCCTTGCAGGCGTCTTCTTCCTGTCGGCCATTTCAGCACAAGAGGACACTGGGCTTTCCAACGAACAGCTCGTTCGATTGTATGATGGACTTCGCGTTGCGGATATCAGCGACGGGATGGATATGATGGGTATGATGAATGTGGGATTGGTGGACCAGTCCATTGCTCCGTTATGGAGGGACAGTGAAAACTTCGAGCACCAGTTTACCGGTATTGCCCTTACGGCGAAATATGTTCCATCACAGAAAAAAAGAGTACCGGAGAATACCGATATTGAATCCTACAAGCATTGGAGAGATAGCTGGTATACCTACGACTCCGGCGAACCTTTTATTGAAGAGATCAAGCCCGGGAATGTCATCGTCATTGAGAACAAGGGGGACGGAGAAATGGATTGCGGTTCGGTAGGTTCCAATAACAGCATGGTCTGGCTGTCCAGGGGAGCGGTTGGAATTGTTACGGCGGGGGGAATCCGGGACATCGATGAAGTCATCAAACAGAGAGTTCCGGTCTATACCGATTACAGTAACCGTGGAAGGGGGATTCGTCCGGGCAGAAATATCCTGGAATCTTACAACGAACCAGTGGTGATAGGTCAGACGCTGATCCATCCTGGCGATGTCGTTGTAGCCGATTCGGACGGTGTAATCGTTGTGCCCCGAGAAAAGGCAGTCGAAGTGGCGGATGCAGCCCGGGAAGAGTTGAATATCGATAAGGCTGCCCGACGCCGTTTGTATGAGGAACTTGGAATCCCGCTCGACTTTACGGTGCAATGATTCTACCGGTCGCTATGGTCAGGCGGGTAAGGCTTATGGGGGGGCAGTCCTATTGCTTCAGGCGATCCTTTCCGGAGGTATAAACGCCCAGTACCATGCTGATTTCCAGACAAAATCCGAAGGATTTTTCCAGAACAACCTGGTGGGCTGGACCACCGTTTTGGGTGATGGTTTCGGGATCTTCACCCAGGGAACCGTGGATGATACACTGGTTTTAAGTATCGATTCCAGGAAGGATGAACGGAATATCTGGTATGCTTTCATTCATCAGAGCATCTCCGATGTCATTGAAACGGATCATATGAACCGGGCGGATTTCAAGCAAGCTTCGAGGTTCTTCAATAGCCTTTGTTCTCTTACCGGGAGAAACCTGGCTCAAAAAATTCAATTTAGATTTTTAAGTGTAATTATATTTTCAGATTCTATACACTCCAACCATCATTTTATGAAGCATCTTCCCTCTGAAAATCTTTTACGATCTCACTGACCCCCTTCAGGATGTAATGAGGGCGGTAGGCGAATTCCTCAATGGCTTGTTTTTCCGTGATGCCGGACAATACCAGGCAGGTGTCGATCTCCGCTTCGATTCCCGCCACGATATCGGTATCCATCCGGTCGCCGATAATAATGGTCTCTTCCCTGCGAACGCCAAGTTTTTTCAGGGCAATACGCATCATCAGGGGGTTGGGTTTGCCTACAAAATAAGCCTTTTTCCCGGTGGCCAGCTCGATGGGGGATATTAGTGATTTGGTGGCAGGGGCGATTCCGTTTTCGATGGGGCCGGTCAGATCCGGGTTGGTTCCCACCAGTTTGGCACCCTTTCTGACCAGGTTTACCGCTTTTTCAATGACCTCATAGCTGTAGGATCTGGACTCTCCCATGACCACGTAATCCGGATCGATGTTGTTGCTGGTGTAGCCGTTGTTGTACAGTGCATTGATCAGACCTGCCTCCCCTATAATGTAAGCACTTCCGTTGGGTTTCTGGTTCTGGAGAAAGGCAGCAGTAGCCAGGGCACTGGTATAGAAATGGTCCGGACCCACATCGATCCCCATCCGAAAAAGCTTTTCACGTAGTTCCTTGATGGTCCGTTCGCTTGAATTGGTGAGGAATACGAACTTCTTATTCTCCCTTTTCAGCCACTCCACAAATTCTGTTACCCCGTCCAATACCTTGTTCCCGTGATAGATTACACCGTCCATGTCACAAATGAACCCGGTTTTGCCCCTGATCTTATCGATCACTGCTTTTCCTGTCATGAGTATGCTCTGGATTTCGGTGCAAGATAACACCTTTTCTCTTACAACCGGAGTTCCCCGCATACCCGGATATCTCTTGAAGAGGAGGCCGCCTGAATGGTATAGACCCCATTTTCAAGGACCCACTCCGATCGCCCCTCATCCCAGTAGTAGAGGTCAGAAACCGGAAATGAGATATTCACTTTGGCTGTTTCGCCACTCTCCAACAGAGGCGTTTTAGTAAAAGACTTCAGCTCCCTGACGGGCCGGTCGACCAGACTTTCCGGTTTTGAAACATAGATTTGCACTACTTCCTTTCCGGCCATTTTGCCGGTATTCTCCACCTGAAGGATGACAGAGATTCTGCCGTCCAGCAGCCGGAGATCCAACTGCCGGTAGGTGAAATCGGTATAGGATAGACCATAACCAAATGGGTACGACACTTCCAGGTTCTCTTTGTCGAAGTGGCGGTATCCTACATAAATTCCCTCTTCGTACAGGGTATAGTCCAGGTTCGGAACCTTGTCTTCCTCCGGTTTTTCTTTTCTTCCCGAAATAAACGACAGGAGGTTCATGGGCATTCCCTCCACAGGGAAATTGGCACTGGAGGCATGGTCTTCCAGATGAATGGGGAAAGTCATGGGAAGTTTGCCGCCTGGATTCACTTCTCCCCTTAATACATCCGAAACCGAATTTCCACCTTCCTGGCCCCCCTGCCATGCCAGCAGAATGGCATCGGGAAGTTCCTTCCAGAAAGCAGTTTCGATGACTCCGCCGATGTTGAGGACTACCACCACCTTCTTACCGGCTTGATGAAAAGATTCACATACATTACGGAGCATCTCCCGTTCACCGGCCGACAGGAGAAAGTCATCCTCCTTCACCCGGTCACCCCCTTCACCGCTGTTCCTCCCGATGGTAACGATAGCCAGGTCCGCAGTGCCTGTCACTCTGCTCACCTCCTTCACAGAAGGAACCATCTCTGCCGGAGAATAGGGAGTCGTCATGGCCTCAAATGTTCCTTCTGGCTTCTCGAACGATTCGGCATGGATTAACCGGTGCTCTTCAAACATTCTTTTTGCCTCCTCATTGATCATAAATCCGGCGCCGGTAAGTCCCTCCTCCAGGGAGACGGTGTAGGCTTCATTCACATCTCCCGAGCCCGTTCCTCCGGCAATGAAATCATATGAAGTCACCCCGAAAAGAGCAACATTATCTATTCTGTGAAGGGGCAGCGTTCCCTCATTCTTTAAAAGCACCATTCCTTCCCCCGCCGAACGGCGGGTGATCTTTGCATGCGCCTCCAGGTCGGGATTGTTGCTGTATGGGTAAGGTTCCATTTTGCGCGAGTTCAGGATCATTTTGAGAATTCTCTCCACGGAGGTGTTGATATCCTCTTCTGTGAGTTCACCGCTTTTTGCAGCTTTTTTCAGGGCCTTGTGCTGCTTTCTGGTTCCCGGCTCCAGCAGGTCATTTCCGGCACGGATCTGCGCCGACGGGTTCTGACCCCCGAACCAGTCGGTCATTACAATTCCTTCGAATCCCCAGTCATTGCGCAATACATCGGTAAGAAGAAACCGGTTTTCCGAAGCATAGGTTCCGTTGACCTTGTTATAGGAGGACATGATGGTCCAGGGCTGTGACTCCCTGACGATGATCTCGAATCCTTTCAGGTATATTTCCCTCAGGGCCCTTTCAGAGACGATCGCATCATGGAGCATCCGGTTGGTTTCCTGATTGTTGGCCACATAGTGTTTTACAGAGGTGCCCACCCCGTTGGACTCGATACCGTTCACCATGGCCGCACCAATGACACCTGTGAGTACCGGATCTTCCGAATAGTATTCGAAATTCCTGCCGCACAACGGACTCCTGTGGATGTTGGCCCCGGGTCCCAGGATAACATCCACCCCATATTCCAGTGCCTCGTTTCCCATAGCTCTGCCTACCTGCCTGACCAGCCCGGTATCCCAGGTGGAGGCCAGCATGGTCCCGATGGGGAAGGCGGTACAATAGTAGGTTTCGTCATCGTTTTTCCGGGTAGGATGAATTCTCAGCCCGGCAGGGCCATCCGACAGATATAGCGCCGGGATGCCCAGCCGGGGAACGGGGACGATCGTTCCCACGGCTCCCCTGACCCCCTCATCCGAAGGGCCCAGTCCCATATACGATTTCATCCCCGAGCCTTTCAGCAGGCTGATCTTCTCTTCCGGGGTCATTTTCGACAAGAGATCGCTGACCCTTTCCTCCACCGGCCTGCGGAAATCCTCATAAAGGTCCAGTTCACCGTTCCGGTTCAGATCCTGGAACGTGTAGTCCTCCAAATTCAGTTCCGGCAACTCATTGCTACGATCCTTCTCCTTCTTTTCAATTTGTAGGAAACTCGCATGGAGGTACAGAGCGCCACTGACCAGGATGATCAAGGTGAATCCAAGCAGGGAGAGCACTACCCACAGGGTGATTTTCAATACATTTTTCATCATTTCCGGGCTATATGAGTCATAATGACTCAAACATACTGTATCTTTATCACATGACCATGGAGGACGGATAGAAAATGCTGGAAAACATCAGGATGTATATAGAGGCGCTGGAGAAGGAGGCAATCCCGCAATTGTCGGTCAACTGCGTCATTATCGGATTCTATGAAGGCGAACTGAAGGTGGTAGTCAACCGGATATCAGCAGACAAAAGATCGCTCCTGCTCCTTCCGGGAGGTTACGTAGGACAAACAGAAAACCTGGCCGATGCTGTGAAACGGGTAGTGAGGGAGAGTACAGGGCTGGAGGAAATCCTTTTGAAGCAGTTTGGAGTATTTGGAAATGCCACCCGCTCTTTTGCCGGCGATATAGCCGAATTAATCAGTTCCGATATGGAACTGGATTCTTCGGTCGTTCATTGGTTGTCCAGTCGGTTCATCAGCCTTTGTTACATGGCCCTGGTCGACTACCGCACCATTCACCTCAAGCCGACCCAGTTTTTTACTGCAGTTCAGTGGCTTCCCCTGAACCTAATGGAAAATCTGGCCATGGACCATGCAGATATCATTCGCAGCGCCCGGGAGTTCCTGGTCAAAGAGATGCCTTACGCTCCTGTGGCTTCCAATCTGCTTCCGTCCCGTTTCACCCTTCCCGAATTACAGGGTTTGATAGAGACTATTCTTGGCCGGAGAATCGATCGTCCCAATTTCAGAAGGACAATTCTTCGCACCGGCATGGTGGAAAAGGTGGGAGTGGACCACTCCCGCAAAAGGAGACCTGCCGATCTGTACCGGTTTAAATATGGCAAAAACACACCCTTAATGGATGAATTGAAATTTGGTTTCTGACATCTTTGATCAGCCAAGGGTAGTGTATTCTATCTGCACAGGGTGAACCGGTCAGCTTTTAACTTCCAGTACTCATCCCCCGTAAATTCGCAGAGATACCATAAAGTGCCCGGAAAGAAGCCACTCACCCAGCTTGAAGGATCTACCCCTACTTGTCCTGAATGATTTTGTTAACTAAGCTGTTAGACATGTTCTTTGAAACCGACCGGCTTGATCTATGGTTAATGCATGCGGTGGATAGTGCAAATGATGTGCTGGTTACGGGTCCTAAAACTCCGGAGATGCTGCAGGAGAAGATTGATATCGTCCACCGGTTCCAGAGCTACTCCGACGATGAAATGGAGGCTCTGTTCAATAAAGTTGCGTTGAGCACATTAATTGACCCGGTTCCGCTTCAGTATACCGAATACCGGGATTCCCAGCAGGATAAGGGTCAGAGAAAGGGAAGATTCCAGTGGCCGCTCAAGGAACGCCAGAACCAGAATGGCTGATGAGGAGAGGATGAAGAAGGCGGGTAGGTAGGGGTAGCCCGGCATTTTCAGGACACTTTTTTTGTTGATCCGGAGTTTGAATACCCCGATCACGGCGAGAATGGGGAAGATGCCCAGAGAGAAACTGAGAAAGGTAATGATTTGATCAAAAGTGCCAGAGAATACGTAAATCAGGGCCAGTCCGCTCTGCATCAGGATCGAAATGCCAGGGACGCCTGAACGGTTGACCTTTCGGGCTACCGGGAAAAAATGGCCCGACTGTGCCATGGCGTAGTATACCCGGGGACCGATCATGATCAGTACACTGATGGCCGACAGCAGGATCAGTGCGATGAACAGGGAGAAGAAACGGTCGAGGGTCCGGTTGAAGAGATGATTGACTGCCAGTCCCCCGACAGGGATCACACCTTTCATATCATGGGCGGGTACGGCATATACAAAGAGCGCGTTCAGGAATAGATAGAGAATGGTGACGGCCAGCGTTCCGGTGAGCAGCGAACGGGGGATATTCTTAACAGGATCAAGGACTTCCGAACCCACATAGGTAGTGGCGTTCCAGCCTGAGTAAGCAAACATGATCCACATGAGCGCCAGTCCAACCGTTTTCGGGCGGACCTGAAAAGCCTCCCCCGCCAGCAGGTGCCCGGTATCTCCTTCGCCGAACAGAAATCCGGCAAGGATTAAACCTGCAATCAGGACGATCTTGACAGCGGTCAGGAAATTCTGGATACCGGTCCCTGATCGCAGACCGTAGTAATGGATCAGGGTAAAGAGCAGGATGATCCCGGAAGCCATGGATTTTTTTAACAAGTCCATCTGTCCGGGAAGGATCTCCAGAGGAAAGGTGCGTGCCAGGTACTCCGCGAATGCGAGGGATGAAGCGGCCACGGGTGCTGAAAACCCCACAAAAAATGAGACCCAGCCGCTCAGGAATCCAGTCATCGGGGAGAAGAGCTCTGTGAGGAACGTGTAATCTCCTCCAGCTTTTGGAAAGTTGGCACCCAGTTCACTGTAGCTTAACGCACCGCTGAGTGCTATGGATCCACCAACCAACCACAGGATCAGCAGCAGGAGGGGATCATGGAGTTGCGCCAGCAGTAATCCGGAGGTGGTGAAGATTCCTGCTCCGATCATATCCCCGATCACGATATTGGTCAGGGAGAAGAATCCCAGCTTCCGGTGCAGGAGGTTACCGGTCATCCCGGGGGAATGAGATTATTTGGCTCTTTTATAACTGATAAGCAGACCATTACCCCTGGTTTACAGTGTTAATTCATAGTTGTCCAGATTGCGGACGAAGTCCAGGCAGGCCTGGCTGTTGCCTCTGCGGCCCGTTCCGCGGCCATCTGTGATATTGTGTGTGGTGTAACAACCTCCCACCTCACGGACCGGCCTTTTCAAAATTTCTTAAGGCCGTTTGGTAGCGCCGTTCGTTGATCTCGATGATAATCAGTTTCCCGCCTGTTATGCTCAGGGACCCAGGCCATATAGATGCCCGAATGGCCGGTGGAGGTCCCGATCTCCAACGCTTTCGTGTAGTTTCCTTCAATGATCAGACAGAGAAGTTTCTGTCCAGCTGTGGGTCCTCATTCAGGGACTGGGAAAATCCCTGATGAACTATGCTAGACAGTAGGAAGACCAGGAATTTTATATAAGTCCCGGACCTGATCATCTATTCTTCGTATTTGATCACCTCCACGGGACAGCTTTCTGCGGCTTCTATGATATCCTCTTCATTGGCGCTTAAATCAGCACCTTCCTTAACCTGTGCCTCATCCTCTATTTCGAATACATCCGGGCAGATTTCTTCACACAACCCGCATACGGTGCATCCTTCTTCAATGTAAACTTTGGTAATGGCCATAATTGATCGTTTTAGGAATGACTAATGTATATAATACAATTCAGAAACCGTTCTGTTTTCGCCCCCCCCTCTATTTGTAAAAATGGGTGTGAGGATATGTGTTCTGGAATCCATATTAGACCGATCGGTCGGTTTGTAAGAGCAGGTAAAGATTTCGAATTGTAAAATCGGCCGGGATTTCTGTTGCAGTGCACGAATAAAGGGCATATCTTTATTCAGAATAAATTAAACGAATAACAGGTAACTGTAAAATTTCAAAAACATGAAAGCATTGACCGTTCTAACAATAATCCTGGCCTGGATCACGCTCTCCGCAGCATCGGCCCAGGACCTCGACCAGATCCTGAAGAAGCACTACGAAGCTGTGGGGCAGAAGAGCCTGCTGGAGGTCAAGACCATGAAAGCCACCGGGAAATCGGTGATGATGGGCATGGAAAGCTCCTTTGAAATGATCAGCAAACGGCCCGGTAAAATACGGGTCAATGTGGTTTTTCAGGGAACAGATATTGTGCAGGCTTATGACGGGGAGAACGCCTGGGTCATCAATCCCATGATGGGTTCAGCCAGTGCTGTGGCGGTGACCGGATCACAGGCTGACGGGATCATCGAATCGGGCGATCTGGACGGACAGCTCTGGAACTACGGTGAAAAAGGCCATCAGCTTGCGCTGGAGGGCACCCGGGAGGTGAACGGGAAAGAGACCTATGTGCTGAAGCTGACCAAGAAGAATGGAAATGTGGATCACTACTACCTGGATACGGAGAGTTATCTGGCGGTGATGGTGAAAACCTCCACCCTGTTGAATGGTTCTGAGGTGGAGGTGGAAACCCTTGTGAGTGACTACCGCGAAGTGGAAGGATATCAAATGCCCTTTAAGACCGAGCAAAAATTCGATGGGCAGACCGGAATGACGATCATTATCGAGGAGGTGAAGGTCAATGAACAGGTAGATGACGCCATCTTCAACAAGCCTTCCTAGAACCGTCATTACATCCCTCGCAGGGTGACAGGAACTGGTGGTTTGCGTGGGATTTGAGGAAATATAGTAACTTATGGCCTCTGGTACTTCCATGAAAAATCTGCCCCTATTTCTTGCCCTGTGCGTTCTCCCTGTTAGTTCGGGATTTGGTCAGAGTGATTTTCTGATCGTCAGGGAGCGGGTGATCTCCGAGATCCTGGAAACAACCGTTGACGACCAGCTCATTTTCCATCTCATACAGATCATCCGGGAAGACGGCAGCTGGCAGGGCATCAACTATGAGAATGTATCCAATACCGGTTTTGAACACAGCATGCACCTGGCCAATATGGTAGATCTGAGCCTGGCATTTAACAGGCAGGGCACCGGCTATTATCAGAGCGAAAGGATCAGCAGGCTGGTGAACCGGTCCATGGGATTCTGGGTCCGACATGATTTTATCTGCGAAAACTGGTGGTGGAACCAGATAGGGACCCCGCAGGCACTGGTTACCGTGTTATTGATCATGGATGAGCACCTGGATCCGGACATCCGCAGGCAGATGCTGCCCATCATCGGCAGGGCACATCTGGACGCACCCGGAGCCAGACCGGGTGGCGACAGGATCAAGATTGCGGGGATCGCCGCCAGGAAAGCCCTGGCAACAGAGGACGCAGCAGATTTCCAGCGTATCATCGGGGTCATCGGCGACGAAATCAGGTTCCATACAGGGGACAGGGGAATGCAACACGATTACAGTTTCCACCACCGGGTGGACAGGGTCAACAACACGGTATCCTATGGGAGGGGTTATGCTGCTGCATTCACCGAGTGGGCAGGCTATGTGAAGGGTACCCGGTATGCCATTCCCATCGAAAAGGTGAAACAACTGGTGGATTATTACCTGGATGGGATTTGCAAGCAGATGGTCTACGGGATCTATACCGACAAAGGGGTAAAGAACCGCAGCATTTCAAGGAGGGAGGAGTTTCGTCCCCACGATACTTCCATACCGCGGACACTGCTTCAAGTAACCAATTACCGGAGCAATGAACTGGAGCAGATCATCCGTCTCCGCGAGGGAAACACCGAACCGTCTGATGCATTCAGCAGGTTTTTCTGGCAGAGTGAGCATTTTGTGTGCCAGCGCCCAGAGTTCTACACGTCGGTCAGGATGTTTTCCCGGCGGAACCGGAACATGGAGGTTCCCTACAATTCGGAAGGCCTGAAAAACCATCACAAAGGGGATGGAGCGAACTTCCTTTCCCTGCAGGGGGATGAGTACGTAAATATCTGGCCTGTATACGACTGGCAAAAGATTCCCGGAACCACGGTCCTCCAGAAACCTGCTCTGCCGGCACCAGGGGAGATACAGAAAGATGGGTTGACCATGTTTGTGGGTGCGGTGACCGATGGGTTGTATGGTGCCGTGGGATTCGATTTTATAAGTCCCCACGATCCGGTAAAGGCCCGGAAATCGTGGTTCTTCTTTGATGATTTTTACCTCTGCACGGGAGCTGGGATAGAATCTGCAACGGGATACCCGGTGGTCACCACGGTGAACCAGTGTTTACTGATCGGGGATGTGATGGTGAAAAGGGGAAGGAGCACCAAAAGAATGACCACGGGATCCCACCGGTTGGAGGAGGCAGAATGGGTTCACCACGACCATGTGGGGTATCTTTTTCCGGATACGTCGGGTATTCGCCTTTCCAACCAGGTGGAGAGGGGAACATGGTTCGATATCAGTAAACAGTGGAGTACGCCGAAAGATACCGTCAGCAGGGAAGTGTTCAAGCTCTGGATCGACCACGGTGCCAGGCCCCAGGGCCGCCGGGGCGGACTGGTCAACAGTCCGATGATCGCCAGGGATGTGACCTATCAGTATGTGGTGATTCCTTCGGTGAAGCTGAATGAGATGAAGAAACGTGCGGATGAACTGACCGGGTCAGGGGGTGTGGAGATCCTTTCCAACAATCGCTGGTTACAGGCGGTAAGGCATCGGAACCAGGGAGTGGTCCAGATGATCTTTTTCCGGGCAGGCACCCTGAAATTCTCCGGTGAATTTACCGTTTCACTGGACAGTCCCGGCGCCGTCCTTCTTAAAATGGAAGGATCATCCATCAGGGAGATCACCGTGTCCGATCCCTCCCGTTTGATGGATCGGCTGCACATCACCATGGAACATCAGGGATCGGAACCTGTGAAAGTCGTTATCGATCTGCCCGCCGGTCCCTATGCCGGTCAAAGTACCACTGTCCCATATCCACAACTATGATGATGAACCGGATGAAATATATGCAGCTATGATCCTACAGGTGAGCGAAGATACATACTCGAGTTTAAGTCAATGGTTTGACGATTACGTACAGACCTTTGCCAGCGGGGATGTGGAGATGCAGCGAAATATGGAGATCAAGATCCAGCATACCCACCGGGTGGTCAGGGAGATCACCCACCTTGGGAATGAGGAGGAGCTGGGTGCGGAAAAGCTCCGGCTTGCACAGATCATCGCCCTTCTTCACGATGTGGGAAGGTTCGAACAATTCAGGCGTTATCACACCTTTTCGGATGGAAAATCAGAGAATCATGCAGAACTCGGGATCCGTATTCTGAAGGAGCTGGATGTGCTGCAGGACCTGGAATCACAGACCCGTGAGCTGGTCTGTTGCGCAATTGCCAATCACAACAAGCCGAGACTTCCAGGGGGTGAAACGAAAGAGTGCCTGTTCTATTCCGGGCTTATCAGGGATGCGGACAAACTGGATATCTGGAAGGTGGTCACCGATTATTACCACAGCGATAACGGGCGACCCAATCATGCACTGGTGCTTGAACTGCCTGACACGCCCGGCATCAATGAAGAGGTGTACCGGTCGTTAATGAACGGCGAAGTGGTGCATATGGAAAATGTGAAAAACATCAACGACATCAAACTTCTGCAGGCAGGCTGGGTCTATGACATCAATTTCCGCCCTGCACTGGAGTGTGTTATCCGGAGAGCGTATATAGAGAAGATCCGTTCCGTCCTTCCGGAAACGAAAGAGACCGGTGAGATTTTTACGAGGATTCATGCCTACCTGAAAAAGCGGCTGGAAAATGGATCTTCACCGATGGAGGATTACCTTGGCACGGGCTTTCACCCGTCCCGGCTCTTTCCAGAGTAGCAAATACCATCCTCCCTGTAATGGGGACACATCCACCTGGCAGGAGGAGGTTCCCGGTGCAAGATGACGATGCCAGACCTCCTGTCCTGAAAGATCGACCAATACAAGAGTGCCCCTGTTCTCGGGGGGATATCCGAAACGGATCTCCAGCCGGTCCCGTGCCGGATTGGGATACACCAGCAGTGATTCATAGTCAGGGTCCGCTTCCCCGATTCCCACACCCGGAGTCTTAGGCAGTTTGTCAGCCTGGAGGATGCGTCCGCTGTCCCGGTCAAGAAGGAAGGCCACTACACTCAGGTCATCGATATCTTCCAGAAAGGGCACATAGTTCCAACTGAACGGAGTGACGGACTCAACACCTGACTGCCATCCATTTCCCAGAAGGGTGCCGGCGGGAGTGGGCAGCATGTCCAGGACCACATTCCGGAACGAACTGTCGGGAGAAAGATCCGGGTAGGATGTCACCTCCTTTTCAATGACCACGATATAAAGCTGAAGGTTGGAAGCATATTCTTCTGCCAGGCATTTGACCATCGCCGATCCCTGCAACTGATCCGCCTGATAGTCTGCGAAAACAGACAGGTCGAAGAGCGGGGTCTCCAGAGCGGAGGATTGGAGTATCTCTTCATTGATTCCGCTGCCGGAAGGAGCCAGGTCGAAGCGATATTCCGGAGAGATCCCTCCGTTGAGTATGGCATACGGCACACCCGGCACTCCGTAGTTGAAGGCCCTGGTGGAGGGTGGAGTGGGATTGTAGGCATTCATGGGATCTACCTTAGGATAATCCATATGGTAGTGCAGATCGTAGAGAAGCCCTTCATATTTTCTTCCAAGGTTCCCCACCAGGGTATCTGCCCTGTATATTCCGTCGCCTGAAGCATTTGTGAAGTACTCCAGGACGGACCGGCGGATCACCGGTTCTCCCAAAAAGAAATTATCAAAGGCAAAACCCTGGTTGAAAGCACCCGGGGTGACCTCACGGGAGTCGCCGGTGGCTATCGCGATTCTCCATTTCACCCTGCTTTTACCCGCAACAGAATCCAGTGGATGGCGGGCGGTGATCCAGTCCCTGTCCGGTTCGAAAAGTTCAAGCCCCCACCCCAGCGGGCTACCACCGGGCATGTGAACAATGGAGGAATCGTTGTACCAGTTCAGCCCTTCACCCGGACTGCCGAGGGTCTTCCATTCCATGTCGTCCTCCGAACGGTACTGCAACACCGCTCCGTCCATACCGGGAACAAAGCTTCTCATCAGGTCCAGGCTTATTACAGGCTTATCCACACCGGTAAAATCGAAGCAGGGACTCCTCACCCACGAACGCTCCAGGTAATCGGCCACCTGCACAGGCAGATCGGTATACCAGGCAAGATCACTCTCTGTGGATGAAAAACCCTCAAAGTCAGGTTCTCCCAGTGTCCAGCTCCGGAGGCTGTCGGAGGAGAAAGGTTTCCAACCTTCGGCTGTTTGATCAAATCCGGCCAGGTAATCCTCATCAGCGATTCGGTACAGCGGTATCAATTCCACCTCTTTGGCCGCCTGACCCTGACAACCGGCTTTGCTCCAACCCTCCAGGGCAACCTGGTAAGTCCCATGAGACGGAAAAGAGTAAGAGAGGTCTGGTTGATCCGCCTCTTTCCCGATCTCTTCCAGCAGCTCTCCCGCATAGGTTCTGATGGACCAGGACAGGGTATCTATCGGAGAATACTCTGACTGCCAGGAGGCAGAAAAATCATTGGGAAGACCGGTGGAGAAGCAGTCATCCGCCCATGAAATATTCACCAGCGGGTGGTCTGCCAGTATGGTATCCATCTCACGGGTGGCCAGGCATCCCTCCGGAGTGAGGGCATTCAGGACAACGGTTCTCGGTCCGGGAACGGTGTAGAAATGGGAAGGATTTTCCAGGGTGCTCCGGTTGGCGTCACCACTTTCCGGATCCCCGAAATCCCAGTCCCATGCATCGATGCGCTCTTTTTCCACCGTATGGTTGAAAAATGAAACGGTATCTCCGGAGGATGAAATACAGATATCGCCTATGGAGAATATCAGCTCAGGCAACAGCACCAGACTGGTATCGAGGCTGAAGGATGACCGGCACCCTTCCTGGCTGACAGCCTCCAGAAGGATGGTTCGCGGCCCGGGCTCTCCGTAATAATGCTCGGGCGATTCCAGATCACTGAAATTGGAAGATCCGCTCTCCGGATCCCCGAAATTCCAGCTCCAGGTATCCACCTGATCCTTGTTCCCGGTCAGGTTGATAAAGGAGATGTCGCCTCCGTCTGTATCCAGGCAGACCTGGGCGAGAGTAAATTCAACCCGGGGAGTGATTCCTGCCAGGATCGTGGCGGTGGCCTGCGAGACACATCCGTCGGCAGAGGTATACTGCCCGGTGATCTGGTTGGGACCGGGAACTATCTCATCTGCTGCAGGATCGAAAAAGTATCCATCCGAAGGATTACCGGTAACTCCCGGTCCGCTGAAGCTGTAGTCGGGATTGGGATCCGGCGGATCAATAACCGGGAACAGGGGGAAAGGATCGTTTTCGCTGCAAGCCGTATCGGGAGCCCCCCCAATTTCCAGTTGGGGCGCCTCATATGCAGTGATCAGCGTCGATGCACTGATCTCCAGCTCATAGAAGGCAGAGTTGAATTCGATCCTGTAGGTACCCTTCAATCCCGTGGTCATCAGAATTGCCTGGTTGTCGTCCGGGTCATCGTCCACGATCACTCCGTCTACCGGATCGGTGGTTCCCTCCCTGTAAATACTGAAACTACCGGTCAGACCGTCGGTGCTTGATCCTTTGATGGTAAACGAGGTGCCGTCATTGCAGAAGGAGTTGATGACCTCATCCCCGGAATAGAGTGCTACCCCGGCTTCGCCATAGAGCACATGAAAATCAGTATTACCCTGGCTTACGCAGCCGTATGGATTCACGTATGTGCAGGTGATCCGGTGCGGGGATCCTTCGGGGGTAGCCTCGGAAGGAGAAAAGGAGCTGCCGGATACTCCCTTCCCTTTGAATTGGGCCCCGGAAGGGGAAGAGACCAGCGGGTAGGGCGGTTCGTTGACAAGGAAGGCGGTGCGGTCTGTAACGATTTCCACCGGGGTGGGTGAGTAAACCTGTACGTCCACCGATCCATAAGGCCTGCCTTTCCTGCCCCTGCTATCTTCCGCCGAGGCGATGTAGTAGGTATTATCGCTTTCAGGGTTCAGGTAGAAATAGTAGGGCAATTCAATCTCTTTCAGTATCAGGTACTCCCCGTCATTGTCGTTGATCACCACCGTGTAAGGGGGTGAGCCGCTGAAAAAAATGGTATGGATCCTGGCTTCCACGGAATCGCCCCTGCAGATCTCGGTAGAACCCTCGGCGCGGATCGAAATATAGAAGGACTGGCCTGACAGAAGATTCCCGGACATCAGGAAGAGGAGTAAAAGGAAGAGAAACAGGCTCCCTTTACCCTTTATATGAACACCTCTTTTCTCTGTCATTATTCCTCCGCTGCCAGGTAACTGAAATATACGGATTCAGGAATAAATGGTTTCCTTCCTACTCTCTTAAGGACTGATTTTATGGCGAATGGGCTATTTGACAGGATGAAACACACTTGCTGCGAGGATCTGCAATCCCTGCTTGGATCTGTGAGATCAGTTGATAATTTTTTATTCGGGAGAAGAACCGGGTGAACGAATTTCCCTATATTTGACCAAATTGGTTTCCGTAATCCCGGGTCCTCCGGGTGGGAATTAAAAGGGAATGCCGTGAGAACCGGCAACAGTTCCCGCTGCTGTAAGCCCCGGCCATCTGTTGGCCAGCAGGCTTTTGAGTAATAACCACTGTTTTCAGAACGATGTTTATCGGGACGGAACGGGAAGGTTTCAAAAGCCGGGACGAGTCAGAAGACCTGCCAGTGAATAAAGATTTTGCAGCCTGCGGTGAACGGGTTTGCCGATCGAATGGTCTGTTCAAGGTCATCCCGACCAACCAGTCATCGCTAGCTGCTTAATCTATGTAGGTATGTTTAAACAAGGCAGCATTGATGGTACAATCCATTTCAAACAGTATAAAAAAAAAGGAACGGCAGCGATCGTGGAAGGATACCGCCGTTCCCCATTATTCACACCATTAATCTTATAAAAATCAATTGTGCGATGAAACAAATGTACTCAATTCTGTTTATTCTGGCCGGTATTACCTGCTTGATGCAGGGCCAGGAGAGTTACCTGGAAGCGGCGAAAGGTTACAAGGCCCTGGATACCCTTTCCCGGTACACCAACTTTTCTGCATTCGATGTAGGCAGCGAGACCCTGTATGGTACCAATGGAGATACCATTTTTGCCATTCACCTGGGTACCGGGCTTGAGATCGAAACGTACATAAAACCGGAAGGGTATGAAGCTTACAGCGGATTTCTCACCCTCTCCCCTTCAGAGGAGGAGCTATGGGCAGGCTACACGGTGGATGAGAATGCCGATGACAGGATATTCCGGATTGACATTGCTTCCGGGGAATGGAATATGGCTGCGACCCTTCCCGGGAACATGGACCTGGTGTTTCTGAACGATTCGATCCTGGTAACCGGCCTGGATACTTCCGTGCAGGAAAATCCCTGTGCACTTTTCGTTCTCGACACTACCGGAACGGACCATCACCGGAAGATCATTGAAACCGGTGGATTTTCCACCGGACTGGCAGTAGATTCAACCGGTACAACCTACATGGGAACCGCATTCCTGTCTCAACCCAACGGACTTTTCAGGTGGAGCGGGGACACCGTCCTTTCCCTGCTGAATCAACCCGATACCGCACATCTGACTCTGGAGGACGCGGATAGACTCTCCGATCTCCCGGCATCCGTCTGGGATTGCGAGCTGGATGCCGCCGGGGATCTGCTATTTACATTCAACGATTTTATGGCATACAAGGTGCTGGCCCTGTGGGATGGCACCTCAGGTGCAGGTTTCAATTTCGACACACTGGCAGTAGCCACCGGAGGGACGGACTGGTTAAACTACATTCGCGCTGACGGGAGCGTCCGTTCCGATGTGGCGGGAAATTTTGTGTATACCCTTTCAAACGGAAGGCCGCTTTCAATGGTTCATGCCGATTACCGGCCGGTGAAGTTGTATGATATCCCCAATTTTTCGGCCCGGGAAGGAGCGGGAAACGATACCCTTGATCTGACCGGTTTTTTTACGGACCCGGACGATCCGGAAGCCCCGCTACTGGAGTTGACCGTCCATTCTGAGCCTTCGGTGGCTGCAGCCACTCTGGTGGAGGCGGACCGGAAGCTGGTGATCGATTACGGACAGGCGGGCCAGACCAATCTTTCAGTGACAGCCACCTCCAACGGACTTTCGGTCACTTCGGAGTTCGTGGCCGGTGTGATGCCCCGGATCAGCGGAGATGATACGGTGATCGATTTCGGGGACCTCACACTGGAGGAAGAAAGCTTCTGGAATGGATCCGATGGTTCGGGCAGGTTCACTTCCGGCCCGGCCCGGTTTTATAACGATTATAATGCAGAGTATTTCTCATGGAGCGGCTGGGCCTATTCCAATACCAGTGACATGACCACCCCCGGATGGTCCAATCAGTACAGCGCCATCACGGGCGGCGGGATTGATCCGGACCGGGGTTCCATTTACGCAGTGGGAAATAATTACGGTTCTACAGGCATGGTTTTCAATGACAGTTCCGCCAGAGAGGTCAGGGGTTTTTTCGTCACCAATACCACCTATGCTGTTCAATCCATGAAGCTGGGCGATTTTTTTGCCAAGGTGTTCGGTGGTTCCGAAGGTACGGATCAGGACTGGTTCAGGCTTTCGGTGGAAGGCTTTTCCAATGGCATATCCACCGGGAACGTGGATTTCGACCTGGCTGACTATACCTATCCGGAGACGGAGAAGGATTATATCATTGAGACCTGGCAATGGGTGGAACTCAGCTCGCTCGGAAGTGTCGACAGCCTTGCTTTTTCGCTCTCCTCCTCCGATGCAGGCGATTTTGGTATGAATACTCCTGCCTATTTTGCCATCGATAACCTGTATGTAGTAAATGAGGCCACGAGTGTTCCGGAAATCAACGGGCTCCTCTCCATCAGGGTGTATCCCAATCCCTCCGGCGGTCACTTCAGGATCGAAACCGGAGGGTTTGAGAAAGCAATGGCCGCTGTATATGATCTGCGGGGTAGAATGGTCATCCGCACCGGGCAAATCGAGCATGGGCAGATCTTCGATCTGACCGGTCTTCCCTCCGGTTCCTATATTCTGGAGGTCTCTGACGGAATGGAGGTGGTCAGGAAAATCGTGATCAAACAATGAAACGGATGTGCCTGATACTGGGAATTGTGTGGGGAGCTTCCTGGCTTCGGGCGCAATACATTGACGAAGTCCATGCCTATCTTCCGGCCCCGGGCCAGTTCGCCAACACCTCCTGGAGTTCCCCCTTTTCTGCCCGCTCTTTGCCCGGTGGCCTGGAGGGGACCATGAGCCTGGGCTCTTTCGGCGGATATGTGGTGTTCAGTTTTGAAAATCCGGTGGAGAACCACCCCGACAATCCATACGGGGTGGACTTTACCATTTTTGGAAACCCTCTGGAAGAGTGGGCCGAACCGGGGATCGTTTCCGTAATGAAAGACGAGAACGGTAACGGAATCCCCGATGACACCTGGTATGAACTGGCCGGGTGTGACTATTTTTTCACTTCCACCCTCCGGAAATACCGGGTAGCTTACAGCGATCCGGGAGGAGAAGGAGCAGCGGATGTTCCCTGGACCGATAATCTGGGAAGATCGGGAGTGGTACATGCAGGAGGATTTTATGATCAACCGTACTATCCAAGACCGGATTCATTTCCGGAGACGGCAGGAGGATCGTACCGACTGGAGGGTACCGGGCTGCCTGATCCGGTCATCCGTTCGGATCCCACCGGACTTCGCTCCCCCCAAAAGACTTTTGGATACGCCGACAATCATCCGGCAGGTGATCCACCCTACACAGTTCCTGACAATCCCTACACCACCGAGCTGGAAAACGCCGGTGGAGACGGATTTGATATAAGCTGGGCCATTGACACATCGGGGACCTACATGGAGCTGGACCGGGTCGATTTCATCAGGGTCCACAGTGCCTGTCTGGCCCATGGAGGATGGCTGGGAGAGCTCTCCACCGAGATCAGGGGAGCAGTGGATGTTTCCCCGCAGCCTGGTGTGTCGGGAGAGAACCAGGTGGTGGTGATGGCCCGCCTGCCCGATACCATCAGGGGAAGGAGCTACCAGCTGGAGGCATTCGGGTTTGAAAATGGCCGCATACTGAAGGAGAAGACTATTGAATGGGAGACCGATCTGAACGGGGTTTTGGTGGATGAGGAACAGCAGCTTCAATTCACTTCTTCCGGAAGTCTGACCCTTACAGCGTATCTGGCCGAACGACCGGCTGTCCGGACTACTTCCTCTACCGTACTGGTATTTGCAGACCCGGCCACGGGGGTGACGGAAACGACTCCATCCCTTTCTTCCATGTACCTGTTTCCCAACCCCGCATCAGATTTTGTAACTCTTCATGGTTCGGGTACCGGAAATCTGCAGCTATTCGATCTATCCGGGAAAAAGATCATGGAAATCGGTTCCTGCCGGGGAGGGGTTCCCGTTTCGATAGCCCATCTGATGCCCGGTCTCTATATGGTGAGAGCTGAAATGAACCATCAGGTGAAATTGCTCAAACTGGTGGTCAGGTAATGAGTCGTCGAATAGTCATCGGAATAGTATTATCCTTACTGGCCTTCGCAGGCCTGTCGCAGGGTATTCAGGATTCGGTATTCCATATAGAGCAGGTGGATGTCCGGACTTCTGCCATGTTCAGGAAAGAGGAGGCGGGCATGAGGGAGACACAGATCGATACCTCGGTGTTACGCACGAAGGTACATCGTTCGCTGTCGGAGGTGCTCTCAGAGAACACCTCTGTATTCATCAGGGATCATGGAAGGGGAGCACTGGCCACCGCCTCTTTCAGAGGTACAGCAGCCTCCCACACCCGGGTGCTGTGGAACGGAATTCCCATCAATGCGCCGATGACCGGAATGGTCGATTTCTCCCTGATACCGGTACACCTCATTGACGAACTCAGCCTGAAACACGGCACGGCTTCTATAGCCGAGGGAAGCGGGGGGCTGGGAGGTGCCATACATATCAGGAACAGGACCAGCTTCGACCGTTCATTGAAAGTGCGGTATGTGCAGAGCATCGGCAGCTACGGTACGCATGATGAGTTCCTCCAGCTGGGCGGGGGCAGCGGTAAGATTCAGGTGAAAACCCGGGTCTATAACAATTATTCGGATAACGACTATACTTTCATTAACAGGGCCACCGGATCCCCTGACCCGGAAACGGGAGCGATTATTCATCCGCTCGATACCAATGACCGGGCTCACTACAGGAAGTACGGCCTCCTGCAGGAACTCTATTTCAGGCCCACTCCGGGTGACCTGCTCTCGGCGATCTACTGGGTCCAGTATGCCGACCGGACCATTCCCAGGGCAACCAGTTATGAAGGACCCGACCACTCCAACCTGAACCAGCAGTCCGATACCGATCATAAACTGGTAGCCCGGTGGAACCGTTACGGAGACCGGACCAGGCTGAATTGGGTGGCAGGGTATACCACCAGGAAACTCGACTACACTCTGAAAAACAGCGTCCCGGGCCTGGGTGAGGTACCGGTCATTTTCTCCGAAAGCCGGCAACATAGTTCTCTGAACAGTCTCTCCTATGCCTATGATCCAGTTGAAAGCTGGTCCCTGGAAGGTCAGCTGGAAGCCCGCTACCATCAGGTCCGTTCCATGGATACCGTATCCGGAGCAGGATACTCGGGTGACCGGTTCGAAGCAGCTGTACTCGTGGGCGCCAGGCGCAGCTTTGCCGGTTTGTTGAACCTGAACCTGATGCTGCGACAGGAATGGCTGGACGGGAACCGGGCACCCCTGGTTCCATACCTTGGATTCGATCTGAGGCTACGCAGCGACAGTACGTTCCTGCTGAAGGGAAACATAGCCCGCAACTTCCGTCAGCCCTCCATGAACGATCTCCACTGGCAACCCGGAGGAAATCCCGATCTTCTTCCGGAGAAGGGATGGAGCGGGGAGATAGGGGTGGAATACATGGGGGATCTGATCCAACAGAGCACCCAAATGGAAGTGACATTGTTTCACTCCGATATTCATGACTGGATCCTCTGGATTCCGGGTTACAAAGGATACTGGGAACCCAGAAACGTGGAGCGGGTCCTCTCCCGGGGAATAGAATTCAGTCTTTCCCTCCATGGAAAGGTCGGATGGCTGGATTACCGGACCTCCGGGACTTATGCCTTCACCAGTTCAAAAAACCTGGGAGATCCGGCGGTGTGGGGCGATCGTTCCTATGGGAAACAGATGGTCTACATACCGAAACATTCAGGGAATCTGCTGGTGCAACTTGGCTTAAAAGGGTTCTACCTGACCTTCCAGCACAACTCCTATAGTGAGCGATTCACCACCGTAAGCAATGATGTCACCAGGAGGGACTGGCTTTATCCCTACTTTATGAATGATCTTTCCCTGGGGAAGGAGTTCCTCTGGAAAAACTATCGGTTCACCACCGAACTGAAAGTTTATAACCTCTTTAATGAAAACTATCACACGGTACTGTACCGTCCCATGCCGGGAAGGAACTATATGATTCTCCTGTTCTTCGACTTCTAGGCAATGAAGAAATCCCCGCTGCTCATACTGGTCCTGACGGTCCTTTGCGTCTCCTGCATGAAGGATGATGAATTCTGGGATCGTTACGGGCCCGGGATATCGGGTTCTGCAGGGGGGCTTTTCATCGTCAATGAGGGGAATTTTATGTATGGCAATGCTTCTCTCTCCTATTATGATCCGGAAACGGGCGTGATCCGGAACGATGTGTTCTTCCATGTCAACGGACTCCCCCTGGGGGATGTGGCCCAGTCGATGGTGATCCGGGACAGTTTGGCCTACGTGGTGGTGAACAACAGCGGGAAGATACAGGTGCTGGACAGCCGGACCTTCACCTTTAAAGGAAAAATCACCGGATTCACTTCTCCGCGTTACCTGCATTTTCTGAACGACGAAAAGGTTTATGTGACCGATCTCTATGCCCGTTCCGTCGCCATCGTCAATCCGGTGACCCGCCAGGTAACAGGCTCCGTGGAGCTGCCCGGTGCCGGGCAGGGACCGGGCCGGCACTCCTCCGAACAAATGGTACAGCACGGTCCTTTTGTATTCACCAACTCCTGGAATTACGATAACCTGCTGCTGGTGATCGACAGCCGGACCGATCGGGTGGTCGATTCGGTTTCCGTCCTGAAACAACCCAATTCCATGGTACTGGACCGGCGCGGGAAGATCTGGGTGCTGAGTGACGGAGGGGCGGAGGGAAGCCCCTACGGATACGAGGAGCCGGGTTTACTCAGGATCGATGCTGCAAGCAGGCAGATCGAGGAGACTTTCCGGTTCTCTCTGGAAGACTCCCCTTCCGAGTTGCAGATCAACGGGACGGGCGATACCCTTTTTTTCATTAACAGGGACATCTACCGGATGGCTGCTGAATCGGAAACCGAACCGGAACGCTTCATTGCCAGCCCCTACTCCGGATCCTATCCCGGGGGTTACTACGGACTGGGGGTAGATCCGCATACGTCGGAGATCTACGTGGCAGATGCCATCGATTTCGTGCAACCCGGATCGGTTTACCGATACAGACCCGACGGGGATCCGGTGGATACCTTCCGGGTGGGCATTGCTCCGGGTGCATTTTGTTTTTTACCTGAAAACCAGGAATAATGAAAGGATACATACAGCTATACACCGGAGAGGGAAAGGGAAAGACCACAGCTGCCATGGGACTGGCCCTGAGGGCCGTCGGGGCCGGTAAAAAGGTATATATCGCGCAGTTCGTGAAAGGGATGCACTACTCGGAGATCGATGCCATCCACCAGTACCTGCCCACAGTGTTCCTCCGCCAGTACGGGAGGAACTGTTTCATTAAAAAGCAACCGGTAGAGGAGGACATCGAAGCGGCCCGAAAGGGATTATTCGAGGCAGAAGAAATGCTTCAATCGGGCGAGTTTGACCTGGTGATCCTCGATGAGGTCTGCATCGCCCTTTATTATGCGCTTTTCTCACTGAACGAACTCCTGCAGGTACTGGATAAAAGGCCCGCCGGGACAGAGGTGGTGCTCACCGGCCGCTACGCTCCGGCCGGGTTAATGGAGTATGCCGACCTGGTCACCGAGATGAAAGAGATCCGCCACTATTACCGGAAAGGGGTCCAGGCCAGAAAAGGGATCGAATTCTAAAGCCCCACCTCCTTCTCCAAATCTGTCATTCCGGAGGAACGGAAATTTTCGGGACAATCGATGGACGGAAGCCACGGTTTGATGTCCAGCACCGGGGTACCGTCGAAGGCATCTACCCCGCTCACGTAGAGTGTTGTACCCTCCAACCGGTCAAGTTTGACCACTGCAAACCCGATGGGATTGGGCCTGTTGGGCGACCGGGTGGCAAACAGGCCAAATGACCTGCTGCTCCCGGGCGGCCTTACACTGGAGTGCCAGCTCCCGGAGAGATGAAGATGATAGAGAACGATGAGGTATTCGTTTTTTTCCAGACCTTCCAGGGCCTCCAGGTAGTGGTTTTGCAGTTCAATGACCCCCTTGTTTTCGGGTTGCAGGGCTCCCTGCCTGGGAGCACCACTTGCGGGGGTTAGTTTTGTCCGGAACTGTCCGATGGGCTGATATTCGAAGGCCATAAAATGACGCTGTTTTGGTGGATGATAAAAAGCTGTATCTTGGATATGAAAATAGCTAAAACAATGATCCCAGCCAATGAAACCTTCGTTCCACACCCTGAAAAAATGGCACTGCGCCTTACTGCTTCTCTTTCTTCCGGCCCTGGCTGTCGCGGCGCAGAGCGATAATATTCTCTGCATCCTGGTGGATGACCTGGGGTATGGGGATCTGAGCTGCCAGGGTGCCGGTGATCTCAGTACCCCCCATATCGATCTCATAGCCGGTGAAGGGCTCACCTTTACCCATTTCTACGCCAACTGTCCGGTTTGTTCACCCAGCAGGGCTTCGCTGCTTAGCGGAAGGTATCCCGACCTGGTGGGTGTGCCCGGAGTGATCCGGCAGACCGAAACCAACAGCTGGGGGAATCTTACGGACCCTGTCGAACTGCTTCCGGAGGTATTGAGAAAACAGGGGTACCATACCGCCATTATCGGGAAGTGGCATCTGGGATACGAAGCCCCCGACAGGCCCAATGACAGGGGATTCGATCATTTCAAAGGATTCCTGGGCGACATGATGGATGATTACTGGACCCATCGGAGAAGGGGGGTCAACTGGATGAGGCAGAACCAGGAGGAAATCGATCCCGAGGGTCACGCCACGGATCTTTTCACCCGATGGACCCTGGATTACCTGGATGAACGGTCGGCCGACCGGCAACCCTTTTTTCTGTATCTGGCATACAATGCGCCCCACTTTCCCATCCAACCACCCGACGAGTACCTGGAACGGGTCCTGGAAAGAGAAAAGGGGATCACCGAAAAACGTGCGAAAAATGTAGCATTTATCGAGCATCTGGACCATTCGGTGGGGAGAGTCATGGAACACCTGGAGAAAACAGGGCTGTTGGAGAATACGCTGGTAGTATTCGCATCGGACAACGGGGGCTCCCTTCGCTATGAACAGAGCAACGGGAATCTGAGGGGAGGAAAGCAGCAGATGTACGAAGGAGGGATCCGGGTGCCTGCCTATGCTCTCTGGAAGGGACGCATTGAACCGGGTTCCACTACGGGTCAGGTGGCTCTTCTGATGGACCTGTTTCCCACCTTCTGCCAGGTGGCCGGTACAGAACCTTCGGTGCCGGTGGACGGGATCAGTCTTTTGCCGGTACTCCTGGATGCTTCCCGGTCACTGGATGACCGGTATCTCTTCTGGGTACGGAGGGAAGGGGGGCATTACGGGGGCCAGGCCTATTACGCCGCCCGTTGCGGTGATTTTAAGATCCTGCAGAATTCGGCCTTCGAACCCTACCAGTATTTCCGGATTGGCAACGATGATCTGGAAGAACGCCCCCTGGAAAGAGATGATCACGATACATTCGAAGAGCTGCACCGGGAGCTGAAGGAGCATATCCGCCATTCGGGAGCGATCCCCTGGCAATGAGATCATTTAATTTAAAAACCCTCAAAATAGGTTTGTAGATGATTGAAAGATAAGGGTTTACATTTTATTTACCCGGGAAGGCAGATCAGAACCTCTCCCAGCTTCCAAATCTCTTCCAAATTGACCTGTAGATTCATGCTGTTTTCAGGGAATTCAGTTATGAACCAGTCACTTCTTCATCTATTCCTCCTGATGATGATCCCGGTCCTCGCCTGGGCTCAGCCCGACACCCTCCTGATCGACCAGTACGATCTGGAAGGAGTGGTGATCTCCGCCGATAAACGGGAGAACCGGGTGATGGAAGTAGCCGCCTCGGCCACTTCTCTTTCAGGATTTTCCCTGGAGAATGAGCGGATCCAGACCACCACCGATCTGACGGGACCGGTACCCAATTTATACATGCCAGAGTATGGCTCCAGGCTTACCAGCCCTATCTATATCAGGGGGATCGGTTCACGGATCAACGCTCCATCTGTGGGTTTCTACATCGATGAGGTGGCGCTGTTCGAAAAGGCAACCTTCCATTTCGACATGTACGACATTCAGCGGATCGAGGTCCTGCGGGGTCCGCAGGGGACGCTGTACGGCCGCAATACCATCGGAGGCATTGTTCATGTGATTACCAGGGAACCTGACAACCAGCTGGGCCTGAAAATGCTGGCTGAAGTGGGTTCATACGGACAGCAGCAGTACCAGTTGAAAGCTGGTGGGCCGTTGGTCAGGGACCGGCTTTTTGCGCAGGTCAACGGTTTTTTCCGCGGACAAAACGGTTTTCATACCAATGAGTTTACCGGGAACCAGGTGGATCACCTGAAGAGCGGGGGAGGAAGGATCAAGATGATCTACCAGCTTGCCTCCAAAACCAGGCTCATCTGGCAGATGTACCGGGATGTCAGCAACGAGGGGGGGTATCCTTATGCAGTAGTTCCGGAACAGGAGGATGATCTGACCATCGGGTACGATCATGAAAGCAGCTACAGGAGAGATTTGATCGGGACCTCCCTTCGGGCGGAACGAAAAGGAAACCGGGTGGCACTGCACAGCATCACGGCATTCCAGACCTTCCGGGGGGACCAGGACATCGACCAGGATTTTACCCCGCTGAGCCTTCTCTGGGTGACCCAGCAGCAGGACCAGCAGCTCTATACACAGGAATTCAGGATCAATAGTGCCCGCCCGGAGGATCTGTTTCAGTGGATCGCCGGGGCATACGGGTTCTATCAGCTGAACGACCAGCGGGTGGATGTCACCTACGGGGATGACGGAATCCCGGCCTTTGGTCTTCCATACAGCTCCTACTCCTACAGGAAGCAGAGTGATATGACCAATTACGGGGCGGCCCTTTTCGGACAGGGATCCCTCCGGGATCTGTTGCTGGAAGGAATGGAACTGACCATAGGGATCCGCGTGGATTATGAAAAGGATCAGCTGGATTTCACCTATGACCGCACTGCCAATGGAAACACCTCACGTGCAGATGACTTTGTATCGGGCTTTGATTACTTTGAGCTCCTGCCCAAGTTTTCCCTGAAATACAAGTGGAACAGCGACCAGATGACCTATCTGAGTGCTACCAGGGGGTACAAGAGCGGCGGATTCAACACCACCTTCGAAAGAAATGAGGATCAGTCTTTCGACCCGGAATACAGCTGGAATTACGAAGCGGGTTGGAAGGCCGCTCTCGCAGGGAACAGGTTGAACCTGGGACTGGCCCTCTATTATATCGACTGGCAGAACCTGCAGGTATATCAGCCGATCCCCAGCGGGCGCGGCTCCATGTTAAAGAATGCTGCCAGTGCCCACAGCCAGGGAGTGGAACTGGAGATATCCGCCAGGCCGCTGAAGAACTTCCGGCTCAGCGGCAGTTTGGGATATGCCGATGTGCGATTGGATGATTTCTCGCCCGATCCGGATGAAACATTGAACTACAAGGGAAACAGGGTACCCTATGTTCCCGACCTGACCGGATTTGCCTCCTCCTCCTGCCGGATCCCTTTCCGGGGAGCCCTCTTCAGGGAAATGGCCTTTTCACTGAACTGGAAACAGACAGGAACCATCTACTGGAACGACGCCAACGAGTTTCACCAGAATCCCTGCGGCTTGATGGGTGCCAGTATATATCTGGGAATTTCCGACTTCGACCTCCGGATCTGGTCGGCCAATCTTCTGAACCACTCCTACCGTTCCTTCCAGTTCACTGCCATCGGCAATGTTTATGCGCAGCCCGGCCGTCCCCGCACCTTCGGTATCACCCTTAGTTATCAATTATGAGAACAGGGAGTCCATGGCAGTGAAAGAGATGGATGTATTTTACATGAACGAAAGGATAATTCCATGAGGCCGGCACAGAAATACACCACCCTGCTCAGTCTTTATATAGCCCAGTCCATACCCATGAGCTTCTTCTCCACGGTCATGCCGGTGATCATGCGGATGGAGAATTACTCCCTGGAAAGCATCGGGCTGATGCAGCTGATCAAGATCCCCTGGATCATGAAGTTCTTCTGGTCACCCTGGGTGGACCGGAGTGCCGGACAGAAGCATGGATACAAGACCTGGATCATTGCCTCCGAGCTGTTCTATGCGGTGGTGATCATTTCGATCGGATTTTTCAGTCTGGCCGCTGATTTCAGGACCATTGTGGTATTGATGATCGTGGCATTTTTTCTTTCGGCCACACAGGATATTGCGTCGGACGCAGTAGCCATTAAGATCCTCCGGAAAAAGCAACGTTCATTGGGCAATAGCATCCAGTCTTCGGGCAGCTTTCTCGGCACACTGGTGGGGAGCGGAGTACTGTTGGTAGTGTATGCCTCGGTGGGATGGAAGGGGATGATGTTCCTGCTGAGCGGTTTGGTCGTTGTGGCCCTGGTTCCGTTGATGTTCAACGTAAGGAACTCCGATACGCTGGCACCCGGGGATGCGGCTCCGCCCAACTGGAAGGATGTGTTCACTTTCTTTCGTTCCGGTATTGCGGTGCGACGGGCCCTCTTCCTGATGATCTTCTATTCGGGGATTCTCGGGATACTGGTGATGCTGAAACCTTTTCTGGTGGACCTGGGATATGAGGTGAAGAAAATCGGATTCATTGCAGGGATCTACGGCACGGGCATAGGAGCCTGTTGTGCATTTGTCTCGGGTCTGATCATCCGAAGGATCGGAAATCGGAATGCGATTCTGGTCATGGGGCTTTACAGCTTCCTGACCGCCCTTTTCTTTTCCACCATCCTGGTCCGGTTTCCCACGCCCGGGGTGATCTACGCCGGGGTGGCGCTGCTATGGAGCAGCTACGCCATGTCGTCGGTGGTGGTCTACACGGTCTCCATGAACCTGGTACGCCCGGGAAGGGAGGGTACCGACTACTCCATTCAGATCGTTATCACCCATCTCTGCGGCCTGCTGATGGCAGTGGTGAGCGGATTGCTGGCCGAGCGGCTGGGTTACGGAGGGTTATTTCGCCTGGAAGCTTACTGGGCGCTGCTGGTTGCAGGATGTGCCGTATTGCTCTACAAGGAAGAGGGGCAGCCGGAGTTGTGGGAATCCTGGATGGTGAAATGGAAACCAAAAAGCGAATCATGGAGATTGATCCGAAAATAGTCGAACGGTACGATACGCCCGGCCCCCGGTATACCAGTTACCCGCCTGCCAGTTTGTTCAGGGAGGGGTACCGGGAACAGGATTACCTGGAACAGATCCGGCGATCCAACAGGGAGGGGCCGGAAGGGATCTCCCTGTATATTCACGTACCCTTCTGCCCCAGGCTCTGTCATTTCTGCGGATGTAATACGGAAGGACCCAGGGACCCGCACTTCATAGAACGATATTTCAACGCGGTCCTGACAGAGATCGAAAAGGTAGCCAAGGAGCTGGACCGCGACCGGCCGGTAACCCAGATCCACTGGGGCGGCGGTACCCCTAATTCGGTGAATCTGGAGATGATCGGCCGGGTCATGGAGTACTTCCGCAGGCATTTTACTTTCCTGGAAGATGCCGAGATCGCCATGGAATGCAATCCCGCTTACCTGGAACTATCTGATCTGGATATCCTGGCGGCAATGGGATTTAACCGGCTCAGCCTGGGAATCCAGGATTTGAATGAGTCGGTCCTCCGGATCATCAACCGAAGCGTCTCCAGGCTGCCCGTGGGGGAGCTGGTGGAGGAGATACGGAATAGAGGGATTGGGGTGAATCTGGATTTTGTCTACGGCCTGCCAGGCCAGAGTCCGGAAAGCTACCTGGAAACCCTCCGTAAGGCAGCAGAAATCCGCCCCCGGCGTATGGTTACCTTCAGCTACGCCCATGTTCCGTGGGTCAAGAAGGCCCAGAAAATATTGGAAAAGGCAGGACTTCCCACCCCCGGGGAAAAGCTGGAAATGTTAACCGGAGGGTATGAATTGCTCACCAGCAAAGGATATCAGGCCATCGGCATGGATCATTTTGCCCTTCCGGGCGATGAAATGGCTGAGGCATTCCGGTCACACTCCCTTCACCGGAATTTTCAGGGTTACTGTACCCTGAAACACACCGGTCAGGTTTATGCATTCGGGGCTTCGGCCATCAGCCAGCTTCACAGTTCCTACTTCCAGAATATGAAAAAAGCAGAAAGCTACACAGAGCATCTTGAAAATGGCCACCTCCCGGTGATGAAAGGATACATGGTTAACGAAAGGGAGAAGGTGGTCCGAAGAGTGATCAACCGGATCATGTGCAACGGGAAAGTCGATCTGAGGGAGGAGGCAGTTCATCTGGAAATGGATCTGCAGGAGCTCAGGCGGATCCTCGGATATCATCCGGATGATTTCAACGATCTGGTCAGGGACGGGTTGGCGCATTTGACAGGAGATACGATCCGGGCCACTACACTTGGAATGTTTCTGGTGAGGGTGATCGCCCGGAAACTGGACCCGGGTTATTCGGAGTACCGGCAGAAATTTTCTCAGGTTATTTAATGGAGGATACGGATGAAGGACAGGATGAAAAAAGAGGTGGTCATTATCGGGGCAGGGATTACCGGCCTGACGGCTGCCTACTATTTAAAGAAGGAGAAAACCGGCCTGCTGGTGTTGGAGGAACAGGAGAGGCCCGGCGGAGTCATCCGAACCGTGCAGGAAAACGGCTTTACCTATGAAACCGGACCCAATACAGGGGTTTTGGGGCAGCCCGAAGCCGCCATGCTTTTTAAAGACCTGAACGGGAAAGTTTCCCTGGAGATCGCTTCGGAGGAGGTGAATAAGCGGTATGTGCTGAAGGATGGCCGCTGGGAGGCTCTTCCGTCGGGATTAAAGGAGGCGGTCCGGACCCCCCTTTTCACTATGAAAGATAAATTCAGGATCCTCGGGGAACCCTTCCGGCGGCGCGGGAGGGACCCTGAAGAGAGTCTTGAGGGACTGGTAATGAGGCGCATGGGCCGGAGTTACCTCGATTATGCGGTGGATCCCTTCATCCTGGGGGTCTATGCCGGGGATCCTGGTGAACTGATCCCCAAATATGCGCTTCCCAAGCTCTATAATCTGGAACAAACCTACGGAAGCTTTATCGGGGGAACAGTCAGAAAGAAGTTGCGCGGAAAGAGTGCGGCGGAAAAGATGGCCACCCGGGAGGTGTTCTCGGTCAAAGGGGGGCTTCGAAACCTGGTGGAGGCGCTTTACCGGGAAGTGGGGGAAGACTCCTTTCAACTGGGAGTTGCCGGAGTAACGGTGGAGCGGAGAGATGAGGGTTTCCTGGTGCGCTATACTGCTCCCGGAGGAGCGGTGCAGGAGGTGGATGCCGGCAGAGTGATCGTCACCACCGGGGCCCATCAACTAATCCCCATGCTGCCGGGCATCGGAGCAGAAAGTATGGAAAAACTGACCCGCATGAGATATGCCAGAGTGATCGAGGTAACACTGGGATTCCGGCACTGGAGAGGAAGGAGACTCGATGGTTTTGGCGGTTTGATCCCTTACCGGGAACAACGGGATCTCCTGGGAGTGTTGTTTCTTTCCGCATTTCTTTCCGGCAGAGCCCCGGATAAAGGAGCACTGCTGACGCTTTTCATGGGCGGGGTGCGCAGGCCTGAGCTCTTCGAGAAGAGCGACGACGAGGTAATCGACATCGTCCGGAGAGAGTTGACCGATCTGATGGACCTGGAAGAATTTGATCCCGATCTTTTCCGGATCACCCGCCACCGTTGGGCCATCCCACAGTATGAGCGGTCGAGCGGAGAACGGTTCCGGACCATTCACGAGCTGGAGAGGGAATGGGAGGGGTTGTACCTTCGTGGCAATTTCCAGGGAGGGATCGGCCTGGCAGACCGAATCAGGCAGGGAAGGATCGCTGCTGATGAAATCCTGCAGCAAGGATGAAAGCAGTCGTACTGGTCAATCTTGGAAGTCCCTCCTCCCCGTCGGTGAGTGACGTCAGGAGCTACCTGAAGGAATTCCTGACCGATCCCAACGTGATCACTCTGCCCTGGTTCTTCCGCTATCTGCTGGTATACGGGATCATCGCCCCGATCCGGTCGTTCAAATCCTCCAGGCTTTACCAGAAGCTATGGAGAGAGGAGGGGTTTCCTTTGATCACTCACAGCCAGGAGCTGCATCAGCTGGTGAAAGCCAGGCTGGAGAGAGAGCCGGAAGCAGGACCGGATCTATTCCTGGCCATGCGCTACGGAGAACCCTCCTTAAAGAGCCTGGTTGGCCGGCTGAACAGATCAGAATACGATGAACTTCTGATTGTTCCTCTATATCCCCAGTTTGCTTCTTCCACCACCGGCAGCATGATCCGTCTGTTGCAGAAGGAACTGGCGGGAAGCCCCCTGTTCCGTTCCGCCCGTCTGATCCCTGCTTTCCACATGGAAGAGGGTTTCATTACTCTATGGAAAAGGAAGATCATGGAGCATGATCCCGCGGCATACGATGCGGTGGTTTTCAGCTACCACGGAGTGCCGGTCAGACAGACCGAGCAATCGCATCCGGGAAAAAGCTGCAACGAGCTGGGATGCGAAAAGGTCTATAAAGAAGAAAATCTCTTTTGCTACCGGTCCGCCTGTTTTCAGACAACCCGTTCTGTCGCTGCCTCCGCGGGATTGGATCCCTCCGGGGTTTACACGGCATTTCAGTCACGGTTCGGCCGCAACTGGCTGGAGCCATTTACTATGGAGACACTGGAGGAGATTCTAAAAAAGGGAGGGAAGAAAGTACTGCTGGTCAGCCCTGCTTTTGTGGCCGATTGCCTCGAGACGGAGGTGGAGATCGGGGTGGAGTACCACGATCGATTCATCCGGGGTGGAGGGGAAAGACTGACCCTGGTCCCTTCCCTGAATGCCGATCCTGAATGGGTAGGGGTTCTTTCCGGGATGATCGGGTCGAGCCATCGGATCGCCGTACCGCTTTCAAGTGCCCATCCGGAAACCGCTATACAGGTCTGACAATCTTCAAGGGATTCAATCCTCTTCCTTATGAATCCCCGTACACTTTCAGAATCGTCCTTCTGAGTTTTTTTCCTGCGGGAGAGACCAGGTGGAGGATATGGTTGGCGATATCACCGGGAGTGACCCATCCGGAAGGATCGGAATCCGGCATGGCCTTACGATTGGCAGGTGTGTCGATAATGCTGGGAACCACCACTGAAGCGGTCACATGGTGCTGTTCCCCTTCCTGGTTGATCACCTCGGCCAGTCGGAAGATCAGGGATTTGGTCAGGCTGTAACTGATCATTTTTCCGGCTGCAGAAGGATCCATGGCCGGTCTGGCCCCGATAAAAATGATCTGTCCACCCTCCGGATGTTGTTTCATCTTCGTAAAAAGAGGGCGGGCGCTATTGTAAGAGGTGACAAAGTTGAGCCGGTACATTTTTTCGAAATCGGACAGTGAAGTCTCCTCAAGGGTCCCCATTCCGAAGCCTCCCACGGTCAGAACCGCCGCTTGGACGGGACCCCTATCATGGATCTTGTCCATGGTGGCCGATGCTTCCGACTCGCTGGTCAGGTCCGTTCGGAATATGTGCATCTGTTTGTGCTGAAAAAAGTCCTCTCCGGCCCTGGGAGAGACAACGGCAGAAACCCGGTCCCCGCGATCCAGGAAATGTTTTGTGATCGCCAATCCCAGGTTACCATTGGCACCGGTGACAACGACATGTTTCATAAGTATTGCTCTCAGTGGTTTATATATTAAACAAATTCGTTTAGAAAGAGTTCCTTCATTGAGTGATAGTCACTGAAAGCGACGATATGGGAACCGATCAGGATGTATTTTCAACCGACTTCTCAGAGGTCATCCATCAGGTGGAGCGCATTGACCCGGTCCGTTACGGGAAAACCCGAAACTTTGTGGACGGGGCGGTGACCCGCCTTTCTCCTTATATTTCCCGGGGCATGATCTCCACCCGGCAGATCTTCGAATCCCTGCTTCAGAAAGGCTACAGGGTGCCCCAGATGGAAAAGTTGGTGAAGGAACTGGCATGGCGGGATTACTGGCAACAGGTATGGGTATCCAGGGGAGAGGAGATCAACGAAGATCTGAGGCAGGAGCAGCCCGATGTTTCTCACCATCAGATGCCGGTCAGCATTGCTGAAGGGTCTACCGGCATTGATGCCGTCGATCAGGCCATTGGTTTATTCTACCGTACGGGATATATCCATAATCATGTGAGAATGTATATTGCATCCCTTGCTTGTAACGTGGGTAAAAGCCACTGGCGGGTCCCGGCCCGCTGGATGTACTATTCTCTGTTCGACGGCGACTGGGCAAGCAATGCCCTGAGCTGGCAGTGGGTTTCCGGCGCCAACAGCCATAAGAAGTACTACGCCAACCAGGAAAACATCAACCGGTTCTGCCATACCCGTCAGAAGGGAACTTTCCTGGATGTAGACTATGAAGAGTTCCCGAATATGGGGATCCCATCCGCCCTGAAACAGGTATTCATCCCCGATCTGAGCACCCCGCTTCCTGAAACCAAACCGCCGGAAATCGACTCCTCCAGCCCGGTCCTGGTCTATAACTCCTACAACCTGGATCCGCAATGGTATAATAAGGAAACGGCTAACAGGGTCCTGTTGCTGGAACCTTCTCATTTCGAACGGTACCCGGTGTCGGCCCATACCCTGCGTTTCATCCTGAAGCTTGCACAAAATATTTCAGGAATACAGGTATTTACCGGTGAATTTCATGAGTTGGCCGAACAGTGTGGGGAGTCCAGGGTTTATTATAAGGAGCATCCGCTATCAAGCCATTACCACGGAGTAATGGAGCAGCGTGACTGGATGTTCGACGTAAAGGGCTATTACCGCTCCTATTCGGCATTCTGGAAAAAGGCGGAGAAACAACTATAACCAGCATGGCTTGCTTTATAAAGTCTTAAAAGACGAACAGAATGACATCAATAAAAAGATACATACCCCACATTCCTGAAACTGACAATAAAAGAATGGTGGTCATTGGCTGCGGCTTTGCCGGGCTGAAATTTATCCGGAGAATGCTGGGACAGCAATTTCAGATCGTGCTGATCGACAGAAATAATTTCCACCAGTTCCAGCCACTTCTTTACCAGGTGGCCACCGCCGGACTGGAACCCAGCGCCATCTCATTTCCCATCCGGAAGATCCTTCAGAAGCAGGATGAAATTCATTTCCGGATCGCGGAGGTGCAGGAGATTCTGGATGGAGAGAAGGAAATCCTGACCGATATCGGCTACCTGAAATATGATCACCTGGTACTGGCCATGGGAGCCACCACCAACTATTTCGGACAGGCGAATATTGAAAAGTATTCGCTTCCCATGAAAACTGCAGCTGATTCTATCTTAATCCGGAATACGATTCTGGAGAATTTTGAGACCGCATTGCTTCAGGACAATGTGGAGGAGATGTCCTCCTTTCTGAATGTTGTACTGGTCGGTGGAGGGCCCACCGGGGTAGAGATGGCCGGGGCACTGGCTGAGATGAAAAAGTATATTTTCCCAAAAGACTACCCTGAACTGGATCTTTCCAGGATGCGTATCGTATTGTATGAGGCTTCTCCTGTGCTTCTTTCGGGCATGTCCGGGATGGCCTCGTCACATGCATTGAAGTACCTGCAGAACCTGGGGGTGGAGGTATACCTGAATACCCGGGTAGAGGATTACGACGGAACTCAACTGAAGCTTTCCGACAACAGCCGGCTGGCATCGAAGACCGTCATCTGGGCTGCCGGGATCCGCGCCAACACTTTGATGGGTATCCCTTCCGATCGGCTGGGTCCCCGGGGCCGGATCCGGGTAGACCGGTTCCACAGGGTGGAAGGCATGGACCATGTTTACGCCCTTGGGGATCTTTGTTACATGGAAACGCCTCTATTCCCGCAGGGCCATCCTCAGGTGGCACAGGTGGCCGTTCAGCAAGCAAATAATTTGGCCAGCAACCTGTTAAAGCTAAAAAAACCCGGGACCTCGGATCCCCGGAAATTTGAATATAAGGATAAGGGCTCCATGGCGACCATCGGAAGAAATCTGGCCGTGGCGGACCTGCCGTTGTTTCATCTGAAAGGATTTCCTGCGTGGGTCCTCTGGTCAATCGTTCACCTGTTTACCATCTTCGGGGCCAAGAACAGGGTTTTTACATTCCTGAACTGGATGTGGAACTACTTCACATATGATCAGTCCCTCAGGCTGTTGATCCGCCCCAAAGTTCTAAACAGCGGAGCGTTGCAGGACCAGCAAGCCTCACCCGCAAAGCGGTCAAAGAAAGAAAGCCTGGTCACTTAATTTACCGGCGGTAGTTTTCTTGAGATCATTTTTTATATTTGAGCGCTAACTCAACCACCGTTGCACATGTGGAAGACTGCCCTTGCCCTGCTGGTGACCATCGTGGTGATCCCCTTTATAGCCTTTCGGTTTGATGATCCCCTTACCCCTTTTCAGCACGCCACACTGACTCGGCTGGCGGTTATATATCTGGCCGCAGCCCTGCTCTGTTTCCTGGTAAGCACCCTCACCTCCAACCACAGTCAGGTGGATAAGCTCTGGAGCCTCATGCCGCTGGTCTATACCTGGATCGTGGCTGCAGAATCGGGATTCGAACTCAGGCTGGTGATCATGGCACTACTGGTAACCGCTTGGGGTTTGAGACTCACCTACAATTTTTCCAGGCGTGGCGGGTATTCGATCCGTTTCTGGACCGGGGAGGAAGACTACCGCTGGGCGATCCTTCAATCGAAACCTGAATTTGCCGCCCGGTGGCGCTGGGTGGGGTTTAACCTGTTTTTCATCTCCCTTTACCAGATGGGATTGATTCTGATGATCACCCTTCCGGCCGTACGGGGCATGAATGGAAGGCCTCTTTCCTGGTGGGACGCCCTGTTGAGCATCCTGTTGCTCTTCTTTCTGGTGATCGAGACCGTGGCCGATCAGCAACAGTGGAATTACCACAAGCGAAAAAGACTGCTGAAAGAGAAAGGGGAAGAATTACCGGAGAACTACCGCAAGGGATTTGTGGACACCGGTCTGTGGGGAATGGCCCGCCATCCTAATTATGCGGCGGAACAGGCCATCTGGATCACCTTTTATTTCTTCAGTGTTTCCGCCACCGGCCAGTGGCTGAACTGGTCGGTCATGGGAGCCGTTCTCCTGGTACTGCTTTTCCGGGGCAGCAGCACTTTCAGCGAATCGGTCTCTGCATCAAAGTATCCTGAATACGCGGAATACCAGTCAAGGGTACCCCGGTTTGTCCCCCTGAAAAAATAGCTGTGGTCCGTTTGTCCGCGGATTCAGATTTTTCTTCAGGACCAGATTTGTACATTAAAAATCTACATCGATTTTGCCCCCGGCTATGCTGAACAGGATCATTCAATGGAGCATTCACAACAAGCGGAATATACCCCAAAAAGGAGGATGGCAAGTGAAGATTGAAAACGTATTAAAAAAAGCAGTTGAACTCTCGTATGCACGGGGCAATGCCAAAGAGATTGCCGAAGAATGGGGAATAAGCCCGGATTTATTATACCGGTGGGCTTGTATGGTTGTTATGATTTGGGCGGGTCTGCCAATGCTCCTGGCACAGGAGGAAGAAGGGGAGTCGGGCGATTCTGCCAGTATGGTGTTCGAACTGGGGGAAGTACAGGTGACCGGTACCCGGGGCGACCCGTTTGTCCCGGTGCTGCGACTCGACGAAATGGAAAGCCTGCAACAGGCTGATGCAGCGTCTGCTGTATCCTTCCTCCCCGGGGTCCATTTCATGCTTCAGGGACCCCGCAATGATGGAATGGTGAGTGTGAGAGGTTTTGACCTGCGGCAGGTGCCCGTTTATGTGGATGGCGTGCCGGTGTATGTCTCCTACGACGGATATACCGACCTCTCCCGGTTTCTGCTGACGGACCTGTCCAAGATATCGGTCACACGGGGAGAGACCTCGGTGCTGCTGGGATCGAATAATCTGGGAGGTGCTATCAATCTGGTAACAAGAAAGCCGGCCGGGGAATTGGAGCTGGATGCAGAGGGAGGCATTTACCTGGACCGGAGCGGCTGGGGGGGCTGGCGTTCGTCCGTGAACCTTGGCACTAAACGAGAGAAGTTCTTCGTTCAGCTGGGAGCGGGGACCGTGCAACGGGCGCCATTCTCCCTTTCGGCCCAAACGGATGAGCATGGACGGGAAAGTTCCGGTGTCCGCGAAAACTCGCAATACCAGGATCTTCAGACATCCGTTAAATTCGGATTTACCCCGTCAGGCAGGGACAGTTATGTGATCTCCTACCACTACCAGGATGGGTCCAAGGGGGTTCCGGTCTATACCGGGCAGGATCCCAACCAGCGTGTTCGCTACTGGAGGTTTCCGGCCATCACCAAACAGGGAATTCACTTTAACAGCCGTACTACCCTGGGCAGAAAGACCTCCCTTCAGGCCAGACTCTATTATGATGACTATTTCAGTGATCTGAGAAGTTACGACGACAGCACCTACAGCAGCCAGGAATTCGGGAGGTCGTTCACCAGTATCTACGACGACGAGACCCTGGGGGGATCCCTGATCATCTCGACAGGGATAGACGACAGACACGATATCCGGACTGCCCTGCTTGCCGTGTATGATCATCATACCGAAAGAAATACCCTTCCGGTGGTGGAACCCTTGCGCCACTTCAGTGATATCACACTGTCCATGGGTGTGGAAGACAGGATTAAGCTCTCCGGTAAACTCAGTGCTGTATTGGGAGTCAGCGCTCACTACCGGGACAACCTGCAGGCGGACAATTATGATCCGGGATCCGGTTCGATAACCGGGTTTACCGATCACGCGGACTGGACCCCAAATATGCTGGCAGGACTTCGCTATACTCCATCGGAGCGGCACACCATGAGAGTGAACCTTTCCCGGAAAACCCGCTTTCCCACCATGAAGGACAGGTACTCCTACCGGCTGGGACGTTCCATTCCCAATACCGACCTGGAACCGGAGGCTTCGTGGAACTCCGATCTTTCCTACATGTACCGTCATGAAAAGGAACTTACAATACGTACCTCATTATATTATAGCAGGTTGGAGAGAACCATCCAGGAAGTGTACGGGATCGATCCCGATAATTCCGCGGTTTACCAGTTCCAGAACACAGGAGATTCACGTTTTTACGGTTGGGAACTGGATGTGGCATGGGAACCGGTGGCCTTCATCAGAACCGGAGCCCAGTATACCCTTATCATCCGGGAAAATCTGACCCGGCCCGAACTGATATTCACCGATGTGCCCCGTCATAAGTTATTTGGGTTCGCTGAGGTTACTCCCTTTCCAAGGCTGCATGTAAGGGTCTCCGGGCTCTACAATTCTTCCAGAGTGAGTACCACCGACGGGGTGTATCTGGCCGATCCGTTTTTCAGAATGGACCTGAGTACATCCTTTACCCTTTTTCAGGCCCTTTCTTTGCGGGGTTCCGTCGAAAACCTCTGGGACACGCCCTTCAGCTATGCGGAAGGGTATCCGGCCCCGGGCAGAACGTTCTACCTGGGACTCAGGGTATCCTTTCGATAAATAGGGCTCATTTAAAATGACCAAACACTTGTATATGGAAAAATCATCGGTTAAACTGCTCGCTTACCTCCTGTCATTGAGTATGCTCATGCTGGTTTCAGGTGTCATCGGTCAGGTCATCAATCCCGATTCTTCCTATGTATCCTTTCAAATTCAGAAAGGAAGTTCGGATACGGTGCCCGGAACCATCCGGGGAATGGAAGGCAGGATCCGGTTCGATCCGGAAAACCTGTCCGCTGCCCGTTTTGAGGTATGTGTGGACCCGGCCACCATTGAAACGGGAATCGGGATGAGAGACCGTCATCTGAGAGGCGGTCAGTTCTTTGATGCAAAGGATTTTCCCTCCATCTGTTTCAGTTCGAAGCACGTGGACAGGCATCAGGACGGCTACCTCCTAAAAGGGAACCTGACCCTTCTGGAGGCAACCCGGGAGGTGGAGATTCCATTCACCTTCAAGGAGGGTGTATTTAAAGGATCTTTCTCCCTGAACAGGCTTGACTACGGTCTGGGTTTCAAGAGAACAGGGATGGTGGGGGATCCGGTGGAGATCGGGATTTATTGTGTAACTTACCCGGAAACTTTACGGAGATAACCCATGAAGACCAAGATCATTTTCATCATTATTCTGACCATCCTGTTGATCATCTTTGTGCTTCAAAACACCGCTCCCGCAGCAGTGAAATTATGGTTCTGGAAACTGGAGCTTCCGGTGGCCCTGTTACTGTTCGTCTGTTTTTCCATGGGACTGATCATCGGCCTGTTGATCCCGGGGTCCGGGAAGAAGGGAAAGGAGGAGGAGAAAACACCCCAGGACCCGTTCATGACCGGTGAATAGAGATGAAAGAGGGGATTGCAAGCTCCGGCAATTTTAGCTGCCCGAGATCTCTTTCAGGGTCATCGCAATTAAGAGCGCTCTTTCCAGCAAACTGTGGCGGAGAATGTACTCCGAGCGGTCCTGCGATTTCTGGCCGATGGGGCCGAAACCATCCAGCACGTATTTGTCCTCTTCCACAAAGCAGATGTCGGAGGAGCTCCATCGGTGTTCTCCGGCAGTTCGGATATCCAGACTTTTAGCCAGCTGACTCACTTTTCGGTGGAACTCCTTCACCTGCGCTGTCTCTACCAGCGGATCGCGGCTCAATCCGCCATCCATCTGGAAGTGGATCAGCTTTCCGAACTTGCGGACCGGAATCAATTTTTTCAGCTTTCGGTCTACCTCACCGAATTGCTCCTTTTGATTATAGCGGACACTGAGCATGACCTCCCCGTGGGCGTAAGGCTGCATAATATTGGTGTCGAGGGTGGAGCGGTAAGGGGCAATTACCAGGGTATCGTCGTCCATGGAGAGCTCGCACCAGTTGTTGATCAGCCTGGAGAACACTCCGGCAGCAAGGGTGACCTGTTTGGAATCGTCGGTATTTTTCAGGTGCATGTGAAAGCGGTAGAAAGCCGATCCCGAACGGGAGGTGATCAGACTGCCCGACAGGTCCCCGCCGTGAAGGCCAAGTACATATTTTGCATGCTGTGATTTCTGTCGTACCTGATCCCTGGAGAATTTTCCCTGCAGGGAGTCGTCGCATGTGAGGAGCACTCCGATTTTCATTTTCCGGAGTATTCTCATGAAACGGAGGGACTGAAGTGCTGCCAAAGCAGCAATGATCCCTCCCTTATGCTCCCAGATACCAGTTCCGCTCAGTTTTTGATCCTGATCCTGGAAATACTCGTGCTCTGAGATCTTTTTCCGGTTATCGAGACACCCCAAAAGAAGAATATCGTATTTTTCGTCAAATGAATTGGTGAAGAAAAGAAGGTTTCCCACCTCTACCTGCGGGATCACCTGATGGGAGAAACCCAGCGCTGCCAGTTCTTTCCTGACCAGGTTACCGAACTCATTCACTCCTTCCACATTTCGCACATGGGTGTTGATGTTCACCGCCCGTTGCAGGAGCTTTTCGTGTTGCTGCTGGCGGCTTCTTAAAAAGCCCCTGGTCCGGATATGGGCCGGGATCCTGGTTCCGGGCACAGTCGATTCGGAAAGGGGGGTCCGGCTGGCAAAATAGCGTATCACTGCCACATCCAGCATCTTGTTGACCAGGGCCTTATAATCATGCCCTGACACCGAGGCTGCATGTACATAGGAACCGGTAAGCCCGAGGCTGGCCATGCTGTTGATCTCCAGGATATAAATGCGCTGCTGCTCATCCATCCGGATATCTACTCTGGAAAAGTCGCGCAGCTGCAACGCTTTAAAGGCGGCAATGGACTGTTGTTTAATTTCTTCGGCCAGTTCATCAGAGAGGTGAGCGGGGCAGATCTTTCGCCGGGGTTGTTCCCTCTTATGCTCCTCGGTCTGGATCGCATCCGGATCGTCTTCCAGGTCGATCTCCAGCACCGGCAGGCTCTCCACAGGGTTGTTCCCTATGAGTCCTACCGCAAATTCCCTGCCCCGGATAAACTGTTCCACCAGAGCCTGCTGTTCAAATTCATTCACGATGAACGCCACTGCTTCCCTCAGATCTTTTTCATTATCCACCACCCGCAGGCCGAAAGAAACGCTCTCCATTTTCGGTTTGACGATCACGGGGAATCTGACCTTCGACATCTCTTCCTGTCCGCTGGAAAAAACCCAGAAATCGGGGGTGGGGATCCCGTTCTTCTGAAGGATGATCTTGGTGATTACCTTGTCCAATGCCAGGGCATGGCCGGAGGGACTGGAGCCCACGTAGGGAATACCCAGCATCTCCAGCATAGAGGGGATATGGGTGTACCTGCTTTCCCCCTGGATCCCATAAGCCATATTGAAGACCATTCCCATCTGTTCTCCATCGATCACCTTGGGCATGAACTGCTGCAGCTGTTCGATAACCTTCATGTTCCCATCGATTACCTCCACATTGTGCCCTCCCGATTCCAGGGAGGCGGCTACCCTTTTAACCGTTTCCGGATTGTATACCTCCTTGTTTTGCATGCCGAAAACATTGATCACTCCGCTCAGGTCCTTGTTGTATATGATGGCTACTTTCATGTCAGATCACGTCAAATCCACACATATTCAAGAAATTTCTCATGATCAACAGTCCGTTAACCCCGGAAACCTCCGGGTGGCTCTGAAATCCGTAGATGGGTTTGTCTTTATGACGGATGATCTCAATTTCGCAGGTATCGGATTCCCCCAGCTTGACAAAGTCTTTGGGTATTTTCCAGACCATGAATGAGTGCTGTTTTCGCAGTGTTACCTCATTGGAGATCAAACCCTGGAAAACAGGATCTCCCATGTCGGTGATCCTGACCTTTTCCATGCGCTGATTGTATTTCTCCAGTTTCTTGATGCGACCCAGATGGGCCACGGCGATGATCTCATAGCCCAGGCAAACCCCCAGAGTGGGCACCTCATAGTTCATCATGGCCACGAAATTGGCCGTCAGGTTGAGCGGTTCATAGGGATTGCCCTTTCCTCCTGACAGAATGATCCCATCCACTTTTTCATTCTCTTTGATCACCAGGGGTTCGTTATGGTCCACGAAGCGGTATTCAATATTCTGTTCACTCAGGAAATTCCGCTTGAATTTCTTGATAAAACTGCTTTGATTATCAATGATTAACAGCATCTCTGAATAGATTAATAGGGTTTAGTGTGAAGCTTCTGCCACCCGGGATTTCATTTTCATCAGACCGTGCCTGGCCACCTGCAAAGGATCTTCTTCCCAGTAGCCCCTGTTGAACAATTCCAGGGAAAGCACTTTCACTCCACCCATTTTTTTCAGGGCTGAAAGGATTTCGGTGATCGGGGCGACTCCGTCACCCGGATAGACCCGGTCGGCATCAGTCTGGTCCAGCCTGGGTATTTCTCCGGGATAATCATTCATATGAAACACTTCGATACATTCGCCACTCAGCATCTTTAAATAGTTAAAACCGGAACCACCCCTGAAAAGATGGTAGACATCGGGAAGGATCCGGGCTCCGGGATCATTGGAGGCGGCCGCGATCATCAAAGCCTGTCCCAGGTGCCATATCACAGGGGAAGCACCCCAGAATTCCAGCTGAGGCATCACCCCGGTTTTCCGGCCCAGATCCAGCAGCCGGCGATAGGTGACACCGGTCTTCAGGAGATCCAGGGGCTTACTTCCATCCAGTCCGGCCGGAGGGGCCGCGATCCTTTTGCAGCCCAGTTCGGAAAGCCATTGCATTTCCCGTTCCATTTGCCTGAAACCGGCATCCCCCTCCGCCATCCAGGGGGCAAAGCCGATGGCGCTTTCCACCCAAAGTCCGAGTTTTTCCAGTTTTCGGTGAAGTGCATCCAGTGATTTTCCGCTATTGAGGTACGCCTCCAGATCTCTTATCCAGATCTCCACACCATCATAGCCCGCTTCGGCAGTCAGCTCGATTTGCTTTTCAATTTCCGCCGCATTTTTACTAATGGTGCTGGTGTTCAAACAATAACGTAAGTGGGACGGGCGCTTTACTGCGGTAGCTTGCGCACTCAGGGGGAGTGCGGACCCTGCCATTCCCAGGGCCATGGCCGACAGGGCCTCTCTTCTGCTGATCATCTTGAAGGCTTTTAATTCGGATAAACAAGATAAAAAACTATTCTATTACATTTGCTAGAGAAAAATCCGAACAACCAAAAAATAAATATGGCCTCCCAGGAAGGACCTTCCGGACAGAACGGTCAGCATTATGTAAAGATCGCCATCGATCTGATCCTGAAGATCGGGTCGCTGTTTCTGGTGGTGTACCTGTGTTTTCGTATCCTGCAACCCTTTATCAGCATCTTGATCTGGGGTCTGGTCATTGCAGTGATCCTGTTCCCGGTTTTTCAGAAACTGAATGAATGGTTCGGAGACCGGTTAAAACTATCCTCACTGATTCTTACCCTGGTGCTAATGGCCATACTGGTGCTTCCCAGTATCTGGCTGGTCAACCAGCTCATCGAAGGGATCAGGTACCTGGCGGAAAACATGGAGGGCTTCAACTGGGAAATCCCGCCCCCGCCCGAATCGGTCTCCCAGTGGCCTCTCATCGGGACATGGTTCTATGAGAACTGGATGGACCTTTCTGAGAATTTCGGAGAATCGATCAAGGGATTTCTGCCCCAGCTCACCAACTGGGGGGAGAAAATACTGGAAACTTTCGCCAATACCGGGCTGGGGATCCTTCAATTTGCCGTATCGATCGTTATCGCCGGGATCTTCCTGATCTTTTTTAAAAAGGGCGCCGCTTCCGGAAGAAAAGTGTTCACCAAGGTGATTGGGGAAAGGGGAGAGGAGTTTATGGAGGTTACCCTGCGTACCATACGCAGTGTGGCAGTGGGAGTGCTGGGAGTGGCTATTATCCAGACCACATTGATGGGGCTGGGACTGATCCTGGCCGAGATACCGCTGGCCGCAGTATGGATCATTGTGATCCTGATCATGACCATCGCGCAAATCCCCGCACTCCTGTTCAATGTCCCGCTGGTGATATACCTGTTTGCCTTCAGAGATCCCCTGCCCGCCGCATTGTGGTCGGTCTATTTTATTGTCATGGGCCTGATCGACAACTACCTGAAACCACTGATTATGGGACAGGGCTCCGATGTGCCCATGCTGGTCATTTTCCTGGGAGCCATTGGCGGATTCATTGCCTTCGGGTTCATCGGCCTATTCCTGGGTGCCATCATCCTTTCACTGGCCTACAAGCTCTATGTGACCTGGATGGCAGTGGGGTAGATACTACATAAAAAACCTGGGAAAAATCATTTGATAGCGAACATATGTTCATTATCTTTGTGAACATATGTTCGCTATTCATCGATGTCACCACGAAATAAGCAGAATCGAAGACTGGTCTCCCCTCCCGTACTGAAGGGTTTTAAACCCATCGGAGTTCCGTACAGCGATACGTCGGTGGTCACCATTCTTTATGAGGAGTATGAAGCGCTGCGACTGGCCGATTATTCCGGTCTGAAACAGGAAGAGGCCGCCAGGCTGATGAATGTGTCGAGACCTACCTTCACCCGGATATACAGCGGTTGCCTGCGGAAGATTGCCCGGGCATTTACCGAAGGCACCTCCATTGTCATCGAAGGCGGAGATGTGGAATTCGACCGGCAGTGGTACCGTTGCAGGTCATGTACTATCGTATTTCACCATCCCGGAGAGGATCTTCCCCGGTGTCTGAATTGCGGTTCGGCCGATATTGAACATATCAACCAGCAGGTGCTGGAATGGCGGGAGAACCGGACGGCAATCCTTTCCGCCGGCGAGCAGGAAGGTTTCTGTATCTGTCCGCATTGCGGGTTTGAAACTTCTCATCAGGCCGGAGTCCCATGCTTTTCGGTTACCTGTCCCGACTGCAGGACCACATTGATCAGGAAAAAGGAAGAAGGATAGAATAAGTCCGGCGCAGAAATCGCCGGAGAGTACCAATTATTAATAAACAAGAAAAAAATGAAGAATACCGATGTTTTAGTGATCGGAGGAAGCGCAGCCGGACTGGCATCAGCGCTTGCATCCAAATCTCATTACCCCGACAAGGAAGTGGTCCTGATCAGGAAAGAAGAGGTGGCCGCCATTCCATGTGGCATCCCCTACATTTTCGGGACACTTGATTCCACTGATCAGGATGTTTTGCCGGATGGAGGATTGATCAATGCCGGGGTCGAAATCATGGTCAGCGAGGTGGTCTCCATCGATGGGGAGAACAAGAGCTGCAAACTGGCGGAAGGAACAGAGCTTACCTACGATAAACTGATCCTGGCCACGGGGTCCACGCCTGTGGTGCCTGCCTGGCTGAAAGGAGCAGACCTGGAGAACGTATATACGGTCCCAAAGAATCTGAGGTATCTGGAGGAGATGAAAAAGAAGCTGCAGCCCCTTCAGAATATCGTACTGGTGGGAGCGGGATTTATCGGTATTGAGATGTCGGATGAACTGAAAAAGGCAGGAAAGAATGTGGTGCTGGTGGAAGCGATGCCCCATGTACTGGGAACGGCCTTTGATGAGGACCTGGCCGCAGAGGCCGAGCAGATCATGGAAGAGCACGGCATCCGGATTCTCACCAGCCATCGGCTGAAAGAGATCTCCGGTCCGGGGAAGGTGGAGAAGGTAACCCTGTATAGCAACGGCGGAGAGAAGGTACTTAAGGCTGATGCGGTGATTCTTTCCATGGGGTACGAACCCAATGTGGATCTCGCCAGAGAATTTCTGGATGTGGCATTCAACCGCGACGGATTCATTAAGGTGGATGAATATATGCGGACCGATCAACCCGACGTATTTGCGGTGGGGGATTGTGCCGAGAAGCGGGATTTTTTTACCAGGAAACGGTCCAAGGCGATGCTGGCTTCCATTGCCTGCGCCGAGGCAAGGGTGGCCGGGATGAACCTATACAAGCTTTCCACCCTGAAGACGATCGGAGGAACCATTGCTATCTTCTCCACCGCTCTTAACGGTACCGGTTTTGGAGCTGCCGGACTGACCGAAACAAGTGCCAGAAAGGAGGGATTCGATATCATCACCGGTACCTTCAAGGGGGTGGACAGACACCCCGGCCTGCTGAATGATCCCCACACCCAGATCGTGAAATTGATTGCCGGCCGCGAGAACGGGATCATCCTGGGGGGTGAAGTGGTAGGAGGGTCCAGTACCGGAGAACTGGTCAATATCATCGGACTGATCATTCAGAACAAGATGAATGTCAATACACTTCTCACCATGCAGATCGGCACCCATCCCATGCTGACGGCATCCCCCGCCGCTTATCCCCTGATTAAGGCAGCGGAGATAATCGCACAGAAATTCTGGAGAAAATGAAGCTGACGGTTTTATCAGAGGCCCTTGCCCTGGAAGGATTCGGCTATGAGCATGGTCTCTCTTTCCTGATCGAGGCGGATGGGAAGAAGATCCTTTTTGATACCGGGGCTTCCGACCTGTACAGAAAAAATGCCGGCAGACTGAGGATTGACCTGAAGGAAGTGGATCTGGTGGTGCTGAGCCACGGACATTTTGACCACGGGGACGGTCTTGCCCATATCCGGGACAAGCCCCTGCTATGTCACCCGGGATGCTTCAGGAAACGTTACCGTAAATCGGGATATGGCTCCCTGGGGCTGGAGCTTTCCAGGGAGGAGCTGGAGGAAAGGTTGACGATAGAGACCACAGTGCACCCCAGACAACTGACCCCGAATCTGTGGTTCCTGGGAGAAATACCCCGCCGGAATGATTTCGAGGCCAAACGAACGAAATATCTGCTGGAGGATGGGAAAGAGGACTTCATCACGGATGATTCAGCGCTTGCCTGCCTCACCGGTAGCGGAATGGTGGTGATCTCGGGATGCGCTCATTCAGGCATATGTAATATCATTTCCCATGCCAGGCGGGTGACAGGCGCGGACCGGGTGGAGGCGGTCGCAGGGGGATTTCATCTCTCGAAGCTCGATCAACGGACCCATCGCACCATAGCGTGTATGAAAGAGATGGACATCAAAAGAGTGATGCCCTCGCACTGTACCCTGGAACCGGCCCTTGGGGCCTTCCGGAGGGAATTCGGCGACCATCCGGTACGGGCAGGTGAAACGATCGAATTTGTCTGACACAACACTTGGTTTTTCCACGCGCTTTTCGGATCTTCAGGGAAAACGCCCGATGATTCCATTCTCCCTCAGCTGTGCCGCAGCCAGGGTCCTCCTGCCGCTGTTTCTCTCGATACTTGCCCTGAATTTTGGTCTTCCGGTAGAAGCGGTTTACATACGTCCGGGAGATCCTCCCGATCATAAGATCGGGGTCCGAACGGTGGACGGAGAAGGAGAGTTTTATCATGTATCGAGTGGTGAGACTTTTATTCCAAGGGGATTCAATTACATCAAACTCGACTGGCAGACCACGCCCTGGGAGGATCAGCACCGTGGACACTCCACCTTCATGGTGGGGAAGTATGATTCGGAGAAGGCGGAGGAACACCTGCGCAAACTGGCGGTGGACGGATATAACACGGTGCGGTGCTTTCTGAGTACAGAGTGCAGCGATTATTGCCTGGGGGATCGGGAGAACGGAGGATTGCTGGATGCCTACATGGAGAATGTGGCCGATTTCCTCCGCCTGGCGGAGAAACTTGACCTCTACATCCTCTTCACGGTGGATGTGGTTCCCCAGACCGGCGGCTACCTGGAGACCATCTACGAGACCAAACCCGGTGAGGTGGATGCAGCGAACCTGACTTACCTGACCAACGGGGGACTGGAAGCCAGTAAGCGGTTCTGGACCGACCTGGTCACCTGGCTGGTAGACGCCGGGGCTGCCATCGATCACATTCTGGGCTACCAGCTGTGCAACGAACTCTATTTCGATTCCGATTACCCCCCATTCACGCTGGAATCGGGGATGCTGACCACTGTGAACGGAGAAACCTATGACCTGTCCAGCGAGAGCGCCAAAAGAGCGATGCTGGAAGAAAACATGATCTACTGGTTCGATCAGATACGGACCGCCATCCGGGAGGTGGATCCCACCGCACTGGTCACCACCGGATTCTTCCAGCCCCAGGAGCCCAACGTCACCAGGATCGGAGACATGAGAATCATTTATACCGGCAGGTTTCTGGGCGAGTCTTCAGCTGATTTCGTGGATCTGCATGCCTATCCGGGCTCTGAGCTGACTTTGGATCAGTATATGGAAAACTACGGGGTATCCGGTCCCACTGCCAAACCATTGATTATGGGAGAATGCGGGGCTCCGTATTCTTCTTACGGTTCGGCCGGGGAAGCGGCTCACGTTTTTATGAAATGGCATGCACGATCGTGTGAATACGGATTCGACGGATGGCTGATCTGGACCTACGGGGCGTGGTTGAGGGAGGAGTTCTGGTCGGGGCTCGATCAGGAGGAGATCATCAACCGGATGCTCTCTCCCCATATCCGTCCCGACGGCTGCACGGCTCCCCCGGAGATCAACAAGGCTTTGGAAGCTGCGGTAACCGTCTCACAGGAACGGGAAGGGTATCCCAAAGAGCATCTGAATGACGGGATGTCCTGGACCGACTGGAATGCCGGTGGAGATCCCCCTCAATGGGCGGAGCTGGAATTCAACGAGCCGGTGGACCTGGGCAAGGTGGACCTGCTGGTAGCCATGTACCCCGCATCGGGCAATACTCATCATCAGTTGCTGGTGAAGAGACAGGGCAGTTCCGGCCTGGAACTGGTCCATGAATTTACAGGAGCGACCCATACCGATACGCATTTGATATTTGAACCGGTCGAACCATTGACCGGGGTCACCCGGATCCGGGTGGAGACCATCGAGAGTCCCTCCTGGGTGGGATGGTGGGAAGTCAGTGCCTATGAAGCCTTACTTCTGCCCGATACTCCGGATCTGTTAGTACCGGCCGACCAGTATGAGATCTCCGATCCCAATCTCTATTTCAGCTGGGAATCGTCCGGGGAGGCCAATCACTATCAGCTCCAGGTGGCCACTGATACAGAATTTCAGAAACTGGCCTATAACCGCGCCACCATTCCCGGAACGGCCATTGAAATCCAGTTGCTAAGCGATGCTGAATGGCTGTACTGGAGGGTTCGGGGAGGAAATCGGACAGGTTTCAGCGACTGGTCCTCCATCCGGGCCATGAATAATACCATCGCAGGTAACCCTTCCCCTGAGCAACCTGTCGAAGCCGGTAGAATGAAACTGGTCCCCAAACCCAATCCTTTTACACTGACTACCGAACTCTCTTTTCAAATAACGGATCCGGGAACAGTTATCCTGGAGGTCCTTGACCTCCGGGGGCGTTCCGTCCTGGAAAAAAAGGCCCAATTTCTGTCTCCCGGAGTTCACCGGATGCGGATCAACGGAGAGACGCTTACGCCGGGTATTTACGTTTGCTGGCTGAAAGCGGGCGACTGTACAGAACGGATTAAGATCGTCAGGGCAGATTAGTCAGCTATCGACTTGGCTCGGAATAGGGTTTGGCTGCAAAGATCATTTGATGGATCTTTGATTTCAGTAATTTGAAATTGACCGGTTTAGCAATATAGTCGTCGCAGCCCGCCTCGATACACTTCTCCTTCTCACCGGCCATGGCATAAGCTGTCTGGGCAATAATGGGCATTTCGGGGAATTTTTCCTTCAGGATTCTGGTGGCAATGTGACCGTTCATGACCGGCATCTGTAAATCCATCAGAACAATATCGGGAAGCCGGCCGTTCTGGCAGTAATCGACCGCTTCCTGACCGTTGGTCACCCAATCCATCTGGATCCCGGTATGTTCGAGGGCTTCTTTCAGCAGCCTGGCATTGGCAGAATCATCCTCCACGATCAGTAAGCGGTTCGATTTCCAGGAGCTCACTACTGGGTTACTCTCAAGTTTTATCGATCCAGAACGGCTCTCGAAGACCTGATGGTTCGGTAGTGTAAAGAAAAAGGTTGTTCCCTTAAAGGGTTCAGACTCCACCCATATCCTGCCACCCAGCAACTCTACCAGGTGCCTGGAAATAGAAAGTCCCAGTCCGGTACCTCCATATTTCCTTGTATAAGGATCCTCCACCTGGCGGAACCGCTCAAAGATCAACTCCTGGTTCTCTTTGCTAAGTCCGATCCCGGTATCCCTGACAAACAATTCCAGTTCCTCACCTTTCCTGTTATACCCGAACTCCACTTCCCCTTTTTCAGTGAATTTGATTCCGTTACCTATCAGGTTGCTCAGGATCTGCTTCAGCCTCAGCGGATCGGTAAGAATAGCGAAATCGTTATCCCTGCATCCCATTGTTCCCCTGACTTCCAGTTTCGCGGCTTTACCCTCTTTCTTAACCAGTTCCGAGAAGGTCACTTGGAGCTCATCGATTATCTGGTTGATGTAGGCATGTCCGTTCTGGATTTTGATCTCTCCGGCTTCAATCTTGGCAATGTCGATGATGTCGTCAATCAGGTTCAGCAAAAGATTGCCACTGTTCTTGATCTGTTTGATGAACTCTCTTCGTTTGGCACTCCCTAGATCCAGTTTCGATAAAAGGTCGGAAAAGCCCATTATGGCATTCATTGGGGTCCGTATCTCATGCGACATGTTAGCGAGGAAGGCAGACTTCAGACGGTCCGATTCTTCAGCCTTCATTTTTTCGCGTTTCAGCTCCTCGATGTACTTCTTTTGGTCTTCAATGTCTACCACGATTCCGCGAAAGCCGAGCAATTCCCCGTTTTTTAGGATCTTTTCGCTGTAGATCAGGATGGAAAAATGCGAACCATCTCTCCTGGCAGCCTGGTATTCCTTACCGTCGATTCTCGAAACGGTCACCTCCGACATCCATTCGCCCTGTATAAGGCTGGAGAGATTGAGCCCCTTATGCAGGTCTTCCCAACGGTATCCGAAATGGTTCTCCCATGCCCTGTTTACATAAGTCAGGTTCCCGTCCGGATCCGTTTCGAATACACTGAGCGGAAGCAGCTCCACCAATTCCCTGTATTTCAACTCGCTCTCCCTGAGGGCATCTTCTGCTTCATCCCTTTGCGACTCACGTTCCAACAGCATGCTGATCATTTCCATGAATTCGGAATTCAACACCTCGATTTCGTGATGAGATTTTTCGATTTTGAATTCATGTACCTTCCTGAATTTACTCTTAATAAGGGTACCAATATAGGTAGTCAGGTTTTTCAGCGGCTCGGTGATCCTTTTGGACAGATTCAGGCTTAAAATCAGGGCAGCAGCGATCAGAACAGCAAAAAAGGCGGCGTAAAGGATCTCCAGCTGACGGAAGATGGCATCACGTTTTAAATCGGCCTCCTGAATCATCAGGTCGACCCTCTCTTCAATGGTGTTTCCCATCTGGTTCAGCCGGCTTATATAGCCTTCCGAGTGGTTCCTGATACCGATCTCCCGGTCCAGCTCCACCAGCCGGTTGAAGAGAACCACGTAATTGGATACAATGGAGATTATCGAGTCCTTTTCCCATTTCTTCAAAGAGGCGGAACTCCGGACATCCTTCTGCATCTCTTCACCCAGTTCGTTCAGTTTAGCCACATATTCCAGCTGGTTTCGTATGATGTAGTCTTTTTCATGCCTTCGCAGGCTGAGCACCTTTGCTTGGTTCAGACGTTCAAAATTCTCCAGAATATGAGCATATTCTCTCATCTCCCCTTCAAGACCGTAGTCCTTGAATCCCCGGTACATGATGAGTTCAAGCATCTGGATGATCGTTTGGTCGTACCGGTCCATTTCCTGGCTGATGGCCAGCAGCTCTTCAGAAACCTCCAGATTATAGTCGTTGCTCAGCCGGGCAAGCCGTTCGGTTTCCGTCCGAACATGATCCACGTTCTGCCGGCAGCTTTCCAGATTGATACTGTGTCCGGTTTCAAAAAATGCTTCACTGGTCGTTTCAAGTGCGAAAAAATCATCCAGGTGCATAAACGTCTTCAGGATACTCACATGCAACTCGGTAATCTCACTCACCAGGTTGGATATATTTGCCTTTTTTCTGAAATAGAAAGCGTTGAAGGTGATGGTAGAAAGGATGGTCAGAAAGGAGAATACCAGGAACCAGAATAACAACTTCGTCTGTAGCGTCTTCTTCATACCAGACCTTTCTTGTCCGACTAAAAATACAATCTATCAGCTGATAAAGCCGTGTTCCATTATTAACAATTTATTAAGAGTCACTTTTCCAGCAGGTTGTGTTGGAATTGTATTTTGGGCCCATACGGGACAATGATCCCATGTTGGAAGCCAGCGACGAACAACTCCTGAAAAAACTGAACGAGGCCAATTGGGAAGCAGTGCTGTTGAAATATCAGGCCCGGAACATCTGTACTAGTATTGCCGGAGAGCATCAGATCCCTTTCGAAGCGACCTGCCCGGCAGGCCTGAATACCACCCGGTTGTCCTCCGCATCGATCAGCAGATCCATGCCCGGGGTCACTTTGCCTTCCAGCATGGCTAATGAGAGGTTGTCCAGAACCTTTTTCTGGATCAGCCGCTTCAGCGGCCTTGCTCCGAATTGAAGGTCGTACCCTTCTGTTTTCAAAAAGCGGATCAGCTGCTCACTTGCCTGGAAGGTGATCTCCTGTTTGGCAAGGAGTTTCTCCAGATTCCGTAGCTGAATCCGGATGATCCCTTCCAGGTGCTGCGAGGTAAGCGGCCTGAACATCACCAGTTCATCGATCCGGTTCAGGAACTCGGGTCTCATGTTCTTCTTCAACAGTTCGAAAACCTGAAGACTGGTTTTTTCGAAGACCTTTTCCAGATGCTGTTCGCCGACCGATTCAAAATTCTCATGGATGATCTGAGAGCCCATGTTGGAGGTCATGATAATGATGGTGTTCTTGAAATTGGCCACCCTTCCCTTGTTGTCGGTCAGCCTTCCGTCCTCCAGCACCTGCAGCAGAATGTTAAAGGTGTCGGGATGGGCTTTTTCAATCTCATCCAGCAGGATCACCGAATAAGGTTTGCGACGGACAGCCTCTGTGAGCTGGCCCCCTTCATCGTACCCCACATATCCCGGGGGAGCCCCCATCAGTCTGGATACTGCGTGGCGCTCCTGGTATTCGCTCATATCGATCCTGGTCATCAGCGATTCGTCGTTGAAGAGATATTCGGCCAGCGCCCTGGCCAGTTCGGTCTTTCCAACCCCTGTGGTTCCCAGAAAAAGGAACGATCCGATGGGCCTCTTTTCATCAGCAAGGCCGGTCCGGCTTCGTCGGATGGCCGCTGCGACGGCCGAAATAGCTTCATCCTGGCCAACGACCCGTTTTTGAAGCTCATCTTCGATCTGAAGAAGCTTTTCCCGGTCATTCTGCAGCATTTTCTGCACCGGAATACCTGTCCAGCGGGACACCACTTCTGCAATATCCCCGGCAGTGATCTCTTCACGAACCAGTCTTTCACCCCCGGATTCGAATTCACGCAATTTTCCAATATGCGATTCCAGCTCTTTCTCTGCTGCAGGCAGCTGTCCGTAGCGTATCTCGGCCACTTTTCCAAGATCTGTGTCTCTTTCCGCTTTTTCTGCCTGGTACCTCAGCTCTTCGATCTGCTGTTTGACCTGCTGTATCTTTTCGACGATCGACCGCTCACTGACCCAGGTGGCCATCATCTGCTTGTGTTCATCCTGAAGATCGGCGATCTGGCGTGAAAGCTGCTCTACCCGATCCTTGTCTTTCTCTCTTTTAAAAGCTTCCCGCTCGATTTCCAGTTGCTGGATCCTTCTTTCGAGTGTATCCATAGCCTCCGGCTTGGAGTTCATCTCCAGTCGGAGGTGAGAGGCCGATTCATCGATCAGGTCAATGGCCTTGTCAGGAAGAAACCGGTCGGTGATATACCTCGTAGATAGCTGTACGGCGGCGATAATGGCCTCATCCCTGATCCGGATCCTGTGGTAGTTTTCATATCTTTCTTTGATCCCCCTCAGGATGGAAACGGCATCCTCCTCACCGGGTTCATCGATGAAGACCTTCTGGAACCGCCGCTCCAGAGCCTTGTCTTTTTCAAAATATTTCTGGAATTCATTGAGGGTGGTCGCCCCGATGGCCCTCAGATCGCCCCTCGACAGGGCCGGTTTCAGGATATTCGCAGCATCCATGGCGCCCTCTCCGCCTCCGCCGGCACCTACCAGGGTGTGGATCTCATCAATAAAAAGGATGATCTGACCATCTGATTCCACCACTTCCCTGACCACTGCTTTCAGCCTTTCTTCAAATTCTCCCTTGTATTTGGCGCCGGCGATCAGGGCGCCCATATCCAGGGAATAAATCTGGCGGGTCATCAGGTCATCCGGGACATCCCTGTTCACGATCCTCAGGGCGATCCCTTCTGCAATGGCCGTTTTCCCGACCCCGGGTTCCCCGACCAGGATTGGATTGTTCTTGGTGCGGCGGGTCAGGATCTGCAGCACCCGGCGGATCTCTTCGTCTCTGCCAATGACCGGGTCAAGCTTGCCCGACTCGGCCCTTTCGTTCAGGTGGATGGCGTATTTGTCCAGGGCGTGATAGGATTCCTCCGCCGACTTGCTGTGAACTTTGGATCCTTTTCGAAGCTCTTGAATGGCTTCCACCAGCTCCTTTTCATTCATGCCGGCATCCTTCAGCATGCGGCTCACCTCGTTGGAGGTCCGGAACACTCCCAATAGCAAATGTTCCAGTGCCACGTATGAGTCGCCGAACTCTTTCAGGGCCGATTGGGCCTTGTTCAGGGCGTTTCCGGCCTCTCTTGAAAGGTAGCTTTCCGTCTCCCCGCTGACTTTCGGGTACTGTTTGATCATCTGGTCCAGTGTTGCCTGGATATGTGCGGCATTCAGGGTAAGCTTTTTCATAATGAAGGGTAGCACGTGCTCGTCCACCTCGTAGATCCCTTTGACCAGATGGCTGCATTCGATGGCCTGGTGCTGCTGTTCCAGGGCGAGCTCTTGCGCGCGCTGCACCGCTTCCTGTGCCTTTATGGTTAATTTTTCAAAATCCATAGTGCGATGTGATTAGTAATCACCTTTACCCGATCAAAAGACACGCCAAATTGCAGTGACAAAATGCCGGATTTCAAACATATATCTCATAATGGAGCAGTTACAGGTAAGGGAATCGGGCCGATGAAACCGCATATGACAAAATGACATATATTGCCTGCGCAAAGAGGTGCGCATCATGACACCTCCATTCCATTCCAATCTTAAAAAATGTTAAATAAACGACTGGTTACATGATATTTAGAGTGGTATTTCCCACTGGCACAATAATTGATTTCTGAAGTGCGTGTATCATATATGTTTAACCTGTGCAGTGATCTGCACTTAAAAAATGGAGGGCATAGCCATGACTATTGCAAAATTATCCGACAATCCGTATTCATCTCTCCCTTCGCTTTTCAACAGGTTCTTCGAAGGGGATCTGATGGACTGGTCCAGCTCCAATTTTGCCGGGACCAATTCCACGCTTCCGGCGGTCAATATCCGGGAGAACAACGACGAATTTCTGATCGATGTAGCGGCTCCAGGCATGACCAAAGAAAACTTCCAGATCAATTATGACAATGGAAGACTGACCATCTCGTCGGAGAAGAAGGATGAGAAGACCGAGAGGAGCGATGAAAAGTACACCAGGAAGGAATTCAGCTACATGTCCTTCCAGCGAACTTTTACCGTTCCGGAGAATACGGTTAACGGGGAAAAGATCCAGGCGAATTATGCCGAAGGAATCCTCCGTGTTATTATTCCCAAGAGGGATGAGATCAAACCAAAACCGGCTCGCGAAATTAAGATAAGTTAATAGTGTATTCTAAACGGAGGTTTTTTCGTAACGTGTTTTTTCACTGTGTGAAAAATGCCAGGTTACTTCAAAAACCTCCGTTGATTCATAAATGATAGTAAATGGAGGAAAGAAAAATGGATTGGAAAAAGTTCAGTATGCTAATTCTAGCGGCAATTATCGGGAGTGCGCTTACCACAGGGGCCTACCTGGTCCTCGACAAGGAAAATGGGAAGGTGACGGTGGAACACCTGTCAGGCACACCGGTAGTTGGAGCTGCCTACACCGTCAACAAGGACGGAGAGGTGGTTCCGCTGGAGTTTACCGGTGTGGCCAAAAAGGTCACCCCGGCGGTGGTTCACATAAAATCCACCCAGCTCAGGGGGACTGAAAATTACCAGTACCGAAGGAGTCCGGACTTCGGAGATGATTTCTTCAGAAGATTTTTCGGGCCCGAGTTCAGGTTTGAGCAACCTTCACCGGGAACTCCCCAACCCAGAGTGGGTTCCGGATCAGGGGTGATTATCAACCCGGAGGGGTATGTGGTGACCAATAACCACGTGATCCAAAATGCCGATGATATCGAGGTGACCCTGAATGATAACAGGGTACTCAAGGCAAAGGTGATCGGTACGGATCCGTCCACCGATCTGGCACTCCTGCAAATCAGGGCCAGCGACCTTCCATATCTTCCGCTGGTCAACTCCGATGAAATGGAGGTGGGGGAATGGGTCCTGGCGGTGGGAAATCCGTTCAACCTGAATTCAACGGTAACCGCAGGTATTATCAGTGCAAAGGCAAGGAACATCAATATTTTCAGAGACCGGAGTGCCATTGAGTCTTTTATTCAGACCGATGCAGCCATCAATCCGGGGAACAGCGGCGGAGCCCTTGTGAACCTGCAGGGAGGTCTGGTGGGAATCAATACTGCCATTGCCAGCAGCACCGGAGTCTATATGGGATACGGTTTTGCCGTTCCCTCCAATATCGTCAGCAAAGTGGTGGACGATCTGCTTGAGTATGGCATGGTCCAGAGGGGATACCTGGGATTGATGATCCGGAATGTGGATGGAAATCTGGCCCGGGAAAAGGATCTCAAGCTAACGGAAGGAGTTTTCGTGGACAGCATAGCGGTCAACAGTGCCGCAGGTGATAAAGGGATCCAGGTGGGCGACGTCATTACCGAGGTGAATGGCACCATGACCAGGTCATCGTCCCGGTTACTGGAAATTATCGGGCGTCAGCGCCCCGGTGATGAAGTAAACCTGAAGGTGGATCGCTACGGGAAAAAGCTGGAATTTGACGTGGTGTTGCGCAACCAGGAGGGGGAAACCCGGTTGTCGAAAAGAGAACCTGCCGGTATGCTCGAAAAACTGGGTGTCGGTCTGGAGGAGATTGATGCCGAAACCGCTCGCAGGCTGGATATCGACAACGGGCTGAGGATTAGCAATCTGGAATCCGGAAAATTGAAAAGGCAGACCGATATCCGGGAAGGATTTATCATCACTAAAGTGGATGGAAATCCTGTGAAAACGGTGGAGTCTTTTATCAGTTACCTGGAAGGATCAGAAGGGGGAGTGATGCTGGAGGGCGTCTACGAAGACTACCCCGGCACCTATTATTACGCGTTCGGGCTTGATTAGCCGGAGACTTTATCGTAATTTGACACGTCGGTTTACAGCAATATCCAAGCCCCATGACCATTCAACAATACCTGAAAAAATGCTCCAAGGAATATAAAAAGAGCATCAAATTCTCTGATGAAACTACCTATCTCTATGGGAATCCTGTTCAGACAGTGGTTCCCATAGAGACTGCTGTTGGTAGGATAATGGTGATTGGACCGTATCCGGCGGCGAAGCTATACTTTGTCAAGGATATTCCCGATGTCCCGTTGTACGATCCCAATGCCCCATTCTCGGTGGAGCCTTATTATGACGGCTCCAGGGTGCGGAGTTCGGTATGGGGTCAGGAGCTCAGCGAGATTATTCTGGAGGAGCTCGGCGTGGAAAGAAGGGAGTGCTGGCTGACTACCCTGGTGAAGGTATCGCTGTTCGATGACGACCATGTCAGGAAATACCACCGGCTGGGAAAGGAGATTTCAGCCAACAGGTCCAGGTACATGGAATATGCCAATGCCAGTCTGAGCTGGATCCGTCATGAGATCGAAATTGCCAACCCGCTGGCCATTATTCTGCTGGGGGCAGAAGTGATCTCCAGTCTTCTCCTGATCTCAGAAAAGGAGGCCAGGGATTACATGACCGGTCAGGTGGTGGAAAAGAAGATCATCTGGAAAAACAGCAATTTTATATGTCTCCCGCCTCCCGGAGTGCTGATGGACCGGTCGGCCAGAAATCCCTGGCCCAGGGCATTTGCAATGAAAATCGGTCCGACAGCCAGAAAGGAGATCGAGCGGCTGAGGTCACAGCCCAGTATATGACCGCGGAATCATGGAGATTCCCTGTTCGGCCATGTATTGTTTGATCCGTCGTGCATGATCGATATCATCACCGTTCAGCTTTTTGAAAAGTTTTCCCGGAATGGAGGATGAATCTCCCCGCATGAAGGATTCATAGTGAAGTTCGCCGGCTGAATTTTCCAATTCATATGCCAGCTGGAAGGCTCTGGCCCGGTCAGGCCGGGCTTCCAGCTCTTCTTTATACTGTCTTATAATCCGGTTGGTTTTTTGAAGTTCCTGGATACTCACCGGAAGAAGTTCCTCCGGGATTACCACATTTACCTCATTCATCTTCTTCACGGTTTTGAGAAGAGATGCATGATTTTGCTCTTCCAGCACCAGTTTCCACCAGTATGGCCTCATCGATCAGTTTCTCGAACGTTGCATCCATGTGAATCATTTTTTCAATAATACGGGAATAGTCCTGCAAAAGCAAAATTCCTTACATTGTAGAGAAAACCCTCCAGTCATGAATTTGTTTCGATTCGCATGGTTTCCTATCCTCCTGTTCTCCGGTTGTAAAAGTCCGGAGAAACCGGTACTTCCCAGTCAGGAACAAATAGCGTATCAGCAAATGGAGATGGTGGGATTCATTCATTTTACGGTCAATACCTTTACCGGCAAAGAGTGGGGATACGGGGACGAGGACCCGGCCATTTTCAATCCGACGGAGCTGGATCCGGAGCAGTGGGCCAGGGTGGCAAAGGCGGGGGGTATGAAACAACTGATCCTTACCGCCAAGCACCACGATGGTTTTTGTCTGTGGCCCAGTGCTTACTCCGAACACAGCGTAAAGAACAGCCCTTACAGAGACGGGAAGGGCGATGTGGTCAGGGAATTCGTGGATGCCTGCCGAAAACACGGCCTGAAGGTGGGACTCTATCTCTCCCCCTGGGACAGGAATCATCCCGATTACGGGACGCCGGCCTATCTTACCTATTACCGGAACCAGCTGAGGGAATTGCTTACCGGATACGGGGAGATCAATGAGATCTGGTTTGACGGCGCCAATGGCGGAGATGGCTGGTATGGCGGGGCTGATGAGGAACGCAGGATTGACCGGGAGACCTATTATGACTGGCCCACCACTATTGCCATGGTGAAAGAGCTGCAGCCGGCGATCAAGATCTTCTCGGATGCAGGGCCCGATATTCGTTGGGTCGGCAATGAAAAGGGACATGCCGGGGAAACCTTCTGGAGCACCATCGACGATTCAAAACTGGTTATTGGCGCCTCCGACCCGGAATATCTGAATTCCGGTGATCCGGAAGGCAACCGGTGGATCATCGGGCAGTGCGATGTCTCCATTAGGCCCGGATGGTTCTATCACTCTTCGGAGGATTCGCTGGTGAAGACCCCGGAAGAACTGCTGGATATCTATTACAGGTCGGTGGGAAGGAACGGAGTATTGCTGTTAAATCTCCCCCCCGACCGGCGAGGACGGATCCACGAAACCGATTCGGCCCATCTGGTACAGTTCCAATCGATGATCGACCGGATTTTTGAAGAGAATCTGGCCGAAGGGGCGCTATCCAGGGTAGTGAGCCATACGGATTCAACCCTGGAGATGGAGCTGGAACTTTCCGGGTCTCGTACATTTGATCACATCGTGCTTTCGGAACCTATCGAAAAGGGGCAGCGGGTTAACCGCTTTCGTGTGGAAGCTGCGCGGACCCCCGGTACCTGGGAGGAGATCGCCTCCGGCACCACCATCGGTTATAAAAGGATCCTGAAAATTGATGCGGAAACCGCCTCCCGCCTGAAGCTGGTCATTGAAGACGCCCTCTACCCTCCCGTCATCCCGAAAGTGGGTTTGTACCATTCTGCGAATTAAGGGCTTTTCCAATGGAACCGGATCAAAGAATAGAAATTGACAAATGGAACGAGGTTGCCTGGATGAGCAGGTACACGGATCTGAACATTGCAAGAAGTTCAGCAGAAAAGGCGCTTAAGCTATCCGGAGAGATCGGCTATATCAGAGGAAAGGCATCAGCCCGGCTGAATCTGGCCATCAACCATTTCCTCAGGTCAGAAAATAAACCGGCACTTGAATTATGCCATCAGGCTTTGGAATATTTTCGGCATCATCCACAGGAGACCGGGTATCCAGCCACACTGACCATCATCGCCAACATCCATGAAAGCTTCGGAGATTATGATACGGCACTGGAGAAGTGCCAGATGGCCATCAAGGCGGCCGAGGTGATCTCATACACCGAAGGGATAGGCGAAGCTAAAAGCATGCTGGGTCTTATCTTCAGCAGGATTTCCGATCACGACCGTGCCCTGAAAGCCTATCAGGAGGGATTGGAGATCAGGAGGAAGATGGGCGACCAGAGGGCGGTAGCCTCTTCCCTGAACCGGATCGCACGGACCCATACCCTTCAAAAACAGTTTGACCAGGCTCTGCAATACTATGATGAAAGTCTCACGATCAGGAAAGCTCTGAACCAGCCATCGGTCATCTTCTGGACCTACCTCGGTTTGGGGAGTACCTATGAAGAGATGGATGAACTGGAAAGGGCCCGGGAGTATTATGAGAAGATCTTAAAAGGCTTTGAGGAAAGGGCGGATGACCGGTGTCTTTTACAGGCGCAGCTTGGATTGGGAAGGGTTTTTCATAAGCTGGATCGGACCGAACAATCGAAGCAGTACCTTGAAATGGCATTGGGTCTGGCGGAGAAGTTGAATGCGAAGCCGTTGATAACAGAGGCACATCGGGAGCTGGCCTACCATCATGAAAACCTGAAAGAGTTCGGGGAGGCACTTTTCCATTACCGGAAATACCGAAGGATCCAGGAAGAGATCATGAACGATGAGTCCAGGATACGGCTGAAAAACAGGCAGATCTCTTTCGAGATCGAAAAGAGCGAAAAGGAGAAGGAGATCTTCCATCTGAAAAATGTTCAACTGAAGGCAGCCTTCGATGAAATATCGAGAAAGAACCGGCATATCACCGAAAGCATTCAGTATGCCAGCAGAATACAGGAAGCGTTGCTGCAGGACAAAAAAGATCTCGGTTCGTTCTTCCGGGACCATTTTATCCTGTTCTTGCCGAGAGATCTGGTGAGCGGGGACTTTTACTGGTCGGAAGCGATCGAAGGGAAAGCATTGGTGGCAGCGGTCGATTGTACCGGTCACGGAGTGCCCGGTGCCCTGATGAGCATGCTCGGTATCGTATTCCTCAACAAGATTATACTGGAAAAAAGGCAGACGGAGCCCGGAAGGATCCTCGATGAACTCCGGGAAGAGGTCATCAGAGCACTGGGGCAGACGGGAGACCGCGAAGAATCCAAGGACGGAATGGACCTCTCTCTTTGTGCCTATAATCCGGCCGGCGGAGTGCTTGAGTTTGCAGGGGCCAATAATTCCCTGTTCCTGATTCGGGACGGGATCCTACAGGAGTATCGGGTCGACAAAATGCCCATCGGCTTCCAGGAATCCATCCACCTGCCTTTCAGGACCCAAACGATCCAGCTCCAGAAGGAAGATATCTGGTATCAGTTTACGGACGGATTCGCGGACCAGGTGGGTGGTCCCGACAAAAAAAGGTACAGAAGCAAACAGTTAAAACATCTCCTGACCGAAATCCATGGAGAAAGCATGGGCAGGCAAAGAGAGATTCTTACCCGTGAATTTCACCAGTGGAAGGGCGAAGTGGAACAGTACGACGATGTCCTTGTAATTGGAGTGAAGGTCTGAAATTGATTCTAACGGGTTGCTGAAAGGGAACATTTTACGGCACTGGATTGAAGCCGGGTCTAGATCCCGCTGAATTCCACCTGGTCGAAGACCAGTGAGGGCAGCCGCCAGGAACGGCTGGTATCCACATCGTTTCCTACGGTTACCAGGTTCTTCCACAATTCCCTGAAGTTTCCGGTGATGTTCATTTCGGCGACAGGTTGGACCAACTCACCGCTCTCCACCAGAAAACCTTCGATACCGAAGGAATAGTCTCCGGTCACGGGATTACTGTTCCCTCCGTTAAAACCGGTGACCAGTATACCCCGGTTGATATCTGCCAGGAGTCCTTCCAGATCTGTATCTCCAGGTTGGAAGACCAGGTTGGTGGTACTTCCGGAGTTAATCTCCATCCCCAGTTTCTTCCCGTAATAGGTGTCGATGAAATAGGTTTTTAAGATCCCTTTTTCGAAGACCGGTCTTTTCCTGGTGGCAATCCCTTCTCCATCGAACAGGCGGGAACCGCGGCCGGAAATGATGAAGGGGTCATCGGTGATATCCAGCAGATCGGAGCCAACCTTTTCACCGATCATATCGATCAAAAAAGATTGTTTCTGCTGGATGGCCGAGCCGTAGAGGGCCTGGATCAGGGGACCTGCAATGCGTCCTGCCTGCTTGTTTTCAATGATCATGGGCATACGGCCTGATTCGATCTTCCCCTGCCCCAGGCGGTCCAGGGCCCGTTTAAGTGCTTTTTCCCCGATCCCTTTTCGGATCAGTTTTTCGTTGAAGATCGCGCTTTCGTACCATCCCCCCCGGGGCCGGGCTTTTCCTTCGCTAACCGATACAGAGGCTCCCAGAGAATAGTGGGTCCTTTCACTTTCCCCCTCAAAGTCATTGCTGGCCACCATGACCGATCCGCTCATTCCATCATTGTATGAAGCGGAAACCGAGATGATCCGGTTGTCCTGACCCAGGATCTCTTCTTCAAGAGCGAAGGTGCTATCCAGTTTTTTCTTCGGGTCGATGTCCTGAAATATCTCATCCACCGTTTTCAGGTCGGGACCGTCCCCCTGATAATAAAGATCGGGATCGGGCAGGGTACGAAATTCATCTTCAGCAAGAAAACGTGTGCCCTTAATGGCTTCCTCGATAAACTTCCCCAGATCTTCCCTGTTGCTGATACGGCTGGTGGAGATACTGGAGTACCTCTTATCCACGTAGAGGTTGATCTGCATTCCGCTGCGGTTCGACTCCTGAAGCTTATCGATCTTTTGTTCACGGACTTCAATCTGGGAACTGTTGTTGTTATAGATGGTGACGCGGGCCTGTTGAGCACCATTCTCAATGGCATGTTCCATGGCCCATTTGGCTATGTTGTATTTTTCTTCTTTGGTCATGATCTGATTTTTTCAGGATTATGCACTGGTTCCGCCCACAGTCAGTTTTTTCACCAGGACGGATGGAAGTCCCATACCCACAGGGACGGATTGTCCGCTTTTCCCGCAGGTCCAGGTTCCGGTGGCGGTCTGGTAATCGCCGGCCGCCATGGTAATGTCAGCCAAAGCCTGAGGACCGTTCCCGATGATATTGATATCCTTGATGGGCTGCGTGAGTTTTCCGTTTTCGATGAGCATTCCGGATTTCACAAAGAAAGTGAAGTCTCCGGCGCCGATCTTCACCTGTCCGTTGGTGAAATTATCCACATATACCCCGTAATCCACTGCCGATATGATATCTTCACGGGTATGGGGCCCGTTTTCCATGTATGTGATTCGCATACGCGGGAGGGGGACATGCCGGAAAGACTGACGCCTTCCGTTTCCGGTGGGCTCGACGCCATAATGCGTGGCCGAGATCCGGTCGTGAAGATAACTTTCCAGAATTCCATCACGGACCAGGTATACTTTTTTCACCTCGTTTCCTTCATCGTCGATGTTCAGCGAACCCCGGTTATATTCCATGGTCCCGTCTTCAATAATATTGATGAAGTCTTTGGCCACACTTTTACCCATTTTGTCGGAAAAAATAGACTCCCCTTTCCGGTTAAAATCTGCCTCGAACGGGTGTCCCATGGCCTCATGCAAAAGGATGCCTGATCCGCCTGCACCCAGCACCACCGGGAGTTCCCCTGCTTTGGGTTTACCGGCTCCAAAAAGGAAATTGGTTTTTTTCACCGCTTCCCTGGCCACTTCTTCCACCAGCTCATCGTTGAGGAACTCCACACCCTGCCTGATCGAACGGGCACTGTAATCATTTTCGATGGCGCCCTCTTTCTCCATCACGCAGACCACCCCCAGAGTGGCCATAGGCCGGTAATCGCAGGTCAGCAGGCCTTCGGAATTATAAAACATGACGTAGGATGATTCATCTCGCTGGAATACGCGGGCCTTGATCACTTTTTCGTCCAGTTCAAAGATGCGGTCATTTAGTTTCTGAACGTAAGGGATCTTTGATTCCAGGGTAGTATGCTCCCACTTCTGATGTACCTGGTAGTAATTTGGAATGCTCTTCTCTTGGATTGCCCCCGTATTGAAAGTCTGGGGATTATCGGCAATATTGGCGGCGGTCCTGGCCACTTTCAGCATGTCCTCCAGGCTGGTGGTTTCCGTGAACGCGAAACCGGTCTGGTCTCCTTTCAGCACCCGGACCCCTACTCCGTAGTCGACGTTGGCATATGCACTATTGACCTTACCATCCTCCAGCCCCAGGCTGTTGGAAATGGTATGTTCGAAAAAGAGGTCGGCATAATCTCCTCCTTTGGACATGGCTTCTGCGATCACTTTTTGCAGCATGTCAGGGGTGACCTCAAAATGGTCCAGATAGGTTTGCACGTCCGGTGATATTGGCATGTTGTTACAGGATTTCAGCAGCGGTGGCAGCACCATGGTTCCTGCCGCGGCGGCTCCGCTGGTTTTGATGAATGATCTTCTATTGATAGTCATTTCCGGCAGTTTTTCAAATATGGCGCCAAAGTACAAATTTCCAACATAATAGCGGCCGCCGGAGAAAGAATTATTACGCTTCTTAACAATCTTCATAGAAACGTTCGAAAGCGGACAAAAATAGAGGCGATTTAGTACATTTATACCCAATAATCGTACCTGCTAAATTTGAACGCATGAAAAATAACAGCGCAATTCTGTGGTTGACTCTCCTCCTGCTTACAGCTTGTAACAGTTCCACGCAAGAATGGATCACTCTTTGGGACGGTGAAAGCCTGGATGGCTGGACTGCCTCCGAGAATGCTGGTTCCTGGAAAATTGATGACGGTGCCATAGTGACTGCCGGAGAACGTTCCCATCTGTTTTACACGGGAGAGGTGATGGATCATCAATTCAAGAATTTTGAGTTCAGTGTGGATGTGAAGACGACTCCGGGATCGAATTCCGGGGTATACATCCATACCGAATATCAGGATGAGGGATGGCCGGCCAAGGGATATGAATGCCAGGTCCTGAATTCCTCCCCTCCTCCGGCTGAGGCTGGAGGCTACGTCGAGCGGAAAATGAGTGGAAGTCTTTATGCTGTCCGAAACATATGGAAACAGGTTCAGCCCGATAATGAATGGTTCACCTACCGGATTAAAGTGGTTGGGAAGACGGTTCAGACATATATCAACGATTTGTTGCTGGTGGAATATACCGAGCCGGGGGAACTATGGCGGCCGGATGGATGGGAAGGACGGCGGCTCAGTGCGAAAGGCGGCACCTTTGCTTTCCAGTGTCACGATCCTGGAAGTGTGGTGGCTTACAAAAACATCAAAGTCAAACCCCTGGCTGACGATCTGCCCACTCCGGGAACGGCTCCCGAGGATTTGGAGTTTGAGGAACAAATTGTTCGCCTGGCCACGGACAATTTTCCGCTGATCGATCTTCACACCCATTTGAAGGGGGGTATTACCCGCGAAGAGGC
>CAZRZY010000009.1:0-69146 GCA_964604655.1 uncultured Bacteroides sp. | reverse complement strand
CACCGTTTCCGGATGCTTTCCCTTTGCCCATACCCGATCCGGATCGATTCCGGTGCTGACGAAGACTCTGGAAGAGGCCGGAATCCATCCGAATCGCATCACCTTTTTCATTGCCTACGGAACCCACCCGGTACAGACAGAGGAGGAGTGTCTCCGCAGCTATGGTCCTACCTACGAAGAATACCGGTTCATTCACCACCAGAGCCGCAATCCGCAATCGCTTGTCCGCCTGGGCACCACGGTCAGGGGCACCGAAGTGAAAATTCACAGGGAATTGATGGACCAGGACCTGCTGATCTCCTTCGGGGCCATCCTCCACCACTATTTTGCCGGATACGGCGGGGGCCGAAAGCTCTTCTTTCCCGGCCTGGCAGCGTACGATTCCATCCTGCATAACCACGAACTGTTTCTGGACTATGAAAAGAGGACCCTTACCGGGGGGTGTGAATCGGGAAACCTGGATTCGAATCCGTTGGCGCAGGACCTGGAGGAGATCGCTGCCATGCTTCCTGTCCACCTGGAGATTCATGCCATCCTCAACAGCCGGAAAGAGGTCTGCGAGATCCATTTTGGGCGGACCTATGAAGAGTTCAGGGAGGTGTGCCGGCGGTATGACCGCTACTTCCGGATAGAGGAGGACCGGCCCTACGATTTGGTGATAGCCAGCGCGGGTGGATATCCGAAAGACATCAATTTTATTCAGACCCACAAATCGATCCATAACGCGGCCTCTTTTGTGAAGGATGGCGGCACGCTGGTTATGCTGGCCGAATGCATCGACGGGGTCGGAAACCAGGCATTTACAAACCTGTTCCGGCTGGGGGGAGCGGAAGGGATCTTCCGGAAAATGGAGCAGCAGTATGAAAACAACGCCGGGACTGCCCTGGCCATGTTGCAGAAGAGCAAACGAATAGCCATACGGTTCGTGACTTCCCTCGACGAAGGGGCATGCACGCTGATGGGAGCGGTAAAGACTTCACCGGAGGATATCCAACCTGTCATCGACAGGGAAAACGGGAATATAGCAGTGATAGAGAATGCCAGTTTGATCTATAAATTATAGATTTGAACTCCATGAAAGCCTTTCGCATCCCATTTGCTATATTATCGCTCTGGATGGGCGTATGGACCCATCCCCCCTCCCTGGCTCAGGTGGCGCCGGTGGATCTGACTCATCAGGGGATTTACCAGTTCCTGGACGAGCTGGGAACGGAAGGGATCATTGAGCTCTATTCCGCGGTAAAACCCTATTCCAGGAGGGAGATTTCGGAGTGGCTGACAGAAGCGGACGGGGAGCGGCTTCAGTTGACCCGCCGGCAGCTGAAGGAGCTGGATTTTTACCTGCTGGATTACCGGAAAGAATTACCCGCTGAGGATTCGGCAGGTTCGGCCAGCTGGCTCTGGCAACAGAAACAGGGGCCCAAACGGTTCGATGTATTTTACCACCGGGATTCCCTCTTTCAGATCACGGTGAATCCCATCCTGGGAGGCGATCTGTGGGTCAATAAGAACGGAACGATGTATCACTGGTGGAACGGGGTGGAAGCCCGCTCTTACATCGGGAAATTCGCTCTGTGGGCCTCCGTCAGGGACAATCACGAGTCCACTGAACTCACTGCAAGAGATTTCCAGAATCAGCGACTCGGTGCATCGAACCTTAAATTCTACTACAGTGATGGAAAAAGAGACTACTGGGAAGTACGGGCAGGGATCACCTACGGGTGGAAATGGGGACACGTGGGATTGATCATGGGACAGTTTGCCTGGGGGGAGCACCAGGCCGGTTCCAATATCCTTTCCGGCAGGACCCCGGCATTCCCCAGGATCGAACTTTCCATGGACCCGGCCCGCTGGTTCCGGTTCACATACATTCACGGCGCATTAGTCTCCGAGGTGGTAGACTCCACCTTATCCTTTTACACGACCAACAGCTATGGCACCGATTACCGGGAAGTGTACCACCCTAAGTACTTGGCAGCTAATATCTTCACATTCACTCCCTGGAAAGGCTTGCATCTTTCGGTGGGTAATTCCGTAGTTTACGATTACCGGCACCCCCATGCGGCTTTTTTGCTCCCGGTGGCGTTCTATAAAAGCATCGACCATACGCTCAACGCCCGGATCAACAACATGAATTCCCAGCTCTTCCTTTCGGCCTCCTCCCGGAACCTGAAGAATTTCCACTTCTATGGCAATCTCTTCTTCGACGAGGTGGCAGTGGGCCGGTTCTTCGATCCAAATGAACACAACTTCCTCTCCTGGAAGCTGGGGCTCAGCAGCACCCTTATCAGGGATGTGAGACTGATGGCCGAATATACCTGGAGCAACGCCCTGGTCTTCCGTCACGACGTCCCGACCACCACCTTCGAGTCGAACAGCTATAACCTGGGGCATTACCTGGAAGACAATGCCCGGGAACTCTACCTGGGAGTCGAATATGCCCCTGTCCGCACCCTGCGGATCCGTGCCAGCTTCACCAAGGCGGAAAAGGGACCCGACCATACCGAGCTCGGCACCATGCCGCGGGCGCAGATATCAGCCTTTGAACCGGTCGTGTGGGAATCGGTCAGGGCAGGTGTCCTGGTCAGCTACCAGATGATCCACGATCTCTATGCGCGAATCGGCTACGAATGGCGGAATGTGACCGGAGAGCAGCAGTACCTGGATCGATGGACCCCGGACAAATACCACGGAAAAACAGGAACATGGAGGCTCGGGCTCACTTATGGTTTCTGAAATAGAAAAAGCTATTATCTTTAAAAAGAGAACCACCAACATTATCCATGCGTATGGCAAAGAATATTTATCCGGTATTTGACAGGATCTACGATCGGAAAGTAAAAGAGGAAATCCTCCGGCAGAGTGCCAAGGTGATCTGGTTTACCGGACTCTCCGGTTCCGGAAAGACCACCCTGGCCTCCAACCTGGAAAAGGAATTGTTCTTCCGCAGATTCTTCTGCCAGGTACTGGATGGAGATAACATTCGCACAGGGATCAACAACAACTTGGGTTTCAGCGAAAAGGACCGGATCGAAAACATCCGGCGGATCGCCGAGGTCTCCAAGCTGCTCATCAACACCGGACTGATCACCATTTGCTCCTTTATCAGCCCGACCCATGAGATCCGCACACTGGCCAAAAACATCATCGGGAAAAACGACTTCATAGAGATCTTTCTCAACCCGCCTCTGGAGGTGTGCGAACAGCGCGATACCAAGGGGCTCTACAAAAAGGCCCGCTCCGGTGAGATCAAGGATTTCACAGGGATCTCCTCCCCTTTCGAAGCCCCGGAGCATCCCGACCTGGAGATTGACACTTCCACTACCTCCATAAAAGATTCCGTCGAACTGATCTTCCATACCATCATCGACCGGATTACACTCTGATCGTATCCATGATGTTTTGAGTGGCAGTCGAAAGTCCGGGAAACTAACCTCCCAGAAACTTTCCTATGTACCAGCGATGGGTGATGCCCGTCAGAATGGAGATCCTGTGGTTGATCCCTGGTTTATATAAAAGCATCGAGCGGTGCCGCCGCAATTTTCCGGATATTGACGGGAATTCGGGTCCTTCAATCATTTCCAGCGTATAGCGCTTCAGCTGATCAAGGATTGTTCTGTTCTGATGCAGGGATGGGTGGTAAACATCCGGAATTTCGGCCTGAAAGAACTCTTCCGCAAGGCGCAGACCGAGTCCCAGGATACGGTTCAGATCCAACTCTTCGGCCACATGAATGATCCGGACGTGATCCAACTCCCACCGCCTTAGCGCTTCGGCTATATCTCTCAGCCAGGACAGTCTCCTGTATTGATGCAATCCTCCATGCAGCAGCAGATAAAGGAACGTATACTCCAGGTCCATGCAGGTATAAGATTGGTCACCCAATTTCAGAGTGACCTTCTGTTTCCAGAAGCTTTCCTCATTCGTTTTCCGGATCATATCCTGATTATTGATCCCGGTATGGATCTCCACCAGAACAGGCTGCTCCCGATGTTTGACCTTGAAGTGCTTTTTATGCCGGATGTAGTAAGCCCATTTCCTGTCTGATAATGCTGGATCGGGTGCACTGATAAGGAACCCCAGGTCATTCATGATGCCGGTAACCTGGTTCAGATCTAAATCAGGTATGAGAATATCCAGATCCACAAACTGCCGTTCTCCCACATCTCCATACAGCCGGTGAGCCAGTACGGGTCCTTTCAGGGGAAAAGCTTCGATCCCCACCGTATTCAGCGCAGTTACAATTTCGCTGAGTTTGGCGGCAAGTTGAAGGGAGCGGATGGTATGGATCTTTACGGCAGCTTTCCATTTTTCCTGGTCACGTTCTTCCAGTTTGGGCAGAACAAGGGATGCCAGAGGCATTAGCCGGTGACGCTGGAGCAATGTGAAAAGTTGATCCGGATCGAAGCCATCCTCTTCCACAGAGGAATCTCCCCTGAGGATCTTTCTCAACACCTGCTGTTCACCAGATCTCATTCCAGATCAATGTGACATCCCCCTGTAAACTGAAAGTCTCGCCGTTGGACCAGGTACCTTCGGCCATCCAGACATACACATCGGCTGCTGCCCGTTCCTGCAGGATGTAACCGTCCCACCCCACATAGAGATCCCTGGTTTCGAATACCAGTTCGCCTCTTCTGGAATAGATCCTCAACCGGTAAGTGGCAGGGGGTTCCATGATCAGAGGGTGGAACACATCGCTCCGTCGCTGATTGGGTCCGAAGTTTCCTCCACCCGGCCCGGTGGGGTTGGGGCTGAAAGCGGTGGGAAACCGGAGTTTTTGATCGAAGGTCTCGATCACCACGGGAATTTCCCTTACCATCGTATCGGCACACCCGTATTCATTGGAAGCAATCAACCGGATAGATTGGATGCGCTTGTCCAGTTCTGTAAGGTGAACGGGTGGCTGGAATTCACCAGAGCTCCAGCGGCCGACAGGACGCTCCTGAACATCCAGAAAGTCCCATCGATAGAATCCGTCTCCCCTGGAATAATTCACCAGGTTGATGGATGCTCTACCCTCCATATCGGTGAATCCCTCTTCGATCTCGAAATCGGCCTCCGGTGCCGGGAATACCCGGATCATCTCCTGATGAGAGGCCTGCTCAATTCCTGCACCGGAAACAGTGAGGTTAATGATATACTCTCCCGGCTCGGTAAAAAGGTATTCCGGATCACTGGCGGACAATACATTATCTCCAATGGTCCATCGGTACGATACCCCATGAGTGCTGTGGTTGATGAACTGCACACTCACGGGAGCACATCCCGACGATACCGAAGGAACGAAGAAAGCATCGATAGCGGCTTGTCCCTCCCTGCCTGCCTGCTGATTGTTCTGTTGCTCCCTCACTGGATTAAGCTTCCTCAGGCTGCTGTCCAGAGCGGCCCCTGAAATCGCTCTCTGTGAATCTTCCGGGGATGGAGCGCCAGTGGAAAATTCCGCTCCAGGAACCTGGTCCGAAGTAACTGATTCAGCCGTCCATGCTGTTTGACCGGTATCCTGAACAGCTTCTGTTACCTGGTCATCCGAATCAGCGGGAGCTATCATTGGCAGGGGGGAAGGAAGAATTTCGGAAGATGGATCTGGTGAACCGGTGAGGACAAGCGTGGTAATCAATGCACCGGACAGCAGGATCACCCCCAGATAATAGATATTGAACTGGCCCGGCTGAAATTGCAGAAATTGCTTCCATCCCAGTTCCCGGCGGATTCCCCTCCATACGCGGTCAGAAGGCTGAATCTCGTCAGTACCGAGTTTCTTCTGTACCAGTTCTTCTATGGGAAGAGGTTCTTTCATTTTCTGATGCCTTCAATGGCCGTGATCTTCATAAGCCGTTCCTGGAGCCATCTTCTGGCCCTGCTATACTGTGATTTACTGGTGTTTTCGTCAATTCCCAGAATTTCTGCGATCTCCCTGTGCTTATACCCTTCCACCGCATAAAGATTGAAAACTACTCTGTATCCATCAGGCATCCGGTGAATCACCTCATAAAGCTCTTCCTTTGTGAATTCCGCCTCTCCCCAGCTCTTCTCCTCCAACCGGGTCTCCTGCACGTCCTTCAGATCATCATGATACCGGTGTTTGCGCGTCTTATGAAAATGGGTAATCGCTGTATTGATCATAATTCTGCGCATCCAGGCCAGTAATGATCCTTCCCCTTTGAACTCCTTTATATTCAGGAAGATCTTTACAAATCCCTCCTGCAGGATGTCCTCTGCTTCTTCTGTACTGACAGCGTACCGGTAGCATAACCCCAACAACAACCGCGAATACTGTTCATATAGTTTTCGCTGTGCCGACTGTTTTCCCTTCAAGCATCCTGCAAGTATGTCCTGCTCACTGCTCATTAATGGGTTCATTAACGGAGACGCCTCTTTAAACGGATTGGTTGCATAAATGGTTCCATCCGCCGAAGATCAAATGCGGCTACCTGACCACGAAGTAAGGATTAAGGAGATTCTCTTTATTATAAGCCAGCTCCTTGCCATCTTCGACTCTGTATACGTTTTTCCCCATCGCCTTGACCACGGCATGGGCCGCCGCTGTATCCCATTCCATGGTCGGCCCCAGCCTGGGATATATATCAGCAGCCCCGGAAGCGACCATGCATAGCTTCAGCGAACTGCCCCTGCTTACCAGTGTCACCTCCCTGTCACCGCTATCCAGGCCTTCCACATACCCGGCTGTCTCATTATTATAATGGGACCGGCTGGCAACCACCCTGAATTCATTCTTTTCCGGCTGGTCCAATGGTAACTGCTCGGCAAACTGAATCAGGTAATCCAGCGGTTGGAGGAAGTTTTTTGGATTGGTGCAGAGGTAGGCGCCCCTGCCGGGAATTCCCACATAAAGTTCCTGTGGTACAGGGGCATATACCACCCCAAATATGGCGTGCTCCTTTTCCACAAGGGCAATGTTCACGGTAAATTCCCCATTGCGCTTGATGAACTCCTTGGTGCCGTCGAGTGGATCAACCAGCCAGAAACTGGACCACCAGCTCCGGTTCATGTACGGGATTTCCTTCCCCTCCTCACTCAATACCGGGATATTTGTTTCCTCCAGGTAGTTTACAATGATCTCATGGGACCTTTTATCGGCGATGGTCAGCGGGGATTCATCCGATTTCTTCTCCACCCCTAAGTCCTCACTGCCATACACCTCCAGAATAAGCTTCCCGGCCTTCACAGCAGCCTCAATGGCCAGGGCATAATTGTTTTTCATACATGCGAAGATATTAAATCTCTTCCATACTGGTTTAAAAGGACCCTTACCTCTGCTCAGCGGATTATGGTCCTGCAATTGTTCCTGCAATTACCGGATTATTTTTTTAATTTCACGGGGTAACCCTGACCTATGAAGAAGCCGAGAGCTGCGCTGATCCTCTTTGACCTGATCTTCCTTTCCGGGTCCTACGTTTTAGTCGCAAGTTTCAAACCGGTCATGACCTCTTACCTTACGGGTAGCTATCTGACCGGCCTGGCAGTTACCGTGGTTACGTGGTTCCTGGCTTCTTTCTACGCAGGAAAGTACTCCATCTCCCGGAAGGAACAACCCACCTTTCTACTGCATCAGATTATCATTCCAAACCTGGCGGTGCTCGCGATCCTCTCCTTCGCCATCTATGTTTTCAATACCACCTATTTTTCCAGGATGATGGTATTGGGCACCTTCGGCCTGGCCACATTGCTGGAGATGGGGTTCTTAAGCCTCTATACCTACATGCTGGTCTCCCCGGAATATGATGCGGCCCGGGCATTCCTGGACAAACCTCCCACATCCACCGACCGGCGCCGTCTGAAACAGACGGTCAATCACAGCCATATCCATGTGAATCCCGATTCTTTGCGGAATGCGCTCCTGGAGGAAGTGGGGGAAAAAGCCACCAGCTTTATTGAAGAGCATGTGGCCCTTTCCGATCCGCAAACGCTGATCACCGCCACGCTCACCCGCTTTAATATCCTCCGCCAGCCCGAAAGTCAGTTCACCACCATTGTCAACATTCGCCGGGTGAATGATATGCGCTACCTGAATAAATTCTTTGAAGCGGTCAACCACAAACTGCCTCAGAGCGGAAAATTCATCGGGTGTGCGGAGACCTCGGAGATGCGCAGGCGCCGGATCCTCCGGAAATACCCGCCGGTACTGAATCATTTCTTATATACACTCGATTACATTCTCAAACGCATTTTCCCGAAGTTCAAACCCACCCGGAAGATCTACTTCTTCCTGACCCGGGGGAACAACCGGGTGCTCACGCGGGCCGAAATCCTGGGCAGGCTCTATTCCTGCGGCTTCGAGGTGCTGGAGGAGAGTTATGCCAACGGGCTCTATTTCTTTGTGACCAAACGGATCAAGGAGCCGGCTTTCGATCTGAGCGCCACTTATGGCCCGTTTATATCCCTTCGCAGGATAGGTAAGGGAGGGAAACTGATCAAGGTCTACAAACTGCGCACCATGTACCCGTTTGCGGAGTATCTGCAGGACTATGTGCATCAGAATAACAACCTGGAGAGCGGGGGAAAATTCAAAAACGATTTCCGTATCGCCACCTCCCGGGCCATTCTCCGGAGGTTATGGATCGATGAACTTCCCATGTTGCTCAATGTCTTCAAAGGCCAGGTCAAACTGGTGGGTGTACGCCCGCTGAGCGAGCATTACTTCAGCCTCTACTCCAAAGAATTGCAGGAGAAGCGGATCCGGGTCAAACCGGGACTGATCCCCCCCTATTATGCCGATCTGCCCGAAGGTCTGGAGGAGATCCAGGCTTCCGAGATGCGCTACCTGGAAGCCTTCGAGCGCCATCCGCTCCGCACCCAGTGGCACTACTTCTGGAAAGCGGTCTGGAACATCCTGTTCAGGAAAGCCCGTTCCTCCTGAGCAAGGTCTGTCATCCGGTCCCTTCAAGGGTGATTTTCTGACTGATCCCGGTGTGGTTTCCTGAGATGGGGATAATCTGTATATTCACTGGAAATTTTTCTCTATGATTGTTGTCACCGGTGGCACCGGACTGCTGGGTTCGCATTTGTTGCTGGAACTGACCGGAAAACATGGGCGGGTGACCGCCTTCAAACGGCCCTCCTCCGACCTGGAAGAGGTAAGGCGCGTCTTTTTCTATCACTCTTCTGAAGCCGACACGCTTTTCAGGAAGATCCGGTGGGTGGATGTGGACCTGATGAGCCAGGTGGACGTGGAGGAGTCGGTCAAAGGAGCCGGGCAGGTGTACCATTGTGCAGCCATGGTTTCTTTCGATCCCCGGGATCGAAAAAAGATGATCGATTTCAACGTCAACAGCACGATGCACATCGTTCAGGGATGCCTGAAGGGGAAGGTGGATAAGTTGCTGCATGTCTCCTCCTCCTCGGCCATAGGCCGGCCGCCTGAAGGAATTCCGGCGGACGAGTCGATGATATGGGCGCAGGCCAGGTCCAGCATGGGTTATTCCATCTCCAAGTTCCGTTCCGAAATGGAAGTGTGGAGGGGAATGGAGGCAGGTCTGAAGGCGGTGATCGTCAATCCCACCATCATCCTTGGTCCGGGTTTCTGGGACCGGGGCAGTTCGTCCATGTTCGCCCGTATCGACGGGGGACTCCAATATGCCACCACCGGTATTACGGGATATGTGGGTGTACAGGATGTGGTCTCGGCGATGACCGGGCTGATGGAGTATGGATGGAGCGGAGAGCGCTTCATTATCAGTGCGGGAGACTACTCCTACCGGGAGGTATTCTCAATGATTGCCGAAGCACTGGGGAAAACACGGGAATTCAGGCGGGTCACTCCTTCCATGCTGAAGAATCTTTCCCGGCTCGATTCCCTGGCCGGTCTTTTCACCGGACGGCGCAGGATTACCTCCGACCAGGCCTCCGCCGCCTTCGATGAAGTGCGGTTCTCCAGCGAGAAGGTCAAACAGGCGCTGGGGATCGATTTCACCCCCGTCCCCGATGTGATCCGCAGTGTGGCGAATCACTACCTGGCCAACCAAAGACAATAGCCAACGGAAGATCTCCCTCCCGTGAAATCTGTGAAACCCCTTCGGAACGGGAGGGAGATCGAAAGCATCCGTTGATCTGTGAATTAATGGGATAAGGGGTGGTGATATCAGCGTCATCTTCCATTTTTTTTGGACTTTGTTCCCAACTTTTCTGTTATATTTGTTGCCCGATAACCGACAAAAACTCAGGGAATCAATGAAAATCGCAAACATTGTAACGAATGTGGTGCTTGCAGCAGCAGTCATCGTACTTTTTGTACTCCATTTTTCGGATGGTTCTGCCAGCGGGACGGCGGACCAACCGGCCGTCAATGCTGAACTGGCAGGTCCATCCGATATCAGCATCGCCTATTTCAACATGGATTCCATTATGTCCAACTGGGATCTCTATTTCGAATACCAGCAGGAGCTGGAGCAGAAGCAGTCGGAACTGGAGACCGATTTTGCCGGAAGAACGGAGACTTTCTACGAGAGTGTGCAGGATGCACAGTATAAGATTCAGCGCGGACTCGTGACCCGTACCGAGGCACAGGAACTTCAGCAGCAACTGGCCTCCGAGGAGCAAAACCTGATGAGCCTTCAGAACCAGTACACCGCCCAACTTCAGGAGGAAGGGATGGTGAAGAACCGCAAGCTGCTGGATTTGATCGAACGGTATGTGGCCGAGATGAGCCAGCAAAAAGGGTACAGCTATGTCTACTCCTACCAGTTCGGCGGAAACCTGATCTACGGGGCCAAGCCATACGACATTACCAAAGAGCTGGTGGCCGGACTCAATGCCCGTTATGCACCAGGCACCATCCTGGAATAAGTGACCTGACCGACCCGGATGGGTTTATTAGCGGATGACTATCTGAAAAAAGCTGCCGTGAGGGATCCCCTGGTCCCGGAGGCTCCCCATCCCGGACTTCAACTGATCGTTACCATTCCTGCCTACGATGAACCCGGGCTCCAAATATGCCTGGATTCCTTGTTTCGGTGCAGGAGCTATCCCGGGCCCGCCGGTGGTTCGGGAACGCATGATCCGTCGGATCCCGTCCGGAGCGGGACATCCGCTCTGCCCCAGACCGAGGTCCTGATCCTGTTCAATGCCCCTGCGGATGCTCCCCCGGAGATCCTGCAAAGAAACAGACAAACCTGCCGGAAGGCGGAGGACTGGATCAGGGATCATCCCCATCCCCGGATCCGGTTTCATACCTTACTCGACCATACTTTCCCACCCGGTAAGGCCGGAGTGGGACTGGCCCGCAAAATTTTAATGGATGAGGCAGTCAGACGATTTGCGCGGGTTGGAAAGGTCCGGAATGGCCAAGGAGGGTCCCAATCCGGGATCATCGCTTCCCTGGATGCAGACACGGTGGTGGATCCCAACTACCTGCAGGCCCTGGTGGATCATTTCAAACAGACCGGCACCGATGGATGTTCCATCTACTTTGAACACCCCTTAACCCCTGAAGAAGATCCATTCCACATACCATTAGATCCATCATCCAGACCTGATTTTCAGAAGAACCCGTATGATGCGGCGATCGATCCGCGGGTGTATGAGGCGGCGATCGATCCGCGGGTGTATGAGGCGGTGGCCGCCTATGAACTGCACCTGCGTTACTATGTGATTGCAGTCCGTTCCACGGGATATCCCTATGCCTTTCAAACGGTGGGTTCCGCATTTGCGGTTCGGTCCGATGTCTATGCCATGGAAGGCGGAATGAACCGCCGGCAGGGCGGAGAAGATTTCTATTTTATCCAGAAGGTGGCGCTGCGCGGGAACTTCACCTCCTGTCAGACCACCCGGGTAGTACCCTCTCCCCGTCCCTCCGACCGGGTTCCGTTCGGGACCGGTCCGGCGGTAAAGCGGATCATGAACCCGGGGAAAGGGATCATGGACCCGGGGAAAGGGATCATGGACCCGGGGAAAGGGATGAGGAGCTACAACCTGAAACTTTTTCTGATGCTCCGGGATCTCTTCCGCCGGATGGAAGAGCCTGGTCAACCCGGTCCAATGCTTGCCTTCCGCCCACACCCGGTTTTGCAAGAATTTTTAAAGGCCCAGCATTTCGAAGAAGCGATGGAGGAGATCCGTAAAAACAACGCTTCCTCTGCCGCATTCCGGAAGAGGTTCTGGCGCTGGTTTCACATGTTCCGTATCATGAAATTCCTTCACTTCGCCCGGGATCGGGGGTATCCGGATGTCCCGGTGACAGAGGCGGCCGTAGAGTTACTCGGAGATACAGAGGGTTACAGGGGATCTCCCCCTCCCCCTGTCCATGGATTTGGAAATGCGTCCGTTTTGGAACTGCTGCAGATTTACCGCCGGATGGATCGCGGTCCTATTCCTCCTCTTCCCTGATCACCACGAAGATATCCTCGTTGGGCTTTTTCATGAGGTATTGCTCCCGGGCGAACTTCTCCAGGTTCTCCCGGTCGGTGGTCAGTTCATGGAAGCGGGTGGAGTCCTTTTCGATCTGCTCCAGGTAGTAGGTACGGTCCTGTTCCAGCTGGCGGATCTCAAATTTCATCTGGATCCTGTCCACCAGGTTATTCTGGCTGAAAAAGAGCATCCATACAGTAAAGATCACCAGCGTAATCACGTACTTGTTTCTCAGCCAGGGCCATGCCCGTATGAAAATCTGCCTGGTTTGTTCTCTCCTGTTCATCTGTACCGTTTCAGTTCACCCTGGCTTTTCGCCCATCTACATGTTCAAAGCTAAAAAAAAACGCCCCCTGGCCGGAGGCGTTTTATCAACATATTTCGAATGCCGGAAGCACCTTATTCATCGTCCATGAAGGCATACCGGTAATCTCTGGGTGGTATGAAGGTCTCCTTGATGGTGCGCGGGGAGACCCATCGCAGCAGATTGATCATCGATCCGGCCTTGTCGTTGGTCCCCGATCCGCGGGCACCGCCGAAGGGCTGCTGACCGACCACGGCTCCGGTGGGTTTGTCATTGATATAGAAGTTCCCTGCGCAGTTCGAGAGGCTCCTGGTCAGGTGCTCGATGGCGTACCGGTCCGTTGCGAAAATGGCTCCGGTGAGTGCGTAGATGGAGGTCTCGTCGAGCAGTTTCACCGTCTCTTCGATCTGATCGTCCGGGTAGATGTAGACGGTCAGCACCGGGCCGAAAAGCTCCTCTTCCATGGTCACGTAACGGGGATCTTTGGCCAGGATCACCGTAGGTTCGATGAAATAACCGGTGGATTTGTCGCAGCCTCCCCCGATGATCACCTCGGCGTTTTCGTCTTCCCTGGCCCGGTCGATATATCCTGCCAGCTTATCGAAAGAGGCTTCATCGATCACTGCATTGAAAAAGTTATTGAAGTCTTCGGGCGGTCCCATTTTGATCCCCTTGATCATGTTCTCCATGCGCTCTTTCACATCGGGCCACATACTCTTGGGAATGTAGGCCCGGGAAGCAGCGGAACATTTCTGGCCCTGGTATTCAAAGGCACCCCGGACCATGGCAACGATCAGCTCCTGAATATCAGCTGAAGGGTGGGCAAAAATGAAATCCTTCCCACCGGTCTCCCCGACGATCCTGGGATACGATTTGTAGTTCTGGATGTTTCCGCCAATGGTCTTCCAGATAGTATGGAACACCTCCGTAGAACCGGTAAAATGGATCCCCGCAAATTCGGGGTGGAAGAAGATCTCATTGCCCGCCACCGGACCGGAAACGAAAACCAGGTTGATCACCCCTGCAGGGACTCCGGCCGCCATAAAGGCGTCCATCAGTACTTTGGCTGAATATACCTGGGTATTGGAGCACTTCCACACCACCGTGTTCCCCATCATGGCCGGTGCCGAAGGCAGGTTGCCGGCAATGGAGGTGAAGTTGAAAGGGGTCAGTGCGAAGACAAATCCCTCCAGGGGCCGCTGCTCCACCCGGTTCCAGACTCCTTCGTCCGATATGGGCTGCTGCTCATAGATCTCGGTCATGTACTTCACGTTGAACCGCAGGAAATCGGCCATTTCGCAGGCACTGTCGATCTCTGCCTGCATCACATTCTTGGACTGACCCAGCATGGTGGCAGCGTTAATGGTATCGCCGAAGGGGCCGGCAATCAGGTCTGCGGCCTTCAGAAAGATAGAGGCCCTGTGTTCCCAGGAAAGGTTGGCCCACTTCTCCTTGGCATCAAGCGCAGCCTGAATGGCCATCTGAACATGGGAGGCGTCCCCTTTGTGGTAATGTCCCAACAGGTGTTTCCGGTCGTGTGGCGGATGAATGGGTACCTGATTGTCGGTCCTTATCTCTTTGCCCCCGATCACCATAGGGATGTCGGCCACCTGCGACCTTAGTTTCTCAATCTCAGCTTTCAAGTCGGCACGTTCGCGGGTGCCTGGAGCATAATTCCTGACCCTTTCGTTGACCGGCTCGGGAACATGAAAAAAACCTGTTGCCATTTCTTCCTTTTTTATCTGATTTAATACTATTTAAAACGCCACATAGATTACTTGATTTTTATCAGTCACAAAGTTTACAAAGATAACCGGATCGCCTGCAAACCCTCCTATATTCTTCAGCACCTCCCGGGATGTAAGAAAGGAAAACCGGAAGGAAAAAACACTGGATTTTCTCATGTTCTGCGCCTTCCCGCGGAATGTTGAACTGTTGCACAACAGGTATTTCTGATTCCAGGATATTTTGTGAACAAATCGATCCTGCGCCTGTTATCAATAATGAAAATAAATAAATACGCAAGCACACTTTAAAACCCTTGAAATATGTCCTTTAAATTACCTGATCTGAGTTACGATTACAGCGCCCTGGAACCGCATATTGACGCCAGGACCATGGAAATACACCATTCCAAGCACCACGGCGGGTACACCACCAAGTTGAACGGCGCCATCGAGGGAACTGACCTGGAGGGAAAATCCATCGAAAATATTCTGGCCGATGTTTCTACCGCTTCCGCCGCCGTGCGTAATAATGGGGGCGGTTTTTACAATCACAATCTTTTCTGGACCGTTATGGGTCCGAATGGAGGCGGTGAACCCACAGGTGAGTTGATAAGTGCCATCAACAGCGCGTTTGGAACCTTCGCCGACTTCAAGGAAAAATTTAGTTCAGCAGCCGCCACTCGCTTCGGCTCAGGCTGGGCGTGGCTGGTCAAACAGGCAGATGGTTCGCTGGCAGTCACCTCCACCGCCAATCAGGACAATCCGTTGATGGATCTGGCAGAGGTGAAGGGCACCCCCATCCTCGGAATCGATGTTTGGGAGCACGCCTACTATTTAAAATATCAAAACCGCAGGCCGGAATATATTGAAGCTTTCTGGAACGTTATCAACTGGGAGGAAGTTGCCGCCAGGATGAAGGCCTGAGTGGCCTGAAAGCATTGAAAGATTGAAAGAAGCAGTAGTAGTTTGGTTTTAGTTAGTTGGTTTATTTCATGTACAGGGATGGTCCGCCCGGACCGTCCCTGTATTTTTTTTGACCCCCCTTAAGCGATTCGGTGGTCCCGATCCATAACGTTATAAGTTAGCCCAATGATACAGAGACACCCCGATGAAACTTTCCGCATGGCTGCTTATGGCCGCATTGGGGTCGTCGCTTGGGGTCGTCGCTTGGGGTCGTCGCTTGGGGTCGTCGCTTGGGGGGTACTACTGAGGCTCAGGAGAATTATACTATAATTTGATAGTATAAAAGGATAGTATATTCTGATTTCGACGGAATGTACCCCTACCTCTGCATTTCTCTTCCCGGTAAAAGCATAGCAAACCGGCTATATCGCCGCCTGTTCCACTTTACGGAAAACCCGGGTGATATTCCCGCCCCAGATTTTGCGAATCTCCCCGGGAGAGTAACCCCGACGGACCAGTTCCAGGGTAATGTTGCCCATCTGGCTCACGTCGAAGCAGTCGGCCAGCTCTCCACCCCCGTCAAAGTCGCTTCCGATGCCCACATGGTCGATCCCGATCAGCTCCACCATATGATCAAGGTGGTCCACGGCTTCGCTTACCGTGGCCAAACCGGGCGGAAAATCGCGATCCACCGCAAACCAATCCTCCAGGAACGCTCTCTGCGCTTCCTCATCCAGTTTATAATAGTTACCGTGTTTCTCATACACGGCTTGCTGGGCAGAATCCCGCTCAGGACTGGGATCCAGGATCTTGAGGTAGCCGCTGTAGAGGCAGAGCTGGATCACGCCCCCATTCTCTTTCAGCTTCAACAACAGGTCGTCCGACAGGTTACGGGGATGATCGCAGAGCGCTCTGGCACATGAGTGGGATGCAATGACCGGGGTGCGGGTGCGGCCGAGCACATCGAGGACTGTTTCATCCGAGGCGTGGGAAAGGTCGATCATCATGCCAAGGTCGTTCATCCGGTCGACCACCTGCTCCCCAAAGGAGGATAGTCCTCCGTGTTCAATGGTATCGGTGGAGGAGTCGCAGATGTCGTTGTTGGAACTGTGCACCAGGGTGATGTACCGGATTCCCTTCTGGTAAAAGGTATCGATCAGCGACAGGTCGTTGCCGATGGGGTACCCGTTCTCCATTCCCAGATAGATGGCGTGTTTCCCCTGCCGGGCGATCCTTTTCAGATCTCCCGCCCCGGTGGCGATCACCAGTTGTTCCGGGTACTCATCAGCCAGTTGATGGATGGCTCCGGTGATCTCCATCGCCTGTTCCTGTGCCCGCCGGTGCCCTTCCTCAGTCCTGTCACCCTGACCCAGGAAAACCGCAAACCAGATCGCATCCATCTCCCCTTCCTTCATCCTCGGGAGATCGACCTTGCTGTTGGTCTCCACCGGGGCATTCCGAACCCCGAAATCAAAATCGCCCTGGGTGATCCGCAGCGGGGTATCGGTGTGGGTATCTACAGTGAATACCTGCTGATGGATACGGGCTGCACGACGTTCCAGGGCGGTTTCCGGATCGGAACAGCCCGCCATGATCCACAACAGCATAACCAGTAAAAGGGATGGGAAGAATCCAGGAGTGATGGCTTTCAATAGATGATGTTTCATTTCAGATTTCCGAATATGGCGTGATTGGGATTGATAGGAAGATCAGGCTGGATGGGCAGATCGGCACTGACGGCACTCCCCTTTCCGGCCATAAAACGTTCCATGATCGATTCGTCATTGATCTCCCTCGACAGGGAAGCGATGGTCTCCATGGGCACATCGTAGAGGTCCAGCACCAGCAATCCGTCCAGGGCATTGTTAAACTTGGGATCCAGGTTGAACCCGATGATCTTTCCGTTCAGCTTCAGGTATCTTTTCAGCAGAATCGGCATGGAGTAGTCGTTGGGCTCCACCTCCTTGATGAAGCGGTCAAACTTGTTCAGGTCGTCGGCACTGGAGAGGATGATCTCCTCATCCACATTGAATCCGGGCACGTTATACTTGGTCCTCGGCCGTATCTTTCTGGCCAGCTTCCGGTCGAAATGGTGCTCCCGGATATACTGCATCATCAGTCCCCGCGAAAACTGGGAAAAGTTATTGCTGATGCTCACCGGTCCGATCAGGTAGCGGTATTCGTTGTGCTTCAGCAGAAAATAGAGAATCCCTTTCCAGAGCAGGAAAAGCGGCAGGGGACGGCGCTGGTACTCCTTGATAATGAACGAGCGTCCCAGCTCCAGCGACTGTCTCAGCGTAGAATGGAAACGGCGGGAGAGCCGGAACAGGCTCTGAAGGTAAAACCCCTTGACGCCGTACCGCATCAGGATCTCCTTCCCTTTTCCCACCCGGTAGGCCCCCACGATCTTCTGTGCGCCCCGGTCCCAGACGAACAGTTGGTTGTAGTACAGGTCGTACTCGTCGATATCCATGGAGCGGTTAGTCCCCTCCCCCACCTCCCGGAAAGTGATCTCGCGCAACCGCCCCAGTTCATTCATGATCTGAGGGATCTCGGTACTCGGGCAGCAGAAGATATCGAACTGATCGCTGCTGAAAAGGCTATACTCCTCCCTGATGTGCTCGATCTCATCGAGGATCATTCCAGGCGGCACTTCCGGGGCGATAGGTTCCGCCTTCTTGCCCCGCTTAATCCTGGGCCGGAAGAATTTCCGCACCTCGAGGACCGAACCCAGCGCATAGGTCCGGGCCCTGAGGTATCGCCCGTAAGTGCTGATATCGCTGAAAGCCTCCTGCTCCTTCACCGAGATAGGAGTGCCGATCCGGATCCGGATCTTCTTGTGCTTCTTGTTAAATACTTCGGCAGGAAGGCGCACAGTGCGCAGGTTCGGATGAATCAGTCCCAGGATATGAAAAAGCCGGGAATTGGATCCCTGGAAATAGACAGGCACCACCGGAACCCTGGCCTTCCTGATCATCCTCATGGCCGAGTACTGCCATTCACGGTCGCTGATCCCGTAGTTATCCTCGTTGTAACTGGAGACCTCCCCGGCCGGGAAGATTCCCAATGCATTGCCTTCCTGCAGGTGCTCCAGCGCCATCTTGACGCCTGACAGGCTGGATGCGGCCGATTTACGCCGCTCGAAAGGATTGACAGGAAGCATGTAATCAGAGACAGGCTCAATTTTGTTCAGAATGAAGTTGGCCATCACCCGGATATCGGGCCGTAAGGCCGAAAGTACCTTGACCAGCAACATTCCGTCGATCCCTCCGAAAGGATGGTTCGAGACGGTAATAAAGGCACCCGAGGTGGGGATCTTTTTGAGTTCCTCCTCGCTCACCTCGTACTCCAGCTGCAGTTTATCGATCAGGGCATCGATGAATTCGATTCCCTCATAATGGCTGACCTCTTCATACAGCTTGTTGATCCTGTTGATCCGCAGCACATTCATCAGCACCTTTGCCGCACTGCTCCCTCCGAGACGATTCAAACGGGCCGCCCGGATGAACTCTTCCGTTTCTATCAGTTTCAATCAGCAATCGGGTTGGTTTTCTACTTACAAAGATAGAGAATGATTTTGTTATATCTTTGTCCGCGGTTAGCAGGAACCAACAGATGAAAAAATCACACCGGTTCATACTTGTCTTACTGTCAGTACTTTTTTTCTCCATCCCGTTTTTCCAGTGGGGAACCGGATGGCTGCTTTTCGTGGCCTTCGTTCCCCTGTTGCTGATGGAAGATGAGGCTCTGAAGAATTACCTGGAGGAAAGAGCCGGTTCTTCCTCCCGGAAGGATGACGGCCGGTCCGACCGTAACAGGCAGCGGGAGTCCGGTCGAAACGGCAGGAAGCGGAAGCGGTCCGGATGGATCTGGTACGTGGTACTCACATTCGCGCTTTTCAATATCTGGACCTCCTACTGGGTGAAGCATGCGGCCTGGGTAGGGGTGATTGCTGCCGTAGTGGTCAACACCTTCTATATGACCCTGGTATTCGGGCTGTTCCATGCGACTCGCCGAAGACTTGGCGACCGGTTGGGGTATGCCTCGCTGGTGGTCTACTGGATCACCTTTGAATTCCTCTACCTGCGGGCGCAGATCAACTTCCCCTGGCTGGTGCTGGGTAACGGGTTCGCCAACGATATCCGGCTGATCCAGTGGTACGAGTGGACCGGTGCACTGGGCGGAACCCTCTGGGCACTGGTACTCAACATTCTGATATTTAAGCTTATAAAGAGACGGGAGAGCAACCGCCGGCTGATCGCCTGGCTGGCTGGTGTTTTGATCATTCCAGTGGTGATTTCTCTGGTCCGCTTTGCCACCTATGAAGAGAAGGAAGATCCTTACGAGATGGTGGTGCTTCAGCCCAATATCGATCCCTACCTGAAATTCACCGAAATGTCCCAGGCCGAGCAAACCGCATGTCTGCTGCAGGTGGCCGATTCCCTGGTCACCCCCGCCACGGACTATATCGTGGGTCCCGAGACCTTCATCAACAACGGGGTATGGGAAGCGGGTATCGGCGAGCATCCCGAGGTGGTGAAACTCCGCGAGTTCCTCTCCGGCTTTCCAAAAGCCAAGATGGTCATCGGAGCAACCACCTACCGGCTCTATACCGATCCTTCAGAATTCACCGAAACCAGCCGCGAGGTGCGGGGTCAGGACTACCGGTACGACAGTTTCAACAGTGCCTTTCAGCTCGACTCCACCGGGAAGATTCCCATCTATCATAAATCGATGCTGGTGGTGGGAGTGGAACATATGCCCTACACCAACCTGCTGAGCTTCCTGGAGAATATTACCTTAGAGCTCGGCGGAACTTTCCGCAGCCACGGTACGCAGGAATACCGGGAGGCGTTCCCATCCCCGCAGGACACTACCCGGGTGGGTCCGGTGATCTGCTGGGAATCGGTCTTCGGTGAATTTGTCACAGGATATGTCCGCGAAGCCGGGGCCCACTTCCTTTTCATTGTCACCAACGATGGATGGTGGAAGAACACACCGGGTCACCGGCAGCATAATGCATACGCCAGGCTGCGGGCCATCGAAACACGCCGGAGCATCGCCCGGAGCGCCAATACCGGGATCAGCTCGATGATCAACCAGCGAGGCGAGGAGCTTGCAAGGATCGGCTGGTGGGTGCGTTCCGGACTCCGCGGTACCCTGAACAAGAATGACACTATCACATTTTATGTCCGGTTTGGAGACTATATCGGGAGAATCAGCCTTTTTATCACGGCACTATTTTTGCTTTACACGTTGGTAGCCCGTTACACCAGAAAAAAACTTGTTTAAGGAAAAAACGCATGAGATCCAATCTGCACAAAGCATATTCCCCTGTAATCCAACGGTTAGCTCAGCTTGCCGCACGTAACTCTGCTGCACGTAATGCTGCTGAACGTAATGCTGTTGCACATAATTTTGCCGCACCCCTTCTGGCGCTTCTGCTGACCGGGGCGCTGCTCTTTACATTTCCGGCCAAAGGGTTATCCCAGTGTGCCGATCCTTCTGATATCTATGGCTTTGAATTTAACGGTGCCCAGTATGAGATCGTTATGGAGATGAAGACCTGGGGAGATGCCGCCCTCTGTGCTGTGGAGCGGGGAGGCTATCTGGCCGAAATCAACAGTCAGGAGGAACAGGATGCGATTATGGAGGCTATTCGCAACGGGGCCGAGATCTCCGATACCTATACCGAAGTGCTCAACGGCGGCGGGATCGCCTACATCTGGATAGGGGCCACCGATACCGATGACGAGGGTGTCTGGCGCTGGGAAGGGGAAGACAAGCGGGACGGAGCCAAGTTCTGGACCGGGCAGGGTGCCAACGGCGATAACGACGGCACTCCTTTCGAAGACTCCTACGTGAACTGGGGCGGCACCGGCGAAGGAACCCCCCAGGAACCGGATGATTTTGGTCCGGACGGACAGGACTTCGGAGCAATCGGGCTTTCGGGCTGGCCCAAGGGCAGCACTATGCTGGGCAATACCGGGGAGTGGAACGACCTGGAAGGAACCAGCACCATCTATTTCATCATCGAATACGATCCCGTGGTAGGTACCGGCGATTCTTCACCTTTTGGTCCAGGAAGAGGAACCGGGAACCCGAACACCCTTTCTGTCAGGCTCTACCCGAATCCCAGTGAAGGAGTGGTCTATTTGGGGACCTCCGGCGATCAGAGGTCCGGGGCGGACCATTCCGTTGTGGACCATTCCGTTGTGGACCGTCTGGAGCTTTTCGATTTCACCGGACGCCTGCTTGATACCTACCTGGAGTTCCCGGCAGATCTGACCCGGCACGGCAAGGGGGTTTTCCTGACCAGGATCTACACTGCCAGGGGGGTGGTCACCCAGAAGTTGCTGGTCAGATAGCAGACGGCCGGTCGATCAAAAAGTATTCCTGCCGGGAAGGGTCTGTTTTCGGTGATTTTGTCAACATTCCGGAATTTTCCGTGTTTTTGCCGATATTTGTGATACAAAAGCGGAATCTCTCATGAAGAATTTCACCTCCATCCAACCCACCGAGATCACTGACAATGTTTTCAAACTGCTGGACAAGGACTGGATGCTGGTCACTGCCGGCCCTATCGGAGATGTGAATACCATGACAGCCAGCTGGGGACATATGGGTATCCTCTGGAATCTTCCGGTGGCCATTGCCTATATCCGGCCCCAACGTCATACCTTTCGTTTTGCCAACCGCTACTCCGACTACACCCTCTCCTTTTTTACGGAGGAGTATCGTCCGGTCCTGAATTTCTGCGGTTCGCACTCAGGCCGTGACCACGACAAAATCGCCGAAACGAATCTGACTCCCCTGGAAACCGACCGCGGGAATGTGATCTTCGGGGAGGCCCGGCTGGTGATGGAGTGCCGGAAAATCTACGCGGACGACCTGAAAAAGGATCACTTCCTGCTTCCGGAGGTGGCACAAAAAAACTACCCCGGGGATGATTTCCACCGGTTCTACATGGGAGAGATCCTTAACGTTTGGAGGAAATAGGTGTCATTGGACCACATGAATCCCGCTCGCGCATTGGCTTCGCCGAGCTCGCAGGCTCGGTTCCCCGCAGCTCTGCGGGGCTGGAATGCCGGAGTTACCTTCAAATTCGGGATTTTCTAGAGAAACAGAGGGGGCACTGATCAGTTCGCCGCCTGATCAGTTCGCCGCCTGATCAGTTCGCCGCCTGATCAGTTCGCCGCCAGATCTTTTCCCTCCCGGAGCCAGCTCAGGTAGCTCAGCACATCCATGTCGGTCCCTCTGGGAGTGTGAACCACGTTCCCGTCGGGATCCATGATCACGTAAAGGGGGATGGTGTTAGTCTGGAATAACCGGATCTCGAAATCGACATTCTGCTGGCCGATGGTTTTCTTGACCTTGCCGTCCACCTCCGAGGTGTACCATTCCGACTCGGGAAGCCTGGTACGGTCGTCGGTGTAAAGAGCCACGATCACAAAATCCTCGCGGAGGGTCCTGAGAACTTCCGGATCGGACCAGACAGCGGCCTCCATCCTCTTGCAATTGGAACAAAAGTGCCCCTTGAAATCGATCAGGACCGGTTTCCCGGTGGCTTTTGCGCAGGCCAGACCCTCCTGCAGGTCATAAAAACCTTTCAGCCCATAAGGCATGCGAAACAGTTCCGCATGTTTTCCTGGTATACATTCGTCCACCCCCTCTGAAAAGGCGGATGTGCCGGCAGAGGGGCCTGTCGCCGGTACCCTCAGGGTAAGGTCGATCCCATCGGGTGACTTGGGCGGCAGCAACGGGGCAACCCGCTTCAGTTCATACCCGAAGAGTCCCAGGAACAGGAAGACCACAAACGAGAACGAGGCCACACTCAGCAGGAGCCTGGGTACGGTCACATGGGGCAGATCGCTGTCGTGGGCGAATTTGATTTTCCCCAGGAAATACATTCCCAGCAGGAAGAACAGAACGATCCAGACGGCCAGGTAGAGCTCCCTGGTCAGGATTTTGTTGGTGGGATCTAGGGCCAGCAGGAATTTCATGCTGAAAGCGAGCACGATGAATCCCAGCACCACCTTCACCGCATTGAGCCATCCTCCCGATTTGGGTAATCCCTTCAGCCAGGAGGGAAACATGGCGAACAGGGTAAAAGGAATGGCAAAGGACAGTGCAAACCCGAACATCCCGAGGGTTGGTTTAAGGGCCAGTCCTCCGGCCGCTTCCACCAGCAGGGCTCCCACGATGGGACCTGTGCAGGAAAACGATACCAGGACGGTGGTCAGTGCCATGAAAAACGCTCCTCCGAATCCTCCCTTGTCAGCCCTGCTGTCCGCTTTATTGACCCAGCTGGTGGGAAGTACCAGCTCGAACATTCCAAAAAAGGAGAATGCGAAGATTACGAACAGGGCAAAAAAGACCAGGTTGGGGATCCAGTGGGTACTGAGTGCATTGGCTGCGTTGGGTCCGATGTTGGTGAGACTCACAATCACACCCAGCGAGGTGTAGATTGCCACGATGGAGAGTCCGAAGATCAATCCCCGGAGTACCCCGCGTGCCCTGCTACCTTCCCCCTGCATAAAGAAACTGACCGTCATGGGGATCATCGGAAATACGCAGGGAGTCAGCAGTGCCAGCAGACCCAGTCCGAAGGCCAGCCAGAAAAAGCCCCACATGGAGCGTTCATCCTCCATGGCGGGAACACCTGATAAGGACTCTCCGCCTGTGCCGGATTCAGATTTCGCCACCCCTTCATCCGAAGTTTCGCCGGTTTCTTCGCCCGCCTGCTGAACCAGGCCCGAGAGTGCCGGGACTTGTTTCTCCGCGGCATCGCTTCCCGCATCGCTTCCGGCCTTAGTCCCGGCTCCTTCGACAGCCGAAATTCCCGAACCGTCTTCATCCGCCATACCGGCCGCCATCCCTGCATTCACCTCCACGGAGAATTCCACAGTTTTAGGTGCCAGGCATACGTTACCGTCACAGGTCTGAAATTCAATCTCTCCTGTGATCTGCTGAGCGTCAGGCTGAAGGAGTTCCACCCGCTGGCGAAGCTCTGCTCTTCCGGCAATGGTCCCGATATCCATCTGGAAACCTTCGTCGAACTTGATCTTGGATTTGGTGACTTCCACCAGTTCGCCTGTCAACCGGTAACCTTCCGACTCGTTGAGCCGCACACCGGTGGGTACGGGTCCCCCTTCGACCAAATCGGCCGAATAGATGTACCATGGCGGTTCAATGGTACCTTTAAAGATCAGGTCCACTTCGGTCTTGCTGACCTGCTCCTGCGAAAAGGTCCATTTGACAGGGTCGACTACCTGGGCCATGGCCACCGAGGCAGTGAAGAGGAGGAAAGAAATGAGGGCGGATATGCGTTTCATCGGTTCCGGTTTACAGTTCAGACTATCTTACCAACAACCCATTGGTCGGAAAGTTTGAAGATTCATTACAGGACTCCCGCCGGGCAGTTATCCCCATATGGGCAGACATATATTCTACCGGCGCTTTCTTTGCAGTTCCTCTCCTTCGGCATTATACACCCTGTACTCCATGAAGTGAAGCGATTCGGCGGGCTCGATCTTTATCTTGCAGCCCAGTTCCCTTCTCCATTTCCGCTCCTCCGAACGAAATCCCTTTTTCAGGTAGCTGGCAATAAAAGGATGCAGCTTCACAGCAGCACTGGTGAGTGAATGCTGTTTAATGAGGACCGAAAGTTCGTTCTTGACGGTTTCCGGGAAAAGAATGGGCGGCTGGACATTGCCGCTGCCCAGGCAGGTTGGACAGGTTTCGGCCGTTTCGATATGCATCTCCGGGCGTACTCGCTGACGGGTGATCTGCATAAGACCAAACTTGCTCAATGGCAAGATGTTGTGCTTAGTCTTATCGCTACTCATGGCCTGTTTCATCTGATCAAACACCTTCTGCCTGTGTTCATTTTTATGCATGTCGATGAAATCGACCACGATGATCCCGCCCATATCGCGCAACCGCAACTGCCTGGCGATCTCATCCGCTGCTGCCAGATTCACTTCCACGGCGTTGGTCTCCTGATCGGTCATGGACCTGGAACGGTTCCCGCTGTTCACATCGATCACATGAAGCGCCTCGGTGTGCTCGATGATCAGATAGGCGCCGTGTTTGAAGGATACGGTCTTGCCGAAAGAGGCCTTGATCTGTTTGACGATGCCCAGTTTATCAAAAATGGGCACTTTCTCCGAGTAGAATTTGACGATCTTCTCCTTTTCAGGTGCCACCTCATGAATGTAGTCCTTGATCTCGTTGTATACTTTCTGATTGCTGATGTGGATCCCGTCGAAATCGCCGTTCAGGTAATCCCGGACCACGGCCGACTCTCGACTTAATTCACTTACCACCAGCTTGGGCAGGCCTTTGACGCTGATCTGCGTAAACGCATCCTCCCACCGTTTCACAAGCGACCTGAGTTCGTTGTCCAGTTCGGCCACCTTCTTCCCCTCTGCCACCGTTCGGACAATAATTCCGAAATTCTGAGGACGGATGGCCTGAAGAAGGTTTTTCAGCCGTTCTTTCTCCTCCTGGGAGGAGATCTTTGAGGAGACCGAGATCTTGTCGGCAAATGGCATCAACACGATGTTCCTGCCGGGAATGGAGATTTCAGAGCTCAGGCGGGGACCTTTGGTTGAAATAGGTTCCTTGGCAATCTGCACCAGGATGAACTGCCCCTGCTTGAGTACCTCGTTGATTTTGCCATGTTTGTTGATGTCGGGAAGACGCTTGAATTTGCTGATGGGAATGGGTTTCCCCTTACGCGCTATCGCCTGCGCCAGATATTTGTTCAGACTGCTGAACTGTGGACCAAGGTCCAGGTAGTGAAGGAAAGCATCCTTCTCGTATCCGACATCAATAAATGCTGCATTCAGACCGGGCATAACTTTCTTAACCCTGGCCAGATAAATGTCTCCTACTGCAAACTTGTGCTTAAGTGTGGAATCATTCAGTTCAACGAGCTTTCCGTCTTCAAGAAGTGCAATCGAAACTCTCTCTTTGGTTGAGTTGATTACAAGTTCGCTGCTCACAATATCATCATTTACGAAGAAAAGCTGATTGTCATACAAAAACCTAAAGACCATTAGGAGGCCCTTAGGTTTTAATCATTGAATAAGAGAAATGAACTATTTCCTCTTCTTGTGTCTGTTCTTCCTCAAGCGCTTCTTGCGCTTGTGGGTTGCCATCTTATGTCGCTTCCTTTTTTTTCCGCTGGGCATATCTCCAATGTCTTTACTTCACGTTGGTCTTCACTTTGCTGACAAAAGTCTTGGCAGGCTTAAACGCAGGGATGGAATGCTCGGGAATAATAATAGTGGTATTTTTGGAGATGTTGCGAGCGGTTTTCTTGGCTCGTTTCTTCACGATGAAGCTCCCAAAACCCCGGAGATAGACGTTCTTATCATTACTGAGCGAATCCTTCACAGTCTCCATGAAAGCTTCCACTGTCTTCTGTACAGTTACCTTTTCTATTCCCGTGTCCTTGGAAATCTCATTTACGATATCTGCTTTTGTCATTTTAAAAAACCTTTAATTATCAATGATTTACGTTAGTTCCATCCTGTGGATTTGCAAATATAAGTACTTTTGCCTGAATATGAAATTGAAATCGATTAATTTTTATTTTAGTACGCTAAAAATAAGCCAATTATATTAAAAGAGCCGACGAAGATAATGAATTTTGCCGGAAATATCGGGATGTGGTATGAAAAATATCGGAGAACACTTCCATGGCGTCAAACGACCGATCCCTACAGGGTTTGGCTTTCGGAGGTGATCCTGCAACAGACCCGGGTCGAGCAGGGGATGCCTTATTACCAGGAATTTGTCCGCTCCTTTCCCAATGTCCACTCCCTGGCGGCCGCCAGCGAAGATGAAGTGCTGAAAAAATGGCAGGGGCTGGGCTACTACAGTCGTGCCAGGAACCTGCTCTTCGCAGCCAGGCAGGTGGTAGACCAGTGGAAGGGAGCATTCCCGAAAAGTTATGGGGATCTTCTCAGTCTGAAAGGGGTCGGTACATATACAGCTGCGGCTATCGCTTCGATCTGCTTCGGGGAGCCAAAGGCCGTGGTGGACGGGAATGTGGCCAGGGTAATAGCCAGGCTATATGGAGTAGAAGAACCGGTAAACAGTGTCAGGGGGTCCAGAGAGATCGCATCGCTCGCCGATGGCCTGGTGATGGAGAGCGTCCGGGAGGGACGGAATGCCGGAACCCACAACCAGGCTATGATGGAATTCGGCTCCCTCCAGTGCACTCCCTCCTCTCCCGCATGTGAAACCTGTCCCCTGAAGGAAGGGTGTGTGGCCTTCCGCACGGGTCAGGTAAGCCGGCTTCCTTTGAAGAAAGCAAAGAAAAAACCGGTACACAGGTGGTTGTATTATTATATCATGGTTGCCCGCAACGAAGTGATCCTTATGAAGCGCTCCGGTGGAGATATATGGGAATCGCTTTACCAGTTTCCGCTGGTGGAATCGGACCACGCACTGACCGAAGCAGAGTTCCTTCGCTCCGCACCCCTGGCCCGCACCCGCAATGAAAATGATGGTCAGGGCCCCGGTCCATACCCCGCCAGGAATCAACACCTGGTCCAGGAGGAAAACCACACCCGAAAGGAAAATCTGCTCCCCTTCACGGTGCGCCAGATTTCCGGTACGATCCGGCACCAGCTTTCCCACCGCACCCTGCAGGCCCGTTTCATTCATATTCACCTGGATGCCTGGCCGGAAAAACTCCCCTCCGGATGGATCCGGGTTCCGCTGGAACAGCTAGAAGCATTCCCTGTTCCCAGGCTCATCCACAGGTACGTGGAATCCACAGAGTTTTCGTATCTTTTTTAGTATCTTTGTTCAGCATCATTGAATCGAAATCTATGTCCGTCAACAAAGTGATCCTGGTAGGAAATGTGGGAAAAGATCCGGAAACGAGGTATCTGGACGAATCGACAGCTATCACGAAGTTTCCGATGGCCACCAGTGAAACCTATAAGAACAGGAACGGTGAGAGGGTTTCCAACACTGAATGGCACAACATCGTTTTGTGGAGAGGGCTCGCCCAGGTGGCAGAGAAGTATGTAAAGAAAGGAACCCAGATATACATCGAGGGCCGGATCAAGACGCGTTCATACGACGATGCCGAGGGAAACAGGAAATATATCACCGAAATCGTTGGCGACCAGATGCAGATGCTGGGCAGAAGACCGGACGACGGACAATCTTCCGATGCCTCCTCACGTTACGGATCCAATGATGAGGGAGCGGGTGGATCATCCTCCGCTGCGGGTGGTTCCTCGTCTTATTCAGGCAGCCAGCCCAATAGTTCAGGCAGCCAGCCCAATAGTTCCGGTAACCAGGGATACTCCGCTCCCGGGTCCGATCAGGATGCACCATTCGACCCGGGTGATGAAGGGCCCGATGATCTCCCGTTCTGAAATGCATGTGTACCTTCTGACAGGATTATGAACTTTTAATTCCCGTTTTGGAACCCGAGTTACCCACCGTTCTGCTGCAATTCGTGATGATGCCCATGACCACCGGTACCCTGACCGGAATTATTATTGTGGTCGTATTGCTCTTCTGTTCGGCCATGATCTCCGGCTCAGAGGTGGCCTTCTTCAGCCTGGGTCCCCGGCACCTGAACGAAATAAAAGACAGATTTACCCGGAAAGAGCAACTGGTCCTCGCCCACCTGGAAAAACCGGAGAGGCTTCTGGCCAATATTCTGATTTCCAATAATTTTATCAATGTTGGGATTGTGATCATTGCCTCTTTTGTGACCGGTAACCTGTTCGACTTTTCCGCCACTCCAACGCTGGGGTTCCTGATCCAGGTGATCGTGATCACTTTTCTTCTGCTGCTTTTCGGTGAGATCATTCCCAAGGTGTATGCCAACCGATTCGCAGCTCAATTCGCCCGGAGGATGGCCATCCCCCTCCGATTATTGGAGCGGTTGTTTCAGCCACTCATCTATATTCTGGTAAGGTCCACTGGTCTGGTTAACAGGAGATTGGCCAGAAGAAGACAAAATATCTCCATGGATGACCTGTCCGAAGCACTCGACCTGACAACCGGCGTGGTGAAGGACGAAAAGGAGATGCTGGAGGGGATCGTGCGATTCAGCAACCTGGAGGTTTCGGAGATTATGATGCCGCGTACGGATGTTACAGCCGTGGAAATTCAGACCGAACTTCAGCAGTTGATCAAGGTGATCATCGAATCGGGTTTTTCAAGGATTCCGGTATATGAGAAGACCTCCGACAACCTGAAGGGAATTCTCTATGTGAAGGACCTCCTCCCCTATCTGAATCTCGATAAACAGAACGGATTCCAGTGGCAGGAATTGATACGGGAGCCCTTTTATGTGCCGGAGACCAAGAAGATCAACGATCTGCTGAAAGAGTTCCAGGAGCGGAAGATCCACCTGGCCATCGTAGTGGACGAATATGGAGGCACTGAAGGGATCGTGACCATGGAGGATATTCTGGAAGAGGTGGTGGGTGAGATCACCGATGAATCGGACGATGCCGAACAGTTCTACCGGAGAATTGACTCCCGCACCACCGTTTTCGACGGCAAAACACTGCTGAACGATTTTTTCAAGATCACCGAACTGGATGACATGTTGTTCGACGATGTCAGGGGGGATGCGGAAACGGTGGCCGGACTGATCCTCGAGCTGAAAGGGGGATTCCCGCGGGTAAACGACATCATCACCTGCAAAAATGTGGAATTCACCGTGCTGGAGATGGATAAACGGCGCATCAAAGAGGTGAAAACGTATCTAAAAAGCACATAAGAGTCCATAAGAGTCTGTAAAGTCGAAAGTCTGTAGAGCCGGCCAAAGCGAGGCTTGGAAAAATCTGGAAACAGGAGGATGGAGTGAGAAAGCGAAGAGATCATATAGTGAAAACTGCGAAAAGGTGGCCGGGCAGTGTGAACCGGTTCAGGGAAATCTGGACCGGGATGAGTGCGAACCGGATTTTGGCGGTGGTCTTGGGGTTCATGGTTTTGATGGGTTTGACGGGGCTCTGGACCTCCTGCAGGCAAAGCTATACCCCAAAACCTGAAGGGTACCTGCGGATCGTTTTCCCTGAGAAAGGGTATGTTAAATACGATCAGCAGGAGCACTATCGATTCGAAATACCGGAATATGCCCGAGTGGAGAAGGACCGGAGCAGATGGTCCGAACCTGGATGGATCAATGTGGTGATTCCGTCCCTGAACGGGCAGGTGCATTTGAGTTATAAGCCGGTAGAAGGGAACCTGGGAGCCTATATTGAGGATAGCCGTTCGCTGGTCTACAAACATACCGTCAAAGCCGAAGGGATCGAAGAGACTCCCCTCATCGACCGCGGGAACAACCGTTTCGGGATGGTCTACGACCTGAAAGGCGACGTGGCATCGGCTGTTCAGTTCTTCCTGACCGACAGTACCACCCACTTCCTCCGAGGATCGCTGTATTTCAACACCAGGCCCAACAGGGATTCGTTGAATCCGGTGATCGACTTCCTCCGTCAGGATATCATCCACATGATAGAGACGACGGAATGGAAGTATTGAGCATTTTTGTTTAACTTTGCTGCCCGCTTGCAAGCGGCGATCTGAATTTAAGGGTTCTGATATCAACGGTTGTGGGAGTATTTTTGAAAACAGAAATATTGCCTGATTGCCATCTGGGCGTTTGGGAGATCAACGAGGATTTTGACACTCTCCATCAGATGGTCCATCTGACTCCGGTGGAAAAGACCAAACTGGACAGTTTCAAGAATATCAGCAGGAAAATCGAATGGCTCAGTGTACGGGCGCTGGTAAAAAATATGCTGGGCAAGGATACCCGGATCCTGTACAATGCCGAGAATAAGCCGTTTGTCCGGGGAAATACCCACAATATCAGCATTTCTCATTCCAATAATCTGACGGCCATCATGATCAGTAAGGACAAGCGGGTGGGGATCGACCTGGAGTTCATGTCAGGGAAGATCAGCAAGGTGGCCGATAAGTTCATCAACGAGCGGGAGAATATTACCAGTGATCCGGAGCTGAGAAAGTATCACCTTTACTTACACTGGTGCGCCAAGGAGGCCATGTACAAGATCTGTGACAAACAGGATATCAACTTCAGGGACGGACTCACCATCCATCCATTCGACCCGAACGAACACGGCTTTATGAACGGGCAGGCTGTAAATGGGAACGGACCGGAGGAATTTGAACTGGAGTACCTGCACCATGATAATTATGCGCTGGTGTGGTGCGTCAAGGAATGAATCGTTAAATATGAAGAGTTTCTACGAAGAACTGAGTGACCGAAGCAGGAAGCGTTTTGCGCTGCTGGTGGATCCTGATAAGTATGACAGCGATTCATTGGATCACCTGATTATACAGATCAGGAAGTCGCCCCCGGATCTGCTGCTGGTGGGCGGAAGTATTCTGTTTCAGCCCATCGAAATCACTATCACTGCACTGAAACTGGAAACCCAACTGCCTGTCTTTATTTTTCCCGGGAATGTCATGCAGCTTTCCGACCGGGCCGACGGGATTCTGTTGCTTTCCATGATCTCGGGACGCAATCCCGAATTTCTCATCGGTAATCACGTGCTGGCGGCTCCTCACCTGAACCGGTCAGGTATCGAGGTGATCCCCACCGGTTATATGCTGATCGAGAACGGGAGATCCACCTCGGTGGAGTTCATGAGTCAGACCAAACCGATCCCTGCCGGCAAGACCGAGATCGCGGTAGCCACTGCCATGGCCGGTGAAATGCTGGGATTGAAAAGTATTTACCTGGAGGCAGGCAGCGGCGCAGCTCACCCGGTGGGTCTCGATATGATCCGGGAGATCCGCAGGCAGCTTTCCCTGCCGCTGATCGTCGGTGGAGGGATCTCCTCCAGAGACTGTGCTGCGGAGGTCTATGATGCCGGTGCGGATATGGTCGTAGTGGGCACCGCCGTGGAAAAGAATCCGGCCCTCCTCCAGTCTTTCTGCGATCTCTGCTCCTCTCTAAACCATTAATCTTTACGGACTTTAAAGACTTTATCGACTTTACGGACTTTAAGGACTAACGTATGAGTTCCGGTATCACCTGCCCGGTAACGTTATCGGGCATGGAGATTTCCAGAAAAGAGGCGATGGAGGTGGCTATGTCAATGGGTGAGACCCTTCTGGGGATGGATACCCGGTTGATCTTCCATCCGTAAAAGATAAGCGGTACGTGGGGACCCGAATTCAATTCGGCCAGGGTACCGTCGGCAATATTGCTGTGTTCCACCCAGCCCGGAGTGAGGAAGAGGATCACATCGCCTGACCGTTTCTGGTAATAGCTGTTCTGGATCCTTTGCAGTACCCCGTCAGTGAAATGGTTCCTCTGCAGCACATAGGATTGCACCGCATTGGACACCCCCTCCATCTGCACCATGAAACGGGCCACCACATCCTGCACCTCCTCCAGGGTCAGTTTGGAGTCCTGTATCAACTGGTGGTTCAGATAGATCTGGTGAGCATAGTAAAAAGAGATCCACTCTCCCCTTCCATACACGGCATTCATGTAGGACCTGAGCAGCGAAATGCTGGTCCGGTAGTTGAAAAAGCCCGACGGGATCCGGTACTCGCCCAGATAGCGCGGATCATCGGCCAGGGCATTCTCCGCAGTCACATATATCAGCACATTCTCCAATCCCAATTCATTATCCAGAAACTGCAGCAGGTGTGCAATATCCTGGTCCAGCCTCAGATAGGCATCCTGCATCTCCACCGACCAGCTGGTGAACAGGTCGGCCAGGTACCGGGTCGCATTGAATCCGATGTGGATCATGTCGGTGGCTTCACCCTTGCCCAGCTCCTCGTTGACGATGGCAGCAATGGCCATATCCTTGGTGAAGGTGTTCCCCCAGGGGGTGTACTTCAGTACGGAATAATCCCTCGAATCCCTTTCTGCCTGGCTGAATCTGGACAGGTCGTAAGGGAAGGTAGTCTGTCCGTTGAATCCGGTTTCGTAGGGGTTATTGTCCAGAAGACTTTCCTGGTATTCGGCGATGGGATGCAGGGTTTCCCAGGTCCGGCCCAGATAGATGTCACGGTAGTTCTTCCCGTTGAATTCCTTCACCCAGACCGGCAACGAATCCATATAATAGCTGCTGGTTATCCAGCTGGCCCTTTCCGTATCAAGCCAGTAAGCGGCCGAGGCCGTGTGCCCTGCCATCAAAACGGCTGCCTGGGGATCCATGGAGATCCCGATGGAGCGCGAACGGAAACGGCTTTTAATCCGAAGCTCATCGGAGAGGGTGCGGCTGTGAAGGGAGACCGGTGAAAAGGCACCGGTTCCGTAAGCACCTTCGATGGAATGTTGTTCCCCGTCATCCAGGCTGTATACGATCTGATTGGAGAACCTTTCATACCAGTAATCGGAGACGATACCGTGTTCACTGGGCCTGGACCCGGTGGCGATGGAAGCGTATCCCACCGAGGGCTCCGTGATCAGGTAGTTGTAACGGGCATTCCGGCAATTGGCCCCTGTGGAGGCCATCCTTTTAAAGCCCTCCTCTCCAAATTTCTCCCAGTAGACGGAGAGATAATCATACTTCATCCCCGAGATAGTGATGCCAACTATCAGTTTTGGCTTTTCGGAAGGAATACGCTGACCCTCCAATATCCCAGGGAAAAAGATGAATTGAACCCCTAATAATAAAGTAACCTGTGTGATCTTCCTCACGCTTCCTCCTCACATTGCTGCTAGATTCCCAGCATTTTAGTCACCTGATGGAAAACATTTTCACCGTTAAATCCCAGTTTTTCGTCCAGCACCTTGTAGGGCGCGGAATATCCAAAGCTTTTCATGCCAAAGACCTGTCCCCGGTTACCTATCAGTCCTTCCAGGGTGACAGGCAACCCGGCAGTCATTCCGAAAAGCGGCACATCGTCGGGAATCACCTGCTTCTGGTATACCTCTTCCTGGTCCCTGAATAATCCCTCGGAGATCACCGAAACGACGCGCACTTTCAGGTTTTTTCTTTCGGCCAGCAGTTCTGCGCCCGAAAGTAAGGTGGATACCTCCGAACCGGAAGCGAGCATCAATACATCGGGGGTACCTTCACAATCCTGCACCACATAGGCTCCTTTCTCAGCATGAAGTGAATCGGAATACCGGTCGGATCCCGGCAGGGCCGGAACGTCGGAAATTCCCTGGCGGGACAGAATGAGGGCCGTGGGAGTCTCATGGTTCTCAAGCGCCATCTTCCAGGCAACAGTGGTCTCGGTGGCATCGGCGGGCCGAAGCACCATCAGGGAGCGCTTCCCCTGGTGGTTGCGCAGGTGCTCCAGGAGCCTGATCTGTGCCTCCTGCTCCACCGGCTGGTGCGTAGGACCATCCTCCCCGACGCGGAAGGCGTCGTGGGTCCAAACATACTTGACGGGAAGCTGCATCAATGCGGCCAGTCGGACGGCCGGCTTCATGTAATCGCTGAAAACGAAAAAGGTCCCGATCACCGGGATCACTCCTCCGTGAAGCGCCATTCCGTTGGCAATGGCTGCCATGGTCAGCTCAGAGACCCCTGCCTGAAGGAAGGAACCGCTAAAGTCCCCTTTCCTGAAAGGGGTGGTCTTCTTCAGATACCCATCGGTCTTGTCACTGTTGGACAGGTCGGCCGAACCAACGATCAGGTTCTCTATCTTTCCGGCCAGGTGGGCCAGAACCGCTCCGGATGCTCCGCGGGTGGGTGCTCCGGCCTTTTGTTCGATTTCGCTGAAATCGATCGCGGGCAGGTCTCCGCTCAGGAACTGTTTCCATTTCCGTGCCAGTTCCGGATTTTCTCTTTCCCAGCTGGCCTGCCTGTTTTTCTTTTCGGTCACCAGCCTGCGTTTTTCATCCAGCATGGCCTGGTAGGCATCCCTGACTTCCGGGAATATCTGGAATGGGTTTTCCGGATCCCCGCCCAGGTTGGCAATGGTCTTTTCAAAGGAGCCCCCCGCATCCGATATCGGCATACCGTGGGTGGAGGTCTGGCTTTCGAAGGAGTTCCCGTTCTCATCCACGGCGCCTTTTCCCATGATGGTCTTCCCGATAATCAGGGTGGGGCGTTCATTCTCCTCCATGGCCGCCTGCATTGCATGAAGGATCTCCTCCCTGTTGTTCCCGTCAATGGTGAGAACATGCCAGTTCCAGGCCTTATACTTCCCGGCAGTATCTTCATCCGAGACCACCTCTGTGCGGCTGGAAAGCTGAATATCGTTGGAATCGTAGAACATCACCAGGTTCGACAGACCCAGGAACCCCGCAATTCTGCCGGCTCCCTGCGAGATCTCCTCCTGGATTCCTCCGTCGGAAATAAAGGTGAAAATGCGATGGGACATCCATTCTCCAAAGCGTGCGGCCAGGAACCGTTCGGCTATAGCAGCACCAACAGCCATGGCATGACCCTGTCCCAGAGGTCCCGAGGTATTTTCCACCCCCCTGGAGGGATCCAGCTCTGGATGACCGGGAGTAGGGCTTCCCCACTGCCTGAACTGTTTGAGATCATCCAGGCTCAGGTGGCCGGTCATGCACAGCACACTGTACAGCATGGGCGACATGTGTCCGGGATCAAGAAAGAACCGGTCGCGCAGCGGCCAGGCCATATCATCGGGATCGAATGTAAGGAAGCGGGTGTAGAGCATATCGATGAAATCGGCTCCCCCCATGGCCCCGCCGGGATGTCCCGATTTGGCCTTTTCGACCATGGCGGCGGAGAGAACCCTGATATTGTCTGCTGCTCTTTCTCGAATCTGGTTGTTCATATCTCTTGTTTTGGGATAAACTAAATGTGCAGGTTTATGTACATGACCAATAGTCGGTGTACTATGCTGCTCCTGACGCTTCAGATGAGGTCAGAGGCTCAAAAGTACCCATAATTTCGTATTTTTGAGCCTAATTTTTTCACAATATGTCATTGAAGTGCGGGATTATCGGTGTGGCCAATGTGGGGAAATCGACCCTGTTTAACTGTATGTCCAACTCCCGGGTCGAAACCTCCAGTTTCGCTTTTACGTCGAGCAAATCGAATGTGGGAATCGTCAACGTACCCGATCCAAGACTCTATCATCTGGAGAACTTCCAGGAGACCGGGAAAGTGATCCCGGCCACGGTGGAGATCGTCGATATTCCCGGGCTCGCCAGGGGAGCCAGTCAGGGGGAGGGGGTAGGAAACAAGTTCCTTTCCGATATCCGGAATACGGATGCCCTGATCCATGTGATTCGCTGTTTCGACGACGAGCAACTGCCTCATATCGACGGCTCGGTGAACCCGGTGAGGGACATCGAGACCATCCATCTGGAGTTGCAGGTGAAGGACCTGGAATCGGTGGAAAAGAAGCTGGAACGTCTGGCTAAAGTGGCTAAGTCGGGGGATAAGGATGCCCGCCAGGGGATCGGGGTGCTGGAGAAATACAAGGCTCACCTGGAAAACTTCCAGAATGCCCGCAGCCTTGAAATGAGCGATGCCGATCGCCGCTATGTGGAAGATCTTTTCCTGCTCACCAGCAAACCGGTGATATATGTCTGCAACGTGGAGGATGAGGCGGCCACCGCAGGAAATGATTATGTGAGCCAGGTGAAGGATTACCTCTCCGGAGAGGATCCGGAGATCCTGGTCCTGGCCGCCAGACTCGAATCGGAGATTGCCGAACTGGAGGATGAGGAGGACCGCAGGGAGTTCCTGGCCGATGCCGGTCTGGAAGAGCCCGGGGTGAACAAGCTGGTGCGCTCTGCCTACTCCATGCTGAACCTGATCTCCTTTTTTACGGTTGGTCCCAAAGAGATCCGTGCCTGGACCGTTCGCAGGGGCGCCCTGGCTCCCGATGCGGCAGGGGCGATCCATTCCGACCTGCAAAGGGGATTCATCCGTGCTGAGGTCATGAAATACGACGACTTTGTGTCGCTCGGTTCGGAACAGGCCTGCAAGGTGCAGGGTAAACTGGCGGTGGAAGGCAAGAATTATGAGGTAAAGGATGCCGATATTTTGCATATCCGGTTCAACGTCTGAGCGTTCCATGCATACCGCAAGGCGGTTTCTTAAAGGGCTGTGGCTGCCTCGGGTTCCAAAAAAACGCTTTGGGGCACTACCAGCCCTCCATGCTCTGTGGATAGCATGCTTCATCGTATCAGGGGCTTTTTCCCTTCAGGCCCAGTGGCTGGAGGGGCAGTTCGATGACAGCGATATGGCTCAGGACCTGGAGGAGGCTCTTACCTTCCGGAAATATCCCACCTACCCGCAATACCTGGATATGATGCAGGGATTTGCAAGAGACTACCCCGCCATCTGCAGGCTCGATACCTTCGGCACCTCCACGGAGGGACGGTTATTACTGGCTCTTAAGATCACCGATAACCCCGGTCAGGAGGAGCCTGAAGCAAAATTCCTCTACACCTCCACCATGCACGGCGACGAGCTGGCGGGCTACATACTGTTGCTTCGCCTGGCACACCACCTGCTGGAGGGATACGGCACCGACAATGAGGTAACGTACCTGGTGGACAGTCTGGAAATCTGGATCAATCCCCTGGCCAACCCCGATGGAAGCTATTCCAACGACCAGGACCTTTCGCTCTTCCGTTCCATCCGGAACAATGTGAACGGGGTCAATCTGAACCGCGACTTTCCCGATCCGGCCCTCTCTCAGCCGGACGACACCACCGGACGTGAGCGGGAAACCCGGGAGATGATGGAGTTCCTGCACCGGTACCGTTTCACCCTTTCGGCCAACCTGCACAGCGGAGCGGAGGTGGTCAACTACCCCTGGGACCACACTTTTGATCTACACGCCGATGATGCCTGGTACCGCTTCGTTTCCCGGGAATATGCCGACGAAGCCCGGGCGGTGGATCCGGACTACATGTTCGGCTGGCCCGATGAGGGGATCACCAACGGGGCAAAATGGTATATTATTTACGGCGGCCGGCAGGATTACATGAACTACTACCTGGAGGGACGGGAGGTGACCCTGGAGCTTTCCAATGTGAAAAAGCTGGAATCGGACCTTCTGGAGGACCACTGGCAGATCAACCGGCGGTCGCTGCTCAACTATATGGCCCAGTGCACTTACGGGATCCGGGGTCAGGTAACCGACGCGGAGACCGGGAAGCCGCTTCGGGCCCTGATCACCCTTCCCGGCCATGACGAGTCTTACTCCACCGTCCACAGCTCTGAACTGCATGGAGATTTCTACCGGCTGATCAAAGAGGGAACCTATGAACTGATCGCCTCCGCCCCCGGATACCTGAACGATACCCTGTCTGCCGTCCCTGTCACCGACTACCGGGCCACCTGGCTCCCGGTCCGCCTTCAGCCACAAGAGACCACCGGCCTTCCGTCCGATCCGTTACCGGAGTTCCGCATCTGGCCCAATCCCGTCAATAATAGGTTGAACATAAAGAGCAATCTGCCCGTCGGACAGGGCCTCTGCCTGACCCTTGTTCACTCCTCTGGAAGGATAGTCTGGCAAAAGGACCTCAAAATGGATAAATCATTTATCCAAATTCCTATGAAACAGCTGGATAACGGACTCTATCTGCTACAGATACGAGGATCTGACTCTGCTGGTAAAAGCTTCAGGATTCTTAAAATCGACGAATAAACCCTGTTCGTAACTCCCCGGAATTCTTCAGGCGAATTTTGTACTTTTAAGTGGCAGTCAGCGTTATATCTTTAACCTGAACCGGGTAATCATTGGAATCATTTAAGTCTGATCGTCCCTTTGAGAAAGATACTTTCGGAAAGTACGTGTAGCGGTATGATCCAAAGCCAGGCTGAAATCAGGCTGCACAGGATATGTTGGCTGCTGCTCACCCTCCTTATAATGGGTGCGCCCAAGCCGCTGCAGGCTCAGGAGCTGACCTCCACCACCGGGTATACCCCTAAATCGAGGATCCTTTTCATTTTCGACGCCTCCAACAGCATGGCGGGTCAGTGGGAAGGAGCCCGTAAGTTTGATATTGCCCGGGATATTCTGCTCCAAACTGTGGACAGCCTGGAGCAGATGGAGCATGTGGAGATGGCACTGAGGGTATACGGTCACCAGAGTCCGGTCCCTCCGCAGGACTGCAGTGACACCAAGCTGGAAGTTCCCTTCAGCCCCAACAACGCCTCCCGGATCAGGCAAAAGCTGCGGTTCATCAATCCCAAGGGCACCACTCCCATCGCCCGTTCGCTGGAGCTTGCGCCGGATGATTTCCCCGATTGCGGGAATTGCCGGAATATCATTCTGCTGATCACCGACGGGGTGGAAGCCTGTGACGGGGATCCCTGCTCGGTATCGCTGAAGCTTCAGAAAAAGGGGATCATCCTGAGGCCCTTTGTGATCGGTATCGGAAACGATCCCGGCTTCAGGGAGACGTTCGATTGTATCGGCGAATACTATGATGCACCCGACAAGGAACGGTTCAGAGATGCACTGAAAGTGGTGATCACAGAGGCACTCAATGCCACCAGTGCACAGGTCAACCTGCTCGACTCCAATGATTTTCCCACCGAAACCGATATCAACGTGGTATTTTATGACCGGTTTTCCGGGGTGATCCGTTACAACATGATCCACACCTTGAACAGCAAAGGGAATCCCGATACCCTTTCCCTGGACCATATGAGCACCTATCGTATTATGGCCCAGACTATTCCACCTGTATCCATCGACAGTGTAAAACTGGTCACGGGACGTCACAACATTATCGGCCTGGATGTACCCCAGGGATTTTTGCACGTGCGAACCTCCCGGGGAAATGCCTACGTCAAAGAAAAGATCCTGGTAAGAAAGGCCGGGAAGAGCCGTACCATCAATATTCAGGAGATGGGCAATGTGGGGAAGTACATCGTAGGTGGCTATGATCTGGAGATCCCCATCTATCCGCTGATGATCATCGAAGATGTGGAGATCAGGCAGAGCTATACCACTACTGTGGAAATTCCGGCCCCGGGATATGTCACCTTCCATTCGCAGCAACCGGGATCGGGTGCACTTTACCAGCTGAACAGCGAAGGGCAGCAGAAATGGGTGATGAACCTTTTGGAGAACAAAAAGAGTCAGGGTTTCTACCTGCAACCCGGCACTTACCGGGTAATCTTCAGAAGGGGTGACCTGAAATCCACCTCTTTCAGTGTGGTGAGGGATTTCGAGGTGGATCAGGGTTCCTCGGAGGCGGTCCGTTTCTACTGATCCCCGGTCCATCCCGCTTAAACTATGTGGCAATCCTATCGTCTAAAAGGTCAAATGCCAAGAATGTATGCCGGAATGGAGGGATAAGGATATTCTGGATGCCATCCATAAGCCCGGCGAAAAAGAGGCCGGGTTCAACCAGCTGGTGTTGAAATACCAGCAGCGGCTCTATTGGCACATCCGGAAGATCGTGGTGAGTCACGAAGATGCAGATGATGTGTTACAGAATACGATGTTGAAGATCTGGAAATCGATCGCCCATTTCCGATCCGACTCGGGCCTCTACACCTGGTTATACCGGATAGCCACCAATGAGGCACTCTCCTTTTTGAAGCAGAAGAAAAGGAAGTACATGGCCTCCTGGGTGGACGTGGAGCAACAGATGAGTGAAACACTGGAATCGGATCCCTGGTTTAACGGTGATGAGATCCAACTCAAATTGCAGCAGGCCATCCTGAAGCTACCGAAAAAACAACGACTGGTATTCAACATGAAATACTTCGATCAGATGAAATACGACGAGATGTCAGAAATACTGAAAACATCCGTAGGAGCGCTAAAAGCCTCTTACCATCATGCAGTGAAAAAAATAGAAGCGATGCTCGGGGAGGATTAAACCTTCTACCGGGATAACGGTCAAACCATTAGTCTGAAAAAGATGAAAAAAAGACGTCAGAAATTGGATCTGCAGCAAAAATCGCTGAAAGAGGCTCCCTTCGGGGTTCCGGAAGGCTATTTTGAAAGTTTTCCTGAGCGGCTGCAGGAACGGATCAGGCTGCAGGAGCAGATCAGGATAGAGGATCGGATCAGGATAGAGGAGCAAAGAGGCCGGGGAGATCAGCATACCGCTGACAGTGATACCGGCCACCTGGTTCCTTTCCAGCGGTTCCGCTCTCCCCGCAACCGCATATGGCTGGCTGCAGCAGTGCTGGTGCTGGCCCTGGTCAGCATTCCCCTGGTCCGGTGGATTTCCCCCGGTCCAGCCACCTCAGAGGCAGATTCAGGTATGGCCATGCTGGAGCAACTGCAGGTATTTGAAGATGACCGATATCTTTATGACCTGATGAGCGCTGAGTCGGAAACACTGGATCCGGAAGAAGCCTACGAAAACCAGGTGATCGAGTACCTGGCCATCCATGATGTGGAAGAGGTATTATTATTTAATTAAGCCAAAAAGAAACAACGATGATACGGAAAGCCACTTATGCACTCATCGCTTTGCTGTTCCTTTCAGGCAACACGATGCTCAGAGCCCAGGATGAGGAACAGATGGAGCGCATTAAACGGGAGAGAGAGGCTTATTTTACCGAACACCTGGATCTGACCCAATCGGAATCTGAATCCTTCTGGCCGATCTATTATGATTTCCATAACCGGAAAATGAAGCTGATCGAAGATGAACACAACACCTACAGATATGCCTACCAGAATGCCGACAATCTGAGTGATCCGGAAATCAAGGAAGTTCTGGAGAAATTACACGACCTGAAGACTTCCCAGCTGAAACTGGAAAAAGAGTTTTACCAGGATAAGTTCATGGATGTACTCCCCTACCGGAAGGTACTGATGCTGGGTAAGGTGGAGTGGGATTTCCGGAAATTCCTGATGAGAAAACTACGTGGAGAGGATCGGGAGCGCAACCGCGGGGGACGGCCCGATAAAGAAAACGCTCCCCATCCCATGCTCCCGGACCTTCTTTATTAACTCCTTTGAAAAGCAGGATCATCATCAGGGTGTTTTAGAAGCGACCTGGCATCTTGCAGGCAGTGGAAAAGCGCGTTGCGGGAAAATACCCCTGATGAAGGAGCGCTACTTCATATCCGCAGGCGAATAATCCCGGATAACCAGCAGATCGTCCGGCAGGTCGAGAGACACCTCCTGAATGAACCGGACGCTCTCTTCCATGTCACGGTACATCACCTTGTCGTCCTTCACGAACGGGACCCTTTCCCGATATGCTCTCACAAACTCCTCCAGGAAGGGACTGGTGCGGGCGGGCCGCCGGAAGTCCAGCGCCTGGGCAGCATTGTAGAGTTCAATGGCCAGTATCCGCTCCAGGTTCTCCATCACCCTGTAAGCGGAGGTGGCTGCATTGGCCCCCATGCTGACATGATCTTCCTGACCCTGGGAAGATTCGATGGAGTCGACCGAAGAGGGACTGCAGAGTTGTTTATTGTGGCTCACCATGGAGGCGGCGGTATACTGGGGGATCATGAAACCGGAGTTCAGTCCCGGATTGGCCACCAGAAAGGGCGGAAGATCACGGGTCCCCGAGAGCAATTGATAGGTACGCCGCTCGGAAATATTACCCAGTTCACTCATGGCAATGGCCAGATTGTCCAGTGCCAGTGCCAGGGGCTGCCCGTGGAAGTTCCCGGCCGAGATGATCATATCCTCCTCCGGAAAAATGGTGGGGTTATCCGTGACCGCATTGATCTCATTGCGGAACACATAGGCCACATAGTTGATGGAGTCCTTGGAAGCCCCGTGAACCTGAGGCATGCACCGGAACGAATAGGGGTCCTGGATATGTGATTTGGTCCTTCCGGTCAATTCGCTCCCATCCAGAAGCCAGCGCACGCGCCGGGCGGTGACTATCTGGCCCTGATGGGGCCTGATTTGCTGAACCAGCTCATGGAAAGGTTCAATGCGTCCGTCGAAAGCATCGAGCGACAGGGCACCGATAATATCGGCCAGGATGGAGAGCTTGAAGACACGCATGCAGAGATGAACCCCGTAAGCACTCATGAACTGCGTCCCGTTCAGGAGGGCAAGGCCTTCCTTCGATTTCAGCTCGATCGGTTCCCAGCCCAACTCCTCCATCACCTCCGAGGCCTCGCAACGGATTCCCTGATGGTACACTTCTCCCATCCCCAGCAGCGGAAGACTCATGTGAGCCAGCGGTGCCAGATCGCCCGAGGCCCCCAGCGAGCCATAGGTATAGACCACCGGCAGAAGATCATGGTTGTAAAGATCGACCAGCCTTTGCACCGTGGCCAGCTGCACTCCCGAATTACCATAAGAGAGCGACTGAATTTTCAGAAGCAGCATCAACCGGGAGATGCCGGCCGGGACCTCATCCCCCACCCCGCAGGCATGGGACATCACCAGGTTCTTCTGCAGCAATCCAAGGTTCTCTCTGGAAATAACCGCATCGCAAAGGGATCCGAACCCGGTGTTGATCCCATAGAGAATCTCGTCGCTTTCGTCCAGCCTGCGATCCAGGTATTCCCTGCAATTGATGATCTTTTTGGAAGCCTCCGCCGAAAGCTTCAGTTTCATACCGGTGGTGATGATCTCATCGATCTTTTCCCATCCGATCTCTGCGGTGGTAATCAGGTGTTCCTTTTCCATGTCGATGCATATTAACTTTAATGCTGCTGTCTCCCAAGCCCTCCTTCTATTAATAGCTCAGGGATGCTACGGAAATAACCTGGCATTAATTACGCAGTGGTTAAGCACGTTACAAATTAGCATCCCTGAGCAATGGATGGAGATGCTTAGGATGTGACCGGCATTCGCTGCGATAGACAGCCTTGTTGAATTACCGAAAAAAAAGGGAAGATAGCGCGCCGGACCGAATGTTCTTGGACAGGTGGGTCAGCCGCGCTGAAGACGGTCGATCAGCTGTGGAGGAGTCAGCCGCGCTGAAGACGGTCGATCAGCTGTGGAGGAGTCAGCCGCGCTGAAGACGGTCGATCAGCTGTGGAGGAGTCAGCCGCTCCTGGTTGCCACTCTCCATCTCTCTAAGGGTGACCACCCCCTGACCGATCTCTTCTTCTCCAGCCAGCGCCACAAAGGGGATTTCCCTGGAATTGGCATAACTCATCTGCTTCTTCATTTTGGCCGCATCAGGATAAAGCTCCGAAGGGATCCCCCTATGCCTCAATTGGGATAGGATGGGAAGGATGAATGCGGCCTCCTTCTTCCCGAAATTGACAAACAGCAACCGGGTGTTATGCACTCCTTCTAAGGGGAACCGTTCCAGCTTCAGCATCACATCGTAAATCCGGTCGGCACCGAAAGAGACGCCCACACCCGAGACACCCTCCATACCGAAGATCCCTGTCAGGTCATCATACCTTCCTCCTCCGCAGATACTTCCTATGGGCATTTCGGCTGAGCTAACCTCGAAGATAACCCCGGTATAGTAGTTGAGCCCCCTCGCAAGGGTCATATCAAACTCCACCGGTGCATCAATGGTTACCGATTCCAGGTATCCAAAAAGTGTTTTAAGGTCGTCCAGCCCTTCCCGGCCGGTGACGGATCGGACCAGGAATCGCTGCAGGAATTGCAGTTTCTCCTGACCACTGCCTGCAAGATCCCAAATGGGCCGGAGTTTCTCCAGGGCCTCGGAAGAGACCCCTTTCTCCTTCATCTCCCCGATCACCTTCGCCCGGCCAACCTTTTCCAGCTTGTCGATGGCCACTGTAATATCGGTGAGCCGCCCGGCCGGCTCCCCGATCGCCTCCACTATGCCGGCAAGGATCTTCCGGTGGTTCACCTTGATGGTCACCTTCAAGCCCAGCCGTTTGAACACTTCGTCCATGATCTGGACCAGTTCCAGTTCATTCAGCAGGGAATGACTTCCGATGACATCCACATCGCACTGATAAAACTCCCGGTAGCGGCCTCGCTGAGGACGATCGGCCCTCCAGACCGGTTGAATCTGGTATCGCTTAAAAGGAAAGGCAATCTCGTTCCGGTGCTGTACCACGAAACGGGCAAACGGCACTGTCAGGTCGTAGCGCAATCCTTTTTCGGAGAGGAGGGTTCCGAGACGGGCCGGGGAACTTACAGTCCAATCCTGCTGACTCACCTTGTTTTTGAAATCGCCGGAATTCAGCACCTTGAACAACAGTTTGTCTCCCTCTTCTCCGTATTTACCCATCAGGGAAGAGAGGTTCTCCATGGCCGGAGTTTCAATGGGGAGATATCCGTAGGTGGTGAAAACCGAGCGGATCGTGTCGAAGATGAAGTTCCGCCGGGCCATCTCTGGCGGGGTAAAGTCACGTGTTCCTTTTGGAATGGAGGGTTTCTCAGCCATGGGGGGCAGACTTGATGTTAATAAGGCTTATTTGTTGGCCCTGGCCAGTTTCTTGAAATCCTTTTCCAGGAAAGCATCGGGATCCCTTCCTGACTTGTGGTAGTCGAAATAGTAGAACGTGCCATCGGCAGCACCGATCAGGATCTTATAAACCCTGGAATTCATCCTGCTACCTTCAGGTCCCACCTTGTGCAGAAACACCGCACCTTCATCCCCGTCCATGATCAATTCCTTGATCTTGTCCGGTTCCACGATCTTCACATCGTATGGATATACGGAGCGGATCCTTGCCTCGGTGGATACAACGCTTTCCAGCTCATCCTCCACCAGGTAGAGCGTCTTCCTGCTTACCTGTCCCATGTTGTCATTGTAGTGCTTGTAGACATTCTGGGATACCATATCGGGATTCTCAGTAATCAGCCTGACATGGTCCTGCAGGAACCGTACCATGGTCCCCAGTTTGTAACTGTAGCTGTCCTCGTCAACCCCGTAATATCCCAGAGGAAGATTGGCCACATCCTTCATCTCATCAATGCTGTAGTAATCCCCTCCCAGCGAAAGGCAAAGGAACGTGTATCGGGTCTGAGAGCGATCCTTTTCAAAACTCACCGTGGCGGTGTAGAGAAAGGAGGCGTTCTTGTCAGCGCTCTTCTCTCCAAACTCATCGAATGGAAGAAACTCATATTCGGTGATATCCCAGTATTTCTTAACAGCATCCTGTATCTCCAGGTTGTAGTCCGACAGAGGATTATCGCCCAGAACCACGTAGGTCCTGGTCCGTTGAAAATGTTCCAGGTCCTCCGGCGTGGGAAGATACTCCCGCTGGGCATGAAGGGGGATCCACAGACCAATGGCAAGCAGAAAAGCAAGGCTCTTTTTCATCAACAGTAGGGTATAAAAAATTTGAACAAAGGAAGTCAGAATTATTCATTCGGGAAAAAGAGGGGGTGCTTTTCATTGAACCTGCGGATAAAAACAAACTTCATCTGCTTCTTTTTCCTGTTCCTGAGTGAATGATATTCATCGGCCAGTTCCGGATCCTTCATTAGGAGCACCTCTACACTTTCTGTATCATACTCCATCACCTCCCCTGTTTCAAAATCGAGCAGATATTGCCTGAGCTCTGTACTGGCGTAATTGGAACGGGGCATCGTATACCTGTTGTAATAATACGAGCTGGAGTAGTAAGGATTATAATAATAGGGGTCGTAATAATTGGGATTGTAGGTGGTAACCGAAGCCACAAAATGGGAAATACTGCCCACGAAGCTGATTCTGTGAAAAGCAGCTCCCACATTGATGTAGAGTACTCCGTTTCTGCCATATCCCCAGATATTCTTGGTATTCATCACTTTCTTCACCCCATTCTGATCATAGATCACGATCTCCTTCTGTGAAGTGACCTTATCATAGAATTCCCTGTCGTACATATCGATTTCGGTCACAATACGGGCAGGGGGAATGGGATCATTGTTCTTTACCATCTCGAAATTGGCAAAGATTCCCTCATTGAATTCAAAAGCGGGGGTATATTTCACCAGCCCCTCTCCTTCCCCTTCCTGGGCAAAGAGAAAAGCGGAGGACAGCATCCCCAGCAAAAAAACAGTGATCAATCTCCTCATCTCGTGCATAGTTCCTCCTTCTCTTGTCTTAAAATACGAAGTACTTTTCTAAATACAAAAATAACGCCAATATCTATTAATCGTAAATAAAAATTTGGCTTACTTTGTTCACGAAAGCCAGAAGAACAACCCATGTTTTCATCATTTCTGAAACCATTGTTTTCGCATGGTGTCGAGGGACATATGGACCAGGCAGAAGTGAACCGTATCCGCCGGATTAACCTGTTCTACTTCATCCTCGCCGTCATGCTTGCCATATCGACGATATGGTCGGTTCTGGGAGGTATTGTCCATCTGTTGGTGGTGGATAGTGTGGCGCTGCTGCTCACCCTGGCTTTCTATTTTCTGATCCCGGTGGGAAAGAAGACCAACCTGAGCAGTTTGCTGGCCCTGGTGCTCACCGGGCTGCTCTTCCTGAACGGATATCTTTTCGATCTGGGAGTCTCCTCCACGCTTGTGATGGCTCTGCACCTGCTGTTTCCCCTGGCCTGCGTCAGCGTAAACGGCCGCCATGGGATATGGGTGGCTGTGGGCCTGGGAGTAATCACGCTGCTGGCCAATCTGACAGGATTGGATCAGACAGTGCAGCTTGACTTCTATAACAGCCTGATCTTCTACTCCATCTATGCCATCGTCATCGGGGTCGCCCTTTTCGTGGAGCGCTCCAACCGCCAGCTGCTTCAGACCCTTAAGAACAACCGGCGAAAAGTCGAATCGGAGATGCTTCATAAAGATGAATTCATTTCCAAGCTCTCCCATAAATTACGCACTTCGCTGAGTAACCTGACACTGATCGATACCCTGGTGCATGACAGCCGGCTTACCTCGGAGCAAAAAGTGCTGATGGAGACCCTGAAGGCGACTACGAATCATCTGATCGAAGATGTGAACCATATTGTGGAGATCGCCAGTCCGGGAGCCGTCGAATACCATAAAAGCATCACTCCGTTTGACCTGAACAAAGTGCTGGAAGAGGCCTCCGGTATCCTGAATTCGGATGAGGAGCCACCCAATGAATTGACCATTCGACAGACCGAACGTTTGCGAAATTACCTGATCGGCGATCCGAGCCTGCTGCGCAGTCTGATCGTGCAGATCGTTAAAGGGCTGAGTCTGTACAGGCGGATCAGGAAACCGGCCGAACTTACCATGGATGTGCTCTATGAGAATCCGGGAAAAGTGAAGCTGGATTTTAAATTCAGGATCGAAACGGATCTGGGACCCGATCTTCTCACTTTCATCAATTCGGTGAAGAGCGGAAAAACTCAGCAATTCTCCAACCTTGTGAATGCCCATATCCTCCTCCAGGAGAGTGATAGTCAGTTCTCTGTGGCCGCTGTCGGCGGACTTGCCTCGGTCTCCTTCTCTTTGGAATTTACCAAGGACCCCACCCGTCTGGTACCCGGTACCGAGGCAGAGGAGATCCCCGTTTCGGAAAAGGAGTCCAAAACCGCGCTGAAAGATGCCAGGGTTCTGCTGGTGGAGGATAACGAAATCAACCAGAAAATCGTGATGCTACACCTGAAAAAGAGGGTGAAAAAGATCGATGTGGCCATGAATGGCAAGGAGGCGCTGGAGAAGTACAATCAGGATCCCTATGATATCATCCTGATGGATATCATGATGCCGATCATGAATGGCATTGAAGCGACCAAGAAGATCCGGGAGATTGAGTCAGAAACCGATCAGCACATCCCTATTATCGCCATCACCGCCAATGCACTGGCAGGGGACCGGGAGAATTGCCTGGCCGCAGGAGTGGATGACTACATTGCCAAACCGTTCGCTCCCGAATTGCTCATCAGTATCATGCAGAAATTACTCTGAAAAATCAGTTGGTGATCTTCAGTTGGTGATCTGCTTGCAGTCGCCGGTTCCGTTGGACTTGCTATTTTCCCGCGCTTTCATGGCGATCTTCTCCAGCATCTCCGTCGTCACCGATTTGGGACGCTCCAACGAATAACCCAGTGCCCGGTCCCAGATGATGTTGGCAGTGATACCGATGGCCCTTCCGATACCAAACAGTACGGTATAGAATTCGTACTCGGTAATCCCGTAGTGCCAGTGGATGATTCCTGACTGGGCATCCACGTTGGGCCAGGGGTTCTTGGCTTTACCCTGCTCCTGGAGAATCGGCGGAACCACCCGGTAGAGCATATCGGTATACTGGAACAGTAGATCGTCCTTCATATGGGTCATGCAGAATTCACGCTGTACGGTGTACCTTGGATCGGTCTTACGGAGTACCGCATGACCATATCCAGGGATTACCTGGCCCGAATTGAGCGTATCCCAGACAAACTGCTTCATCTCCTCTTCGGTGGGAATCTGGCCGTTCATTTTTTCCACCAGATCCTGCAACCACCTGAGCACCTCCTGATTGGCCAGGCCGTGCAGCGGTCCGGCCAGTCCGTTGATCATGGCAGATATGGAAAGATAGATATCCGACAGGGAGCTGGCCACGAGATGACCCGTATGGGCGCTGACATTTCCGCTCTCATGGTCGGCATGAATGATGAAATTGAGCCTTGATACATCATCATATGGCTTGGGGATGCCCATCATGTGAGCAAAGTTGGCACCCATGTCCAGGTTGGGATTGGACTGGATCCGTTTGCCATCCCGGTAGAGCTTGGCATAGATATAGGAAGCCACCTCGGGAAGCTTGGCAAGAAGATTGAGCGAGTCCTCATATGTGGGATCCCAGTAATCGCTTTTACTGATCCCTCCCTGGTATTTCTTGGCGAAGAACGATTCACGCTGCATGGTAAGAATGGCTGCAGAGAAGATCGCCATGGGGGGAGAGAAGGTGGGAAAGGCATCGATCACCTCATACACATAACGAGGCAGGATACGCCGTTTCCGGAACTCGTCCACCAGGTCGGCTACCTCATTCTCGGTAGGCACATCACCGGTGAGCAGCAGAAAATAAAGTCCTTCCACATAAGGCATTTCCGCACCCTGCTGTCTGGGCAGTTTCTCAAACACCTCCGGCAAGGTGTACCCCCGGTATCGAATCCCTTCCTGAGGGTCCAGATAAGAAATATCGGTGACCAGGCTTTTCAGACCCCGCATACCTCCGATAACTTGCGCTATGGTTACCTGGTCGACTACCACATCGCAGTAGTCTTTTACAAGTTTACGGGTTCTTGGTCTCCACTCTTCGATCTTCTGTTGAAGTCGTTCTTTTAGTATGGACATGGGTATTAGGTTTACTTTGGGTGAAAAAACTAGGGGCACCTCGGGGCTCCTAAGATAACATTTCTGCAGAGATTTTTCAACTTGTAAGTCTCCGTTAATGACTCTTTGGACTCGTCAGGGGCATTAAATCAGGAAGCACAGGATTGTTTCCTGCCATATCCGTCTGATAGTATCATAATATACTATCAAATTATACTATCATCTATTATTGAACGGATGGATACCCTCACCCAAACGAAGGTTTGCCCCGGAAACGAAGGTTTGCCCCGGAAACGAAGGTTTGCCCCGGAGTGACCTGGCAGAAAAAAACAGAGGCGTCTCCAGACACCCCTGAATTGTTCAGAAACCCGAATAAGGCAGGGAGCCGCTCCACAGGCCGGGAACCGCTCCACAGGCCGGGAACCGCTCCACAGGCCGGGAACCGCTCCACAGGCCGGGATTACTTCTTATACCCGTAGATGGCCGTATCGCCCAGTTCCTCTTCGATTCGAAGCAGCTGGTTGTACTTGGCAATCCTGTCGGAGCGGCTCAGGGATCCGGTTTTGATCTGTCCGGAGTTGGTAGCCACTGCGATATCGGCAATGGTAGCATCCTCGGTCTCACCCGAACGGTGGGAGGTTACCGTGGTATATCCTGCACGGTGAGCCATTTCAATGGTATTCAGTGTTTCGGTCAGCGTACCGATCTGGTTCACCTTGATCAGAATGGAATTGGCGCAGTCCAGCTCGATCCCTTTGGAAAGATACTCCACATTGGTGACGAAAAGATCGTCACCCACCAGCTGGCAGCGGTCACCGATCTTTTTCTTCTGAATCACCCATCCATCCCAATCGCCTTCGTCCATTCCATCCTCTATGGAGTCGATGGGATACTTATCAATCAGCTGAGCCAGGTAGTCGGCCTGCTCTTCGGAGGAACGTTTGGCTCCGCCTTCACCCTCGAACTTGGCATAATTGTAAACCCCGTCCTCGAAAAATTCGGATGCAGCACAGTCCAGTGCTATGGTAATATCCTTGCCGGGTTTGTATCCGGCCTTCTCCACAGCTTTCAGGATGCTGTCCAGTGCGTCTTCCGTGCCGTCCAGTTCGGGAGCAAATCCTCCTTCGTCACCGACAGAGGTGCTCAGACCACGCTCCTTCAGTACCTTCTTCAGGGCATGGAATACCTCTGCCCCCATCCTCAATCCCTCGCTGAAACTGGATGCACCCACCGGGCGGATCATAAACTCCTGGAAGGCAATAGGGGCATCGGAATGGGATCCTCCGTTGATGATATTCATCATGGGAACGGGCAGGTGTTTGGCATTAGTACCACCGATATAGCGGTATAGAGGCATGTCGTGGTACATGGCTGCTGCTTTGGCAACGGCCAGGGAGACACCCAGCATGGCATTGGCACCCAGTTTACTTTTGGTCTTGGTACCGTCCAGCTCCAGCATCTTCTGGTCGATGGCCACCTGGTCAAGGGCATCCATCCCCACCAGTTCCTCGGCAATGACTTTGTTTACATTTTCCACAGCTTTCTGCACTCCCTTTCCAAGGTACCTGTCTTTATCACCGTCGCGAAGCTCAAGCGCTTCGTTCTCTCCGGTTGAGGCTCCCGAAGGAACAGCAGCGCGGCCTACGAATCCGCTGGCCAGGGTGACTTCCACTTCCACGGTGGGGTTACCGCGTGAGTCAAGTATCTCACGTGCATGAATATCCACAATTTGTCCCATGATAGTAATGTTGTTTGGTTATTAAACTGATTGAAATAAAAAAAGGGATCAAGTATTAAATCTACTTCATCCCCTGGTGTATAGAGTAAAATATCACGTTAAGCTTTTGTAAACCTTTAGCGTACTGTATTACTTTTCTTTATCGCTTTCCTTTTCCTCATCAGCTTCTCGGTCACCGGGCTTTTCCTCATCAGCTTCTCGGTCACCGGGCTTCTCCTCATCAGCTTCTCGGTCACCGGGCTTCTCCTCATCAGCTTCTCGGTCACTGGGCTTCTCCTCCTCCGCATTTTCTCCGCTCTCCTCTTTCTTTTCATCCACTACTGGAGGTACCTCAGCATCAGCGGCCTCCTGGGCTTTGGACTGCTCTTTGGCTTCAGCAGGGGCTGTCTTCGGTGCATCACCGGAGATCTTCTTCCTGCCCCTGCGGCGACGTGAGGTGGACTTCTGGGCGGCGGTCTTTTCAGCCAGCAGGTTCTCATTGTAATCCACCAGCTCGATCAGACACATGTCGGCATTGTCTCCCAGCCGGTTACCCAGACGAATGATCCGGGTATATCCTCCGGGACGGTCACCCACTTTGACCGAAACCTCGCGAAAGAGCTCGGTCACCGCCTCCTTATCCTGCAGGTAGCTGAAGACTACCCGGCGGGAATGGGTCGAATCCTCCCTGGAGCGGGTGATCAGCGGTTCGATATATCGTTTAAGCGCCTTCGCCTTGGCCGTGGTGGTTTCAATCCTTTTGTGGAGGATCAAAGAGGAGGCCATATTGGCCAGCATCGCCTTTCGGTGTCCGGTCTTCCTGCTCAGATGGTTAAAACTCTTCTTATGTCTCATTATTCCTTAATCCTTATCCAGTTTATACTTGCCTGTATCCATCCCGAAGGTCAGATTCATGTTCACCAGCAGTTCTTCCAGCTCGGTGAGCGATTTTTTTCCGAAATTCCTGAATTTCAACAGGTCATTCTTGTTGAATTTCACCAGGTCGCCCAGGGTCTCCACTTCCGCTGCCTTGAGACAGTTCAGTGCCCTGACCGACAGGTCCAGATCCACCAGCTTCGCTTTCAGCAGCTGGCGCATATGAAGCACCTCCTCGTCGAACTCCTCGTTGGCGAATTTCTCGTCGGTATCGAGGGTGATCTTCTCATCGGAGAAGAGCATAAAATGATAGATCAGGATTTTGGCAGCTTCCTTGAGTGCGTCCTTGGGATGAATAGATCCGTCCGTATCGACCTCGAGGATCAATTTCTCATAGTCGGTCTTCTGTTCCACCCGGTAGTTCTCGATGTTGTATCGTACATTTTTCACCGGGGTGTATATCGAATCGACCGCGATAATTCCAAATTCTGCCTCAGCAGGCTTGTTCTCATCTGCAGGCACATAACCGCGGCCTTTGTTGATGGAGATCTCCATCTGAAGCTTGACGTCGGGCTCCATATGACAGATGACCATGTCGGGATTGAGCACCTTGAACCCGCTCAAAAAGCGCTGAAGGTCTCCTGCTTTGAACTCCTCCTGCCCGGTAATGGTGGCTACGATCCTTTCATCACTTACATCATCAACCTGCTTCTTGAAGCGAACCTGCTTGAGGTTCAGTATGATCTCGGTCAGATCCTCGATCACTCCGGTTACGGTGGAAAATTCATGCTCTACTCCATCGATCTTGATATTGGTAATGGCAAAACCCTCCAGGGAGGAGAGCAGGATCCGTCTAAGGGCATTGCCTACAGTGATACCGTAGCCAGGCTCCAGGGGGCGGAACTCAAATTTTCCATACCTGTCATCCGCTTCGAGCATGATGACCTTATCTGGTTTTTGAAAAGCTAAAATGGCCATAATAAGAACGTAATTTTTATTTCGAATATAGTTCAACGATGAGCTGCTCCTTGATATTCTCGGGGATCTCCTCGCGCTCCGGACGGTTGAGGAATTTCCCGGTCATGGTAGCCTCATCAAACTCAAGCCATGAAGAGGAACCGTACCTGGCGGTGGAAAGCGAATCAGTGATCACTTCCAGCGATTTCGACCGCTCTCTGACTGCCACGATATCCCCGGACTTAAGGGTGTAGGAAGGAATATTGACTAAATCGCCGTTCACGGTGATGTGCCGGTGGGTCACCAGCTGGCGAGCACCGGCGCGGGTGGGCGAAAGCCCCATTCTGTAAACCACATTGTCAAGTCTCGATTCCAGTAACTGGAGGAGTACTTCCCCGGTCACTCCCTTGCTCCTGGAAGCTTTGTCGAACATATTCCTGAACTGCTTTTCCAGCACTCCGTATGTATACTTGGCCTTCTGCTTCTCTTTCAACTGTATACCATATTCTGAAGCTTTGCGTCTACGCTTATTATTCCCATGCATCCCCGGGGGATAGTTCTTCTTTTCGAAGGACTTATCCGTCCCGAATATGGGGTCTGAAAATTTACGAGCAATTTTGGTTCTTGGACCTCTGTATCTTGCCATTTATTTCTATAATTTATGGTTTACTCCATTTGCCTGCCTGTGGGTTGAAAGAACCGGCGAATTATACCCTGCGCCTCTTGGCCGGACGGCATCCGTTGTGTGGCAGAGGGGTTACATCCACGATCTCGGTCACCTCGATGCCCGATGCATGGATATTCCGGATAGCCGATTCCCTGCCCGATCCCGGTCCTTTCACAAACACCTTTACCTTTCTCAGGCCCAGGTCATAGGCTACCTTTGCACAATCCTGTGCCGCCATCTGCGCAGCGTAAGGTGTATTCTTCTTGGAACCCCTGAAGCCCATCTTTCCCGATGAAGCCCAGGAAATCACCTGACCTTGATTATTGGTCAGGGAGATAATGATATTGTTGAAGGAGGCATGAATATGTGCCTGGCCCGTTGGCTCTACCTTCACGGTTTTCTTTTTGGACGAACCTGTCTTCTTAGCCATTAGCTGTGATGCTTATTTAGTTGCTTTCTTCTTATTTGCCACGGTTTTACGCCGGCCTTTCCTGGTACGTGCATTGTTCTTGGTACTCTGCCCTCTTACGGGAAGACCGATCCGGTGCCGGATGCCCCGGTAGGAGCCGATATCCATCAGGCGCTTGATGTTCAGCTGTACCGACGACCTCAGTTCACCCTCCACCTTGTAGTTTTCATTCACCTCTTTCCGGATGGCGGCAATCTGGTCATCGTTCCAGTCTTTCACCTTGATCTGGCGGTCAACACCTGCATTGTCAAGGATCCTCTGGGCGGAACTGCGTCCGATCCCGTAGATGTAAGTCAGACTCACTTCGCCCCTTTTATTCCTGGGCAGGTCCACACCAACTATTCTAGCCATAATGCGTACTTTTTTTAAATTTCTTTTCCCCGGCAGCCGGTTTAACCCTGGCGCTGTTTGAATTTGGGGTTCTTCTTGTTAATGACGAATAAGCGTCCTTTCCTCCTGACAATCTTACAGCCGGAACTGCGCTTTTTAACAGATGCTCTTATCTTCATTTCTTTACAACTTTACAGACTTTACAACTTTACAGACTTTACAGACTCTACAGACTATTATGGACTTTACAGACTATTATGCCTCTTCCTCCGCTATTTGTAGCGGAAGGAGATCCTTCCCTTGGTCAGGTCATAAGGTGACATCTCCACCTTTACCCGGTCACCTGGAAGCAGTTTGATGTAATGCATCCGCATCTTTCCCGAGATGTGGGCAGTGATCACATGCCCGTTTTCCAGTTCAACCCGGAACATGGCATTGGATAATGCTTCCGTAATGACTCCGTCCTGTTCAATTGAAGACTGTTTTGCCATAAACTATGCTCTTTTTCTTAATTCTTCTTCAATAAAGGAGAAGGTGGACAGGATATCCGCGTGATCCCTGTCAATGGCCACTGCCAGCTCATAATGAGCCGACGGTTTCTGGTCGGCGGCCCGGATGGTCCATCCGTCCGGCTCCTGTCTGATGGTCCTTCTTCCCATGTTGATCATTGGCTCAATGCAGAGGACCATTCCCTTCTTCAGCTTCGGTCCTGTTCCCCTTCTTCCGTAATTGGGCACTTCCGGAGGTTCGTGCATCTGCTTACCCAGTCCGTGTCCCACCATCTCTCTGACCACGCTGAAACCATTTGATTCGGCGTGCTGCTGAACTGCATGGCCAATATCGCCGGTACGTTTCCCATCCACGGCCTGCTCAATGCCCTTATAGAGACTTTCGCGGGTCACCCTCATCAGCTTTCCTACCTCTTCACTTACCTCTCCCACCTCAAAGCTGTATGCCGTATCGCCGTAATATCCCTTCATCTTCACCCCGCAATCGACCGAAACCATATCTCCCTCACTGAGGACTACCTTAGGAGAAGGGATACCGTGGACCACCTCCGAATTGACCGATGTACAGAGGGTCTTGGGATATCCCTGGAATCCGAGGAAACCCGGAACAGCCCCGTGGTCGCGGATAAAGGTCTCCGCCACCTGGTCGAGCTTTTCGGTGGTCACACCCGGTCCAATCCACCTGGCCAACTCAGCCAAAGTCCTGGAAACAAGCAAGTTGCACTGCCTGATTAATTCAATCTCCTCCGCTGTCTTAATAACGATCATCAAAGAACGCTCTTTTTGCAGCCCTAAATGGCTGCCGCACTACCTGCCCGGCCCTTGATCCGGCCCGACTTGGTCAGCCCGTCGTAGTGGCGCATCAGCAGGTGACTTTCGATCTGCTGCAGAGTATCGAGGATCACCCCTACCATGATCAGCAGGGAGGTGCCTCCAAAAAACTGCGCAAAGCTCTGGTTCACACCCGCCATCATGGCAAATGCCGGCATGATGGCCACAAATGCCAGGAAAATCGATCCGGGCAGGGTTATCCTGGACATCACCGTATCCAGGAACTCGGCGGTTTTTCTTCCCGGTTTCACCCCGGGGATGAATCCGCCGTTCTTTTTCATATCCTCGGCCATCTGCGTGGGATTCACGGTGATGGCTGTATAGAAATAGGTAAACAGTACGATCAGTGTGGCACTGGTGAAATTGTACCAGAATCCCACCGGGTTGGAAAAGACGGCGGCAAACCCGGAAGCTGCCTCAGCCCTGGCAAAACCGGCCACAGTGATGGGGATAAACATGAATGCCTGTGCGAAGATGATCGGCATCACCCCTGCTGCATTTACCTTCAGGGGAATGTACTGGCGGACTCCGCCGTACTGCTTGTTCCCCACGATCCGTTTGGCGTACTGTACCGGTATCCTCCGGGTCCCCTGCACCAGCAGGATGGTCCCCATGAAGACGACGAACAGAATAAGGATCTCCACCAGGAAAGCCACCAGACCTCCGCCCTGCTGTTCGAGCCTGGACATAAACTCGATCCCGAGGGACTGAGGCAGGCGGGCGATGATCCCGATCATAATGATCAGCGATATCCCGTTCCCGATGCCCTTATCGGTGATGCGCTCTCCCAGCCACATGATGAACATGGTCCCGGCCGTGAGGATGACCATTGCTGCCATCCTCGAAAAGTTTTCTGAGAACGCTTCGGCGGGCAGCTGGTAACGCAGGCTGGTGATATAGCTGAGCCCCTGGGGGATCAGGATACCCAACGTCAGATAACGGGTGATCTGGTTGATCTTTCTCCTTCCGCTTTCCCCTTCCCGCTGCAGGCGCTGGAAGTAAGGTACGGCAATCCCAAGGAGCTGCACCACAATGGAGGCGGAAATGTAGGGCATGATCCCCAGCCCGAAAATGGAGGCCCTTGCAAAGGCACCCCCCGTAAAGAGGTTGAGCAGATCGAGGATGCCTGTCCCTCCCTGCTGGCGATTGGCCAGACCGGAGATGATCACCGGATCGATACCGGGCAGGACGATGTGCGTTCCCAGGCGGTAGATCAGGATGATACCCAGGGTGTAGAGGATTCTGGCACGCAGGTCCTCGATCTTCCAGATATTCTTAATGGTCTCTATAAATCGTTTCATAGGTCAGCCTGTTCAATCAGATTATCTCCGCAGTTCCTTCTTTGGCCTCGATGGCTTGGGCTGCCGACTTCGAGAAGGCGTGTGCTTTCACGGTCAGTTTGGCCTTCAATTCGCCGTTGCCCAGAATCTTCACCAGGGTATCCTTCTGAACCAGTCCGGATTCGATCAGCGTATCGACTGTAATCTCCTTCAGGTTCTTCTTCTCAGCCAGATACTGAAGTGTGCTGATATTGATGCCCTTGTACTCCTTGCGGTTGATATTCTTGAAACCGAATTTGGGTACCCTGCGCTGAAGCGGCATCTGCCCTCCTTCAAATCCTGTCTTGCGGGAGTAACCGGAACGGGATTTTTGTCCCTTGTGTCCGCGGGTGGAGGTACCTCCGTATCCGGAACCCTCTCCGCGACCGATCCTTTTCCTGCTCTGTGTGGATCCTTTGGCCGGCTTAAGCTTGCTTAAATCCATATCTTTATGACTTTACGACTTTATGACTATTTAGTCTCTTCCACTTTTACCAGGTGAGAAACGTGTTCCACCATTCCTCTTATCTGCGGGGTGGCTTCCACCTCGATGGTCTGGTGCAATTTCCTGAGGCCCAGCGCCTCGAGAGTACGTTTCTGCCTTGCTGTGTGCTTGATGGCACTTCTCACCTGAGTCACTTTGATCTTACCCATCGTTGTGCGCTTTAACCGTTAAACACTTTGTCCACTGACACCAAACGCTGCTGGGCCACCGCTTTGGCATCCCGAAGCTCGAGCAGTGCCTCGAATGTCGCTTTCACCAGGTTATGGGGGTTGGACGAACCCTTGGACTTGGCCAGCACATCGGTAACGCCCACACTCTCCAGCACTGCACGCATGGCACCTCCGGCTTTCACACCGGTACCACTGGAAGCGGGCTTAAGGAAGACCTTGGCCCCGCCGTACTTTCCGTATTGCTCATGAGGAATAGTGCCATTGATGATGGGAACCTTGATCAGGTTCTTTTTGGCATCCTCTACACCCTTGGCAATGGCGGTGGTCACTTCATTGGCTTTTCCAAGACCATGACCGACAATACCTTCTTCATTCCCCACCACCACGATGGCGGAAAAACTAAAGGTCCGGCCACCCTTGGTCACCTTGGTCACGCGCTGGATGCTTACCAGGCGGTCCTTCAATTCCAGGTCGCTCGTCTTGACTTTTCTGATCCCTGTTGTTGACATAATGTTTCTCTAAAATTTTAATCCGCCTTCCCGGGCTGCGTCGGCCAGGTTTTTCACCCTGCCATGGTATAAATATCCGTTGCGGTCGAACACCACATTGGAAATTCCTTTCTCTTTGGCCTTCTCAGCGATGCGTTTGCCAACCTGTTTGGCCTGTTCGATCTTGTTTCCCTTATGACCCTCAATCTCCTTCTCCTTGGAGGAGGCCGAAACCAGGGTCTCACCGGACACATCGTCGACCAGTTGCACATAAATCTGCTTGTTGGACCTGTACACGGTCATCCGAGGACGCTCCCCGCTACCGGATAATCTCTTCCGGATGCGGTATTTTATTCTTTGGCGTCTTGACTCTTTAGTAAGTGCCATCTTTCTTCGATGTTTATTCTATTCCTATGTTATCCTTCGTTAGTCTGTAAAGTATGTAAAGTATGTAAAGTCTTTATGCATTCAGGGACTTTCCACTTTATGGACTTACACGCTTGCTGCCTTACACGCTTGCTGCCTTACCCGCTTTCCGTCTGAGCTGTTCACCCACGAACTTAATGCCTTTTCCTTTGTAGGGCTCCGGCGGACGGAGTGAACGGATTTTTGCAGCCACATGACCGATCAGCTGCTTATCAGCACTGGTGAGGGTCACAATGGGATTGGAACGCCTTTCGGTCTTGGCCTCCACCTTCACCTCCGGCGGCATCTCGATAATGATGTCGTGGGAGAAGCCCAAACTCAGCTCCAGCCTGTTGCCGTTCTTCACTTCGGCCCGGTATCCTACACCTACCAGCTCCTGCTGGATGGTATAACCTTCGGATACTCCGGTTACCATGTTATTCAGCAGCGACCGGTAGAGTCCGTGCTTTGACTTTTGCTCTTTCGTCTCACTGGAGCGGGATACTTGTACCTGACCCTCCTCCATTTTTACCTCGATGGCCGGATCCACCTTCTGGGTAAGTTCCCCCTTGGGACCTTTAACAGTCACCCTGTTATCCTTATCCACCTCGACGGTCACTCCGGAAGGGACACTGATGGGTAAAATTCCTATTCTTGACATGCTTTGTCCTCCAATTTTTTTTTCAGTAGACGTAACAAAGTACCTCTCCGCCGATACCCAGGCTGCGTGCTTCCTTGTCTGTCATCACTCCCTGGGAGGTGGAAAGGATGGCCACACCCAATCCGTTAAGCACCCTGGGCAGTGAATCTTTATCCACATACTTTCTCAACCCCGGTTTGCTGATGCGCTGTAATGATTTGATAGCCGGCATCTTGGTCTCAGGATTGTATTTCAATGCGATTTTTATATGACCCTGGTGACCTTCCTCATCAAATTTATAGTTGAGGATATAGCCCTTGTCGAACAGTATCCGGGTAATGTCCTTTTTCATATTGGAGGCGGGAATCTCCACTACCTTATGTTTGGCCATTACCGCGTTTCTAAGGCGGGTAAGATAATCTGCAATCGGATCTGTCATTTTCTCTTATTATTAACTTTCTTTCTTTTGACTCTTGCCTTTTAGCTCTTGACTTTTAGCTTTTGACTTTTAGCTTTTGACTTTTAGCTCTTGACTTTTAGCTCTTGACTTTTAGCTCTTGACTGATGCGCCCTACCAGCTGGCTTTCCTGATACCCGGTATCAATCCTTCGGAAGCCATCTCCCGGAAGGTGATCCTGCTGATCCCGAACTGGCGCATATACCCTTTGGGCCTGCCGGTCAGCTTACACCGGTTGTGAAGCCGGATGGGATTGGAGTTACGCGGAAGACGGCTCAGTCCCACATAATCGCCCTCGGCCTTCAGCCTGGCTCTTTTCTCGGCGTACTTTTCTACCAGTTTCTGGCGCTTCACTTCCCGCGCCTTCATTGATTCCTTGGCCATATTTCTATTTTTTTTCTGTTTTGTACGGTATCCCAAATGCCTTCATAAGGGCGGTGCCCTCCTCATCGGTCCTGGCAGAGGTCACAAAAGTGATCTCCAATCCCATGATCTTGGTGATCTTATCGATATCGATCTCCGGGAAAATGATCTGCTCGGTGATCCCCAGGGTATAGTTGCCTCGTCCGTCAAACTTGGATGAAACCCCTTTAAAGTCCCGGATCCTGGGAAGTGCCACCACGATCAGGCGCTCGAGGAATTCATACATACGGTCCCTGCGCAGAGTGACCTTTACCCCGATGGGCATGCCCCGGCGCAGTTTAAAGTTGGAGATGTCCTTATTGGAAATGGTCTGTACTGCTTTCTGTCCGGCAATCAGTGAAAGCTCTTCCTGTGCCACCTCGATCAGCTTCTTATCGGCAATGGCCTGACCCACTCCCTGGTTAAGCACGATCTTCTGGAGCCGGGGTGCCTGCATTGCCGAGGTGTATCCGAACTGCTTGATGAGTGCAGGGACGATCTCCTCACTATATTTCTTCTGTAGTGCTGGTGTGTATTTCTTTTCCATCTTACTTGATCTCCTCCCCTGATTTTTTCGCGTATCTCACGAGTTTGTTCTTGTCATTCAGCCTGCGTCCCGCGCGGGTAGCCTCCCCTGAGGAGGGATCCACCAGGTTAAGATTGGAAATGTGTACGGGGGCCTCCTGTTTGGTGATCCCGCCCTGGGGATTCTGGGCGTTGGGCTTGGTGTGCTTCGAAACCATGTTCACTCCTTCGACGATGGCGCGTTTCTTTTCACGGTCTACATCCAGGACCCTTCCTTTCTGTCCCTTGTACTCACCGGCGTTGACGATCACCTGGTCGCCTTTCTTAATATGTAATTTCTTCTGCATCGGTCTTATTCCTTTTTCAATTCTGAGCGTTTAGGGATTCAGAGCACTTCCGGAGCCAGCGACACGATCTTCATGTATTTATCCCGAAGTTCACGGGCCACCGGACCGAATATCCGGGTTCCGCGCATCTCGTCCACATTGTTCAGGAGCACCACCGCATTGTCATCAAAACGGATGTAAGAACCATCTCCCCTTCGTATCTCCTTTTTTGTCCGCACGATCACCGCCTTGGAGACCGAACCCTTCTTGATCTCCCCGGAAGGGATGGCACTTTTAACCGTGACCACCACCTTATCACCGATGGAAGCATACCGCTTGCGCGTGCCACCGAGCACACGGATGCAGAGCACCTCGCGGGCACCGCTGTTATCGGCTACGGATAATCTACTCTCTTGCTGTATCATGATTACTTGGCTCTTTCAATGATTTCCACTAGTCTCCACCTCTTGTTCTTGCTCAGTGGCCTGGTCTCGCTGATCCTCACCGTATCTCCCACATTGCAGCTGTTCTCCTCGTCATGGGCCATTAACTTGGAGGTCTTGTTCACGAATTTTCCGTAGATGGGGTGCTTGATCTTCCGCTTAACCGCGATCGTAATGGATTTTTCCATCTGGTTGCTGACCACCACACCTACCCGTTCGCGTCGTGTATTTCTTCCTGTTTCCATTTTACTTTTATTGCTTTTCGGACTTTTCCTGCATCTGGCGTACCCGCACCTCGGTCTTCAGGCGGGCAATGTTCCTGCGGGTTTCCCCAATCTTATTGGGATTATCGAGAGGGGAAACTGCATGGTTCATACGCATGCGAACCAGCATGCTCTCCTCGCTTTCCAGGCGCTCCTCCAGCTCCTTATCTGTTAATTCTCTGATCTCCGAACTCTTCATGAGTCTCTATTTTTTACAACCTTTTTGACTTTACGACTTTATAGACTTTACCACTTTACGGCTTTACCACTTTACGACTTTACCACTTTACCACTTTATCAACTTTATGGACTTTACGGACTACTCCACATAATCGCGCCTGACCACAAACTTCGTGGTGACGGGAAACTTCTGGGCTCCAAGCCTGAGTGCCTCCCTGGCCACATCAAAGGGTACTCCCTCGATCTCGAAAATGATCCGCCCGGGAGTGATGGGATAAACGAACCCTTCCGGGGCTCCTTTCCCTTTACCCATACGTACCTCTGCAGGCTTCTTGGTAATCGGCTTGGCCGGGAATATCCGGATCCAGAGCTGTCCCTCCCTTTTCATGTGACGGGTGATCGCCTGACGGGCTGCCTCTATCTGGCGGCCGGTGATCCATTGGCTCTCCAGCGCCTTGATCCCAAATGATCCGAATGCAAGCTCGGTCCCCCGCTGGGAATTCCCTTTCATCCTCCCCTTCTGCATTCTCCGGTATTTGGTCCTCTTCGGTTGTAGCATCGTATTCTATTTATCGTATTATTGCTCCTTTAATTATTGTCCGGCCTACCGGTCTCCCCTCGTTTTCCTGGGTCCCCTGCCACCCTTGGGCTTCACATTGGAGGCTCCGATGTTGGGTGAAAGGTCGCGTTTGCCAAAGATCTCCCCGTTGCAGATCCACACCTTGACACCGATCACTCCCACTTTGGTATGGGCCTCGGCCAGTGCGTAATCGATATCGGCTCGCAGGGTATGTAGTGGGATCCTTCCGTCCTTATAGGTCTCGGTCCTGGCCATTTCGGCTCCGCCCAGACGTCCGCTTATCAGCACCTTGATCCCTTCAGCACCCATCCGCATAGTGGAGGCGATACCCATCTTGATGGCCCTCCGGTACGAGATCTTCCCCTCCACCTGACGGGCAATATTATTGGCAACGATGGTGGCGTCCAGTTCGGGACGCTTTACCTCGAAGATGTTGATCTGTACTTCCTTCTTGGTGATATTCTTCAACTCCTCCTTCAACTTGTCCACTTCCTGTCCGCCTTTACCGATGATGATCCCGGGGCGCGCGGTGTTCACCGTAACGGTAATCAGCTTCAGGGTGCGCTCGATAATGATCTTGGAAATACTGGCTTTGGCCAGACGGGCATTCAGGTACTCTCTGATCTTGCTATCTTCGACCAGTTTAGCGGAATAGTCCTTCCCACCGTACCAGTTGGAGTCCCATCCTTTTATGATTCCCAGGCGATTTCCTATCGGATTAACTTTCTGTCCCATTATCTATGCTTCATTTTCTTGTTCCTGTAATACTTCCTTTTGCTCCACTTTCTGACGACTGTCGATGACGATGGTCACATGGTTGGAGCGCTTCCTGATCCGGTGGGCCCTTCCCTGCGGAGCTGGCTGGATCCGCTTCAGTGTCCTGGACTGATCCACAAAAGCCTCCTTCACATAGAGGTTACTCTCCTCGATGCGGGCCCCTTCGTTCTTAGCCTGCCAGTTGGCGATGGCGGAGAGCAACAGTTTTTCGACGCGGGCGGAAGCCTCCTTGGAGCTATGCTTCAGCACATCCAGTGCCTTGTTCACGTCCATTCCCTGGATCATACCGGTCACCAGCCGCATTTTCCGAGGGGAGGTGGGGGAGTTGCGCAACACGGCATAGTACCGGTTCTGCCTCTCCTCTTTCCTTTTTTCTGCGCTATGTCTTTTTCTTGCACCCATTTCTTTGTCAGCTTTTACTCTTATCAGCTTTTGAGATTATCTCTGCTTTCCACCGTGACCCCTGAACATCCGGGTCGGCGCGAATTCACCCAGCTTATGACCTACCATGTTCTCGGTGATGTAGACGGGGATGAACTTGTTCCCGTTGTGCACCGCGATGGTATGTCCCACGAAGTCGGGGGAGATCATGGATCTCCTGGACCAGGTCTTGATCACCGATTTTTTTCCGGAATCGTTCATATCAACGATACGCTTCTCCAGCTTAAAATCGATAAAGGGTCCTTTTTTCAGTGAACGGCTCATTCTATATTATTTTTTTGATTTCCTCTTCTCCACGATATACTTGTCCGAATACTTCCTGGGGGTACGGGTCTTGTAACCCTTGGCAGGCAGACCGGTCCTCGAGCGCGGGTGTCCTCCGGAAGCCCTTCCCTCACCACCACCCATGGGGTGATCGACCGGGTTCATAGCCACACCGCGGGTACGGGGACGTTTGCCCAGCCAGCGGGAACGTCCTGCCTTACCTGATTTCTCCAGTCCGTGGTCTGAATTGGATACCTCCCCGATGGTCGCACGGCAGGTGGTCAGCACCATTCTTGATTCACCCGACGGCAGCTTGATGATGGCATACTTTCCATCCCTGGATGTGAGTGTTCCATAGGATCCTGCACTGCGCGCCAGCATACCGCCTTTTCCGGGTTTCAGCTCAATGTTGTGGATATCGGTACCCAGCGGAATATTGGCCAGCGAGAGGCTGTTACCCAGTTCAGGGGCCACCGATTCGCCCGAGACAATCTTCTGCCCCACCTGGATCCCGGAGGGAGCAATGATATATCGCTTCTCCCCGTCGGCATATACCAGCAGAGCGATCCTCGCCGAACGGTTGGGATCGTACTCAATGCTCTTTACCGTGGCTTCCACATGATCCTTGTCGCGCTTAAAATCGATCAACCGGTATCTCTTCTTATGTCCGCCACCCAGATAACGCACGGTCATCTTTCCAGCGCTGTTGCGACCACCACTCTTCTTATGGGGTCTCATCAGGGATTTCTCAGGCTTCGCTCCTGGTGTGAGATCATCGAAGGATGAAATCTCCTTGTAGCGCTGTCCCGGGGTCACCGGTTTATACTTCTTAATAGCCATAATTCCTTAGATGTTGCTGTAAAAATCAATTACTTCCCCTTCCGCGAGAGTGACCACTGCCTTCTTGTAGGAGGCAGTCCTGCCCAAGGATATACCGGAACGGGTGTAGCGCTGTTTCCGCTTCCCCGCGTAGCGCATGGTATTGACCTCGGAGACCTTTACATTATAAAGCTCTTCGACAGCCTTCTTAATCTGCAACTTGTTGGCGCTCTTTTCGACCACAAATCCATACCTGTTGAAGTCCTCCCCCTGGGTGGTCATCTTCTCGGTAACGATGGGCTTAATCAATATATTCATGACCTTATGGGCTGTTTACAAATTCAGCTGTTTATGATGATGCTTTTCCCTGCAAAACGTCAAGAGAACTCTCTACGAAACATAAAGCAGAAGCGTTCATGATTTCGTATGTATTTAATTCAGATAGAGTTACAACCTTAGAGTTCCGCAAATTCCGGGACGACAAATATAGGTTTTTATTTTGTTCATTGATGACGAAAACCGACTTTTTGTCGTCGATCTTCAGATTTTTACGGATAGTGGCAAACTCACTGGTCCTGGGAGCGTCCATCTGGAAATCCTCCACCACGAACAATTCTTTGTTGCGAACCTTGTAGGTCAGGGCAGACTTCCGGGCCAGCTCCTTCACCTTTTTGTTCAGCTTGCCGCCGTAGGTACGTGGCCTGGGCCCGAAAGTGCGTCCCCCACCCCGGAAGATCGGGTTCTTGATATCGCCGAATCGGGCAGTACCTGTTCCTTTCTGACGTTTGATCTTCTTGGTGCTGCCTTTAATCTCACTCCGCTCTTTTGTTTTGCTGCTACCCTGACGCCTGTTTGCCATGATCTGTTTTACATCCAGGTAGATGGCATGATCATTCGGCTCTATGGCAAAGATCTCGTCACTGAGTTTCACCTTCTTCCCGGTGGCCTCACCGGATATCTTCATTACTTCTAGTTCCATCACTTCTCAATAATTAAATATGAACCATTGGACCCCGGAACAGAACCCTTCAGGATCAGCAGATTATTCTCGGGAACGATTTTCATCACCCTCAGGTTCAGTATCTTAACCTTCCTGTTCCCGGTTTGTCCGGCCATCCGCATCCCCTTGAAGACCCTGGAGGGATAGGAGGAGGCACCCAGTGACCCGGGCGCCCGGTTGCGGTTGTGCTGACCGTGAGTCGCATCGTTCACTCCGGCAAAATTGTGGCGTTTGACCACGCCCTGGAACCCCTTTCCTTTGGATATCCCGGAGACATCGAGCCAGGTATCGTCGTGAAAATAGTCCACGGTGATCACGTCACCCGGCTTCCAGTCTTTCACAAACCCTTTCAGTTCAATCACCTTCTTCTTTGGAGTGGCGTTGGCTCTGGCGAAGTGACCCTGTTCGGCCTTCGGCGTGTTCTTCTCCTTCTTATCGTCGAAAGCCAGCTGAACTGCAGCATATCCGTCATTATCAGGCGTTTTTACCTGTGTAACGGTGCATGGTCCGGCCTGGATCACTGTACAGGGTATGTTCTTTCCGTCCTTATCGAAAATGGAAGTCATTCCGATTTTCTTACCAATTAATCCTGGCATTGTATTTCGCTTTTCCTTTGTTAGACTTTGATTTCAACTTCTACCCCGCTGGGAAGTTCCAGTTTCATGAGGGCGTCAATGGTCTTGGGTGTGGAACTGTAAATATCCAGCAGTCTTTTAAAGGAACTCAACTGGAACTGCTCCCTCGATTTCTTGTTCACAAAGGGAGACCTCAGCACCGTGTAAACCCGCTTGTGTGTGGGCAGGGGAACAGGTCCGCTTACCACTGCACCGGTGGACTTCACCGTCTTTACGATCTTCTCGGCCGACTTATCCACCAGGTTGTGATCGTATGATTTCAGTTTGATTCTGATCTTCTGACTCATGGTCCTATTTCAATTAGATAATTGCATTGTTTATATCATTGCTTTTCCGGTGACCCTTTCAAGGACCTCCCTGGCCAGGTTATCCGGCATGGGCTCATAATGGCTGAACTCCATGGTAGAAACGGCACGTCCCGAACTGAGGGTACGCAAAACAGTCACATAACCAAACTGTTCTGACAGGGGCACTTTGGCCTTAATGACCCGTGCACCTGCCTTGGAATCCATTCCTTCCACCTGTCCCCTGCGCTTATTCAGGTCGGAGATCACATCCCCCATATACTCCTCCGGAGTGACCACCTCCACTGACATGACCGGTTCCAGCATCACTGGATTGGCCTTGGCCGATGCACGCTTGAAGGCCTGGCGGGCTGCAATCTCGAAAGAAAGCTGGTCGGAGTCGACCGAGTGGAAGGAGCCGTCCACCAGACGAACCTTCATGTTGTCGATTGTGAATCCGGCCAGTGGCCCGTTGGTCATGGCACTCATAAATCCTTTCTCCACCGACGGAATGTATTCGCGGGGAATGTTCCCGCCCCTGATCTCATTAGAGAACTGCAGACCCTTTTCGTTGGCATCGGCCGGACCGATATAGATTTCGATGTCGGCAAACTTACCGCGGCCTCCGGTCTGCTTCTTGAATACCTCTCTGTGGTGCACTTCAATGGTCAGGGCCTCTTTGTAGTTGACCTGAGGGGTCCCCACATTGCATTCCACCTTGAATTCACGCTTCAGGCGGTCCAGGAGGATCTCCAGGTGCAGTTCTCCCATCCCGTTGATAAGGGTCTGACCGGTATCTACATTGGTACGGACCTGGAAGGTGGGATCTTCCTCGGCCAGTTTATTCAGGGCTATTCCCAGTTTATCGATGTCGGCCTGGGTCTTGGGTTCTATGGCCACACCGATCACCGGCTCCGGAAACTCGATCGCTTCGAGGATCACCGGTTTATTCACGGCGGTGATGGTATCACCCGTACGAAGTTCCTTGAGCCCGACAACGGCACAGATATCACCCGCTCCGATCTCCTTCTTGGGATTCTGTTTGTTGGCATGCATCTGATAGATCCGGGAAATACGTTCCTTTTTTCCAGTACGATTGTTCAGGACCATCACTCCCTCCTGCAGCAATCCGGAATAGATCCGAACATAGGCCAGCCTCCCCACGAAGGGGTCGGTGGCGATCTTGAAAACCAGTCCGGTGAGCGGCTCATCATCTCTGGGTTCCCTGGTCACCGGTTTATCGGTCCTTGGATCGATCCCAGTCACAGCCCCGACGTCGGGGGGACTGGGAAGGAGTGCGGAAATAGCGTCCAGCAGGCGCTGGATCCCTTTGTTCTTGAACGCAGAACCGCAAAGCACCGGCACGATCTGCATTTTGATGGTTGCGCGGCGGGTATATGCCATGAATTCCTCCACGGTGATCGAATCACGGTCCTCCAGGAATCGCTCCAGCAGGTCATCGTCCGAAACACAGACGGCCTCCACCAGTTTCTCCCTCCACTCTTCCACGGTATCGACCAGCTCTTCGGGGATCTCGCAGTATTCGTACTTCATTCCCAGGGTTTC
>CAZRZY010000008.1:0-77650 GCA_964604655.1 uncultured Bacteroides sp. | reverse complement strand
TGTTTTGGACTAAATCAGCTATTTCAAAGAACATTTTTAAAGTCGTAAAGTAGAACTAAGGTCAGTTGTAAAAATAAGATGCTAATTCACTATAAATCAGTAATCCCTTATTGCGAAAAGCAGGAGGAACCGGTGAGTCCGATGAAGAGCCGGAGTAGCGTGCGACCTTCAACACAGGAAATACCACCATCGACCTGAATTTCAATACCGGATAGGGTGCCATTGTACAATAAGCCCCTCTTTCTGTATCTTGCGGATCCGGGCGGAGGTGTACCATCGATGGAATGTACTCGAGGCTACCCATAATTTGTGCAGCAAATTTCAGTAACCGAAAGCATATCCCCAGCCGGAGGGCATGCCCGGGTCGGATTCGCAAGTTGTTTTGTTTATATGGGAGATCTGAGGATACATAGTTGGATTCTGGCAGCTGCCTTGATGGTCTTTGGTAACAGGATGGGGGCTCAGGTGGTCACCTCCGAACCGGCCTTCCCCTCGGAAGGTGATGCGGTCACTGTTTTCTTCGATGCCGCAGAGGGTACCGGGGGACTGAAAGGCTATACCGGGGAGGTCTATGCTCATACGGGGGTACTCACCGACAGCAGCCGGTCGTCCACCGACTGGCGTTATGTGAAGACCGACTGGGGCGTGAACACCCCTGAAACAAGGATGACCCGGATATCCGGTGACACCTATTCCCTGGAGATCACTCCCTTCGTACGGGACTATTACGGGGTACCGGCGAGTGAGAAGATCTCCCATATGGCATTCGTGTTCCGAAGCAGTGACTCCCAGAGAGAGGGTAAGGATACAGGCGGCAAGGATATTTTCCTGGAGGTGTATAAGGAGGGGCTGAAGGTTCAGTTCATTCAACCCTCCGGCTCCCTGCTGCTCTCACCAAATGACGGCCTCTCGCTTGAAGTCGCAGCATCCCTCACTTCCGATATCAAGCTTTTTCTCCATGAAAATCTTATCCAGACTGCCACCGGGAAATCGCTCCTCTTCGATACCGTGCTGTCAGATCCGGGAGATTACCTCTTCAGGGCGAAGGCCTCCTCGGGGGAAATGACCTCTGCTGACTCGATCTTTATTCACGTTCTGGGAGCACAGGTGGAAGAGGATATGCCACCCGGTTTAGCCGACGGGATCAATTATCGGGATGAACAAACCGCGCACCTGGTACTGTTTGCACCTCAGAAGGAGCACGTTTTTGTCATCGGGGAAATGAACCGCTGGACACCCCGCAGCGATGCCCGAATGAAAAAGGACGGCGACCGTTTCTGGATCACTCTGGAGAATCTTCACCCCGGACGGGAATATGCTTTCCAGTACCTGGTGGACGGGGAGGTGCGCATTGCAGATCCCTACACGGAAAAGACCCTCGACCCCGACGATCGCTGGATCGACCCTGAAACCTACCCGGGACTAAAGCCCTATCCGGAGGGACTGACCACAGGAGTCACGTCGATTCTGCAGACCGCCCGTGATTCCTACCTGTGGACCCACACCGGATTCGATCCCCCTGATCCGGATAACTTGGTCATCTATGAGCTGCTGCTGCGCGATTTCATAGCAGCCCATGACTGGTCGACACTGACCGATTCGCTGGCGTATTTCAGCCGGCTCGGGATCAACGCCATTGAATTGATGCCGGTCAATGAATTCGAAGGCAATGAAAGCTGGGGTTACAACCCCTCCTTCTACTTCGCACCGGACAAGTACTACGGACCTGCAGATGACCTGAAAGCATTTATCGATTCCTGCCATGGGCGGGGTATCGCGGTGATCATCGACATGGTTTTGAATCACTCTTACAGTCAGTCACCGCTTGTTCAGCTCTATTTCGACGGTGCCGCCGGTAAAGTGTCACCTGATAACCCCTGGTACAACGTTGATTCTCCCAATCCGGTCTTTTTCTGGGGCTACGATTTCGACCACGGGAGCCAGGCTACCCGTGACTTTGTGGACCGGGTAAACCGGCACTGGCAGGAGGAGTTCCGGGTGGATGGTTTCCGATTCGATTTTACCAAGGGATTCACCAATACGCCGGGTGACGGAAGTGCCTACGATGCCGACCGTATCGGGATCCTCAAGCGCATGGCCGACCGTATCCGGGAGACCAACCCCGATACCTATGTAATCCTTGAGCACCTCGCTTCCAACCAGGAGGAGAAGGAACTGGCCAGTTACGGGATGCTGCTCTGGGGCAATCTGAATTTCAATTATAACGAAGCCACCATGGGATATCACGAGAGCGGGAAATCCGATTTCAGCTGGATATCTCACCTGGAAAGAGGCTGGGATCAGCCCCGGTTAGTGGGCTACATGGAAAGCCACGACGAGGAGCGGCTCATGTTTAAGAACCTCTCCTTCGGCAACTCCTCTGGCGGCTACGATATCCAGGAGCTCTCTGCCGCACTCCAGCGAATGGAGCTTGCCGGAGCTTTCTTTTTTCCCATTCCCGGTCCCAAAATGATCTGGCAGTTCGGAGAAGTGGGATACGATTACAGCATCGACAACCCATGCCGTGTCTGCAATAAACCGATCCGCTGGGACTATCTGGAGGAGGAGAAACGGCAGAAGATTTACAGGGTGTGGTCGGACCTGATCAGGCTTAAGACCACTGAGCCGGCATTCCGGTCCGATGACTTTCATCTGGAGGTTGCCGGTCCCGGCAAACGGATCGGGATCCAGCACCCCGATATGGATATCCGGATCCTGGGCAATTTCGGGGTCACCCGTGCCAATTTAGAACCCTTCTTCAGCAGAACGGGATGGTGGTACGACTATTTTGCAGCAGACAGCTTCCAGGTTTCAAACCTCAATGAGCCTTTGCCGTTCGATCCGGGCGAGTACCGGATCTACACCACCAAACGCTTATCTCTACCTTCGTTGATTGATCCCGGAGAGGAACCGGGATCGGAAGAACTCAGTATCTATCCCAATCCTGTTACTGACATCCTTCGCCTCTCCGCCAGTGATGGAAAGGCCCGTCTTCTGATCTACAACGCTTCAGGTCAGATGGTCATTCAAAGAGAGCTCCGTGAAGAGGAGGACCGGATCGATGTATCGGCCCTGGGACGGGGGCTCTATCTTCTCCATCATCTTCCCTCCGAAGGAAGCCCCACCGTGCTGAAGATGATCAAGTATTGATCCCCTGTTTTCGATTTTTTCCCACCCCTTGCATATTATCTCCTGCTCGTCTATCTTTGTGCAATTTTATGAACCCCCTTCAAATTAGGTGTTGATGAGCAATAAATTTCCTGAATATAAGCAGTTTGACCTTTCAGAAATCAACAAGGAGGTCCTCAGGGTCTGGCAAAAGAACCAGACTTTCAGGAAATCAATCCAGATCCGCGGGGGGCAGCCTTCCTTTGTCTTCAATGAAGGCCCCCCTTCTGCCAATGGCAAGCCGGGCATTCATCATGTGATGGCCCGTACCATCAAGGACATTTTTTGCCGCTACAAAACACAACAGGGTTTTCAGGTCAACCGCAAGGCCGGTTGGGACACTCACGGATTGCCGGTGGAACTGGGAGTGGAAAATGCCATGAACATTACCAAAGAAGATATCGGGACCACTATTTCCATCGAGGAGTTCAACGCTGCCTGCCGTAAGGATGTGATGAAATACACCGATATGTGGGAGGAACTCACCGAATCGATGGGATTCTGGATTAATATGGATGATCCCTATATCACCTATGAAAACAAATACATCGAAACCGTCTGGTACCTGTTACAGAAACTTTACAGCAAAGAACTGCTGTACAAGGGATATTCCATCCAGCCATTCTCCCCGGCAGCCGGAACCGGACTCAGCACCCATGAGCTGAACCAGCCCGGATGCTACAGGGACGTAAAGGACACCACGGTGGTGGCTCAGTTCAAAGTGATCCGAAACGAGCGATCCGAACCGCTTTACAAAGCCATCGACACCGAACTCTTCATCCTGGCATGGACCACCACGCCCTGGACCCTGCCGTCCAATACGGGCCTCACGGTGGGTGAAGAGATCGATTATGTCCTGGTCACTACCTTCAATGCTTATTCGGGTGATCCCATCACGGTGATCCTGGCCAAAGAGCTGATGAGCACTTATTTTTCCGAAAAGGAGGCTGATCTGTCCATGGAAGAATATGAACCGGGTAATAAACATATTCCTTACAGGGTGGTGAAGACAGTTAAAGGCAGGAAACTGGAGGGTCTATTTTACGAGCAGCTGCTCGACTGGGTAAAGCCCGGGGGAGATGCATTCCGGGTGCTCACCGGCGATTTCGTGACCACTGAGGAGGGGACCGGAATAGTGCACACCGCTCCCACCTTTGGTGCAGATGACTACAGGGTCTCCCTGGCTAATGGCATTTCCGCCGTGCTGGTAACCGATCGCGAAGGGAATACTCAGCCACTGGTCGACCGCAAGGGGAGATTTTACCGGGTCAAAGACCTCGATCCCTCTTTTGTAAAAGAGTTTGTGAACCTGGAAACATACAGCGAATTCGAGGGCAGGTTTGTAAAAAATGAATATGATCCATCCCTTTCGGAAAAGGATCCCACCACGGATGTGGACATCGCCGTTCAGCTGAAGAAGGATGCCAAAGCGTTCCGCATCGAAAAATATGTCCATAACTATCCCCATTGCTGGCGCACCGACAAACCGGTCCTTTACTATCCCATCGATGCCTGGTTCGTTCGAACCACGGCCATGAAGGAGCGAATGATAGAGCTGAACAACACCATCCAGTGGAAACCGGAATCGACCGGTACGGGACGCTTCGGTAAATGGCTGGAAAACCTGGTCGACTGGAACCTTTCCAGGTCCAGGTTCTGGGGCACCCCCCTGCCCATATGGGTCAGTGAAGACCAGCAGGAGCGGCGGTGCATCGGCTCGGTGGCTGAACTGAAAAAGGAGATCGATCGGTCGGTGGAAGCTGGTTTTATGGAGAAAAATATGCTGGCAGATTTTGTGGAGGGGGACTTTTCAGAGGAGAATTACCAGGCGTTTGATCTGCACCGTCCATTTGTGGACGAGATCATTCTGGTCAGTGATAGCGGGAAGCGGATGTTCCGCGAGCCGGCGCTCATCGATGTCTGGTTCGATTCAGGCTCCATGCCTTATGCCCAGTACCACTATCCCTTCGAGCACCGGGAGGACTTCGAACGGTTGTTTCCGGCCGATTTCATTGCAGAGGGAGTGGACCAGACCCGCGGATGGTTTTTTACACTGCATGCCATCGCCACCATGCTGTTCGACTCGGTATCATTCAGGAATATCATTTCCAACGGATTGGTTCTGGATAAAAACGGGAACAAAATGTCGAAGCGGCTGGGAAATGCTGTCGATCCTTTTGAAACCATTCAACAATACGGATCGGATCCGTTGCGCTGGTATCTCATTTCCAATGCCCAGCCGTGGGACAATCTGAAGTTCGACATATCGGGAGTGGACGAAGTGAGGAGGAAGTTCTTCGGGACCCTTTACAATACATACTCCTTCTTTGCTCTATATGCGAATGTGGACGGGTTTCATTACCAGATGAAGGAGGTGCCGGTCAGCGAACGTCCCGAGATCGACCGGTGGATCCTCTCCCTGTTGCATTCTCTGATCCGTGAGGTAAAGGAGCAGTACGAGCAGTATGAACCCACACGTGCGGCACGGCTTATCCAGGAATTCGTTACAGAAAACCTGAGCAACTGGTATGTTCGCCTCAACCGGAAACGTTACTGGGGAGGATCGTTCGACAGCGACAAGCGGGCGGCTTACCAGACGCTCTATACCTGCCTCGAAACGGTGTCCATGCTTGCAGCACCTATCGCACCTTTCTACATGGACCGCCTTTTCTGCGACCTCAATACGGCTACCGGCCGCCACGCTGAAGATTCTGTCCATCTGACACGGTTTCCAACACACGATGAGAGTGTGATTGACAGGGCTCTGGAAGAGCGCATGGGTATGGCCCAGAAGATATCCTCGATGGTGCTGGGACTCAGGCGGAAGGTGAATATTAAAGTGCGCCAGCCGCTGAATAAAATGATGATCCCGGTGATTGAAAGCGGATTCAGGGAGCAGATTGATGCGGTAAAAGACCTGGTATTGAACGAGGTGAATGTCAAAGAAATCGAGTACATTCACGATACAGCCGGCATCCTGGTAAAGCGGATTAAGCCCAACTTTAAGTCTCTGGGCCCCAGGTTCGGGAAACAAATGAAGGAGGTCAATGCCGCCATCCAAAAGATGGAACAGGAGGAGATAGCCGCTTTTGAAAAAGAGGGTTCCTTTGAACTCCGGCTGAACGGGGGTACTGCATCCCTGTCAATGGAAGATGTGGAAATTATTTCGGAAGATATCCCGGGATGGCTGGTGGCCAATGAGGGTAACCTGACAGTGGCCCTGGATATCCATATTACAGAAGAGTTGCGACAGGAAGGAGTGGCAAGGGAACTGGTCAACAGGATCCAGAATATCCGGAAGGAGAGTGGGTTTGAAGTCACCGACCGGATCGAGGTGGTGATCGAAAAACACGAACTGATCAATGACGCCATTGACAATCACGGAGAATACATTGGATCACAGACCCTGGCCAAGCGTATTTCGCTTACCGACCGGATGGAGAATAATTCCGGTAAACGCATTGACATAGAAGACGATGTGTATATTCATATTCAGGTGAGCCGGGTATGAAAAACCGGCCCGAATCATTAAAATTATTGTATATTTAACTGAAATCAAATTCACACCTAATGGCTGAGAAAAACAGATATTCGGATGCTGAGCTGCAGGAGTTCAAGGAGATCATCCAGCAGAAGCTAGAGAAGGCCAAGGAAGATTACGAACTATTGAAATCGGCCATCACACAGAGTGAAAGCAACGACACCCAGGATACCTCTCCCACATTTAAAGTGCTGGAAGAGGGTGCCGCTACCCTCTCAAAAGAAGAAGCCGGAAGACTGGCTCAACGTCAGTTGAAATTCATTCAGCATCTTCAGGCTGCTCTCGTACGTATCGAGAACAAGACCTACGGAGTTTGCCGTGAAACAGGCAAGCTGATTTCCAAGGAGCGGTTGCGTGCGGTGCCCCATGCCACCCTTTCCATAGAGGCAAAATCGAGGCAATAGGAAAAATCTTCTGTCACACGATTGGTAAAACCAGACCGTTACAGGTCCGAGTATGTCCATATCACGGAAAGCCATACTGGTCATCGGGATCATTTTGCTGGCCGACCAGATCCTCAAGTTTCTGGTGAAAACGCAGATGAACCTCTATGAACAGATCCCCGTCCTGGGGAACTGGGGGATCCTGCATTTCGTGGAGAACAACGGGATGGCGTTCGGACTGAGCCTGCCCGGAGAATTAGGGAAAATACTTCTCACCTCCTTCAGGATCGTTGCTGTGATCGCCATTGGATTCTACCTCCGCCACCTGATCAGGATCAAGGCGCATAACGGGCTTATCCTTACTCTATCCATGGTAATGGCCGGTGCTCTGGGCAACATCGTCGATTCCGTATTCTACGGGTTGATCTTCAGTGAAAGCACTCCTCTGACTGCAGCCACTCTCTTTCCGGAAGGTGGTGGATATGCACCGTTGTTTCACGGGAAGGTGGTCGATATGTTCTACTTCCCGGTATTGAAAGGGAATTATCCGGACTGGATCCGGGAAGGGGCCAGTTTTGTATTCTTCCGCCCCGTTTTCAACATTGCCGATTCAAGTATCACCGTGGCGGTGTTCATTATACTTTTCAGTCAGAAAAGGTTTTTCGGTCATCTGGACCAGCAAACCGAATCCACCGAAAAGGAGGAAGGAAACGCGACGAACTAATCTTCGCCCGTCATTACTTTTCGTTCAAAGATTTCCGAAGATCCCGCGCCACAGCTGATGATCGACTTCATCCCGCTGTCTACCGTCGCTTCCGTCCGCAATACCCGGTCCTTTGCAAGGTGATAGATATTTCCTGATGTGGGATTGGGTCCGGTGGGAACAAAGACGGTGATCACCTCCCCCTGATCATCGGTAATGAACCCGGTCATCAGAGTTCCTGAATTGAAAATATCGACCAGCACCACCTCCTTAAAAAAGGAGCGGTTCTTCCCGAAAAACTGCTTCACAGTCTCCTTGGTCAGCTTGTATCCCGGTATCCGCACCAGATATCGGTCCTCCGCTTTATTGAGAAATACGGCGAACCTTGTCCGTATGAGCAGTCCTATAAGGAACAGGAAGATGAGAATGGCAGAAAAGGTCACCACATAGAGCGCGAATCTAAAAAGTGGATGGGGATCGGTATCTCTCAGCAGGGTATCGACCAGTGGGGTCAGATTACGCCCGATCAGATTGATCACCCACCGGAAGAAAAGGACGATCAGGCTCAGAGGTGCCAGGGCCAGCAGTCCCCCGATCAGGGTAGTCCACAAAAATTTCTGAATGCGCTTGATGAAATTCGCTTGCATGGCCTTAATTGTTAATTTTACACGCGTAAATATACTTCAATATGAAACAGCTCCCCCTGTTCCCCCTGGTGATTCTGTTGATTCTGACCGGAACCATTTGTGTCCGCCCGACCTCCGGCCAGAATACCTTGATGTACGTGGCACACCGCGGTGCTTCCTACCTGGCTCCGGAAAACACTCTGGCCTCCATCGAACTGGCCTGGGCGCTGGGGGCCGACGCCGCTGAATGTGATGTGATGCTCACTGCTGACAGGCGGGTCATTCTGTTCCATGACAAAAATACCAGAAAGCTAACCGGAACCGACCTGGATATTGCCTCTGCCGACTGGAATGAGCTCTCCCGGCTGACTATCAAATCCAGAGAAACCCACCTGCCGGAATATGGCGATGAGCCGATCCCCCTGCTGGAGGAGGTCCTGGCCACCATACCGGAAGACCGAATGCTGGTGATCGAAATCAAAACCGGAACCGAGATTATGCCCTACCTGGAAAAAACAATTCGGAACCACTGGAAGAGGGGACGGATCAGTTTTATCTCATTTAACCTGGACGCCATCCGGGCAGCCCATGAAGCGTTTCCCGATGTTCCCTGTTTTTATCTCTCCATGTTCCGCCACGATCTGAACAAACAGTTCAGCACGATCCTGGAAGCCGGTCTCGACGGGGTGGATCTGCGATACAGAATGATCAACAACTCACTGATGGAGAAGTGTCGTGCAGCCGGACTGGAGGTGTGGTGCTGGACGGTCAATGATCCTGATACCGCAACGAAAATGAAAGAGCTCGGAGTGACTGCCCTGACCACTGACCGGCCTGCGTGGCTGAAAAAGCAGGCAGAAGCGAAAAGCGGGAGCTAGCTCAACAACAGATTTAACGATTTCGTTACATACCGCAGCAAACAAGATGAACCGAATGACGTATATTAACCTCAAAACAATGCTTCATATGAAAAAATCAGTGGTCTGGCTGGTACTCATGTCGCTTGCGGCTTGTAATACCTCTGCCCCACCGGCCGGCGAGCAGGAATCGGATACCCGCTCCCACCCGAAGAATATTATTTTGCTGATCGGAGATGGAATGGGTTTATCCGCCGCTTCTGTTCCTTTCTACTTCGGAGATGCCCCTTCCAATTTCACCCGTCTTCCCCATGTCAGTCTGATCAATACCTCGTCGGCCACTCACAAGGTGACCGGTTCAGCTGCCAGCGGAACCGCCATGGCTGCCGGTAAAAAAACCTATAATGGCGCAATCGGGGTGGATACAGCCCGCATGACCATCCAGAACATCACCGAATGGGTCTCCGGGATAGGCTGGAGTACCGGGGTGGTCTCCACCTCTTCCATTACACACGCCACCCCTGCTTCCTACTATGCCCATGTGGAACAACGGGGCATGCAGGAGGAGATCGCCCGTCAGTTAATTGATTCTGATATCGATTTCTTCGCCGGTGGCGGAACTGGGTTCTTTAACCGCCGCAGCGACGGAGCGGACCTGTTCCCGCTGGCATCCGCCAACGGCTTTACCCTGGATACCTTAACTCTTCCCCGACCCGGTGCCCTCGATCCGGAAAAAAAATACGGATTTCTGCTTGCTCCCGATGCAATGCCGCCGGCACACGCGGAAAGAGGGGATTTTTTGCCCGATGCTACCGCCCTTGCTATCGGGTATCTCTCATCCAATGAAGAGGGATTCTTCCTGATGGTGGAGTCTTCCCAGATCGACTGGGCCGGACATGCCAACGATACGGAATACATGATCGCCGAAATGCTGGATTTCGAAAAGGTGATGAAGATTATACTGGATTTCGCCGAAAAGGATGGGGAGACACTCGTAGTGGTCACAGCCGATCACGAAACCGGAGGATTCACACTGAGTGCCGCCTCCGGAGAATCCGGAGGTTCGGATTATCGCAAGATAAGTCCCTCCTTTGCCACGGGAGGTCATTCAGCGTCGCTGATACCGGTATTTGCATATGGGCCTGGTGCTGAAGCATTCGCCGGTATCTACCAGAACACCGGTATCTTTCATAAAATGAAGGCTGCCACCACCAGGGAGTGATCAGCGCCTGACAATCCCATAGAACAGGACCCTCACCAGGTCTTCCAGTAATTCCCCCCGGTCTCCTTTATGCTCCTGGTTCAGAAGAAGGGGGAGTTCCAGTCCTTTCATCATGGTGGAGATAGCAATGGCTCCGATCTCCGAACTGGCCACCTGAAAACTTCCCTCTTTCATCCCCTCTTCCAGGATCTCCCTGACCACCTCGCGCTCCTCCAAATCGATCTCTTTTCGGATCTCCAGGATGAATTCCATTCTTGAGAGGTCTGGATCATTCAGTGCGGCATAGAAATTTTTCACCGTTCGCACATGGCGCAGTCTGAATAAAATATAGTACTTCAGCTTATCCACAGGAGAGGAGTGTTTCAGGACCGTCTGGTCCAGTTTCAATTTCAGTTCCCGTGCCTCCCGCTCCACGACCGCGCGAAAAATCTCCTCCTTGCTTTTAAAATAATAGTAGATGGAACTTTTACCTTTACCGCTGGCTGAGGCGATTTCCTCCATGGTGGTTTTCCTGAACCCGTATCGGGTGAAGATCTTGCGGGCTACGCCAACAATTTCAGATCTGACCTCTTCCTTTACGACAACCATGCTGTAAAATTAATCCGCCTCATTTGATTCTACAATCCTGAAATCCAGTTGTCTTCTGGAAAGATTCGCCTGTATCACCTCAATTTTCACCAGATCACCGATCTCAAACTTCCTTCCCGTATGGCGCCCGATAATCCGGTATTCCTCCTCATCAAATTCATAAAAATCATCCACGATGCTCTTAATGGAAACCATTCCCTCACACTTGTTCTCCACCACTTCCACATAGATCCCCCAATCGGTCAGGCCTGAAACCACACCGTCAAACTCCCTGCCCACCTTATCCTGCATGAACTCCACCTGCTTAAATTTTATGGAAGCCCTCTCGGCTTCCACAGCCCGGCGCTCCATCTCCGAAGCATGCTGGCATCTTTTTTCATAGGTATCCGCGTTTTTCGAATCTCCGCCTTCGAGGTAATGGGAAAGCAACCGGTGGACCATCAAGTCCGGATAGCGCCGGATCGGAGATGTAAAATGGGTGTAATCCCTGAAGGCCAGTCCGTAATGCCCGATATTTTTTGTAGAATACCTGGCTTTGGCCATGGAGCGCAGTGCCATCATCTCCACCACGTGCTGCTCTTTCCTGCCCTGCACATTGTCCAACAGTTTATTAATGGAGGTGGAGAGCTGCCTGGATGGTTGCTGGGGATTGAGCGTGTGCCCAAATTTGGTGATAAAGCGGGTAAAGGTCTCCATCTTCTCCGGATCAGGAAGATCATGAATCCTGTAAACAAAAGTTTTACCCGCAGGCTTTTTCCCTTTCCGGGGACCTTCCTGCATCTCTTTCAGGTACTTTCCGCCCCGGCCGGCAAATTCGGCCACCTTCCTGTTGGCCAGCAGCATGAACTCCTCGATCAGCCAGTTAGCTTCCTTCTGCACCTTAAAGTAGACTCCGGTGGGCGTCCCATCCTCCTCCAGGTGAAACTTCACCTCCTCTCTTTCAAAATTGATCGATCCCTGCTTAAAACGCTGCTGCTTCAACACGGTAGCCAGTTCATGCAACTTTAACAGCTCTTCTTTCATCGCTCCCTGGCCGGTTTCAATGACCGACTGTGCCTCTTCATAATCAAAACGCCGGTCCGAATGAATGACCGTACGCCCGAACCACTCATCGAGCACTTCGGCCTTTTCATTCATCCTGAACACAGCCGAAAAGGTCAGTTTATCCTCCAGGGGCCGGAGCGAGCAAACCCCGTTGGATAGCTTCTCGGGAAGCATGGGAACTACCCGGTCGACCAGATAGACGGAAGTGGCCCTCTCGAAGGCTTCCTGATCAAGGATGGTTTTGGTTTTCACATAGTGAGACACATCGGCTATATGAACTCCCACTTCCCATTCCCCGCCAGAGAGAGGGCGGATCGACAACGCATCATCGTAATCCTTGGCATCGGCCGGATCGATGGTAAAGGTGGGAACCTTCCTGAAATCTCTTCTTCGCTTTATCTCTTCAGTGGTGATAGTATCAGGGATCTTTTGTGCAGCATTTAGCACCTCCCCGGAAAATTTGATGGGCAGTTCGAATTCGGCCAGGATGGAGTGCATCTCCGTCTCATTTTCACCGGGAAATCCGAGGACATCCACAATCTCGCCAAAAGGATTTTTTACTTTTTCAGGCCAGTCGATAATCCGGGCGATCGCTTTCTGTCCGTGTTCCACCCCCTTGAGGTTATCCAGGGGAATAAAGATATCGAATGGCATTTTCCGGCTATCCGGCAGAAGAAATGCGTAGTTCCGGGAGATTTCCACCGTTCCGACAAAAGTATCCCTGGCCCGCTCCAGGATTTCCACCACCTCTCCTTCGGTGCGGTTACTGCTCCTGCGCTTCGGGTATACGTGCACCCTCACCAGGTCTCCGTCCAGTGCAGTTTTCAGATTATTCCGTGCAATAAATACGTCATCTTCCACCTCCTCCGAAACCAGATACCCGTATCCATGGTGAGTCATGTCGACCGACCCGGTCCGGTAACCCGCCCTGCTCAGCAGCCGGTACCTGCCCGGTTCCAATTGCTCCAGCTCCTTTCTGCCCACCAGTTCATCCAGTGTATCGGAGATAACCGACCGCCGGTGATTGTCATTGATGAAAAGTTGTTTAGCAATCTGTTTATGGTTGTAAACCTGCCGGGGATTCCGCCCAAACACTCCCATGATCAGCACGGCAGCTTCCTGCCTGGTAAACTTATCTTTCTTTTTTGGCTTTCGTTTACCCATGTATACTCCATTTCTGTTAAACCCTAAAATTACTAATTTTGTGCCCATGGGCAACGACCTGTTTTTATACAATACCCTGAACCGTCGAAAGGAACGGTTCATACCCCTGCGCCCTCCCCATGTGGGCCTCTATGCATGCGGGCCTACCGTTTATGGAGACGCCCACCTGGGTCACGCCCGCCAGGCCATCACATTCGATATCCTGTTCCGGTACCTGGCCAACCTGGGATACAGGGTCCGGTATGTTCGTAATATTACCGATGTGGGCCATCTGGAGGGGGATGGCGATGAAGGGGAGGACAAGGTTCAGAAGAAAGCCCGGCTCGAATCGCTGGAACCGATGGAGGTGGTACAGCACTATATGAACCGCTACCACGAGCATATGCGGGATCTGCAGGTCCTGCCTCCCAGTATAGAGCCCAGGGCCAGCGGACATATCATTGAGCAGCAGATACTGATCGGCAAGATCCTGGAAGCCGGGTTTGCCTATGAAGCCGGCGGGTCGGTCTACTTCGACGTGGAGTCCTATCACCGTAATCACCGGTACGGGGAACTCTCCGGCAGGAAAATTGAGGATCTGCTATCCAATACCCGAACCCTGGAGGGACAGTCGGAGAAGCGCAGTCCGCTCGATTTTGCCCTCTGGAAAAAGGCCGATCCCACCCATCTGATGCACTGGCCTTCTCCATGGAGCGAGGGATATCCCGGCTGGCACGTGGAGTGTTCGGCCATGAGCACCAAATATCTTGGAATGGAGTTTGATATCCACGGAGGTGGGATGGACCTGCTTTTCCCTCATCATGAATGTGAGATCGCACAGAACGTGGCCGGCTACGGAAAACCCGCGGTCCGATACTGGATGCACAACAACATGATCACCATCAACGGACAGAAAATGGGCCGGTCGCTCAACAACTTCATCACTCTGGAGGAGTTCTTCACAGGCAATCACAAGTTGCTTTCCCAGGCCTATGCCCCTATGACCATCCGGTTCTTCATGTTGCAGGCCCACTACCGGAGTACCCTCGACTTTTCCAACGAAGCGCTTCAGGCTGCTGAAAAGGGACTGGACCGGCTGTTCCGGGCAATGAGAACGCTCAGCGACCTGTCTCCATCGGACGCTTCCACCCTCCCTGTGGAAGATTTATCAGTCCGGTGCCGTTCCGCCATGAATGACGATCTGAATACCCCGGTTCTGATCGGTCATCTGTTTGACGGGGTCAAATGGATCCATCTGATGGAGGAAGGGCGTGAATCACTGACCGTTGAAGACCTTGGAAAACTCAGAAACCTGTTCCGGGAAATGGTACCGGAGGTACTCGGGCTGGCCCAGCCTTCCCGCCAGGAACCGGGAAAAGGAATTACCGGAGAACTGGTGGAGATGATTCTTCGCAGCCGGCAGGAGGCAAAGGAAAGAAAAGACTATGTTGCAGCCGACCGGATCCGTGATCATCTGGCCCGTCTGGGGATCCGGGTTATGGACCGGAAAGAGGGTGCCGACTGGGAATTTGAGACCTCATGAATTCCTGCTATCGTTCCACTCCGGTCATTATTGGAGAGCTGGCCATGGGAGGAAATGCCCCTGTGCGCATTCAAACCATGACCAACACCTCCACCCACCTGGTGGAATCCTCCCTGGCCCAGTGCCGGGATCTGATCCGGCGGGGAGCAGAACTGGTCAGGCTCACTGTCCAGGGAAATAAGGAGCTAACCGCACTTTCACAGATCCGAAGTCAGTTGTACCGGGAGGGCATTTCCGTACCCCTGGTTGCCGATATTCATTTTAGACCGCGTCTGGCACTGGAGGCAGCCGGAATGGTGGAAAAGATCCGGATCAATCCCGGTAACTATCTCAGGGGTAACGCGTTGGATACCCTATTGCCGGAGCTGCTCGACCGTTGCGCCGCCACAGGAACTGCTATCCGCATAGGGGTAAATCACGGATCCCTCCATCCCTCCATCCTGGAAGAACATGGAGACACTCCCATGGGAATGGTGGAGTCGGCCATGCAGTTTCTAAGGATATGCAGGGACCGTCGCTTTGAAAGGGTGGTGGTTTCCCTGAAGGCGAGCAATCCCAGAGTGATGGTACAGTCGGTTCGCTTACTGGTCAGAACCATGACCGACGAAGGGATCTCCTATCCGTTGCACCTGGGTGTGACGGAAGCAGGAGATGGGCCGGAAGGCCGGATACGTTCGGCAGTGGGTTTGGCACCGCTCCTCCTGGAAGGAATGGGAGACACCATCCGGGTCTCTCTGACCGAACCACCATCGGAAGAGCTGCCGGTAGCCTCCGCCCTGGTTTCGCTCTTCCCCAAACCAGACCTCCTCCCCTACGATCCTTTGGAGGGGCTCTCCTGGAACCCTTTCTCTTTCCACAGGAGGGTTTCCCTCCCGGTTGGCGGTATCGGTAAAGGTTCTAAAGTAAAGATCATCAGCGATCACCCTCCCGAACCCGGAACGGATCCCGGAACCGCGGAGGTACAACATCAGATGGTCACCTATGATCGTTGGCTGAAAGATCGCTCCCTCCTTGAGGGAGGGAAGGGAATCCTGTTGCTTGAACAGGGCTCTCAGCCCATACAGGAGATCAAACGGCATCTGAACCATTTTTGCCACCTCAACACCTCCGCTCCCGTAGCTTTCAGGCCCTCTCCAGCCAAAGGCGACCGCTGGTACCGCCAGTTGAAGCTGGCAGGAGATGTGGGATCCCTGCTGGTGGATGGTGCTGTGGATGCGCTCTGGCCGGATGACGGGCCATCGGACGGCGGGCCATCAGATGGCGATGAGATGCAGCAAACACTGCTCCGGATTCTGCAGGCAGCAGGTGCCAGGATCAGCCATACCGAGTATATCGCCTGCCCCTCCTGTGGTCGGACCCATTTCGATATACTCAGCCGGCTAAGGGAAGTCCGAAGTGCCACATCCCACCTGGCCGGTCTCAAGATCGCGGTAATGGGATGCATCGTGAATGGCCCCGGTGAGATGGCTGATGCCGATTATGGATATGTGGGAGCAGGGCCGGAGCGTGTATCCATCTATAAAGGAAAAAGCCTGTTCCGGGATAAAGTCCACGAAAAGGAAGCGCTGAAAATACTGATCGGGCTGATGAAACAGGAGGGGGACTGGACCGATCCTCCCTCCGGTCAATAGCATGCAGTAGCGATGTGCCCTTACCCCTTTTCCAGAGAGAATATAAAGGTGGTCCCCTGGTCGATTTTGCTTCTGACGGTAATGGTCTGATGGTGGGCCTGGATGGTATGCTTGACGATCGAAAGGCCCAGTCCTGTTCCTCCGGATTCCCGGGAACGGCTTTTATCCACCCTGAAAAACCGCTCGAAAATCCTTGGCAGATTCTTCTCTTCAATGCCAATTCCGTTGTCGGTTATATCGACCAGGATGCTTTCCCCCGTATCGGTAAACCCTATGGTGGTCCTGCCTCCCTCCCTGCCGTATTTGATGGAGTTGTTAACCAGGTTGCTGATCACCTCCACGATCCTTTTGCGATCGGCCACCACCCTCACCGGCTTGTTGTAGTTGGAATCGAAACCGATTTTGATGTTTTTCTGTTTGGCCGGCAGCTCCAGGTATTCGATCACCTCTTCCACCAGCTTTACCATATTGAAACGTTCCTTCTGGAGCTTGAACTCCCCCGATTCAAGCCTGGCAATGGAATCAAGGTCTTCAACAATATTGATAAGCCGGTTGGTGCTATTCTCAGCCCGTTTCAGATATAATTTGTTGATACTGGTATCTTCCATCCCTCCATCCAGAAGTGTCAGGATATACCCCTGAATATTAAATATGGGTGTCTTGAGCTCATGTGATACGTTCCCCAGAAAATCCTTCCGGTATTTTTCCAGCTCTCTCAGTTTTTTGATCTCCTCCGACTGGTGGTCAGTCCAGACCTTCACTTCCTTGTTCAGATCCGGGATCACCTCTCCTTTATCAATGGTCTCCCTCAGCTTATTCTGCGACAGGGTATAACTATGGATAGTGTTATAGATGGGATCGACCTTCTGTTCCACAAATCGAACAAATAAACGTCTCACTCCCAAGTAGGTGGCCGATGCGACAATGACCATCATCAGGAGAATTCCGGACAGGGGATGTCTGAAACCGATCCAGATGCTGACGGCACCTCCCAGCGCGAGGAAGAGGATCACCAGAAGGGTGACTGCCAGTGCATAGCTTTTGGCAGTTTTAAGCTTTACCATCGGCCGAAGGGTGTTTCAATATGAAAGAACAGACCGCGTTCACCAAACCTGTTGATGGCATAATCGACCCGGAACACCTGATCGTAGTAGGTAACCAGATCGATCCCGATGCCTGCCGAGAACTGCCAGTTGTTCACCATGGTATTGGTCGGATCGGGAAACTCATTGTACACGTACCCGGCATCGGCAAAAAGGTTGAAATAGATCGCGTAATAAAGCTTGTTGAATTGGTCCATCCGGATGAGGGGCAGCGTGTAGGTAGTGGGCTTGATTACCTGAAATTTCAGGCTGTATTTGGTAATAAAATAGTCCGACCCGTCGATCACATAAGGCTCAAATCCACTCAAAAACTCATTGTAGCCCAGCCCCCTGTTCAGGGAATATGGCAACAGCTTCTCTGACGACCAGCGCGCCTTGGATACATTATAGAAATAGATCCTGCTGGCCACCTGCTGGTGGAACATCAGGATCCCGGTGACCCGGGTGGATGGATAAGCGAACTCGGGGATGATCCCCAGACCCAGCCTTTCCCCCCGGAGTTTCACTGCAAATCCTTCCAGGGGGTACACCCTGGAATCGCGCACATCGTGGGAGAATTCATAGATGGCAGAGAAAAAGCGCAGCCTTGGACGCCCCCCCCCCAGATAGTTCGGATTGGTAATGGCAACGGAGTCTGTGACCATGTAATCCCAGTACTCGAACCTCAGCGAATGGGTGGAATAGATCTTTCGCCTGTAGGAGTAGCGTGCAAAAGCATTGACCCTGGTGGTAGCCGGAAGCACGCCGGGTTTGTATTCAACAGGACGGTTATTCACCGTGGCCACAAACAGCTCGTTTTGCTGGTTCAGGTTAAATCCGGTGGAGATCCCGTGTCGCTGTCTTAATCCGATATTGGGTGCCGAGTAGGCCAGTGCATACTCCCTGATATATCCCAGCCTGACCTTCGCCGTCAGCAACTCGTTCCTGCCCCTGAAGTTGTTCCACCGGAGCCAGGCTCCGTAAACGATTTTGTCCCACTCCCGGTTGGTAATAAATTCACTGAAATTGCGCTCTGCATATTCCAGAATCGGAACAGGCCAAATATACCACCGCTCTGTGATGGAAATATGGATCTTTATCTTGTTGCCCGGAAAGTGTGAAGCATCGAAATTGACGAAGTTGAAAATGGCCAGGTTCAGCAGATTTTCCCTGCTTCTCTGGATGGCCGGAAGCAGCTCCATCTTCCGGATGGTATCCCCCCGGCTAAAGGTGAGTTCTCTGAGAATAATGGAGGATTGGGTTACTCTGTTCCCCTCTATCAGAATATCTTCCACAATCAGCTGGTCCTCAGAAAGGCCCAGCAGATCCTGTGCCTGGATCACAAACGTATGGCCCAGCAGGAAAGCCACTATTCCGATTATGACGCGACTTGCCATACATTATTTGACCTGAGGCATGCAAGGTAATAAATAATTCAGATGATGGATCAGCGATGAGAATCCATCAGGAGCCTGGCCAGCCGCAGGTCCACCGGCCAGGTGATCTTTACATTGGAGGGATCACCCTCCACCAGGTACAGCTTCCCATGGGCAGCTTCAAAGACCGATGCGTCATCGGTAAAATCCGGGCGAACGGATTGCTCATAGGCCTTTCTGAGCAGGTCGGCATGAAATACCTGCGGAGTCTGCACTCTTCGCAGGGTGGTTCGGTCCTCCGGTTCCGAATGGCCCTTACTGATCACCCTGCGAATGGTATCTTCTACTTCTAAAACGGGAATGGCACTTCCCTGCTTTATGGCAGTTTCATAACACCTGGCCAGCAGCGACCGGCTCACCAGCGGCCTTGCAGCATCGTGAACCCCGACGACGCTACCGGAAGGAATTTTAGCCAGTCCATTCTGCACAGAATAGTACCTGCTTGGACCACCGCTCGTTGTAATAATGCCGGGAAACATTTCTGAAATGTTCTTCCAGTAGTCCAGGTGTTCGCTGGCGATAACCACCACCACCCTCATGGAGGCGTCAAAAGCAAAGAATCGTTCGATGGTATGTTGGATCACCGGTTTGCCGGAAAGGTCCAGATACTGCTTCGGACGCGAAGAGCCCATCCGGCTTCCCGAGCCCCCTGCCACGATCACTGCCGCCTTGTTCATTACTCTCCAGGTAATTGCTCCCCGGAATGGTACTCCCGGAAACAACGGTCGATCAACTCCATGACCACTGTACGGTCCAACGGCTTGGTCACGAAGTAGGTGCATCCGGCACGGATACTCTCCTCCTTCTCCTCTGCCATCACAAATGCGGTCTGAGCAATAATAGGCACCTCCGGATTAAACTCCCTGATCATTTTCACCGCTTCAATTCCGTTCAATTCCGGCATTTTCAGATCCATCAGGACTACATCGGGGGCGAGCCCCCTGGTCAGGTCTACGGCTTCTCTTCCATCCTTTGCCCGATGCAGTTCTACCCCGGTCTTTCTGAGCATCTCCCTGATAAACATCCAGTTCAGTTCTTCATCTTCGGCAACGACAATCTTCCGTTTCTCCCACTGATAGGACTTGTTGGATAACAGGACCTGCTGCTCGCTGATGGCCTTTTTGACTACCAGCGGAAGGGTAAAGTAGAAGGTACTTCCTTTTCCCTCTTTCGTCTCCAGCCACATCTCTCCTCCCATCAGCTGAACCAGGCTTCTGGAAATAGGAAGTCCAAGGCCGGTTCCCGAAGGCTGATAGGTTTCATCTTTACTCACCTGTCCAAAGCGGTCGAAAATGCGGTCTACCTGGTCGGCCGGTATACCGATACCGCTATCGCTTACAAAGAACTCGATGTACCGGTTGTTCTTAATGGAATATCCGAACGTAATAAACCCTTCCTGGGTGAATTTGATCGCATTCGCAATCAGGTTATTGAAAATCTGACTCAGCCGGAAATCATCGGTGACGATCGTGAAATCCACATCCTCGTTGCCCTTCTTCAGGGTGAATGCCACCTTTTTTTGTCCGGGTGCATCTCCCCGGATCCTGTGGAAAAAGGAGGAGTAGATCTCATCCAGGATATCGTTGATCCGAACCAGCCGGTTGTTGATCTTCAGCTGGCTCGATTCGATCTTGGAGATATCAATGATATCGTCAATGATATTGAGAAGCTGATTGGAGGAGCGTTCGATCTGTTTCAGGTAAAGATCCCGGTCATCTTCAGTGACATCGGGGTCCTTTAAAAGATTGGCAAATCCTACGATTCCGTTCATGGGGGTCCTGATCTCATGGGACATATTGGCCAGAAAAGAGGTTTTCAGCCTGTCCGATTCCTGGGCTTTGTCACGGGCATTCTTCAGTTCATTCTCGATCATTACCATATCGGTCACATCCTTCAGGATCCCCATCACCATCGTAATGATGCCCCGCTCATCCCGGATAGGTATCTTATTCTCTTCCATCCAGAAGCCGTCCACCCCCTCATCTTCGAAATAGACGATCCGGTTGATGATCGGCTTACCGGTCTCGATGATCTGCCTGAGCTCCTCCTCCATCTTTCGTGCCACTCTTCGGGAAAAAAACTGATGACTGTCCTTTCCGATGGCATCCTCCGGATGAGCTACCCGAAGCAGTCGCGCCATCCAGCCATTCACCCGGATATACCGGTGCTCCCGGTCGGTAAAGAAGATGTAGAATGGCATATTGTCCAGGAGAACTTCCAGGGTCTCCCTCTCCCGGTGCAAATCCTGCAGGGATCCTGTGAGGTTGGTAATATCCTCCTGGAAACCACCGGTACCAGAGATCCGCCCGTTTGCTCCGAAGACCGGGAAGTTCAATGTCTTAAAGATCCTCTGATCCCTTGAATGAGTAGCCTGGCTGATCTTTCCGGTTTCAAAGACATCCTTTTCCCCCTCTTCGCTCTGCCGGGCGTCTTCCAGGTCGAATACCTGCCGGAATCCTCTGCCGATCACCTCATCGGCTTCTTTATTCACAAAACGCAGAAAGAGCTGGTTCACCTGTTCAAACGTACCATTGCTGTCTTTAAACCAGACAGCAAAAGGCAGTGCATCCAGCAACGCGTTTAACCTGGCCTGCAAGGTCTCTTTGATATGGTCCTTTTCCTCTTCGATGAGCTAGCCTGCATGAGTGTTAAAACCGGTTGGAATATGTTTTTCCTTTGGGGTGATATTCAGAATAGGCACATTGGCACGATTGACCACCTGATGGGCATAACTACCCAGAAAAACACTCCATTTGTCAATGGCGGAGGACATGACAGTGATCAGGTCAGCATCCACCGCTTCTGCATAGTTGCAGGTGATATTGGCCAGATGCTCCCCTGTAAGCACCTTCGATACCGTTTTTATCTTTCTTGCCTTCAAATAGCTGAGCACCTGTCTTGCATAAGAATCCAGACGGTCCAGATCCCGTTTGTTCCTGCGGCTTGTAACCGATATGACGTGAATCTCTGCTCCGAATAGAGTGGCCACATCAGCAGCCATAGGTGCTTTTTGCCGGGTATCGACGTGAAGCTTAATGGGAAGAATAATCTTCTTAATCTGAGAAGGTATGGGCGTGTGCCGGATCGTAAACACCGGCTGGGAGGTTGCCGCGATGATTTTCAGGGCGTTGCTTCCGACAAAAAGCTCCTCGAATCCTGAAGCACCATGCGTGGAAGCAGAAACAGCCACATTTTTATAACTGTTGGCCTGGTTCACCACCTCCCGGTAGACTTTCCCCTTTTTAATAATATATCTTAAACTGGAATCATTGCCCAGGATGGGGGAATACTCCCGGATCAATTTCTCAAATTGACTCTGGGCGTATCTCTGCTCCTGTTCTACCACGCTGGGTTGAAAATTGCTGCTGTTGGAAAGGACATAGACCATCTGGATATTGACGGTTCTTTCCCGGGAGAAGAGCAGAGCCCATTCCAGCCCTTTCAGGGAATCCAGGGAAAAGTCAACTGGTACGATGAAGTTCTTCATGATCGCAGTATTGGTTCACCTTACTAAATTAACCAAATCGCGCGAATTTATTACTTTTGTCGGTCTAAACATTCTGCTCCCAAACCATGGCACTGGAAGTTGTTCTGGGAATTGACATTGGCGGTACTTATACAAGATTCGGTCTGGTGGACCATCATGGAAAAATCCACCTGGAAGATGAAATCCCCACTACCGGTTATCCGACCATTGAAAAATTCATCAAGGCGCTGCATGAATATGTTACCGTACAGATGAAAAAGTTGAAACCTGAGTTCAGGGTTTCTGGAATAGGTGTGGGGGCGCCCAACGGAAATTATTATACCGGGTCCATAGAAAATGCTCCCAATCTCGCCTGGAAAGGCAAGATTGAATTTGTGAAACTGATGGAAAAACAGTTTGGTTTTCCCACGGTTGTCACCAACGATGCCAACGCTGCCGCCTTCGGTGAGATGCTTTTCGGTGATGCACCGGACCTGAAGAATTTCCTGATGATCACTCTTGGCACCGGACTGGGCAGCGGATTGGTGGTCAACGGTGATCTGATCTACGGTCATGACGGTTTCGCAGGCGAGCTGGGACATGTCAGGGCGGTCACCAACGGGCGGCAGTGTGGATGTGGTAAAAGAGGGTGCCTTGAAACGTATGTTTCTGCCACCGGAATCAAACGTACAGTCTTTGAGTTGCTTGCTGAAGAGATCGTGGATAGTGAGTTCCGCAAGGTGCCCTTCTCCAAATTGAAACCAAAAATGATCACTGCTTTTGCCGAAGATGGAGATCCCATTGCCGTAAAAGCCTTTGAGCGAACCGGATTTCTGCTGGGCAGAAGCCTGGCTGATACCGTGGCCCATATCAGTCCGGCCAGGATTTTCCTGTTCGGGGGACTGGCAAAGGCGGGTGACTGGATCATTGCACCGACCAAGAAGAGCATGGAGGAGCACCTGCTGCCCATCTATCAGAATAAAATCGATATCGTCCCTTCTGCCCTGCTGAATAAAAACATCGCTGTCCTGGGAGCTGCTGCCCTGATCTGGAAAAGGCTGGATCGCAGTTCCGCCTAGTGCGCTATTTTTTCAGCTCCATGGTGACATCATGGTCCCAGTTAGATCGGACCGTTACACTGCCCGGCAGGAACTCCACCGGTTCGGGTTGCCTTTTCTCCAGATAATCCCCTGTATCCCACCGGCCATTTCCATTCATGTCATGGATGAACTTCACCCTGTAGTCTCCCGGATTCAGATAAGGGAAGATCAACAATCCGTCCCTGTCAGCCACCTGCCGGCGGACCACATTTTCGTCGCGCAGAAGCTGAACCAGGATGGGTCCGCGGACGTTTTGGAGCTGAAGCAGGATCCTTCCATAGTACTCCATGTCCCTGGTGGTAAATGTGACATCCACTGTATCATGCACTGGCGGGTAAATGGAACGGACCGCACCTGGCAGGAATAACATCCTGTACTTTGATGCCGATTCCCATGGAACAGAAACCCATCCTCTGGTGGGCCGCAGGCTGTCGGGCCTGAAGGTAAAATCCGCCGGAACCTCCACTGAATCAGGGATCATAAATACGGATATGAGGGAATCCCGGAACTCACTGATAGGAAGGTCCAGGCGGATCGCCAGGTCCTTGTGAAGGTCCTGTTCCCCGCCCTTTCGGATGGTCCTCAACTGCAATTTTTCCGGCTCCTCCGGTTCGTCCTTCTGCCCCCTCCTCTTCCGGTAGGTCAGAAGGAGCGTGTCAGCCTGGGTCATCCAATTGTCCGCGGTGTCCTTTACCGTATAGTCGATCCTCATTCGCAATGTGTCCCTCCTGTAGTCCGTTGAATCTCTGATCCAAAGGGTTAGGCTGTCCCGATCAGCCGAAAAAACAGGTAGGTAGGAACCGGGATCCTGCAGGCGGGACCCCAGGAAACGGAATCGGAAGGTATCGGTCAAAGGCTTGGCAAAGCTCATTTCGATCTTTCGCGGATCCTCTCTTTTGTAGTCGGTCAGATACTGGATCTCCATGTCTTCCACGAAGAGCAACAGATCGATGTAAATGGAATTCAGATCCGGTAGTATCGGAGCAACCGTGTCAGTGCCTGTACTATCGATAAGGGTCCCCGGTTTGGTGGTATCGGACTGCATACCGGTGGTGTCCTGCTGTTCCCATAGTTTCCGGGCAAATGTCGCATTAACGATCAGGGAGGAATCCAGGAAGGCGATCTCTTCGGAGGGCAGATCGAACAGGAAATTATTGTTGCCATCTTTCAATACAAAGACCTTGTATACATCCGGCCGCAGGTTGTTCACACTGAACATCCCGCTGTCGTTGGAACGACCCACATAGAGAGGAATATCGGTCAGCGGCACCGAGTCCCTGAGGTCTTCATAAAGCATGATGGATACCGGTTCCTCCGGTCGGCTAAGATCATCTGCATAGTTCAGTGTTCCCCGAACGGAAAGAGAATCGAGAACCTCCCCTGTGGAAAACACATATTCGAAATTCTGAAGCTTGTTCCCTTCGTGGAGATCCTTGATGGAATTTCCGAAATTGAAGGTATAGGTAGTGTTCTGCTTCAGTTCCTCCTCAAACTGGATGACGATGGTTTTCTTTCGCAATCTTACCTCGGGTTTCTCCTCCATGGGCGGCGAGACGATCAGTTCCTGGTTCACATTGTCCAGCACAATGAACTCATCAAACGTGATCTGGATCTTCCTGGCCTCGAACATGGTGGAATAGTTTGGGGGCTCACTTTCCACTACCCGGGGAGGGGTTTCATCCCTGGGTCCACCCGTTGGTGAACCCTGTTGTGCGCATCCCCATAGAAGAACCACTGACCATGGGATAATAAGAAATCGGATCGCCACTTCACTCTATTTAATGGAAATACAAAGATAAGTGCTTCCGGAGAAACCCTCCGGAATGTTATTATATTTGTAGCTTAATTATGTTCCCATGATCCTGAATGCCATTACCTGGAATGTAGATCCTGAGATATTCAGCATTGGTTCGCTGAGCATCCGCTGGTACGGATTGCTCTTTGCCACTGCATTTCTTTCCGGTTACCTTGTTTTCACCAGATACCTTGCCACCGAAAGGCTCACCTCCGAAATGCTGGACCAGCTTCTCATTTATATTGCAATAGGGACGGTGGTTGGCGCCCGCCTGGGGCATTGTTTTTTCTATGAACCCGAATACTTTCTTAAAAATCCGCTGGAGATCCTCAAGATCTGGAAAGGGGGGTTAGCCAGCCACGGGGCAGCCATAGGGATCCCGCTGGCTCTTTGGCTGTACATCCGCAGGTACAAGCTTTCATTCCTGTGGCTTATTGACAGGATCGTAATCGTTGTGGCCCTGGGCGGAGCATTCATCCGGCTGGGCAATCTGTTTAATTCGGAGATATACGGACTCCCCACCGATCTTCCGTGGGGGATTGAATTTGTCAGGGACAAACTCTATGATTCCACGACCGGAGAACTGCTTCCGACCGTTCCCCGCCACCCCACCCAATTATATGAAGCACTCAGTTATATTCTGATCTTCACGGTCCTCTTTATTTTCTACCGGAAACGTCACATGAAAGTGCGCGATGGTTACATATTCGGGGTTTTCATGATCCTGCTTTTCTCGACACGGTTCCTCATCGAGTTTGTAAAGAATGACCAGGTAGCCTTTGAGGCAGGAATGCGATTCAATATGGGACAGCTCCTGAGTCTGCCATTTATTATTGCCGGGGTGGCAATGATCCTTTGGACGAAAAGTTCTCCAAAGTACTTCTCCCGGGAACCGATTCCCAAACCCCCGAAAAAAGGAAGGAAGGCCAAAACCTAACGACCGCTCAGTATGGAAGAAGGAAATTTCTGGATGGCGTTCGGCCTTACTCTCTTTGCCGGTCTCTCCACCGGTATCGGCAGCGCCTTGGCATTTTTCACAAGAAGTACCAGTACCCGGTTCCTTTCAGTAAGCCTGGGTTTTTCTGCCGGAGTCATGGTCTATGTCTCCTTTTTTGAGATCCTTCAGAAAGCCAGGGAATCGCTGGCTACCGGATTTGGGGATACAGCGGCTGCCTGGTATACCGTCCTGGCCTTTTTCTCGGGGATCTTTCTGATCGCCGTTATCGACCGCATCATTCCGGATATCGATAATCCTCACGAGATCAGAAGAGTGGAAGATGTTGCCCAGAACGAGAAAAAAGATCCCCGGCTGGTCCGGATGGGATTGTTCACAGCCCTGGCCATTGCCATCCATAACTTCCCGGAAGGAATTGCCACCTTTATCGCCGGCCTTACCGATACCTCCATCGCCATTCCCATTGCTGTGGCAATTGCCATCCATAACATACCTGAAGGGATAGCGGTATCTGTTCCAATCTCCTACGGCACCGGAAGCAGGAGGAAGGGTTTCTTCCTTTCGTTCCTATCCGGTCTGGCCGAACCCGTCGGGGCCCTGCTGGCATACCTGATACTGATGCCCTACCTGAATGAAACACTTTTCGGTCTGATATTCGCCGCTGTAGCAGGCATCATGGTCTTTATCTCGATCGATGAACTGCTGCCCACTGCCCAGGAGTATGGCTTACACCACCATTCGGTTTACGGGTTCGTTGGCGGAATGGCAGTTATGTCCATCAGTCTGTTACTATTCCTTTAGCCATGGAAGAAATCCGAAATAGAGTCATAGAGGAAGGAAACGCGAAAAGCGGAGAAAACGGGAACGGATCGGCTAAAGCAAAACGCCACCGCCGTTATCACCCGGTGAACGAAAATAATTTCCTGGCTGTCACACTCCTGAATCTGGTGATCAGCATCGTGGAAGTAGCAGGCGGAATCCTTTCCGGCAGTCTTTCCCTGCTCTCCCATGCACTTCATCATCTCAGCAACAGCTTTGCTGCCTTCATCGGGTTTTTCGCTATCCTGATCGGCAAGCGAAACACCGCGCCGAAGAAAATATCCGGATATCAGCGTCGGGAGATGCTGGCAGCCCTGGTGAATGCAGTAATCCTTCTGGTATCGGGCATATTCCTTTTGCGGGAAGCATGGGCCCGGTGGAATGATCCCAGGCCACTGGTTTCACTGATTATGATCGTAGTGGCCATGATCGGCCTGCTTGCCAATCTCTACGGGCTGATCATCCTGAGGAAGCATTCGAAGAAAAGTATTCATGTCCGCACTGCTTTTTTCCACCAGTTAAGCGGCAGTATCTCCTCCCTGGCAGTTATAGCCGGAGGGGTACTGATTCAGCTTTTCGGTTTCTGGTGGATAGATCCGCTAATCACCCTGTTGATATCGGCCTACCTCCTCAGGGAAGCCTTTGTAATCCTGAAGGAATCGGTCAAAGTCCTGTTTCAAACGGCACCGGAGAATCTGGATCTTCAGCGGGTAAAACGGCACATGGAACAATTCCCCCCCGTACTGGGCATACACCATCTGCACACTTGGATGCAAAACGACCGGGCGATTCACCTGGAGGCCCACATCGAGCTTAAAGAGGACCTTAAGCTCAGCCAGGTAAAACAGGTCCGCCAGGATGTGGAACAGATGCTCCGAAATGATTTTCATATTTCCCATCTGACTCTCCAATTCGAATTCGATACCCGTCACACTCCCCACCTGATTAACCAACAGGAGTATTCATGACAAGGGAACAGCGGATCATAAGGGGTTCTTGGTGGGGGATCGTGGTCAATGCCGTACTGGCTGTTTTAAAGATTTCCGTGGGGTTGGTAGCCGGCAGTTTTGCCGTGGTGGCTGACGGTATAGATTCGGCCACCGACATTGCCTCGTCTATGGCAGTGCTGATCGCAGCCCGGATTATTTCCAAACCGCCCAATATCCACTTTCCATACGGATACAAAAAGGCGGACCAGGTCACGACCAAAGGTCTTTCTTTCCTGATTTTCTTCGCTGGAACACAGCTGGCCTATTCCAGCATCCGCGGGCTGATCGCCGGTACAAGCATAGAGATCCCCTCCAGCCTGGCGGTCTGGGTCACCGTGATCTCGATTGCGGGAAAGACCTTTCTTGCCCTGCTGCTGTTCCGCTCAGCCAGACAGGTCGACAGTCCCATGCTCAAGGCCATGGCGAAGAATATGCGCAACGATATCTTCATCTCCTTCAGCGTACTCGCAAGTCTGATCTTTACTCTGATTCTGGATCAGCCCCTCATTGACCGGATTCTCGCATTGCTGATCAGTATCTTTATCATGGTGGAAGCTTTCAGGATCTTTATGAAAACCAATATTGACCTGATGGACGGAATTGACGACACCCGGGTCTATCAGCTCTTGTTCGAAGCGGTGAAACAGGTCAGGGGAGCTTCCAATCCACACCGGGTAAGGGCCAGGAAGATCGGCCATTACTATATGGTTAACCTGGATATAGAGGTGGATCCCGACCTCTCCGTCAAACAGGCACATCAGATATCCCGGGAGGTGGAAAACCGCATCAAGTCCAATGTGCGGAATATATACGATGTAATGGTCCATGTAGAACCGCTGGGAAACCTGGAGAAAGATGAGAAATTCGGGATCACCGAGGCGGATATCCCATAAAAAAGCGACGAAAAATGATTACCCGAAAAATGTCTATGTGTCAGGCAGTACTGCAGAACCTGCAGCTGCTTACTCTTTTCCCCAGGTTTAATCTCCAGCTGGGTTTCGGTGAAAAGAACGTGGAGGAAGTATGTCAGATCCATCACCTGAATACCGATTTCTTCCTGGAAATAGCCAACGCATATCTATACGAGGACTATGTGCCATCAGAAGAACTCTCCCGGTATCCCCTGGGTGCAGTGGTCAGTTACATCACCGCAACACACCACTATTATCTCGATATTGCTCTTCCTATGGTGGAGAAGAAGATCCACCATATGTTGGCGCTATCCACTCTTTCAGAAAAAGAATTGCAATTGGTTTCGGGGTTTTTCAATGATTACAAGAAAGATTTCATGACCCATATTTCAGAGGAGGAGCAACACGTTTTACCCTACATTCTGGAACTGGAAAAACAGTCGGCCATGGAAAAACCCTCAGCACAGTTTATAGATAAGCTGAGATCCTATTCTATCCGGCAGTTTGAGCTGGAGCATGACCGCCTGGAATACAGCCTGGAGAACCTGTCGAAACTGATTATCAAATACCTTCCGCCCTGCGACGATTTTCAGCTCTGTCACCAGGTGCTCAACGATCTGTCTACCATGGTTAAGGATCTGGTCGATCATGCAGATATGGAAGATAAAGTGCTGATCCCAAGAGTTGTTGAGTTGGAGAACCTGCTTCTAACACGTGCCGATGCGGGATGAAATTTATCAGCCTCATAGTGGCCGTGGAGTCCTACCTGCTGAGAAAGGGTATCACTGCCGTACTGCGTCGCATCGAGAGTGTACGGGTTACGCGGGAGTTTGATGAATCGGCCTCTCTGCTGGAACATACCAAAACTCACGGTATGCCCAACCTGGTTATCAGCGATACCCTGTATGATGAATGCCGGGAGTTTTTCATCGCTCATCCTGAAATGCTTGAAAAGACACTGCTTCTTCACATTCCTGGCTCCGGATCACTGGAAGAAGAGAAGCGGTTTTCTTCCTCTCTTTCCCTGATGGCAGGGAAAGAAGAGATTCTGGAAAAGATTCGCAGCTTCCTGGAACTGGAGAATGATCCGTCCAGTCAACCGGAACTCACTGAAAGAGAAAAGACGATCGTTCGCCTGATCTCCATGGGTATGACCAATAAACAGATCGCCGGCCGGCTTTTCCTTTCCACTCATACGGTGACCACCCACCGGAAAAATATCACTGCCAAGCTGGGGATCAAGTCGGCTTCAGGACTGACCGTCTATGCGATTGTCAATAACATTGTCACCATTGAAGAGGCATCCACAGTACATACACAGTAATATGTATATTTGTGAAATTTAACCGATCGAATATGGCAGATAATAAAACAAATGCGGGTGTTCTCTACGGTATCCTCGGACTGCTGGTGGTCATTCTCGGTGTGGCCGTTTTCATGCTGATCGATACCCGGAAGAATCTGCAGCTGGTGGAGGCAGACCTGGCGGAAAAAACCGAGTTCTTTCGCATAGAGCGAGACTCTCTGGAAGGGGAGCTCAGGAATATCTATTTCCGTTACGATACCCTTGAGACCAACAATCTGGAGATTCAAAAGGAAATGAAAGAGCAGCAGGGAAAGATCGATCGGCTTATTGCGATCCAGGCGGATGACGCTTATAAGATCCGGATGTACAGAAAGGAGATGGAGACGCTTCGTTCGGTGCTCCGGAGCTATATCGTGCAGATCGACTCATTGAATATGAAGAACCAGGAGTTGATGGCCATGAATAAACAGCTCAGGAACACAGAACGCCGGCTGAGCTCTGAAAAGGAGCAACTCCAGAAGGATAAAACGGAACTAGAAGAGATCAAGGATATGGCTACCGCCCTTCAGGCCTCGGAAATCAACCTGGTTTTGCTGAACAAGCGCGATAAGGATACCCGCAGAGTCAGAAGTGCGGAAAAGGTACGGGTTGATTTTATCTTAAGGGACAATCCGGTGGCCGATTCCGGCGACAGGAACATCTTTCTCCGGTTAATCCGTCCCGATGAAGTGGTACTGGGATCTCCCGAGATGGAAATGTTTGACTACAATGGTGAACCGCTTCCCGCCTCGGCTTCCAGAATAGTGAATTATGAAAACCAGGATCTCCCGGTTTCCATATTCTGGGACAACAACGGAGAGATTGTTCCGGGTGAAACTCTGGTGGAGCTCTACTCAGGTGGAAAACTGATCGGTTCTTCATCGTTCGTACTCAAGTAGCAGGCATGAATATCGGTATGGTCATTGGACGCATCGGCGGTGTCGACGGGGTGGCCCTTGAAGCTTCTAAATGGGCCGATGTGCTTGGCTCTCTGGGTCACCGGGTTTTTATTCTCGCCGGCCAATTCGAGAATGGTTCCATGAATCCCTCCACCGATACGCTGGTCCCCGAAATATCTCCCCTCTCTCCGGAAAGTTTCTGGAGTCAGAAAAAGGCTTTTTTCTTTCCGGATGCCGATCCGCAGGAACTGATCGAACATTTGAGTCTTTACTCCGGAATCATAGGGGGAAAAATCAGTCAATGGATGGATCGTCACCAGATCAGCCTGCTCATCTCCGAAAATGCTTCTTCGCTCCCCTCCTGCCTGGAATTGGGACTGGCCATTCGCCGGCTGGTCACCGAGAGAGGAATTCGAGCCATCACTCATGACCACGAATTTGTATGGGACCGGGGTGACCGCTTCCAATCGCCCCACAAGGAGATCAATGATTACGTGAATCACATCTTTCCGCTCAGAACCCCTCATTCCATTCATGCAGTGATCAATACGCATTCCGCAAAGATGCTGAACGAACGCTATGGCCGGGATTCTTTTGTGGTTCCCAACGTGATGGATTTTAGCAGTCCTTTCGGAATTCCGACGGCGGAGAATGAGCGCCTGATCGATCTGCTGGGATTCCATCAGAACGACCTGCTTCTGTTTCAGGTCACCCCCATTATCCGGAAGAAGGGGATTCATACAGCCATACGGCTTTTGCACGAACTGGATAATCCGAAGGCGAAACTGGTCATCACAGGTGATTACGTGGATGATGCCGGCAGTGCCTATTACCATGAACTGGTCGAACTTGCGTTCACCCTGGGAGTGAAGGATCAGGTGCAATTTGCCCATCCATTGTTCCATACCCGGGGGTTGACCGGAAAAGAAGGAACGTCCCTTTTCTCCCTATCCGATGCCTATGCCAGAGCCACCGCCTGTACGTATTTCAGTACCAGGGAGGGTTTCGGCAACTCCTTCGTAGAAGCGATTCTGTCCAGAAAACCTGTATTTATCAACAATTACAGGCCTGTATATTTAGATGATATCGGCAGCAAAGGATTTCAGACAGTCATGATCGAAAATGGAGAACTGACACCGGAAGCGGTTCAGCAAATGGCCGATGTACTTGATCATCCCGAACGGGCAAGGGAGATGGCCATGCATAACTTTGAACTGGGTAAAAAATACTTCAGCTACCAGACATTGCGAGAGAAATTGCAAATGCTGATTGAGCGGGTATCCGGTTAATCCGGCTGATCCAGAAATAACTCCTGAAGGATATGGTCGGTGATCAGCCATTGCCCCGGATCGACCCAGACCTTGTCACCGTTGCGGTGCATGATCCCTTTTTCTATGAATGTTTCTGCATTCCTTTCAAAATGATCCAGACAGGATAACCCACACATCTTTGCGATCCTGCCTGTTTTCACGCCCTGACTGGTCCTGAGAGAGGTGATCAGGTAATCGTGGTACCTCTCTGCCACAGTCAGTTCCTCTCCCTCACTTACCCTTTTCCCTTTCCCGATATTTTCCATGTAGGAATGAAGTGAGGAGATATTCCATCTCCGGCTGGTCCCGTCGAAGGAATGTGCAGACGGCCCGAAACCCAGATACGGGAGGCCGGACCAGTATATCATATTGTGTCTGGATCGTCTTTGCGGTCTGGCAAAATTGGAGATCTCGTAATGCTCGAAGTCCTCCTTTAACAAATGTTCTCGCAGTAATCTGAAACACTCCAGACTATGATTCTCGGGAACGGGAATAATCCTGCCTTTCTTTCTCCAGTGTTCAAAGACTGTTCCTGATTCAAAGGTCAGGTGGTAGGCAGAAAGATGAGTGACCGAAAGAGACGTGGCCGTTTCCAGATTATGGTGCCATTCTTCAACAGACTGCCCGGGGATTCCGTATATCAGATCCATATTCAGATTGCTGAACCCTGCATCATTTGCCAGTTGAACTGCTTCTATGGCCTGGTTCTCGTCATGGGACCGGCGTAGCAGTTCCAGATCCCGCCGGAAAAAAGACTGCACTCCTATGCTGAGCCTGTTAAATCCTATAGCTCTCCAGTGACTCAATGAAACTGTATTCAGGTCATCCGGATTACATTCCAGGGTGATCTCGGCATCCGGGAGAACCGGAAAGACCTCCCTGACGGTCTCCACAATCCTTTCCAGTTGACCCGGGGAAAGTACGGAAGGGGTGCCCCCTCCCAGGTAGATGGTTTGAATGGCAGTGTTCATGCCGGGATGCTCCGACGAATCAACCTCCTTCCTTTGACCTCCCGCCATGCGGATCTCCCGGATCAGGCTTTGTACAAAACGGTCAACGTATTTCACACTTACCGTGAAATAGAAATCACAATACCTGCATGCCTGCCTGCAGAATGGAATATGAATATAAATGCCCATCTTTGTGGCGTTCGTTGATAGGAGTATTATTATGTGGAAGTATGTGCGTCACTATAAATTCTCCATTCTGGTAGCGACATTCATCGCTCTTCTGAGTCTTGTTCCCGAACAAAGCATGCCGGATTCACCTTTGTTTGCCATTCGGTTCCTGGACAAGATCGTTCATTTTGGCATGTATGCATTCTTCAGCTGGGTGGCCTTTCTGGAAAGTCGCTGCAAGATCAGCTGTATCTCTTTTCATGCGGCGTTGATCTCTGTCATCTTCGTGATGAGTGCCGTTATTGAAGTGCTTCAGGCAACTGTTGTGGCAACCCGTTCAGCTGAATGGCTCGATCTTTTGGCGAATTTCCTTGGACTGATGGCTGGCTACATCGGATTCCGACTGACCATTCTGACCGGAATCTTCAGCCGCTTCAGATCATGATCTGCTCCCTTCCTTCCCGGAACTCCCTGGCCAGGTCTTCCAGGCTTTCGGTCAGAAAAACACTTTTCATCTCTTTCCTCAAACCTGAGATTTTCTGGTGAAGGCTGCAGGGTGCTTCCGGATCGCACAATCCGGTCCTGATGACGCAGGTATCGAAAAGCTCGGTACCATCAATGATCTCGACGATCTCCATCAGGGTAATATCCATGGCTTGCTTCCTCAGGCTGAATCCTCCGTGCGGACCTTTGGTTGAGATCAATACCTGATGCTTTGCCAGCATTTGAAGGATTTTTCCAAGAAATGGGGTTGGAATACCCAGTTTGGAAGAGATCTCCTTAATGCCTGCTTTCCTTTCGGGAGATGCGTAGAGGGCCAGGTAGATCATTGCCCTGATCGCATATTTACTGGTATTGGATAGCATGGTCAACCACTTTTATTGGGAATCTTTCTGATCCTTGCAATATGCCTTCCTCCTTCGAACCCGGATTTCAGGAAAGCTTCCACGATTTTGATGGCTGTTTCCTGATCCACGAAGCGGGCCGGTATGGAGCATATGTTGGCATCGTTATGTGCTCTTGCCAGTCTTGAAATCTCCTCGTTCCAGCATACAGCACCCCTGATCCCCTGATGCTTATTGGTGGTCATGTTGATCCCGTTGCCCGACCCGCAGATGGAGATACCCAGTTCATAGTCCCCGCTTTCTATGGCTTCTGCCAGAGGGTGGCCGAAATCCGGATAGTCGGAAGAAGTTTCTGAATCTGTACCCAGGTCATCAAATTCGATTCCTTTGAAAGAAAGATGTTCCCTAATCTTTTGCTTCATCGGGTATCCTGCATGGTCTGAAGCGATCACGAGAGATTTTTTCATTTTCACAAATTAAACAAAATTGCTGTGGAATTGTTGTGGATAGATTATGAAAACCGGTCCGCTGATCGCCTCCTTTGGAATCCGTCAAATACCATTCGAAAAAAATTCATTTTACTCCACAGATTATTCACAGTGGTTATCTTTGAACCACTGATTGATTTTTTCCTTTCCCACGACAATAAACATCTGTTAAATAATTCTCTAACATACGCATAATCAAAACTTAAGAATAAGGAAAATTGTTAATAGTATGTGGTTAAGATCTGATTTTTCGGATATGCAAAGATAGTGGCCTTTTTTTTAAAACAGAATGAACCGCCTATTATCATCATTACAGAGTAAGATTATTTAAAATAATAATAATAGTATATAATGGAGAATGTGGATAAGTTAAAAATCGATCAGAAAGGGTATATCGATCTGCAGGTGGACCCGGAAATTTCCCTGGAAAAGGAGATACACCGGATGAGAAAGGAGAAAAACGTGGTTATACTTGCACACTTTTATCAGGAACCTGAAATTCAGGATATAGCTGATTTTGTAGGAGACAGTCTGGGCCTGTCTCAGCAGGCTGCGAAGACCGATGCGGAGATGATCCTGTTCGCAGGAGTACATTTCATGGCTGAAACAGCCAAGATCCTTGCTCCTGAAAAAAAAGTACTGATTCCCGACCTGATGGCGGGATGTTCACTGGCCGATTCATGCCCTCCCGATCAATTCGCCGAGTTCCGGAAAAAGTATCCGGATCATACAGTCATCTCTTATGTGAATACGACTGCAGAGATTAAAGCGATGACAGATATCGCATGTACCTCCACCAATGCTTTGGAGATCGTAAACAGTTTGCCGAAGGAGGAAAAGATTATTTTTGCACCTGACCGGAACCTTGGAAACTACATCCAGCGAATGACGGGAAGAGAGATGGTCGTATGGGACGGTGCATGTCACGTCCATGAGGAGTTCAGTCTGGAGCGGATGCTTGATCTGAAGAAGCGGCATCCGGATGCCCAGATCATCGCACATCCGGAATGTGAAAAACCCATCTTAATTATCGCCGATCATGTCGGATCTACCACCTCCCTGCTGAATTACACTAAAACAGATAAAGGAGATACATATATTGTAGCAACGGAATCGGGCATTCTTCACCAGATGAAAAAGGCTAATCCACAGAAAACGTTCATTCCTGCCCCGCCGAAAGATTCTACCTGTGCATGCAGTGATTGCGGGTTCATGAAACTCATCACTCTTAAAAAGATGTATAATACTTTGAAGTATGAGCAACCTGAAATAACTTTGGAACAGGATTTGATGAATAAGGCACGTGGATCGATTATTAGAATGCTTGATATTTCGGAAAGACTCGGATTGTAGGTCAGCAGACATGAAAGGATTGAGATTCAGAAATGTAATGTTCTGGGTATGGATGTTAGCAGCCTTTCCCGGAACAGCACAGGAACGGGAAAGCACATTCGCACAATTTTTCTATCCCAACGGACAAATCTCCAGTGAAGGATTGATGAGAAACGGGAAGCCCGATGGTTACTGGAAAACCTACTACGTTACCGGTGTGATCAAATCGGAAGGGAAGAGGACCAATTTTCTTCTGGACAGTACATGGAATTTCTATAACCAAAGGGGAGAACTTGTCCAGCAGATCAGTTACAATCTGGGTGAAAAAAGCGGGTTCTCCGTTACTTACAGCTATGATAATCCGCTCAATCCGGGACAGCCCACTGAGGTATCGAGAGAGTTATATGTGAACGGCAGAAAGGAGGGGAACTCTTATTATTACTATCCTACCGGTGAATTGAGGATGATTGTCTTTTACAAAGAAGGAAGGAAACAGGGGATTTCGCGGGAATATACCAAAGACAGCACACTGATCACCGTGGTGGAATATAAGGATAACTATGTGATCGACAGGGAAAGAGTGAACAGAGTGGACGACCAGGGAAGAAGACAGGGCACCTACAGGGAGTATTACGAAAATGGAAAAATCAAGAAAGAAGAGAATTACCTGGATGGGCAGTTGCATGGATATTACAGGGAATTTGACGGTCGGGGAGAGCTGGTGATGGCTATGAGGTATGAGCGCGGAAAGATGGTGGAAGAGATCGATGAGGACCTGAAGGAGCTGATGGATATGAAAAACACCTATGATGAGCAGGGAAGGCTTGTTTTCAGAGGAGGATACAGGGATGGGATCCCCATAGGAATCCATAGATTCTACGATACGACCGGTATGGTGATCAATGCATACTTGTACAATGAGCTGGGAGAAAAAGTAGCGGAAGGAATCATCGATGAACAGGGCGAAAGGAAGGGAGAATGGACTGAATTTTATCCTTCGGGAGAAGTGAGGGCTAAAGGGAGATACCAGAATAACCAGCGAAGCGGGGTGTGGACCTTTTACTATAAGAATGGAAGTACAGAACAGAGAGGAAGATTTCAGAGAGACAGGTACCAGGGGGAATGGACATGGTTTTACCCCAATGGAAATGTCTGGAGAGAAGAACGGTATTTTAACGGAATGGAGGATGGATTGTTCGTGGAATATGACAGGCTGGGAAATGTGTTGACCAGGGGAGAATATATCAGTGGAGAAAGGGATGGAGAGTGGATCTACCAGGTGGGTGACCATGAGGAAAGGGGCTCCTATGTGGTTGGATTACGGGAAGGGGAATGGAAGTATTTTTATCAAGATGGAACCCTGAAATATGAAGGAATGTATGCCCAGGGAAACCCGGATAAGAGGCATAAATACTATTACCCTTCTGCCGCCCTGAAAGAGGAGCAGTACTATGATAGGGGAATCAGGGAGAAGAACTGGAAAAAGTATGATGAAGAGGGAAACCTGGAAATGACCATCACCTACCGCGATAACATAGAACAACGCATCAATGGTTTCAGGATCAATTTGCCTGAGAGTGATGTGACCTTAATTCGATGACCTCCCCATGGCAGATGCGTTTGAACTGAGAGATAAGCAGTGGTCCGACACCGATCCGGAGGTAGAATCAAGCCTGAGACCAAAAATATTTCAGGATTTTGACGGGCAAAAAAAAATTGTGGAGAATCTGAAAGTGTTTGTGGAAGCTGCCAGGCTCAGGGACGAAGCACTGGATCATGTATTGCTCCACGGTCCACCAGGGCTGGGAAAGACCACTCTGGCACATATTGTTGCCAATGAGATGGAAGTGGGGATCAAAATCACTTCCGGACCAGTACTGGATAAGCCGGGTGATCTTGCAGGGCTGCTTACTGGTTTGGAAGAGGGTGATGTGCTGTTTATTGATGAGATCCACCGACTTTCACCGATCGTTGAAGAATACCTCTATTCAGCCATGGAAGATTATTGTATTGATATTATGATCGATAAGGGACCGGCGGCACGTTCTGTCCAGCTTTCCCTGAAACCTTTCACTCTGATTGGTGCTACCACCCGGTCAGGTTTACTGACCGGACCCCTCAGGGCACGGTTTGGAATCAATGCACTTCTGGAGTACTACGATGCAAAGGTTTTAAAGGGAATTGTGAAACGCTCGGCTGGTATCCTGAAGGTAGAGATAAAGGATAATGCAGCAGGAGAAATTGCATCCAGAAGCCGTGGAACACCAAGAATTGCCAATGCATTGCTCAGGCGGGTAAGGGATTTCGCCCAGGTAAAAGGAGACGGGATTATCGGTATGGAGATCACTAAATTTGGTTTGAATGCCCTGAATATTGATCAGTCGGGACTGGATGAGATGGATAACCGGATATTGCTGACGATCATCGATAAGTTCCAGGGAGGACCGGTGGGATTAAATACCATTGCAACAGCAGTGGGTGAGGAGGCGGGAACCATCGAGGAGGTATATGAACCTTTCCTGATCAAAGAGGGGTATATCAAGCGTACACCAAGAGGAAGAGAGGTTACAAGGAACGCCTATGAACACCTTGGAAAATATAGAGATAGCCAGAACTTTTTGTTTTAATATTTTCTATATATTTGTGTAAATTGAAAATACACAAGCTGATATGTTACAAGAGCTTTTAAAGAATACCGGACTCCTGATCATACTGGCAGGAGTGGTTCTTCTGAGTGTGGTGGTTTTCACGAAAGTCCAAACCAATTCAAACCTTGCCATTAGCCTGGTGCTTATTGTAGGAGGTCTGTTGGCTCATATCTTTATCAATAAACTGATAGACTGAAGATTCTACATGTTGGCGACGTGTTTCAATCCTGGCCTGTCCAGGATTTTTATTTTCCTTCCGTGAAGCTCTATGAGCGAATCATTCCTGAATTCGGACAACAAACGAATGACAGATTCGGTAGCGGTGCCTACAAGATTGGATAACTCCTCGCGTGTCAGAGAAATATTCAATAGACCTTCACGGTCTATTCCGAACTCCTGGTACAGATGCAGTAATACTTCTGCAAGACGTTCTTTTACAGTTTTTTGAGCAATATCGGTTAGGTAAGAGTTGGCCTCTCCCAGTTCCTTACAGGTCAGTTTCATCAGTTCAACAGCAAAATTTCCATTGGTCTTTACCAGGTGGAGAAGAAGATGGGTGGGAATATGACAAAGAATGGAATCTTCAATCACCTCGGAGGAGGTACAGGCAGGTTCGTTACTTATAACCGAGCGATAACCGATCAGATCTCCTGGTTTTGCAAAACGGATGATCTGTTCCTTGCCGTCGAAACCGGTTTTGAAGATCTTTATGATTCCTGATTGTATGCAGTAAAAACCTTTCATCCGGTTTCCTTCCTGGTAGATCAGTGAACCTCTTTTATGGGATTCTGTTATTTTGTTGAAAGAGACATCCTGTATCTCCTCCCCGGTAAGGTGGCGAAACAGGGCATGGGTCCTGAGCAGGCAGGAATCGCAATGGGTGGACGGGGAGAAGGTGGACATACCGCTGGCAAATATAATAAACAATTATCCGATGACTAACATAGTCAATTTCAGATAAAAATAGCTAAATACCATTTCAAATATTGATTCATGAAAGAAACATTGAAAACCACATGGCTGAACGATCTGGCCTTCGAGATCGAAATGGACGGGCATAAAATCTATATCGATACCGTTCCTGAACAAGGGGGGAAAAATATGGGGATGAAGCCCAAAGCTCTGATGATGGCTGCCCTGGCAGGATGTACGGCGATGGATGTAGCTTCCATATTGAAGAAAATGAGAGAGCAGGTGGATGAGTTCCATGTAGAGGTGGAGGGTGAACTGGCAGAAGAGCACCCAAAGAAATACGTTGGAATGAAGGTTATCTACCGGGTAAAAGGAAAGGACATCTCCAGGAAGAATGTAGAAAAGGCAGTGAATCTCTCGTCGGAAAGGTATTGCGGGGTCTCAGCCAATTACAGGGAGTCTTTCCCCGTGGAACATGAGATTATTCTGGAGGAATCCTAAGAGAAATAGAGATCGTTTCGATTAGTATGCGGAGATGAACTGTCGAAGGAAACGGACATCGTTCTCAAAGTAGAGTCTCAAATCCTTTACCTGGTATTTCAGCATAGCCACTCGTTCCACCCCCATACCGAATGCGAAGCCGGTATATGATTCAGGGTCAATGCCACTTAAATTAAGAACATTAGGATCAACCATTCCGCAACCCAAAATTTCCAGCCAACCGGTATATTTGCACACATTGCAGCCTTTTCCACCACAGATCTGACAGCTGATATCCATTTCAGCACTGGGTTCAGTGAAAGGGAAATAGGAGGGACGAAGACGGATATCGACGTTGCTCCCGAACATCTCCTGTGCAAAAAAGAGAAGAGTTTGCTTCAGGTCGGCAAAGGAAACTTCACGGTCGATGTAGAGACCTTCCACCTGATGAAAAATACAGTGTGCCCTGGCGCTGATCGATTCGTTTCGGAAAACCCGGCCCGGTGAAATGGTTCGGATGGGAGGGCTGGAGTTCTCCATGACCCTTACCTGTACCGATGAAGTGTGGGTACGCAGGAGTATATCCGGATCCTTCTCCACGAAAAAGGTATCCTGCATATCACGCGCGGGATGTTCAGGAGGAAAGTTAAGAGCTGAAAATACGTGCCAGTCATCTTCTATTTCGGGACCCTCTGAGATAGTATATCCCAATCTGGAGAAAATGGAGATAATCTGTTGGCGAACGATGGAAATGGGATGTCTTGAACCCATATCAAGCGGTGGTCCCGGAAGGGTGAGGTCTTTACTTGATTTTCCCCTGTTTCCCTGGGTAAGAGAGGTTGAGCGCATCTCGATTTGCTCCTGAACATAGTGCTTCAACTGATTGATCCGAAGGCCCACTTCTTTCTTATTTTCAGGAGGGACATTCTTAAAATCGCGAAACAGAGCGGATAGTATTCCTTTTTTGCCAAGAAATCGAATTCGGAATTGCTCCAGTTCTTCCCTGTTCGATACGGAGTATTCGGCTGCTTCTTTCAGATACGCTTCAATACGTTGGATCATGAGATTTTCTGCTATTTTTCAATGGAAATGTGGAAGATAACATCATTGACAGGACGGTTGTACGCATCGGTAGGCTGAGAGGCAATCTGGTCCAGAACCTCCAGCCCCTCTACCAGTTCCCCGAATACCGTGTAGCTGCCATCGAGGTGGGGGGCACCACCTGCAGAAGTATATACCGAAAGTGATTCTTCGCTTAGTGTGATATTTCTCTGACGGGCAAGAATATCCAGTTCCGGTAGTGTAAATACCCTTCCCTGAACGATATAGAACTGAGAGCCGGAGGATGCTTTTTCAGGATTCACCTGATCGCTTTTACGGGCAGCTGCCAGTGCCCCTTTTTTATGAATATGGTGGGGGTGAAGTTCCGCGGGAACCGTATATCCGGGTCCGCCTGTCCCCAGTCGCTGCCCCTTTTCAGCTCCGACGGAATGGGGATCACCTCCCTGAATCATGAAGCCCTCTATGACGCGGTGAAATAACTGTCCTTCATAGTAATCCTGTCCGATAAGCTTCAATATATTGTCCCTGTGAAGAGGTGTATCGTCATACAGCCTGGCTACCATGTCACCGTAGATCGTGGATATACGTATCAGATTGCCCTCCACTTTCTGACCAGAAAGGGGGTCCGGAGAGCAGAAAATACAGCTGAATGAAACTATGAGAATATATGCGCTTTTCTTCCTCATAAATGAATTAACTTTAAAATCAGAAGCAGTACAAAGATAGAACGAATGATTAAAACACACATCGGAATGTTGCTTCTCGGGCTGATAAGTGCATCCGTGTGCGGACAAACAGTGGGACTGGTATTAAGCGGCGGTGGTGCAAAGGGATTGGCGCATATCGGAGTGATTGAAGCATTGGAAGAACAGCGGATACCGATTGATTATGTGGGAGGAACATCCATGGGGGCCATCATTGGAGGGCTATATGCCATGGGATACAGTACCGAAGAGATGAAGGAGGTCGTCCGGTCGGATGAGTTTCATTACTGGATGACCGGGAAATTGGAAGAAGAGTATAATTATTTCTTCAAAAGAGAACATCCGGGTCCTGACCTGGTAAGCATAGGACTGGATATCAGGGACACCATCCCCCGCACCTTTCTTCCGCTGAGCCTGATTCCCAATTATCTGATGGATTTTGCATTCATGGAGATTTTTTCCAGAGCCAGTGCTGCTGCCCGTTATAATTTTGACAGTCTGTTTGTACCTTTTCTTTGTAACAGCGCAGACATCAGTAATAACGTGGAGATTGTATTCAGGGACGGTGATCTGGCGCAGGCCGTGCGGGCATCCATGACGGTCCCACTCTATTTCAGGCCGATCGTTATGGACGGAAAGATCATGTATGACGGGGGTATATATAATAACTTCCCTGTAAATCATGTACGAGAACAGTTTGAACCGGATGTTCTTATAGGAAGCAAGGCGGCAGAAGACAACACTCCTCCCGATGAATTTGATATCCTGGGACAGATAGAAAATATTGTCATGAAACCAGCGGAATATAAAATCGTTCCGGAGGAAGGGCTTTTACTCGATATGGATTTCGATAAGGTTTCGCTGCTGGCTTTTGAAAAACTCGACCAGTTTGTGGATCAGGGGTACAGGAAGACCATGGAACGTATGGATGAAATCAGTGAGATGGTGGAAAGAAGAGCTTTGGACAGCGCGGGAATGGCGGAGAGAAGAAGTGAATACAGGGAACAATGGCCCGAATTCCGGTTTGGTGATCTGGATATCTATGGACTGAACACTGAACAGAAGAGCTACGTGGAACAAAGTTTCCAGAGAGCGAAGGATACCATTGGGATTGATGAATTAAGAAAGGAGTACCTGAAACTGGCCAGCGACAGGAGTCTGCTCTACCTCTATCCGCATGCCGTGTATAATGAAGAGGATAGTATATTTACCCTGCGGCTCAGAGTCATACCACAGAGTCCCATGGAAGCTCGGTTCGGTTTGCATTTTTCTACTACCGGGATGGCGCAGACCTACCTGGGATTCAGTTACAGGAATATTTCAGAAGTAAGCTCCCATCTGAAGGGAAGCATCCAGTTTGGCAGGTTCTACAATGGTGCAAATGTGGGATTCAGGTTTGATTATCCTTCCAGAACACCTCTCTATTTCCAGGCGGAGTTCAACTACAATGGCTTCAATTATAATACCTCCAGCACCAATTTCCTGTTTCAGGATCTGGCCCCGTCCTTTATTACAGAAGATGAGATCAATGTGAGGTTGGATGCCGGGATGCCCTATTCTACCAATGGGGTACTGAATGCAGGGGTGGGAATAGGAAGAAACAGGGAAGTATACTATATGACCAGGAATTTCACATCCAGTGATACTTCAGAGGTTTCCAGTGTTAATAAGCTTTCCTTGTATGTTGCAGGGGAAAGAAATACCCTCAATGAAAAGCAATTTCCAACCGAGGGAAGAAAGAACAGGTATGTGTTGCGCATGGGTTATGGAGGGGAATTCTACACACCGGGGTCCACTTCTGAAACAGGAAATGATGAGCGAAGCTCCTATTTCAGCCTGACCGCGCTTTATGAAAATACCGGGTATGTATTGATGAAAGAACCATTCAGACTCGGCTATCTGTTTAAGATTCATGCCGACTTCCGGCCATTGATGCTCAACTATTTTTCAACTTTGATTGAAGCACCCGTTTTCCAGCCTAATATGGTAACCAGGGGCATGTTCATGGAGTCATATCGTGCCCGTCAGTTTATTGCTGCAGGGGTCATGCCCGTGTATCGATACAGCAGTCAGGTGCATGCAAAACTGGAAGCGTATGCATTTTTTCCGGTGCAGGAAATTCTCAGGGGTAGTGATAACAGAGCTTATTTGGGAACATATTTTAACCGGATGAAGACACTCTTCAATGCATCTGTTAACTTTGTGACGGTGGCAGGGCCTGTCACGTTGCAAGCCGGATATATTACAGAGGAAGAGCGACCCTGGATCTTTCAGATTAGTTTTGGGTATTTACTGTTTAACAAGAGAATAGTAGAGCAATGAGGATAGCTGTTGCTGGTTACCGCGGTTTTATAGGTGAAAAATTAATGGAACGGCTGAAGGAGGAAAACCATGAGATAGTCACACTGATCCGCACCACGCTGTATGCCGGATCTGAAGTGATTGCCGCGAAAATTGCCGGAGCAGATGTGGTGATCAATCTGGCCGGTGCACCGATAGGGACGCGATGGACTCGCAGAAACAGAAAAATGATAGAGAATAGCAGACAAGGAGTGACACTGAACCTGGTAAAAGCCATCAACGGTTTGAAGAAAAAGCCATCACACTTTATTTCTGCTTCTGCTGTTGGAATCTACCATACAGTGGGACGGCACACGGAAAGCAGCTCCGCATGGGCCGATAATTATCTGGCACGGGTAGTCAAAGCCTGGGAAGAGCCAATGCAGCAACTGGATAAGGAAGTAGGAAAAACGACCATCCGGATAGGAGTTGTACTGGACAGAAAGGGAGGAGCTTTGAAAAGAATAATGATCACCAAGCCATTGGGATTTCTGGTCATTCCCGGAAAAGGGAGCCAACCTGTCTCATTTATTCACAGGGAAGATCTGGTCAATGCCATTTTGCACATCATGCGTAATCGATTAGAAGGAGTGATCAACCTTTGTGCACCGGAGCCCACTTCCATGTCAGAAATGATCAGGTTACTGGCCAGAGAGAGTGGCACACGCCTGGTTTTCCGGGCACCTGAGGTTTTAATGAGAATCGGAATGGGTGCTTCACACATCGTGGTGACGAAAGGTCAGGAGGCGGTGTCCGAACGGTTAGAAATGGAAGAATTCCGCTTTAGTTATCCTACCATCGATCGTACACTTCGTAATCTCTTCGGGGCGGCTTGAAAAATCCCATCAGGCAACTGTTTGGTCAGACGGCAGTATACGGAATGGGAATCGTATTGCCGAGACTTTTGAATTACCTCTTGCTTACTCCCTTCTATACAAGAGTCTTTGAGCAGCAAACGTACGGGGTCATTACCGAATTATATGCCTATGTGGTATTCCTGCTGGTGGTGCTGACCTATGGAATGGAAACAGGATACTTCCGTTTTGCCAGCAATTCAACAAGGAAAGGAGACGTTTACAGCTCTATACTCCTGTCGCTGTTTATCACCTCGCTGGTTTTTATATCAGCGATACTTTTATCAGCCGGGCAGATCAGCGTATGGATAGGATATGGAAATAATCCGGAATATATCAAATGGCTGGCATGTATCGTGGGGATCGACGCATTTACCTCCATCCCATTTGCGAGGATCCGGATTCATAATCGGGCTGTGAGGTATGCCATGATCCGGATCGTGGAAGTGGTCATCAATATTGGGCTGAACATATTCTTTCTCTATATGGCACCAAGATATTCGGATTCGGAATTCGTTCAGCTGGTTTACAATCCGGATATCGGGGTCGGATATGTATTGATCGCAAACCTGGTAGCTTCGGCAACGAAACTGGTATTGCTTTCAAAGGAGATTCTTTCAGGATTTCAATTCGGAGTCGACTGGTCCATATTGAGACAGGTTTTAAAATATTCCTTCCCGCTCCTGATAGCTGGACTGGCAGGTACGGTCAATGAGGCATTAGACAGAATCTTATTAAAGCATCTGCTCAATGGTGAAACGTATGCGATGCAACAGCTGGGGATTTACGGTGCTAATTACAAGCTTGCCGTACTCATGACTATTTTTGTACAGATGTTCAGATATGCTGCTGAGCCGTTCTTTTTCTCCAAAGCCGATGAAAAAGATGCTAAGGAATTATATGTGCGGGCCATGAATGCATTTATAGGAAGCGGACTGATGATATTCCTGATGGTAACACTGTTCATGGACTCTTTTATTCTGTTCATAGGACCTGATTTCAGGGAAGGGGCGCGGATTGTTCCAGTGGTGCTCATGGCAAACCTGGTGATGGGTATCTTTTTCAATCTGTCCATCTGGTATAAACTGACCAACAGAACATGGATAGGGGCAGTACTGGTTTTAACAGGTGCAGGGATCACTATTGGCATCAATCTGGTTTTTGTTCCCAGAGCGGGATACCTGGCTTCAGCCTGGGCTCACCTGGTTTGTTACTCAGTGATGGTTATGCTCTCCTATCTGTGGTCCAGAAAATACTACCCCATTCCATACGATTTCATCAAGATCACTGGTTATATAGGGGCAGCCATATTGATTTATGTTCTGAATAGCAGGATTAATATTGAACCAGTTCCGAACGGAAAGGGTGTCAGTTTGTTTTTCATGGTGTTGTTTGTTTCGATCGTATATTTGGGGGAACGAAAATCCATAATGAATCGTTAAATTGATGAAAGTGAAAATAGTTAACCGGTCAGAGAATGCACTGCCCGAATACAGTACATTGTTGTCAGCGGGAATGGATATCAGGGCCAATTTGGAAAAACCTGTTTCATTGAAGCCAATGGAGCGTCAATTAATCCCGACCGGCCTATACGTAGAGATTCCGGAGGGGTATGAAGCGCAGATCAGGCCAAGAAGTGGTCTTGCCCTTAAAAAGGGGATCTCCGTCATTAATACTCCAGGTACCATCGATGCTGATTACCGGGGAGAGATCGGTATCATACTGATTAATCTATCCGAACAGACCGTTGAGATAGCTGGAGGAGAAAGGATTTGTCAGATGGTCATGAACAAGGTGGAAACCATCACCTGGAAAGAGGTGGAGGAGCTTGGGGACAGCGGCCGTGGTAAGGGAGGATTCGGACATACCGGAGAGAAGTGATGATAGCTATATACCGAAAAAGATCTATTGTAATTGGTTTTTTTCTTTTGCTCCTGATGTGGACCGTTCCAAGGAAAGGTATTAGCCAGGAGCCGGGTGATTCCAATGACTACCAATATGCATTGATAGAAGCAGTAAAGCAGAAAAACCTGGGAAATCTTTCCGAGGCTGTAAAGTTATACAGGCTGGTTGTTAAGGAGAAGGAGGATTGTGCTGTTGCCCACTATGAGTTGGGAACTATTTTTCTGATGTTGAACCAGGAAGGGCCGGCGGTCCAGCATCTCGAACGGTCATATGAACTGGAGCCGGAAAATAAGTGGTTTACCATGGCTTTCATTAATGCGCTGGGAGCTGCCGAGTCTTATGATGCATTGGAGAAGGTGCTGAAGAATAAAGTGAAGGAGGAGGAAGAGGAGGTAGAATGGCAGTTTCAAATGGCGAACTTGCATGCAGCCATGGGGAAAAGGAAAAAGGCCATCCGAGGACTGGACAGGATTGAAAAAGAAAGAGGTTTTAGTGAACGTATCACGCTACTGAAAGCCTCTTTATTTGAGGAGGAAGGAAAGTACAGGGATGCCAGATTGGAAGTGGAAAAGGTGATGTACCTGTTTCCGGAAGCACTGCAGTTCCGGATTGTAGCTGCGGAGCTAAGTATGAAAGAGGGAGACGAGGAGCTGGCAGCCACCTATTATAAAGAGATTTTGGATATTGACAGTACGAATATTTTTGCCCTTACTAACCTTACCGATTATTACCGGACAAGGGAGGAAATGGATAAAAGTCTGATTTACCTGGCCGGTTCTTTTTACAGCAAGCAAATCGATGCGGAAAAGAAGCTGGCCATTATGTCCTACTATCTTTCGGAAGAGGATCTGATTGACCTGTATCCTGATGAATTGAAAAAGGTGATAGAGAGCTTCAGATCGGCACATCCCGATCATAAGGAGGGAATGATCATTGCGGCCAATTTCTATATTCAGACAAGAGAATTCAAGAATGCGTATCTGGCCTTAAAAGCATACATCGATGCAGGTGAGGAGAACTACCCGGCATTTTTGCAGGCTATGATGCTGGCCAATGCAGCAGGCGACAACAAGGAATTGATGGAGGTAAGCAACAGGGCATTGGAGGTGTTCCCCGATAGTATGGATATCCGGTTTTTCAGGGCCATCGCCCTATATGAACTGGAATGGTTTCCGGAGATCGTAGAAAATTTCAGGGGGGTGGATTGGAGTGATTTTAACAACACGGAGTACCAATCACAATCGCAGATATTGCATGCGGAAGCATATTACAGGATCGGGGATTATGCTGCTTCAGACTCAGCTTTTGAAGCATTAATAAGAGACTATCCGGATAACTATATGGTTTTAAATAACTTTAGTTATTATCTGGCTGAAAGAGGAGAAAGACTGGATGATGCTTTGGTATGGAGCGGGAAGGCCGTTGAGAAAAATCCCGGGAATGCCACATTTATTGATACGTATGCATGGGTGCTTTATCAAATGGGAAGATGGGAAGAAGCGGAAAGAGCCATTATGGAGGCGTTGGAAAAGGGAGGGAACAATGATCCGGAAATCAATGAGCATGCAGGAGATATACAAAGGGCACTGGAGAGTTTTCAGATGGCAAGGTCATATTATGAGAGGGCAATCCTATTGGGGGGTGATGAGGAACGGCTGAATAATAAACTGGAAGTACTAAGGGAGATTCAATGAGGAGGGTTATGATCAATTGGAGAATCCTGTTGTCGCTATGGCTGGTTCTGGCTCTGAACACGGGATGCGGCTTCTTCAAAGAGATTCAGACCATTGGTGAAACCACATCCACAGGATTGGAGAGGATAAAGGAAGCTTGTGTTCGGGAAGATACCCTTAGATCCGTATTTATATCGGGTGCAGATGCCGTAATGGACTTCATGGACGAGCGGTATGAAGTTTCCATTTCGCTCTATTCAGTAAAGGATAGCTTTATATATGTTTCGGCAGTCAACAGCGGATACGAGATTGTAAGAGCTATGATGGATGAGGATAGTATTAAAGTTATTGACCGAATCAATAGGATCGTTTACAGGACTCCACTAAAACGACAATTTGGACACCAGTATCCAATGCAATTTACAGATATACAGCATATTATAAGCAAGTATTACATTTGTGACCTCCTCAGTGGCAGCATCGAAAAGGAGAACAAGCTCCTGTTTGATATGGACACACCCGAGGTAAAAAAGCGTATTCAGTGGAATTCCGGGAGTATGACGTTGGATATCTTTGAATTCTATCACAAAATAACAGGGAGGTATGTGATGGGAGAGCGAACAGAGGGGGGAATGAAGGTGTATTTCAATTTTTTGGTCAATCCTTTTGAGTTGACTGCCTGGGGAGGGGAGACTTTGTACAATAGGGATATACTGGTAAAAATGGAAGTCAACAAAAGAAGATATACTTTTACGGATCTTCGATAATGAAACGAATAGCTGTCATATGGATTCTCATGGCGGTTTATTGTAGCCTGGTTGCTCAGACTAAAGAGGAATTGCAGGCGCAGAAACAGAAGACTTTTGATGAAATTAGGCTGGCCAGGGAGTTGATGGAGAAAGCTCAGGAAAGAAGGTCGGGCAATCTGCAAAGGGTTCGAATCATACAGAAAGGTATAAATTCAAGGGCTGAGCTCATTGATGCCATGGGAAAGGAGATCAAGCTGCTGGATGAAGAGATCGTTGAAGCCGAAGCTTCCATTCGAAGGTTAAATGCAGAGAATAGAAGGAACAAGGATGAATATGCGAAAATGATCTATTATGCCTACAGGAATCATACCAATTATGAGAAACTGATGTACATCCTGGCTGGAAATACTATATCGCAAACCTATCAGAGATATAAATACCTGAAGTATATCGGGGAGTATAGAGTTAAAAAAGCGGAGGAGATAGAATTATTGGTAGCAGAACTGAACAGGGGGAAGGAAGAACTCGGCGTGTTGAAGGAGGAGAAACTGCAGGTGCTGATAGAGAAAGAGAAGGAGCAGAATGAGCTGGTCAACGAAAGAGCAAGGAGAAACAGAATGGTTCGTGATTTGCAGAAGGAGGAATCGAAACTTAGGGCTGAGATCAGGGAAAAGGAACGGATCGCCGGCGAACTGGAGTCCAGGATCAGAGCGATTATCGAAGAGGAAGCAAGGAAAGTAAATGCAGAAAATATTTATGGCGCATTGACCCCTGAGCAGGAACTGGTAGGAAATGACTTTAGAAGGAACAGGGGAAAATTGCCCTGGCCTGTGGAGCGGGGTATTATTACCACCGGTTTCGGAGACAATGAAGTGCCAGGATTACGAGGATCAAGTGTGAGTAATAACGGGATTGATATTAATAGTGAGTCTGGTACGGCGGTCAGAGCCATATTTGAAGGGGAAGTGACCAAAGTCTTCAGGATTCTGGGAGCCAATTATACGGTATTAATAAGACATGGAGAATTCCTATCGGTATACCTGAACCTGGTCAATGTCAGAGTGAAAACGGGAGACAAAGTAGACACGAAACAGATTCTGGGAGAAGCTTTTACAGATGAAAAAGAGGGGATCGCAACGATGCATTTTGAGATATGGGAGGAACGGGAAATTCTCAATCCGGAGGAGTGGCTGAGTAAATGAGAGTTTTTTAGAACCTTTGGGAGGAATGTGACGTATAAGAATCGTCCATTGGTATCATTATGAGAAAAGACCTGCGAATCCCTTCTGACGTTGGAAACCTTCGAATGGTAGAAAAAGCGATTGATGAGTTGTCTCTGGAACTTGACCTGAGTGATGAAATTTATGGTAACGTGCTGGTGGCTACTATGGAGGCTACGAACAATGCTATTATCCATGGAAACAAATCAGATCCGGAAAAGGAGGTCAGGATTGCCATCTTACTCGATGAGGAGGAGCTGAAAGTACAAATAGAAGATCAGGGAAAAGGATTTGACTATAGCAATGTACCGGATCCAACATCACCAGAGAATCTGGAGAAGATCAACGGAAGAGGGATTTTTTTAATGGAAAGATTATCGGATGAGATTCTTTACCTGGAGGATGGACGTATCGTAGAGCTTAAGTTCCGACTTTAGTGACCATATGGTTTCATAGCGAAGACCATCCATTTCAGCTACAAGAGAAGGAAAAACACAGGAAGTGGATCCATGAAATAGTTCGAAGTCACGGAAAAGGGATCGGGTCGTTGAATTTCGTCTTTGTTTCAGACTCCCAGATCCGGCAAATCAACAAAACGTATTTAAACCACAATTACCCTACGGATGTTATATCCTTTGATTACTCTGAAGGAAATAACATATCTGGAGATATCTATATTGGAGTTGATCAGGTGAGGTACAATGCGAAGCAATATGGTGCGAAGCCGGAAAATGAGACGCGACGGGTTATGGCACACGGAGTTCTGCATCTGATGGGATTTGGGGATCTATCAAAGGCGGAAAAAAAAATGATGATAGAGAAGGAGAACGAAGCATTAAATTTGTGGATGTAACCAAGCAAGATGGAAAAGTCATATGACGTAATTGTTGTGGGAGGAGGGCATGCGGGATGTGAAGCAGCTGCCGCAGCCGCCAATATGGGGTGCAAGACCCTGCTTGTTACCATGGACATGACTAAATATGCCCAAATGTCTTGTAATCCTGCCATGGGAGGTATTGCCAAAGGACAGATTATTAGGGAAATTGATGCACTGGGGGGTTATTCTGCTATCATTACCGACAGGTCAATGATACAATTCAGGATGCTGAACCGAAGTAAGGGACCTGCTATGTGGAGTCCGAGAGCACAGTGTGACAGAACCAGATTTTCTATCGAGTGGAGAAAGGTACTGGAGGAGATTAAACACCTGGAGTTCTGGCAGGACAAAGTAACGGAACTGATTATTGAGAAGGGAGAAGTGAAGGGGGTAGTCACCTCCATGGGGATACCGTTCTTTTCAGAAAAAGTGATTCTTACTGCAGGAACGTTTATTAATGGATTGATGCATGTGGGAAAAGCAAAGATGAAAGGAGGAAGAATGGGAGAACCACCATCGGAAGGAATAAGCGAACAATTAAATGCTCATGGATTCGAAGTGGGAAGAATGAAGACGGGGACACCTGCCCGGATCGATGGGAGGAGCGTCGACTTTTCAAAACTGAAGGAGCAACCAGGAGATTTTGAGAACAGGAAGTTCAGCTTTCTGAATTACCGGGTGGATTACAGCGATCATCAAAGCTGCTATATCGCTTACACCAGCGAGGTGGTCCATGAAGAATTGGAAAAGGGATTTGATGCCAGCCCGATGTTTGATGGAACCATCAAGAGTATCGGTCCGAGATACTGCCCGAGCATTGAAGACAAGATACGTACCTTTACCGATAAAGCGGAACACCAGTTGTTTCTGGAACCTGAAGGAAATGATACCATTGAGTTTTATATAAACGGTTTCTCTTCTTCACTGCCCTGGGAAGTGCAGTTGAAGGCTCTGAGAAGGATCGAAGGATTCGGGAAAGTCAAAATATTCCGTCCTGGGTATGCTATTGAGTATGATTATTATCCTCCCACCCAATTGAAGCACACACTGGAGACTAAGAAGCTGGGGAATCTCTATTTCGCAGGACAGATAAACGGTACTACAGGCTATGAAGAGGCGGCCGCTCAGGGAATTATGGCAGGGATCAATGCGGCACTTCAGATTCGTGGAGATCAGGAATTCATACTGGGCAGGGATCAGGCATATATTGGTGTTCTCATTGATGACCTGGTCACCAAGGGTGTGGATGAACCCTATAGGATGTTTACATCAAGAGCGGAGTACAGGATTTTGTTGAGACAAGATAATGCGGACGAACGATTGACGGAATTGAGTCATGAGATCGGACTGGCAGGGGAGAAAAGGGTCGAATGGTTAAAAAGGAAGAGAAGAACAATTAGGGATATCATAGAATTGCTACAAAGGGAAAGTGTTTCCCCGGAGCGAATCAATGATTTTCTGAAGGAGTGTGGAACATCACCCTTAAAACAAAAGACGAAGTTAATTGATTTGACACGAAGGCCACAAGTAAAACTTTTCCATCTGGTGCAGGAGTTGAAGGAGCTTAAATTGAATAGCATAAAGGTGAGTGAGATGAACGGGGAAGTATTGGAAGCGGTGGAGATTGCCGTAAAATATGAGGGATATATAACGAGGGAGAGACAGATGGCCGATAAAATGAAAAGATTGGAGCGGATCAGACTGGATAACACCTTTGATTATGACCGGTTGAAAAGCATATCAACGGAGGCTCGGCACAAATTAAAGAAACTGAGGCCTGAAACGATAGGACAGGCTTCCAGGATATCGGGAGTTTCTCCAAGTGACATCAGTGTTCTATTGGTATATATGGGACGATAGTTCCACGTGGAACATAAATTGGCTACCATGGAATTTGACAGAAACCGGGCCATTGGTTTATTGAAGGTGAGAACAAGATCGATCACGGACTTCCCGTCGGAGGGGATCATTTTCAGGGATCTTACCACGATCTTTCAGGATCCCGAAACCATGAATTTGACTGTAGATCTGATGGGAGGGTTTTTATTGGAGAAACCCATTAAGATGGTAGGTATAGAAGCAAGAGGTTTCATCCTTGCGGGTGCTCTGGTTGGAAGATATGGAGGGGGAGTGGTCCTGGCAAGAAAGCAGGGAAAGCTTCCATACAGGAAAAAGAAAATTGAATACGACCTGGAATATGGTAAGGATTCACTGGAGATACATGAAGATGCTATACTGAAAGGTGAAAAGGTCATCATTGTGGATGATCTGCTGGCCACAGGAGGAACGGCTAAAGCTGCCTGTGAGTTAGTAGAAATTCTTGGAGGAGAGGTGATGAAGCTGATTTTTATGGTGGAACTCCCTGAACTGAAGGGAAGGTCTAAACTGAACGCTTACAGGGTGGAAACGCTATTCTCATTTTCCGGTATTTAAATGGGATACACGAAGGAACTGCATGAAAAGTCGAGATCACTTCCAGAGCATCCAGGGGTTTACCAGTTTCTGGACAGTGATGGAAAGATCATTTACATCGGAAAGGCGAAAAATCTGAGGAAGAGAGTCAGTTCCTATTTTTCGCGAAAAACCCACGATTCTTTTAAAATAGGAATTCTGGTACAAAAAACCGCCGATCTGAAGTTCATCGAAGTGGGAAGTGAACCTGATGCTTTATTATTGGAGAATAATCTGATCAAGAAGCATCAACCCAGGTATAATATCTTACTTAAGGACGATAAGTCATTTCCCTGGATCTGTATTAGGAATGAACCTTTTCCGCGAGTCTTCTCCACACGTACCCTGATTAAAGATGGATCAGAATACTATGGTCCCTATACGTCGGCTTATGCTGTGAAGGTGTTGTTAAATCTAATCAGGCAAATCTACCCGTTGAGAAATTGCAGGTTACCTCTCTCGGAAGAGAAGATAGGGGAAGGTCGTTTTAAAGTATGTCTGGAATATCACATTGGGAACTGCAAAGGGCCTTGTGAGGGGAAACAGGATGAAAAGGAGTATCTGGAGAATATCAGCCAGATCAGGGAGATTATCAAAGGGAATCTGGTTGAGGTGATCAGATTTCTCAAAAGAGAGATGGAAAAACGGGCTGAGAGGTTTCAGTTTGAACAGGCAGAAAAGTTAAAACAGAAAATTGAAATACTATCCAGGCATCAGAGCAAATCGACCATTGTAAATTCTTCCATCAATGACGTGGATGTGTTCTCCATTGTCAGCGAAGACCATGCGGCCTATGTGAATTATATTAAGGTGGTCAGAGGTGCCATTATTCAGGCTCATACCGTGGAATTAAAGAAGAGACTGGATGAGGAGAACAAGGACTTATTGATTTTCGCAATTACAGACTTAAGAAACAGGTTGCACTCTGCTTCCAAAGAGATGATTGTTCCCTTCGATATTAGTGAATATTACCCAGACTGCAAGGTGACCATTCCTCAAAGAGGTGATAAGAAGAAGTTATTAGAGCTTTCTGAAAGAAACGCTAGAAGTTACCGGCTTGAGAAGAAGAAACGTCAATCGGACAATAAAACCATCCGTTCAGGTGAACGCACACTGAGAACTGTCCAACAGGATCTCAGATTAAAAGAGTTACCGGTTCATATCGAATGCTTTGATAACAGCAATATCCAGGGAAGCGATCCGGTGGCTGCATGCGTGGTATTTCGAAACGGAATTCCCTCAAAAAGGGAATACCGGCATTACCATATCAAAGGAGTATCGGGGATCAACGACTTTGCCTCCATGGAGGAGGTGGTATTCAGAAGATACGCCCGGCTCATAAAAGAAGGCGAAGAACTCCCGCAATTAGTGGTGATAGACGGAGGAAAGGGGCAATTGAATGCCGCACTGAAAAGTCTGGAAAAACTGCAACTTCGGGGAACCATCGCAGTGATTGGAATTGCAAAAAAGCTGGAAGAGATCTATTTTCCTGAGGATCCGGTACCACTATATATTGATAAAAGTTCCGAATCACTCAAACTGATCCAGCACCTGAGGAATGAGGCTCATCGTTTCGGGATCACATTTCACCGGCAAAAACGCTCAAGCAAATTAACCAGGTCATCCCTGGATTCCATTCCCGGAATAGGGATCAGAACCATAGAAATGCTCTATTCACATTTCAGCTCGCTGGAGAAAGTGCGCACTGCCAGTCAGGATGAGCTGGAACGCGTGATCGGAAAATCTCTGGCAGAAAAGGTGAAACGCCATTTTCAGGGTTAGCGATTCCGCGAAACGGTAAATTCGACTAAATTTCGAAGGGAATCCCTTGAAGGAGAAGGAGGGAAGCTTTGGAGAATTTCCATGGCACTGGTTTTGAATTCATGCATTTTCTCCATGGCAAAATCAATTCCTCCCATCTGATTTACAAAACCTACTACTTCATTGACCACCTTTTGGCTCTTGTTCCCTTTTTTAATTTTGCGGATCATCTGTTTCCTCAAAGAGGGCTCAGCACGGTTCAAGGCGTATATCAGCGGGAGGGTGAATTTCTTCTCCTTTATATCGTTTCCTGTGGGCTTTCCGATCATTCCATGTGGTTGATAATCAAATAGATCGTCCTTTATTTGAAAAGCCATTCCTATGTGGATTCCCATCTCGTAAGACCTTTCGACTACCTCTTTTCTGGCCGAAGCAGCTTTTGCTCCGCATGCAGTACAAGAGGCGATAAGCGTGGCAGTTTTCTTTCGAATCACTTCATAATAGGTCTCCATATCGATATTGAGACTTCTCGATTTTTGTATTTGGAGAAGCTCACCTTCACTCATTTCACGCGAAGCATTGGATACTATTTCCAGAAGATCATATTCCTTCTGATCTACTGCAAGCAGCAGGCCCCTCGCCAGAAGGTAATCTCCGAAAAGTACAGCCACCTTAGATTTCCAGATGGCGTTGATGGAGAACGCCCCTCTCCGTTCATTGGATTCATCCACTACATCGTCGTGCACAAGGGTGGCTGTGTGCATAAGTTCTATGAGGGATGCTGCCGTATAAGAAGAATCCGTGATTTCTCCCGTAAGTTTGGAAGACAGAAACACGAACAGCGGCCGGATCTGCTTTCCTTTTCTGCGCAGCACGTATCTGGTCACTATATTTAAAATAGGAACCGGACTGGATATGACAGCTCTGAATCTTTTGTTGAATTCATTCATTTCCTGCTCAACAGGCTTTCGTATCTCCTCCAGTTTGATCATCGGTCCATGGTAGGGATTTTCAAAGGTAGGAAAAGATTACCGATTAAATGGGGCCCGGCATATAGATAGCTAAATATTGATATATTTGTATGTGATCCACATGAACGTTCTGAGCTAAACCCTTACTGATGGAATTTTCAGATCTCAAACCTGAACAAGTAGAAAGGGCCGCCAACATGATCAAGGCGATCTCGCATCCCATGCGGCTTGCGATCCTGGACCATTTGGGTGAGGGAAGGAAAAGGAGTGTGACAGAGATACATAAACTCTTGAACATCGAACAATCTACGACTTCTCACCATCTCGGTATTTTGAAGGATAAAGGGATCCTGGCCTCTACCAGGCAGGGGAAGAATACGCTCTATTACCTGAAGCATAAGAATCTGAGTAAACTGATACAGTGTATCAGTGAATGTGCTTGCGATTAGCTGTTGCTTACCATGGCCAGGATAAGGGTTACCAAAGAATTTCATTTTGAGATGGCTCATGCCCTCTGGAATTACGATGGGGACTGCAAAAATATTCATGGCCATTCCTACAGGTTGTATGTAACACTGGCCGGGGAACCACTATCCGACAGCCAACATTCTAAATTCGGAATGGTCATCGATTTCAGGGATCTCAAAAAAATAGTCAAAGGTCCTGTTGTTGATACGCTCGATCACTCTCTGGTTGTCTACCGGCAGGCAGAAGGAGAGGTACTGGATTCGATAAGACAGATGTATCAAAAAGTACATGTATTTGATTTTCAGCCTACATGTGAAAATCTGGTTACATATATTGCAGGTATCATCCGGGCTCAGCTTCCTGAAGGGGTCGATCTGCATTCAGTAAAGCTGTATGAAACAGCCACTTCCTTTGCCGAATGGAGTGCCGAGGATAATCCGAAATAGTCAGCAATGAAGAAGAAGCTCTTTCTTTTAGATGCTTATGCATTGATATTCAGGGCGTATTACGCCTTTTTCTCCAATCCGATGACCAACTCGAAAGGGTTGCCTACCTCAACCATCTTCGGGTTTACCCTGGCGCTGGAGGAAATACTCAGGAAAGAGGATCCCTCTCATATTGCCGTAGTATTCGACCCTGCCGGACCCACATTCAGAAAAGAGATGTACCCCGAATACAAAGCAAACAGGGAAGAAACACCCGAGGAGATTACCGCATCCATCCCATATATAAAGAGAATCATCGAAGGGTTGAATATCCCCATCCTCGAGGAGCCTGGATTCGAAGCAGACGATGTCATAGGTACACTTTCTAAAATAGCTGAAAAAGAGGGGTATACTACATTTATGATGACCCCTGACAAGGATTTCGCCCAGCTGGTTTCAGACCAGGTATTTATGTATAAACCGGCAAGGAGTGGAAATGCACCCGAAATCCTCGGACCGGAGCAGGTCAGGGAAAAGTTCCTCGTGGAACATCCCAGACAGGTGATCGATATTCTGGCATTATGGGGAGACACGTCGGATAATATTCCGGGAGTACCGGGTATCGGAGAAAAGACCGCCAAAAAGCTGATCGGTTCCTTCCGGTCACTGGAAGGAATCTACGAAAACATCGAAAAGCTGAAAGGAAAGCAAAAAGAGAATCTGGAGGCTTACAGGGAACAGGCACAACTTTCAAAGGCACTAGCCACCATTGCAGTAGATGTTCCCCTGTTGCTTCATCCCGATGACCTGGAGAGGAAACCCCCTGATTCAGAAAATCTCCGCTCCCTTTTCACAGAACTGGAGTTTAAGAATCTGGGAAACCGCTTTTTCGGTGAGCAATCTGCCGGTGAGCAATCTGCCGGACAGCAATCGACCCTCTTTGGCCATGAGGAACAGGCTTCGAATGCGGGCAAAAGCCTGAAGGAGAAGTTCAAAACCATAGACCGTGTATCCCATGACTACAGGCTGGTGAATACGTTGGAAGGGGTAAAGGACCTGGCTGAACAGTTGTCCGTTGCGGAGAAGTTCTGTTTTGATACGGAAACCACCGGTCTGGACCCGATCGAGTCTGAACTGGTAGGGATTGCCTTTTGCCGGGAACCCCATAGGGCATTTTACGTCGCATTTGGCGATGATACAAAAGAGATGGATATGTGGTTGCAGGAACTGGCTGTCCCGCTGGGAGATCCCGGGATAAAAAAGGTGGGCCAGAACCTGAAATATGATCTTCATATTCTGGCCAATTACGGAATTGATGTTCAGGGGATTCTGTTCGATACAATGGTTGCTCATTTTATCTTAAAACCGGATCAGAAACACAATCTAAATGTGCTGGCTGAACAATACCTGGAATACTCCATGGTGAAGATCGAGGAACTCATCGGTGAGAAAGGGAAAGGACAACGTTCCTTCAAATCCGTCGACCCGGAGCTTGCCAGTGAGTATGCAGGAGAGGATGCCGATATTACTTTCCAGCTGGCGGAACTGCTGAGCAAATTGATTGAAAAGGAGGGATATGGCCGGCTTTCTTCAGATATTGAAATGCCGTTGGTGAAGGTATTGATGAAGATGGAGCATCACGGTGTACGTCTGGATGTGAAGGCGCTGGAGAATTTTGCCGATGAGCTCAGAACAGCCATCATTACTATTGAAGAAAAGATCCATAAAGCAGCAGGTACGGTATTCAATATCAGTTCACCGAAGCAGCTGGGAGAAATACTGTTTGAAAAGCTGAAGATTGTAGCGGAGCCGAAAAAGACCAGAACGAAACAATATGCTACCGCAGAGGAAGTATTACTGAAATTAAAGGATGAGCACCCGATCGTTTCCATGGTACTGGAATACAGGTCATTAAAAAAGCTGTTATCGACATACGTAGAAGCACTCCCCAGGCTGGTAAAACCAAAAACCGGCAAGATACATACTTCATTTAACCAGGCGCTGGTGGCTACGGGCCGCCTCTCGTCCAATCACCCCAATCTGCAGAACATTCCCATCAGGGAGGGAAGAGGCAGGGAGATTCGCAGGGCGTTCATACCGGGAGAGAAGCGCAACCGCTTCTTTTCAGCCGACTACTCCCAGATCGAATTGCGACTGATGGCCCATCTCAGTGGTGATCCACAGATGATCGAGGCTTTCGTTAACCAGGAAGATATTCATACTGCAACGGCGGCAAAGATCTATAAGGTACCGGTGGAGGAGGTGACCAGGGAGATGAGGAGCAATGCAAAAACTGCCAACTTCGGGATTATCTATGGAATCTCAGCTTTTGGACTTTCACAAAGGATGCCGATTTCGATGAACGATGCACGCCAGCTGATCGAAGGATATTTTGAAACCTATCCGGATGTCAGAATATACATGGACCACTGTATTCAAACGGCCAGAGAACAGAGTTATGTGGAAACCATGTTTGGCCGGCGGAGGTACCTGCCGGACATTCTTTCCAGGAATAGCGTCGTCAGAGGTAATGCCGAACGGAATGCCATCAATTCACCCATTCAGGGTTCCGCAGCAGATATCATCAAGATTGCTATGGTAAAAATTGAGGAGGCTTTTCAGAATGAGTCGCTTCGCTCAGCAATGATCCTGCAGGTACACGACGAATTGAACTTCGATGTTTACCCGGGGGAAATGGAACGGGTCAAGGCTATTGTTATTGAAAAAATGGAGCACGCTACTGAATTGAAGGTCCCCTTAACTGTGGATACAGGTGAGGGTTTTAACTGGCTTGAAGCACATTAGTTTAAGCCTCGCATTTTTCCAGAACTGACAAGGGCCCCCTTGCGTCCGTCCAATACTTCTTCGAACAGGGAAGGTTCATCCAGGATATGAATTGCCTTATCCAGTTGAACATCCTTTCGGATCTGTTTGATGATCCGTCCTTCCTGGTAGTAATAGCGACTGACGATTTCCTCCGAAAGTATTTGTCGGATCTCCTCCTGAAAAGTCTCCATATCCTTCAAAATATTGTGAGACAATTTCTTTTCGAGTGCATTAAATTCTTCCTCGGCAATGTCATGATACTTTTCCCGCACCGCATGCATCATCAACTCCTGAAACGCTTTTTCAGTGGCTGTCTGAAACTCAAAATCCTGTTCCTGAACAAACGACTTAAACTGGTCGTATTGCATGTTATCGATATAGAAGGAAGCGGGATCCGGGATGGTTTCATACGTTTCCCTGAACAGGGTAGCAAAATCAAAAATAAACTCCTGGCCATAGAGCTGAAGTGTAATCTCTGAGAGTTGCTCTGATTTTACTTCAAAGTCTGGTTCAATGCCACCTCCGTCATAAACCAACCTTCCATTCCTTGTTTGATACTCGGAAATGAGCGAGTCAGGTACCTTTCCTACGCTTCCGTCTTCATTCCTGTTTGAATAGTCGAGAGCCTGGATACATCGACCACTGGGGATATAGTACTCAGCGGTAGTTACTTTAAGCTGGGCATTGTATTTAAGCGGACGAGTAGTCTGTACCAGACCTTTCCCAAAAGTTCGCTGACCTACAATGACTGCGCGATCCAGATCCTGAAGTGCTCCGGCTACGATTTCCGCGGCGGATGCGGAACCGCGATTGACCATTACTACCAGCGGGATTTCTGTATCGAGAGGTTGTGACTGTGTTTGGTATTCGGAATCCCACCGGCTTACTTTGCCCTTGGTGCTTACGATCAGTTCACCCTTCTCCACGAATAAGTTGCACATCCGGACCGCTTCAAGAAGCAAGCCACCAGGGTTTGCACGCAGATCAAGCACCAGCGATTCCAGTTGGTGATCCTTTTTCAGCGACCGAAATGCCTCTTCAACCTCCTTTCCGGCTCCCGAGGTAAAGTTCGATACCCTGATATAGCCTATGCGCTCATCAAGCATGCCGAAATATGGTACGTTGCGAATGGAGATTTTTTCTCTTATCAGGTTAAATTTCATAGGATTTCCCTGTCCGTAGCGGCTGATTAGCAGTGTCAGTGTAGAGCCGGGCTTACCTTTCAGCTTATCACTAACCGATTCGATAGGGAGACCCCTGGTGGTGGCCCCATCCACTTCAAGTATCAGGTCCCCGGCACGAAGTCCGGCCTTTTCGGCAGGAAAGCCCTTGTAAGGATTGGCGATCATCACGTGGTCCTCCGAACGGCGGATCAGTGAACCTATTCCCCCGTACTCACCGGTTGTCTGAAACTTAAAGTCATCCATATTCGACTCAGGAATATAGGTGGTGTAGGGATCCAGGGAGTTGAGCATTGCATCGATGCTGGTGGTAACCAGTTCTTCAGGATTGGTCTCGTCGACGTAGAACATATTCAGTTCCCTGAAAAGGGTATAATAGATATCCAGGTTTTTGACGATTTCCAGATCTTTGTTTCGGATAGAAGTGAATCCTGCGGCGATCAATACCAGGAGGACTCCACCGACCAGTATATGGCGTTTGCTCTGTTTCATCCGTTTAAAAATTCAGTGGTTTTAAAATTATTCGGAAAATATAAGAGAATCAGACGGAAAGAGCTGACCTTCTTCATGTGATGCAAAGGAACTATAAAGATTTCAAATATCACTTTCCGTTAACTTTTTTTAAATAGTTCAGGCTATCTTTGTCATTCGAATTATTTGTCATGCCGGAACAGGAGGAAATAGCCGTAGCGATTTCAGATACTGCAGTCGGGTCCGCTACTGCGATCCGTACGTTTCTGTTCGATCATTCTGTTATTTCCGGGGAGATTACCGCCTTTGCCGGGGCCATATCGGGCCTGGACCGGATTCCCTTGCATCACCCAACCTGGTATTTTCTCTTTCTATTTGTACTGGTCGCTGTTTTCGCCTGGACAAAAATGCAATATGGTCCCCTGCTTCAACAGACGGTGATGGCCTCGGTCAATTTTCAGATTAGCAGTCGCATGTTTCAAGATAACAGTTTGTTACAACTACAACTTGATACAATACTTTATATCGTTTACCTCTTTTCATTCGCATTTCTGCTGTTCGTGATACAGGATATGTTAGGATTAAGACCCTACGGCCTGCAAAACGTTCTGCTATATCTGTTCAATCTTGGAATCCTTACTGGATTTTTTCTATTCAGGATAATATCGGTCACACTGGTGGGCTTTCTTTTTAATCGGATACAGCTTTACAGGGAGCATTTTTATAATGAATTTATATATAATAAGTTATTAGGAATTGGAGCTATTCCGGTGATGATCTTGCTGCCCTATACAGAAGGATGGTTGAAGCAGTTAGCGTTCTGGGCTGCTATCGCATTGATAATTAGCGTATACGTTGCAAGAATCTTCCGGGGAGTCATCTTTTCTTTGAAGAAAGATATTTCAATATTCTATATGTTTTTGTATCTTTGTGCCCTTGAAATAGTACCACTTCTGTTGCTATACAGGTGGTTGAAAGGTATCCTTTTAGTCTAAACGGAGAAGTATATGGGAAGAATAAGGAAAATCCTTGTCTCTCAGCCAGAGCCTGAGAATAATAAATCACCCTACTTTGATCTCGCCAGCAAGCATAATCTAAAAATCGACTTCAGGCCCTTCATCCATGTGGAAGGGGTCAGTGCCAGAGATTTTCGCCAGGATAAGGTGGATATGGGTGCACACACAGCTGTAATCTTTACCAGTAAAACAGCGATTGACCATTATTTCCGAATGGCGGAAGAGACCCGGACCAGTATTCCGGATACCATGAAATATTTTTGTGTCTCTGAAGCCACTGCACACTATCTTCAGAAGTATATAGTATACCGCAAAAGAAAAATCTTCTATGGGGATGGAAAAATCACCAACCTGCTGGAAGTGATGCAAAAGCACAAAACTGAGAAATTCTTACTTCCCCTTTCCGCTGCACACAAAGAGGAGATCCCGCAATTATTGAAAAAGCACAGTTTCAGTTATACCAAAGCGGTACTCTACCGCACCGAATGCAGCGATCTCTCCGACCTGGCCGATGTGAACTACGATGTCCTGGTATTCTACAGTCCTTCGGGAATCAAGTCACTTTTTCAGAATTTCCCCGATTTTCAACAAAACAATACCAAAATAGCCTCTTTCGGAACTAAAACAGCCAAAGCAGCCGAGGAGGCCGGACTTCGACTCGATATCACCGCGCCGCAGCCTCAGGCGCCATCCATGACGATGGCTCTGGAAAATTTTATCAAGGAACATAATAAATGCAACGGCAAGCCCTGAGGTGCCGAAGTTTAACAGAGGAGAGCGCCTCTCCGGCAGGCAATCAGTGACCGATCTGTTTCAATCGGGTGCGATCATATACATGACCCCATTCAGGCTTCGCTATCTCCACGTGGAAAAATCCTCTTTTCCCGCGTCGGTGGTTATCTCCGTGCCAAAGCGATTATTCAAACGTGCAGTGGACCGTAATTTGTTGAAGCGCAGAATAAGAGAGGCCTACCGACTTCATAAACCGGATCTTCACACCTTTCTGGAAAAGAACCATGCTTCCATTCACCTGGCTATCCAGTACATGCACCAGGATCTTCTGGACTTTCATACCATCCATGATGCCATGGCCAGGGGAATGCAGTCATTGATCAGGGAACTTGACCGGAATTTCAGCGAATGATGGTACGTCCACCCAGACTTAGGGAGAGTTCTTTCTTTACCTGTTCCAGGCTGCTGATCCGGGAGATAAGTTGCCTGATTTCATCGAGACGGTTTTCTTTTTCAATTTCCCCCAGATTGGTCCGGAGTCGTGACAATGCTTTTTCAATCACCGTCATTTTATAGGAGAGGAGTGATTTAGGGACTTCAAATCCAAGGTTTTCACCGGGAAGTTCCACATACGCTTCCTTTCGCTTCCAGACCTTGCTCAATTCATACCTGGATGTGAATATATCCACCGCCAGTTCGCGTATACCGGGGTGGTCATGGAAAATAAAATGACGTTCTGCCACCTCCTCGCCCTTTTCGATCAAGCTTTTCACATCCTCAAATATCTGTCTGTAAACCAAATTATTGAATTCAAGTTCATCATTCTGGATCTCACGGATAATATACTGGGCCACCGAGATTTCGGACGGTTGGTCGCCACCCACGTGAAGGGTGCGGTTTCCGAACTTCAGAAGGAAATAGATGATCTCTCTTTCCTCGATCTCCGAATAGACATGCTCAACGAAACCCGGAACCAGCGGCTGACTGGGCAGGCCGGTGGTGGCTGGTTCACCCTCAACCCTGACCGCATCTCTCGCTTCATACGAATGAAAACCGCTCTTTTCCCTTCTGGAAGCCTGTTCTGCACGCCATTTCTGCTCCTGACGCTTTTTCCTGATCTTATTTACCTCCGTATATAGCACCTGCTCCTTCACTCCCAGCAATAGACTGCATTCTTTCAGGAAAACGCTTCGCTGGATACCATCAGGAATGACAGCGATACTCCGAACGATATCGGTGATCAGCTGTGCTCTTTTGATCGGATCGTGCTGGGCATCCGCTAAAAGGATCTCAGTTTTGAAAGAAATGAAATCTTTTTCCTGCCCGCGGATGTATTCGAGAAGCTCTGAGGAGCTGTGTGAACGGGCATATGAATCGGGATCCTCCCCTTCCGGTAACATTACTACCTTTACATTCATCCCCTCCTCCAGGATCATATCGATACCACGGAACGAAGCCTTAATGCCTGCTTCGTCTCCATCAAAGAGGATCGTGACGTCGGGGGTAAACCGTTTGATCATCCTGATCTGGTCCGAGGTCAAAGCAGTACCAGAAGAGGCTACCACATTTTCGATACCGGCCTGGTGCATGGCGATCACATCGGTATACCCCTCCACCAGGTAACAAATGCCGCTGGAGACCATGGATTTTTTCGCCTGGAAAAGGCCATAAAGCACCTTGCTTTTGTGATAGATATCGGATTCTGGTGAATTGACGTATTTGGCAACATTTTTATCCGAACGAAGTGTTCGTCCGCCGAATCCAATAACATTGCCGGATATGGAGTGGATGGGAAAGATCACCCGTCCGGAAAAACGGTCAAATACACGGGAGTCGCGTTCAATGGAGAGGCCGGTCTTTACCAGATATTCCTTCCTGTAGCCATTCTTCTGCGCTTCATTGGTAAGAGCCGTGCGGTTTTCCGGACTGTAGCCCAGTGTGAATTTTTCCCGGATATCGTCCCTTATGCCCCTGTTTCTAAAATAGCTGAGACCAATCTGGCGGCCTTCTGCGGTTTCCAATTGTTGCTCAAAGAACTTTGAAGCGAAGGTGGAGAGAGCCATCAGACTTTCTCTCTCGTTGACCTGCTGAATCTCTTCTGCCGTCCTCTCCTTCTCCTCCACAGGAATGTTATATTTCCTTGCGAGGTAGCGCAATGCCTCTGGGTAGGTCAGTTTTTCATGTTCCATAAGGAACCCTACCACATTGCCCCCTTTGCCTGAACTGAAATCCTTGAAGATTCCCTTGGCAGGAGAAACCATAAATGATGGGGTTTTTTCGTTGGTGAACGGACTCAACCCCTTGTAATTGGCCCCGCTTTTTTTGAGAGTGACGAAATCAGAGATCACCTCTACAATATCAGCGGTTTCAAATATCCTGTTTATAGTCTGCTGATCAATCATTTAATATATATAGGATAAAAATAACGAAACAAAATATCCGGCCAAAATCTTATATTTACCGTATACACTTCCACAGGTGAAAGGTATGAAATTCGGAACAGTGGTCAATTGTATGGATGGAAGGGTTCCGTACCCGGGACTCGATTACCCGAAGGAACAGATCCGCACATCCATCAAATCGCACGGATCAAAACGGGTGGTGGTCGCGGGGCACCACGATTGTGGAGATAATCCGGCGGACCGGATGGCCCGGGAGCGGTAAATGAAGGAGGATTTTGAATCCCGCTCGCGCATTGGCTTCGCCGAGCTCGCAGGCTCGGTTCCCCGCAGCACTGCTTCGAGGTTCTTCAATACCCTGAAAGAGCATTTGAAACGTAGATCACCTATGTGTGACTCTATGTGAATGGACAATAGGAAGTGGAGGAGTTGACCAGATGGTCTTAACATGAACAGGCAAAGGAAATGAAGAGGATTGTTGTCCTGTCAGGTGCGGGAATGAGCGCGGAGAGCGGATTGAAGACGTTCCGGGAAATGGGTGGCTTATGGGAGGAGTATGACGTGTACGAAGTAGCTAGTCCGGCTGCATGGATTAATAACAGGGAGCTGGTAATCAGGTTCTACAATGAACGCAGAAAACAGCTGCTTGACGCCTCCCCCAATGAAGGACACCATGGTCTGGCGGAAATGGAGAAAGAACACGATGTACGAATCATTACCCAGAATGTGGACGACCTGCATGAAAGGGCGGGATCCTCCAATGTGCTTCATCTGCACGGGGAGCTCCGGAAAGCCAGGAGCACCATAGACCCCGAACTGGTAGTGGAAATTGAGGGATGGGAGCTGAAAGAGGGTGATCTTTGTGCGAAAGGATCACAGCTGAGGCCGCATGTGGTCTGGTTTGGCGAACCTGTCCCTGCCATTGAAGAGGCAGCGGAGATAGCAAAAACCGCCGACGTGTTCGTTATCATCGGAACCTCCATGAACGTCTATCCTGCTGCCGGACTGGTACATTATATACCTTCAGGAGTGCCGGTCTACCTGATAGATCCGAATGAAGTGGCCATTCAGGATATTCCCGGGTTGCATGTTATCAGGAAGGGTGCCGGTGAAGGAGTGAAGGTGTTGATCAAAGAGTTGAGGGATGTTTAAGTTACGACGCATATTTTCTTCCATGATATGGTTGGCCGGCCTTTGGATGATGGCAGGAAACCCGGTTCTGGCCCAACGCTTCAATGCCGGAGTATTCGGAGGTATCACAGCTTCTCAGGTGGATGGAGATTCCTACAGCGGCTTCAATAAGCTGGGAATGACGGCAGGTGGATTTGTAAACCGTTACATCGATTATGGAATATACTGGCAGGTGGAGATTAAGTATGCGACGCGTGGTGTATACAAGGGTCCGGGACTGAACGACCCTACCTTATACAAGAGCAGCTACCATATGGGCGAGTTCCCACTTTCGGTCCATTATCTCTTTGAGGACAGGATCCAGGTGGAGTTGGGAATTGTGCCCGAAGTGCTTTTAACCACCCGGTTCTGGGACGAGAACGGGATGATCGATCCCTCCACATACCCTGATCACCGGAGATTCGGGCTGAGTGTATTCGCCGGGTTCGGATATTGGTTCAGTAAATCGGCAGGGGTGGGGATCCGCTACACCTATTCAGCCATACCATTCAGGGTGCCAAGGGAATGGAACCATCCTCGTTACCGGGGCTATTTCCACAATGTACTCTGTCTCACCCTGGCCTACCGTATCAAACATCTGTAGTTCATCCACTACTCATGCATGGCATATGGTAGCCACAAATATCCTGCAATTCATTTCGCCGGCCAGTACATTGCTGCAGGCTTCCAGGGTGGCTCCGGTAGTGACCACGTCATCTACCAGGAGTATATTTTGCGATCGAAAGTCTCCATCGAAGCATCCATCGACGCGGCCATCGACGCGGCCACTCGAAAAATTTCCTGAAACGTTCAGAAAACGGTCGTATCTTCCAACGGAAGTCTGTGACCGGACCTGTGACCGGCGCCTTAGAAGGCCGGATTCAACCGGAATATGCAGTATCCTGGAGATGCCAAAGGCAATTACCTCGCTTTGATTGTACCCCCTTTCCCTTCGTTTGGCCGGATGAATGGGAACCGGAACGATCAGGGAGCAACTTGAAAATACAGAGTCCTCCAACTTTTCGCCCAGAAGCATTCCCAGGTACCATCCGACCCTTCTGTTCCCCCGGTATTTCAGTTCGTGAAGGAGTTGCTGATAGGGTGAACCTTTTTCAAAACGGAACAGGGAGGTGGCGGCTTCTACCGGCGCTCTTCCCCAGAATATGCGGCTGACCGGATTGTGGAAAGGATCCCGGAAACCAGACCAGGGAAGCCTGTGTTCGCATTTAAGGCAAAGGATTCCATGTCTTGAGGGTAGTCTTTTCCCGCAAACCAGGCAGTTGCAGGGAAAAAATAGCATCCCGAGATCTTCCAGCCACTGCATTTCATAGGGTTCATGTGGCAAGGAAGGTTCTGATCGTGTCCCTTTTACGATTTTTCCAGCAGTTTTTTGGTGGAAAGCAGACCGCAGGCTGCCCAGATGTCCTGTCCCCTGCTGGCACGGACGGTGGTTGTGATCCCTTTCTGGTTGAGCCGGTCCCTGAAGAACTGTAAGGTTGCTTCATCGGGCGTTTCCAGTGGAGTATCGGGGATGGGATGGAAACGGATCAGATTGATCCGGCACCGGATCCCCTGAAGAATCCTTGAGAGCTCATTGATGTGGGCTGCAGAGTCGTTAAATCCCTTGAAGAGGATATATTCAAAGGAAATCCTGCGCTGTTTTCCGAAATCCCAAGATCTGATCTCTGCAAGCACTTCCTGTAATGGGTACACCTGTTGAATGGGCATAAGCTGGCTCCGTTCTTCGTCGAAAGGGGTGTGAAGGCTTACGGCCAGGTGAGCTTCGCTTCTGTCGAGAAATTCAAGCATTGCCGGGGTGATCCCGATGGTTGAAACGGTAATCCTTCGCGGACTCATGGCAAATCCCCAATGCGCGGTGAATATCTCCAGGCTTTTTAAAACTTCCGGAAGATTATCCAGTGGTTCTCCCATCCCCATGTAGACAATGTTTGTCACTTTTTCCCGTTCGGGGATGCTATGAACCTGGTTGAGGATCTCTCCTGCCGTCAGATTTCCCTGGAATCCCTGCTTACCTGTCATGCAGAAAAGACAACCCATTTTACACCCCACCTGGGAGGAAATACATACCGTACTCCTCTTACCGTCAGGGATATAGGCTGTTTCAATGTGTTTCCCGGAAAGAGCGGGGAACAGATATTTTCGGGTCCCGTCGACAGACTCTTGTACACTCACGGGGGAATGCTTTCCCAGATCGAAACCGGCCTTCAGGACAACCCGCGCCTCCTTGGACAGATTGGTCATCTGATCGAAATCCGAGGCATTCTTCCGGTATAGCCAGTCTGCTATCTGCTTTCCGGCGTAGGATGGAAGCCCCAAATGTTTCATCACTCCGCTGAGTTCTTCCAAAGTCTTTCCGTATAGCCGTTCCTTCATATTCAAAAGTATATCTCGGATAGGATCCGGTCGAAGGGGATTCCCCTGCTGATCAGTAAATCCCGTGTTTCGACCACCATCCCGGCACTGCCGCAAAGATAGTAATTCAAAGCCGGATCAAGTCCCGGATGTTCCTGAAGGAATCGGGTCACCCGGCCGGGATAGACACCTTCATTCTGTTCCGCAGTACAGCATCTGATATACATCTCCCCCATCAGAGAAGAAAATTCATCAAAGAAATAAAACTGTTCCAGGTAACGGTTCCCGTGGATCAGCACTTTACTCTCCCCGATTCCTGACCTGGTCATGGCATAAAAGGGTGCAATTCCTGTACCGGTGGCGATCCAGACAGCGGGACCGGGCTGAGAGGTAAACTCACCTCTCGGTTCCGTGATCCAGATCCTGTCGCCGGGATGCAGAGCCGCAAGCAGGGGTGTCAGGAATCCTTCCCCGATCACATTGAACAAAACTTGAACGCGCGGATCATCAGGCCCGCTGCACATACTGTATAATCTCCTGGGGCCCGCTTCTTCAAGAGCGATGCCGATCACCTGACCGGCGAGAAAATCGAAATCCCGTTTAAAACCGATTAGAAAATGACCCTGGGAGAGCTCTTCGATAAAGGCAACGGACACCGGTCTCACCCGGTGACGGTAGGTGGTTACCATACCGTCCGCATTTTACCCCCGTCAATGACAAAGGTCTCACCGGTTACATAGGATGCGGCCGGGGAGAGGAGAAAGATCCCCGCTTTGCCAAATTCATCGGGGTCTCCGTACCGGCCCATGGGGATCTTTTCGAAATTGAACTTCCGGACATTTTCCAGGTCTATTCTCCATTCCCTGGAATTCCGGAGGTCCAGTTCCCTCAGCCGTTCGGTGTCGAAAAAACCGGGAACCAGGTTGTTGATGCGGATGTGATCACTGGCCAGTTGAAAGGAAAGGCTTTTTACAAGGCTGGTCACTCCCGATCGATACACATTGGAAAGCAACAGATTATCGATGGGTTCCTTGACGGAACTGGAGGTGATCGTCAGTATGGAGCCGGATTTGTTTTTCCGCATCTCTGGAAGCACCTCTCTGATCAGCCTTACCGCACTCATAAGCGTGTTTTCAAATCCCGACTTCCATGCGTCGTCTTCCAGATCCTCGAAAGTACCGGGAGGAGGTCCACCGCCATTGACCACCAGTCCGTAAATGGAACCCAGTTCTTTCAGGGTGGAAAGCACCCATTGTTCGATGGAAGTGGGATCAGAGACATCCACGACCGACGGGTAGATCGTTGCAGCGGGAACCTCCTCTCTCAATCGGGTTGCCGCAAGCTCAATATTTTTTATACTTCGGCTGGCTATGGAGACCCGGGCACCCTCTCTGGCTGCCTGGCGGGCAATGCCATATCCCAGTCCCTTGCTGGAAGCGGCCACCATAATCACCTTGTCTTTTACACCAAGATCCATCTCTTTGACTGCTTTTTAAGTTTTTCTTCCTATATACCGTACCAGCGCGGATATTCCCTGGTGAAAGCGTCCCTCATTGAGGATTTCATCCGTTTCCTGGTAATGAAGGGTTTCCATTCCCGCAAAATCCTTCCGGATCATTTCCCGATCCATAAGCATCTCCAATGACTGCGGGCCCGCAGTGCGATACTCCAGTTGTCGGGTATGAAAAGCTTCAAGGATCACCAGACCTCCGGGTTTTAACGATTTCACCACTTTGCGGTGGAGGTATTTACGGATTTCAGGCACGGAGTGGAGGAAAATGAGCCCTACTGCGTCGTAGTGTTCACCCTGGAAGGGATATTCATGAATGGTGCAGACCTGGTAATGAATGTTTACCCCGGAAAGTTGAGCCCATTCCATCGCTTTTTCATGCGCAATCACGCTCTGATCAAATGCATCGGTACTCCAGCCGGATTTGGCGGCAAAAACCGCATTACGACCTTCCCCTTCTCCCGGAAGCAACAGTTGTCCAGGTGAATGATCCTGAAGAGTACTTGCAAAGAACCAATTGGGTTCTTTTCCGTATACAAACTCCTCCACATCATATCTGGTGTCCCAGAATTCCTTCATCATTACAAAACGTATTTTAAGTCATTTGACCATTAAATTCCCCAATACTCTGCATCGGAAAGGAGGAGCCATGATCCAGACAGATTTCCCATACAGGAGGGTCTCCATCATACCTACGATCTGCAAGCCTTCTTGCTTCAGGGTCTCCGGCAATTATTCCAGATTATCCACCCGGTAGTTAAAAACACACTCTTTCTTGCCCATATTTTCAGCGTCCCTCCAGTGAAACAAGCAGCCATGTTCAGAGCTTTCCATGTTCAGAGCTTTCCATGTTCAGAGCTTTCCATGTTCAGAGCTTTCCATGTTCACAACTTTCCATGTTCAGATATTCAGAATACCATTCCTTGATGGCTTCAGGGTTTCTGGACTTGAAAAACTCCCCACCCAACCCTGCGAATATTTTCATAACTATCATATAACTTAGGATGTAATAGTCTTAACCAAAAAAGAGAGGAAAATGTTGAGGGATTCGCCGGTTTGTTTAAGGGAAATGAAAGAAAAAGCCCGGCGGGGTACCGGGCTGGATTGACCATTTAGCAGATTTGAGGAGAAAATTCAAATAAAAGGAGGGAATCTCTGTATCAGTTCAACGCAAATATACGACCTGAGCAACCGACCGAAGTGAAATTAACTTTAAGAAACTATGAAGTAATTCCTATCCATCTCCCTCCAGGCGGCTGATTACCACCGCACCCACACTGTCGCTGAAGACATTAACAGTCGTTCGGAACATATCCAGGATCCTGTCCACCGCCAGGATAAGGGCCACCCCCTCCAGGGGGAGTCCGACTGCATTCAGGATGATCGACATCATCACCAGTCCGCTCATGGGAATACTGGCGGCTCCAATGGAGGCAAGGATGGCAGTTATAACGATGATTCCCTGTTGGGCCAGTCCCAGTTCGAAGCCATATACCTGCGCGATGAAAATGGTGGCAACACACTCGTAAAGTGCTGTGCCATCCATATTGATGGTGGCCCCGATGGGGAGGACAAAACCGGCTGCTTTCTGCGAGGCCCCCGATACTTCGGTTGCAGCCTTCATGGTTAGCGGTAGGGTCACAATGGTGGAGCAGGTGGAGAAAGCGGTCAGCAGGGCAGAGAGCATTCCCCGGTAATGCCTGGCGGGACTGAACTTCCCAATATATTTCAATATAAGCGGGAGCGTTATAAAAAAATGTATGGAGAGGGCGGCCAGAACCACCAGGAAGAATTTTCCCAGTGAAGCGAACGCATCGAAACCGGTCCTTGCCACAATTCCGGAAATGATACCAAATACCCCGATGGGTGCTGTCCAGATGATGAATGAAGTCAGTTTCATCATCGCCTCGAAGGCTGCCCGGAACACATTCCCCAGCAGGTCACGCTGATCTGTTTTCAACTGAGTGATAAAAAAACCGAAAAGGAGGGAGAAGAAGATCACGGGGAGTACGTCTCCTTCGGCCATGGACTGAAACGGATTCTCCGGTATGATATTCAGAAGCAGTTCACCAAAACCCTGTTCCACGACCCCGATGTTCTCGGGATCTTTGGTGAGTTCGATACCCGAATTCTTTCCGGGTTGAAGGAGATTGACCAGGATCTGACCGGTCACGATGGCCAGGAAACTTGTAGTAATATAGTAGGTAATGGTCCGCAGAGTTATCAATCCCAGTCCTTTGCCACTTCCAACCTTAATTACGGCGCTGATAATCGAAGTGATGACCAGCGGCAGGATTGCCATCCTCAGTAGACGGAGGAACAGCTCCTGCATTGGTTCGGCAACCGGAAGGATGGGATCCCCCACCAGCCAGCCCGCCAGAATACCGAGAAAAAACCCGGCAAAGATCAGATAAGTGAGAAGGTATTTCCTGGAAAGCATGTTCCAATAAAGAAAAAAATGGGGAGAAATGAAACCGCTGACTTATTAACAATGCTTCAGAAATCTTTCCATAACCTGTATTTTTGAGGATCAAGCGATTGATTTTGACCGCACCGGCACATATCGTGGAAACCCCTCTGATGAAGCAATACTATTCGCTGAAAGCGAAGCATCCCGATGCGGTACTGCTTTTCAGGGTGGGCGATTTTTATGAGACCTTTGGCGAGGATGCCATTAAGGCGTCCGATATCCTTGGAATCACACTGACCAAAAGAGCCAATGGAGCCGCCTCATCGGTGGAACTGGCAGGTTTTCCTCACCATGCACTGGATACCTATCTGCCCAGGCTGGTGAGAGCAGGTCAGCGTGTGGCTATCTGTGAGCAGCTGGAAGATCCGAAACTGACTAAGAAACTGGTAAAGCGTGGAATATCGGAACTGGTGACCCCGGGGGTTACTTTCAATGACCATGTGCTGGAACACAGGGAGAATAATTTCCTGGCAAGTATAAGTGTGGAACACCAGGTTTGCGGGATCGCGTTTCTGGATATTTCTACTGGTGAATTTCTCGCCTCCCAGGGAGATCGGGCGTTTATCGACAAGCTTTTGAGCAGTTTTCGGCCCAGCGAGGTGCTAGTCCAGAAAAGTAACCGGGAGTGGTTCCTCGAACAGTTTGGGACAGACTATTATCTCTTCACCCTCGACGAATGGATCTACACGGAGGAGAACGCACGGGACAAATTAAAGCGACAGTTTAGAACGGATAATCTAAAAGGATTTGGAATCAACGATTTGATCCTTGGAGTTAAAGCCAGTGGAGCTATCCTTCAATACCTGGAAATTACGGAACATCATCAGACCGGCCATATCTCCAGGATATCCAGGATCGAGAAGGATCATTATGTTTGGCTGGACCGGTTTACCATTCGAAACCTGGAGATCTTCCAATCCATTTACGAGGGTGGGCGAACCCTTCTGGAGGTAATGGACCAGACCATCACCCCTATGGGATCGAGATTGATGAAGCGATGGCTGTCTCTGCCCCTCCAGGATGTCCTGCTTATCCGTGAGCGTCACAATATGGTGGAGTATATGGTCAACCATATTGATTTTGTGGATTTCCTGGAACAACAAGTGGAATTGATCGGTGACCTGGAAAGGATCATCTCCAAGGTGGCAGTGGGACGGATCAATCCGCGTGAACTGGTACAGCTGAAACAGGCGTTGATTGCCATCGCTCCCCTGAAGAAACGATGTGAAAACACAGGAGAGGAGGCGCTGCAAAAACTGGCCGGTCATTTGGACCTGTGTGAGGAGGCAAGAGAACGTATTGAACGGGAAATCGAGCCACAACCTCCTGTCAACCTGGCTAAAGGGGGGGTGGTCTCACACGGAGTGTTTCCCGAACTGGATGAAATGAGAGCGATCCGGAATTCCGGGAAGGAGTATCTGATTAATCTTCAGCAAAGGGAAACGGAAAGAACAGGGATTCCGAGTCTGAAGGTGGGATTCAATAATGTTTTCGGATACTACATCGAGGTCAGGAATACGCATAAGGATAAGGTTCCTGATGAATGGATCAGGAAGCAGACACTGGTGAGCGCCGAACGCTATATTACCGAGGAACTCAAATCATATGAGGAGAAGATATTGGGAGCCGAGGAAAAGATACTGGAGATGGAGGCCGGGATTTTCCACAGGCTGGTGGCCGATCTTTCGACCCGGGTGGAAGCTATTCAGAGAAATGCTTCACTGGTTGCACGTCTCGACTGCCTCTTCTCATTTGCGCGGATTGCCAGGAATTATGATTACTGCAGACCGGAGATCAATGATTCCACCTCCATCGAGATCACGGAAGGCCGCCATCCGGTGATAGAGAGACAGCTACCTGTGGACGAGGCCTATGTAAGTAACAATGTTACCCTCGATGAAAGGGAGCAACAGATCATTATTCTCACCGGTCCGAACATGTCCGGGAAATCCGCCTATCTCAGACAGACCGCCCTGATCACGCTGATGGCGCAGACCGGGAGTTTCGTTCCGGCTAAGTCGGCACGGATCGGATGGGTGGATAAGATATTTACCAGAGTTGGGGCTTCGGACAATATTTCGCTGGGCGAATCCACCTTCATGGTCGAGATGCTGGAAGCAGCAAGCATTCTGAATAACCTGTCGGAGCGAAGTCTGGTGATTCTGGACGAGATCGGGCGCGGGACAAGCACTTACGACGGAATCTCCATTGCCTGGGCCATGGTGGAGTATATTCATGAGAAACCGGAGGGAAAGCCCAAGACCCTGTTTGCCACCCACTACCATGAACTGAATGAAATGGCGGCCTCCTTCTCCCGGATCCGTAATTACAACGTATCCATCAAGGAGATGGAGGATAGAATCGTATTCCTTAGAAAACTGGTTCCGGGAGGAAGTGAGCACAGTTTTGGGATCCACGTGGCACAGATGGCAGGAATGCCGCGGAGCGTGGTTAAAAGAGCTGGCGAGATACTGCGGGAACTGGAGAAAACAGGAGGTGAGAAAAACCTGAGTAAACCGGTGTCCGACCTGGCGGCTCAGCGGGAGGGATTGCAAATGAGCTTTTTCCAGCTGGACGATCCTGTATTACAGCAAATTCGCGATCAGATTGCAGACCTGGACATCGACAACCTGACCCCGGTCGAAGCTCTCAATAAACTGAACGACATCAAAAGATTATCAGGGTTATAATCTGCATCTTCGGGCTTCGATTATTCAGGGTGACTTCTTTTGGTTTTGGAGCGGATACGCCGATTATTCAGGGTGACTTCTTTTAATCCACCCTCGCGTTCCGCTTCGGCGGACGAGAGGGTGTGGTTAAATTCTCCGGGGCTTGCCCCGGAAAGAAGGGTCCAGGGTTCTACCCTGGGGGTTAATACCATTTATTTGCAGGGGGTATCAACGATTCAGGCGATCCACAAGTGATAAGGTTAACATAGTGGGGATCGTTCATTGGCTCTGATATCCCTGAAGCCCAGAGATCCCTGAAGCTGGGAGATCCCTGAAGCCCAGAGATTCCTGAAGCTGGGAGATCCCTGAAGCCCAGAGATTCCTGAAGCTGGGAGATCCCATCATGAGATTTTTGGGGATACTCTTGCCGGATCTGTAGAAAACTCTGAGAAATCATGGTTCCCGGACCTGGCATGCTCAGCGGGAAAGGCCTTTAGCGTGAGATCCGGAAATCCTCTCCCTTAACCCGGGCGTTGAACTCTTCAATTTTTCTGCTTGAAAGGGGCCTGATAGACTTCACTGTGTAAGACTCCAATATTTTTCTGCTTGAAAGGGGCCTGATGGATTTCAAAGGGGGAAGAGAGATATAAATTATCAGTTTGTTATACTTATTCAGTTGATTAATGATAATAAATATTTTTCTATGGATCTTTTATAGTATAAAAGACACTTAAAAAGTTAATAAACAGATAAAAAACATCTTAAATGATTTCGAAAAGTTTCCAACAACGAGCTGCAAGCTGCATTGCGTGAAACCATACGAATTTGACGAAGAAAGTATACGAATTTGACGTAGAAGGTATACGTTCTGCCTGGAACATCTTTTAAAGCTGCTTGAGCGCGACGAAGTGGCCTTTTGGTTGAAAAAATAAAAGATACTAACTTAAGTTTCCTACTTGTTAATGTATTGTTATTCAACTAGATAGAATTTCGA
>CAZRZY010000007.1:0-81379 GCA_964604655.1 uncultured Bacteroides sp. | reverse complement strand
TCCATTTGCGGGAATAGCTCAGTTGGTAGAGCACGACCTTGCCAAGGTCGGGGTCGCGGGTCCGAGTCCCGTTTCCCGCTCCAATGATAGTTGAAAAGGGTGTCCATGAGGATGCCCTTTTTCATGTTCTTTGTTGTAAATTTACTTTTTAGAGCAGAAGAGTTCTTGACATATGATACATAAGGATGAGCTGAGAGCTCATTGAAGCCCGGATGGCGGAACAGGTAGACGCGCTGGACTTAAAATCCAGTGGCCAGAAATGGCCGTGCCGGTTCGATCCCGGCTCCGGGTACAGAAACGGAAGAAAGAGATTTTTTATCTTTTTCTTCCGTTTTTTTATTTTGTAAGTCATTGGTATTTTGAAATATCCATTCAAGGACTTTGTTGTAGGTATTGGTTCGATATTTTTCGCCGTCAAACTCAATTTTTTCAGGGAACATCGAACCAAGTAACTGAATCCCGGTCGCGCATTGGTTTCGCCGAGCTCGCAGGCTCGGTTCCCCGCAGCTCTGCTGCGAGGGTTAGCGAGCACAAATAAAATTAACACTGGATCGAAGATTCCTCGAAGCTCAGCTTCGAGGTTCTTCAATCTTGTGTTCCACCCGTCCTGAAGAAAAAACGATTGATAACCTATTGATTTAATAATAATTGCTATTGCAATTAGCGCAGCTTTGGCATAGGAAGTTTATTCTGCAACTCATACAATTCAAAATATTCCGAATCATAAAAAAGTTCATTGTTTTCAGGCAGAGTGGGATTAATAAACGGGCTGATCTTACCTGGATACAATGAATTTGCTCCTTTCTTCTGAACAAGAAACAATATCTGATCATACTTCTCTATCATTTCATCGTCTACCTCTACTCCCGGCATAGCTATATGAACCCCGTTCTCCCATGCCACCCACCATTCTAAAGTATGTCTCACATAAATAATGGTGCTTTCCGGATCTTTTATCTTTTCGCCTATTTTTTTCAGATCAGCATATGCCTCATCTGTTACAGTGAAAGGTTTCGGATCAATAAGACGGAAAGAAGTCGTAAATACCACTAGAAGCAAAACAAAAGCGCTCAAAATAACCCTTACTTTTTCTTTTAAATACGGGTAAAGCAATAATAAAATAATTGACTGTGGAACAAACAGCATTAATCCTAACCGCCGCCCGAATTCAAATTTATAGAAGGGGAATGCAAGGACGAGTATATATATCATAAAAAACCATATCATCTCCCTGGTATTTTCCGGCAATTCTGCTCCCTTCGTTTTAAAAAGTTTTATGATGTACCACAACAGGATAATGGTTGAGATATAATTAAATATGCCCTGCGGATAATACACTAATCTGCGACTGACAAATATGGTAAAGACCCTCATCCAGAACGTGACCAGGCTTAAAGCACGTTCCGAATCAAATACAGCTACTAATAGTGTCCCTGTGGCACTTATCACGATCACAGGAAAAACTGCTTTCCATCTGTATCTAATAATCAAACTGATTAAAAGGAAGCAAACGCTTATTGTAAAGGTGCCAAAATGACTTATATATATCATTACAAGCATCAGGAGGGAGTATATAAGGTGCTTCCGGGTCCTTTTATCCATATACATCAGGTAATAGTATATGAAAAACATCAAGAATACCAGCGCAACTGAATTCTTCTGCGCATCAGATGTGAGTTCCAGTGGAGAATACGAAAGAACTGCATATCCGGCAACTGCAAACAGAAATATCTTTGAATAATTATTTCTGAAAAGATCCCTTTGAATCATATACAGAGGGAAGAGTATTATTGGTAGGCTTATGCTATCGATTATTTTATATACGATTATGATAAGATCTTTTAGCCCGACATTCGGCAGTAAAAATGACAGGATCTTTACAATCATGGCATTCACATAAAAAATGCATGGCATATCGCGAATAGCCAATATTCCATTCTCAAGAATAGCATTTATTTGTACAGGATAATATCCGCCTCCTCCGGGTATAAGCTCAATACTGAAATTAAGAATCAATCTTATCAGAACGCCGACACAAAAAACAAGAAGAAAAATATGTTTGCTTCGCATTTTTTATTTTGTAACGCATTGTTTATAAATATTTAAGGCCCAGCAGACTAATTTGAATCCCGCTCGCGCATTGGCTTCGCCGAGCTCGCAGGCTCGGTTCCCCGCAGCTCTGCTGCGAGGGTTAGCGAGCACAAATAAAATTAACACTGGATCGAAGATTCCTCGAAGCTCAGCTTCGAGGTTCTTCAATAAAAACTGTATTTCGAAACTGCTCTGTTAGTCTATAAAAATTTAATGCAGACCAATAAGCGATAACTCCCTTTTTCACAACAAAAGTCCCGATAACATTTTCATCCCGGAATGTAGCTTATCAAAACTTTCCTCGCTCAATTCTGGAAAGGAGTCCTTTATGAACAAGATTTTCCAGAATCTCATTGATATTATCAAATCGTTGGTTCAGCTGTGTTTCTATTTCTTCCAAAAGAAATAAATCAATTTCATACTCATCCAGAAGTTTCATAAAATCCAGTTGAGCTGAGTCAAGATTTGAGAATATGTAAACGCTGTCAGCCATTATATCTTAAAGAACTATAAGACTCATATTATGGGTCTTTTCTATCCGTGATATATAATTCGAAAATATTTTTCAAAGGAATAGTACTGGCAGATTGTTGAATTGCAGTGACCATTGGCAAACTTCAGCGAGGTGGTTCGATATTTCTCACATGGCTAGCCTTTACATCTCATTATTTAAGATTTAAAAGGGTTTTTGCTATTTCATCTTTTAAGTTGGTCCTTACGTTCATATCATTAGCAAATACTTCCCATTGATTCACTGTATAATTAATTTCATCTAAAATCTTTGATGCTTTTTTACATCGAATGGATTCCCCTATGACAAGTAAATCTGCTTTGGTAATTTCTTTTCTCTTGCCATTAAGGCTTAGGGCATGCTGACTAACCCACTCACTGCCCGGGCGATATGCATGGCAAAGGTCATAAGCAGGAGACAACTCCCATTTACCTCCTTGTTTCAATAAAAAAGAAAAATTCTTGGTGTGGTCATCACAATTCCTTGCAATAACGTTGAATACCATTCTTCTGAACAGTTGCTCAGCATCAGCATAGGTTAGTTTCAACTCTCTCATGCACTGAAAGAGCTGTTCATAACTGAAACTATTCACAAGGTTGTAATCAAAGTGCTTTAGTGCACAGAAGGTTTGTACGTGATGCTTCACTTCATTAATCTCCCGGTCAAAGCGCTTGGTCATAAAATGCGCCCTCCCGTTTTCTTCAAGCAACCGGGAAGGCATCATCTCTATGCCACAAGCTTTTGCCATTTTGTAGTAGGCCATTTCTACCCTGCCGTATCCATGGCTGCTGCCTAGCTGTACATCGTTTACTCCATCGAGCTTGATGAGCCAATGTTCAAAGCCATCAGGAGCTCTGGTTTGTCCCGATCTTACTTCTCCACTTTTTTCATTCCAGGCTATCACGGCTTTTGGACGGGCACCTCCTGCAGACGTTCCAATCCTTAAAATATCCAGAACAGCCTGTTCATCGTCTTTATTAAGCTTGGTTGTAAATGCTTCACGTTTGTACAGAATTTTTTGTGCTGTAGCAACAAGGCTATCAATTTCTATGGAAAATGTCCGCTTAGATTCCTTTAGCACAGCCGGTTCAAATTCAAGAGCGCCCATTCCACGGGTTCCGATAAAACAGAGCATTTCTACCGGATTCATGCTGTCCTGTGGCCTTCCTTGTTGCGCCAACCACAGGTTAATTAACTGGTTTCCGTATTTATCGGGCAATGCATCTGCCAACAACCCGGGTAAACCTTTGAAGGTGTCTTGCTCCGAATTTTTTCCCCTTCGGAGCTCAGGGAATGAGAAGGGGCGAATGGCTGAATCAACCGGCATTTTTAACGGAGACAAGTCCCAGCCAAGCTGCCTGAAGCTTGGACTAAATTCAAAGGTAGCGTAGCTTGTTTCTTCATCCCAGGCTATTGCTCCAGCAAGCTTTCCCCATATTTTTACTTCTGATACAGTCATTATCTACCAGTCTATACTTTCTGAACGATCATCTGTTTTTCCTGACTTACTTCTTGCACGTTGTCGTTTTTCTTTTTGCAGTTTAGCCAATGCCAGAGGGCTCAATGTCTCTTTTACTTCAAATACGGAAAAAATCGGTAATTGATCCAAAACCCTTAATACCTGTATTAACGTGGCAACAGTAACCGTTTCACCCCGTTCAAGCAAGCTCAACGTAGAACGACTGATGCCGGCTGCTGCTGAAAGTTCATCCTGCGTTTTATTTCGTTCCATCCGATGATGCCTGACAAATACCCCAATATATTCAGCCAATGCTTTATCGCTCATAGAGGCCCATTCTTTGAATGATATATCATTCATAAAGCTACTTTATACTAATTAGCGAATTATTTATCATTCAAATATAGTGCTATTTTGATAAATTACAATGTTATGAATGATATGTCATTCATTAAAAGGTAATATTCATGTTAGCGAATGATATTCCATTCACTAAATTCTTGGACTCACTATATTATAAAATTGCAACAGCACCTCATCTTCCATTAAAAGGTTGCTGGGGATGCGGTCGCCTATGTGCACTATGCTTTTGTCGATTTCAAATTGCTTGAGTAGGCGTCTCGTAAACTTTCCGGGCAGGATATCGCCTTTTAATGTTCCGAACTTTAGCTGAAATCAACCTTCCAAATCAATTCCAGATCCCTCAGAAAAGGTTGGGAAAAAAGTATGGCTCCGGGTACCAAACTTTCCTGGACTCAGGGAAAACGGATCGGAATATTACCGGTAGCGGAAGGTATATCCGATACCCGCACTGATCCTGGCCGCAGCAGGCAGCCTGTTAAAGGAGGCCCCCATTAATCCTCCTGCTCTCAGATAGATCCCGTTATTGAATTGAGTCTTTACTCGAATTTCCAGAAACAGGGGGTGTATAAAATTCTCATAAGCGGCCTCCCGGTCAAACTGATGCAGGTTAAACAGGGATTGGGCGAGAGAGAGATCCAGAGAAAGCGTCATTCCACTGACATACTCCTGCCTGTACGAAGCGAACACTCCGGGGGTGAAATGGAACCCATCCATGGTGTAAGAGTCTTCCCCGATGCCGTGATAACTGACTACCGGGTAGCTTTCTGTCCCGAGGATCACCTTGTCGGAGACTAAAAAACCTGCACTCAGAGTTTTTCCCGGAGTGGTGATCAATCGACGATCCGCGCGGAAATCTCCCAGAAATCCGTGACAGATCGTCCGGTCCACAATATCGGTCATGATCCCGTTATAGGGATTGGCTGTTTCACCGGCAATCTCATACAATGCCAGTTCCAGGAGAAAGGTGTTCCGATATTCAAGGGTCCAGCCCGATGGAGTTTTAGGTAGCAGGGTGAAACCAACCTCCATACCCGGGAAATGACTGCCTGACAGGAATCCATCATCATTATTAACGGTAGGGTTGGAAAGGTTATGGATCTGGTATGTGATACCGGCATAGGGAAGGAAGCGGGGTTCTGATTTGGGAGATTGATCCTGTGCAACCTGAGCAACCTGAGCAACCAGGTGAACTTGAGTGAGCACTGCGATAACAATGAATAGCAAAGCGGAGGTTTTCATGGCAGGGGTGTTGAATGATACAGTGATCTTCTTTATTGTAACGCAAATTCACCTTACCTTCATATGGTCATTACCCAAAAAATGGCCGAAATGATACTTTATGACAGCAATACCATCGGAAAAGCAGCCCCTGTGGGGGACTGGCTGGCTGCCATGGAGGATGCTTTCAGAGATACGGCAGGTAAAAAAGTGGATGTTCCACGGCGAACCACTATCCAGCGGGGAGAGAATTCGCACCTGTTCATGCCATGCTTCGGAAAGGAGTATTTCAGTACAAAGACAGTGTCGGTCTACCCCGGGAACATCAAAAAGAAAGAGCCGGTCATCTATGGTTCGGTGATTCTGAACGAAGCGGCAACCGGCAAGCCACTGGCGGTTATGGACGGGAGCAAGCTGACGGCCATGCGGACTGCCGCAGTGGGGACGCTGGGCATCAAATATCTGGCGCCTGCGGATGCCAGTACCATCGGAATTATCGGGCTGGGTATCCAGGGATTTCACCAGGCACTTTTCGCCTGTCAGCAACGGCGTGTGAAACAGCTGAGAATTCTCGACCGCAACCGGTCGGTTATGGAGCGGTTCAGAGAGCGTTTTAATGCATATTATCCCAACGTGGAGGTGATTCCGTGCAAGAGCGATGTGGAACTCTGCAGAACGTCCGAGATCATTATCACCACCACCATGTCACCTTATCCGGTAGTTACCTCCCGGGTAAAGTGGTGGCCGGGCAAGACGTTGATAGGAATTGGTTCCTACAAGCCTGAAATGCGCGAGTTCCCGTCCGTCATATTCCAGGACCTGGAGCAGGTCTTTGTGGATACCATGCAGGGTAACGAAGAGGCGGGTGATCTGGTGGTTCCCCTAAAGAAACAGGTGATCGAAAGGAGTCAGATTTTGCCTCTCTCGGACCTGATCCTGGAGAAAGCGATCCCGACCGGAGATACCAGGTTTTTTAAATCGGTCGGAATGGCAGCCTTTGATCTGTATGGAGCCATCCTTGTTTATGAAAGTCTCTCTTAACCCTAAAAGCCATGCATAAAAAGCTCAGAGATCTCAACTGGAAACCCCCGGCAGGATGGAAAGGGATCACCACCTATGAAATGCATACCGGGGGAGAGCCTTTGCGGATCCTGACCGGAGGTTATCCCAGGATCAAAGGAACCTCTATCCTGGAGAAGAGACGGTATTTCAGGGATCATCTTGATCATCTTCGCAGGGGATTGATGTGGGAACCCCGGGGACATACTGATATGTACGGTGCGGTGCTTACCGAACCTGTATCTGAGGAAGGCGATGTTGGATTATTCTTCATGCACAATGATGGCTACAGCACCATGTGCGGACATGCGGTGATCGCTGTGACGAAATTTGTACTGGATACGAAGGTTGTGAGAAAAAGAGGGACACGTCCTACCGTGATCATCGATGCACCGCCTGGACAGATTCATGCCACAGGGTACAGGGAGAACGGGGTGGTCCGGAAAGTGGCCTTCAGAAATGTGCCATCGTTTGTGCTGTATAAAGATCAGGTTATTGAGGTGCAGGGAGTAGGACGCGTACAGTACGATGTAGCCTACGGCGGAGCATTTTATGCCATAGTCAACTCAGATAAATTCAGGCTGGACCTTGACGGAAGCGATTATCATCAATTGATCGATATTGGCATGAGGATCAAGCGAAGTGTGATGAATAACCAGAAGATCCAGCATCCGTTCGAAGAGGATCTCTCCTTTTTGTATGGAACGATCTTTACCGGTAAGGCTCATCATCCGGATCACCATAGCAGAAATGTGTGCGTTTTTGCCAACGGTGAGGTGGATCGTTCAGCCACAGGTTCGGGGGTGAGTGCCCGGGCGGCGCTTCATTTTACCAGAGGCGACCTGAAACTGGGGCAAAAGATTTCCATCGAAGGAATCCTCGGGTCAGTCATGGAAGTGGAGGTTGCCAGTATTACCTCGTTTGGACCTCACAAGGCGGTGATTCCGAAAGTGACCGGTTCGGCGCATTACACAGGACGAAACCAGTACTGGTTCGACCCGGCCGATCCACATAGGGAGGGATTTCTACTTAGATAGAGGTTTGCAGCGAAACACGCCTGTTCCACAACATCATGTTTTTAGTCACCCTGCAGGATAACCCAGTCCGACTCTTTGTACTTTTAATGGACCATTTACTGACCAATCCAAATTCCTACGATCATGTCCAAATTCACCAGAGATGAAGCCCTGAATTACCACAGTGAGGGAAGACCCGGAAAAATTGAGGTTATTCCCACCAAACCACATAATACGCAACAGGATCTTTCACTTGCATATTCACCGGGTGTGGCTGAGCCGTGCCTGGCCATTCAGGAGAACCCTGAGGATGTATACCGGTACACGGCCAAAGGCAACCTGGTGGCAGTGATGTCCAACGGTACTGCTGTACTTGGACTTGGAGACATCGGTGCGATGCAAGGTAAACCTGTGATGGAGGGTAAGGGCCTTCTTTTCAAAATCTTTGCCGATATAGACGTTTTTGATATAGAGATTGACCGAAAGGAGATTGATCAGTTCGTAGAGGTGGCCAAAGCTATTGCACCCACTTTCGGGGGAATAAATCTGGAAGATATCAAGGCTCCAGAATGTTTTGATATCGAGGACCATCTGAAGAAAGAGCTGGATATTCCTGTATTTCATGACGACCAACACGGAACCGCTATTATTTCTGCAGCGGGGCTGCTCAATGCACTGGAGCTGGTTGATAAAAAGATAGAGGAACTGAGGGTGGTGGTGAACGGTGCCGGTGCTTCTGCCATATCCTGTGCCAGGCTGTATAATTCGCTGGGGGTGAAAAAGGAGAATATGATCATGCTCGATTCGAGGGGGGTGTTAAACACCCGAAGGAACGGGCTGAACAGGTTTAAGCAGGAATTCGTACGTGAGACGGATGCAGATACCCTGGGTGAAGCAATCAGGGAGGCGGATGTGTTTCTGGGTTTATCGGTGGCCGATGTGCTTACTCCGGAAATGCTTAAATCCATGAACAGGGATCCTATCGTATTTGCCATGGCCAATCCCAATCCGGAAATTCCCTATGAGAATGCAATGGCAGCAAGAAAAGATCTGATTTTTGCCACCGGGCGTTCCGATTACCCGAATCAGATAAATAATGTACTTGGGTTCCCTTTTATCTTCCGCGGGGCTCTGGATGTGAAGGCAACCTCCATCAATGAGGAGATGAAGATCGCAGCGGTCTATGCCCTGGCCAATCTGACCAAAGAAGATGTGCCGGAAGTAGTGAACAGAGCTTACAGGGTGGAGAATCTTCATTTTGGCAGAGATTATATCATTCCGAAACCACTGGATCCCAGGCTTATTTACCATGTTGCTCCGGCTGTGGCCAAGGCAGCCATAGATAGTGGTGTGGCCAGATTTTCCATAGACGACTGGGATGCATATAAAGAATCATTGAAGGAGAGAATGGGAATCGAAAACCGCATGATCCAGGGGGTACGGATGAAGGCGCATGAATCCCCCAAGCGATTGATCTTTAGTGAAGCATGTAATTTCAAGATGCTGAAGGCCGTACAAACGGTAGTGCGGGAAAGAATAGCCAAACCGGTCCTGCTTGGTAATGTAGAACAGATCCAGCAGATGATCAAGGAATACCATCTGGATATCAATGGGGTGGAGATCATTGATCATACCGACCCACAATGGAAGTCGGTCAAGGACCAGTATGCAAGAAAACTTTATTCCATGCGTCAAAGAAAGGGGATGACCTATGAGGATGCCATGGTTCAGATGAATTTTCCAAACCAGTTTGGGATGATGATGGTTCAGGAGGGAGATGCTGATGCATTTCTTTCCGGTTTCTCCAGTAAATATGCGGATGTCATCAGGCCGGCCATACAGATCGCGGGCACCAATAATCCCCAGAGGCATATTGCCGGAATGTATATCGTGCATACGAAAAAAGGCCCCTATTTCTTTGCGGATACTACGGTCAATCCCACACCCGGACCCAGAACGTTGGTGGATACTACATTGTTGGTTGCCGGGCAGGTGAAGAATTTCGGAATCGAACCGGTGATCGCTATGGTCTCATATTCCAATTTTGGTGCCATCAGAGGTTCCAGTGCGGACCGCTCCAGGAATGCAGTGACCATTCTTCATGAGGAACATCCCGATCTGTTGGTGGACGGTGAAATGCAAATGAATTATGCCCTGAATACCGAATTAAGAAACCAGAAATTCCCGTTCAATAAGCTGGGAGCTAAAAAGGTAAACACCATTATCTTCCCGAATTTGAGTTCGGGGAATATTGCTTATAAAATGATGCAGGAGATCGGCGAGAGTCAGGTAACCGGTCCTATCCTGCTGGGAATAGGCAAACCGATACATATCTTGCAAATGGAGAGCGATGTACGGGAAATTGTGGATATGGCGGCTTTTGCGGTGGTGGATGCCCAGAACAGGGGATAGAAATAAGAACAGGTGCTGGCTACCCATAAAAAGACCGGGTCGAGCAACCCGGTCTTTTTTTACAATCTAACTAACCAAAACTAAAACTACTCTGCCTCTATGAAACGTAATATTATCTATAATCCTCTAGGGATTCCATAAGCTTTTTCCTGGTAAAGAAGATGCGGCTCTTTACCGTTCCAATCTTCAGATCCAATTCCTCGGCAATCTCTTTATACTTATACCCCTGCGTGTGCATCAGAAACGGAATTTTAAGCTCATCCTGCAGATTGTCGATGTGCTTGTTAATCTCCTTGTGTTGCACAGTGGAATCGGGCTTGATGAAATTCGATTCCTTCGAATTATTTAAATAATAAAGATCTTTAGTAGTATCAACGATCGTGTTTTGCCTGACAGCCTTTCTGTAATTGTTGATGAAAGTGTTCTTCATTATCGTATACGCCCAGGCCTCAAAATTGGTGAACTCAATAAACTTATCTTTGGATGAGAGGGCCTTCAGGTAGGTCTCCTGCAGGAGATCTTTGGCTTCTTCCCTGTTGGATGTCAAACTGAGCGCAAATCTTTCTAACCTTTGCTCCATGCTGATGAGCTTATTGCTGAATTCCATTGTTGTCATATTTCTAAGTCTTTGGGTTTGCTATCGTTTAAATGTTGAACAAATATATGTAATAGTTAAACACGAGTCAAGTCTACAATGCTGCCAAATCACTAGATTATGCTCCAGTCAAAATAAGCTAACATGTCGAAATATCAGCAAATAGAGGCATTTAAAGTATTTTCACATCTTTTATTCTAAATAACACTTTCAGCGAAATTTGTTTATCGAAAGAAGAAGGAAATTAAACAGAATATTTTCTTAATGAGTTAAGAATGGCTGAATTCCCCGCCACTGTTGAGACACAGGAATTTTTTCAACAAAAGAAATGGAAAAGAGTGATCGGTCAGGAGAGTTCTTCGATCAGGATAACCAGATCACTGATGGAGTTCAGTGGAATATGATTCTCGGTCAACTCGTCAGGCTTTTCAAATAGATAACTGCAGAAATAGAGAATTTTCTTGTCAGGAAATGCTCCGCCCAGGTCCTTGAGATAAACCACGAAATCGAAATCGGGCTGGGTAGATGTACTGGAAACCACAATGTAATCAAATTGTTTCGCTGAACCTGTGGCAAGCACATCGGAATAGGGAACTGATTGACCCAGATAAAAAACCTCATGGGAAGCTTCTTTGAAAAGGTACTGGGCAACGAGTAATCCGATTTCGTGCCATTCCCCCTCGGGAAGCAGAAGTAGAAATTTCTTAGCTTTCGGATTGAAGCTATGCACCAGGTTGTCGGTGGCTGAAATGATTTTCTGCCGGATCAGGTTGGTCACGAAATGCTCCTGAGCGGGATATACATCGCCCGATTGCCATAGAATGCCTACCTTGGAGAGGAAAGGGTACAGGACATTAATCACCGTATCCCTGAATCCAAGTTTCGAAATACTCTTTTGAATGAGAGACTCAAGCTTGTGCTCGTCCATGTCGATCATAGATATTACCAGAGAATCGACAAGCGCATCATCCGATTGATCAGTTCGGGAAACCCGGAAAATTTCCTCTTTTAACTCCAATTCGTTCAGACGGGCAATGTTGGAAATTTTTATACCATGACGGTTCAGGACCGCCACATTCAAAATTTTCTTGAGGTCTTCGTCCGTATAGTAACGGATATTAGTGTTGGTACGATGCGGCTCGATGAGGTTATAACGCTTCTCCCAGATCCGAATCGTATGGGCTTTAATTCCCGAAAGTTTTTCTAAGTCTTTTATAGAATATACTGCCACAAGTACAAAATTTGTTTAGAGTTATAACACAAATATATTTTATATGTTTATTGTTTTGCAACAAAATATTAAACATTTGTGGCGGGAAAGGCAGGAATCTTCTGCTGAGACTCCCAATCATTGAAAGATCAGGAGGTTCAGCTTCCCGGGAAGGAGCAACTCATTGGCGGTATCCATCAGTTGATCCGGAGTGATCTGTTCCAGTTTCCGACCGATCTCCTCCAGGGTATCCACTTTGTTGAATACGAGATAACTTTTTCCGGAGGATAGCATCAGGTGTTCATTGTTTTCCCTGGAGATGGCGAGCTGACCCATCAGTTGCTTACGGGCGTATTGAAGTCTTCTTTCGGGAATAGGCTTATTGCGCAGTTTCCTGATTTCCTGCCGGGTTATCTGTAACGATTTCTGAAACCGTTCCGGATCACTGCTGAAATAGATCATCAGGGCACCCGTGTCGGAATAGGGTGTGTAATGCGACTCAGCGCTGTAGGAGTAACCCCTCCGTTCCCGGAGGGCCATGTTCAGCCTGGAATTCATACCGGGTCCTCCAAGGATATTATTTAAAAGGTACAGGCGCAGTCTCCGGGGGTCTTTCAGTGGAAAAGCTTCTCCAACCATCATGCAATGCCTCTGGAACGTATTCCTGGATTCGATAATTCTTTGTGCAGATTCCGCCGCCGGCTGGATTCGTAATCTGATCCTCGTTTTCGTGGGGATATTTCCAAAATAACGATCCGCCATTTTTTTGACCTGGTCGAACGATAGATCTCCTAACGAGGATATTACCATCTCATCCGTAGCATAGTTTTCGGATAAGAACTTCTCCACCGCACCGTTCCGGAAAGATGCCAGTGATTGTTCTGTTCCAAGTATATTCCTGCCAATGGAGTGCCCCGGATAGAGTACCTCCTCGGCACGGTCGAAAATAAGTTCAGACGGAGTATCGTCGTACCCCTGAATCTCATTAAGGATGACTTCCACCTCTTTCTCCCGTTCTTTTTCTGAATACTGTGAATTCAGAAAAATATCCTGGATCAGCTCCACTGCCCTTCGGAAATCCTCTTTCATGAACGAGGCATACAGGGCAGTCTCCTCCTTGGTGGTATAGGCGTTGATTTCTCCACCCACATCCTCGAGTCGGTTAATAATTTGATAAGCAGAGCGTTTACGGGTTCCTTTAAAGAACATATGCTCCATGAAATGAGCCATTCCATGCTCTTCCGGCAGCTCATCCCGGGTTCCGGTATGCATGAGGAGTCCGAAATGGGCCACCGCCGACCGGTTATGCCGGTGTATCAGCCGGATACCGTTAGTTAGTCGGGCCGTATGAAGGGAAGTATCCAATTAGCCCTCAAATGTATAAAAACTTAAAAAAATGTGTTAAATTTGCCTCCGCTTTAACAAAGCATCGGTGCCATAGCTCAGTTGGTAGAGCACAGGACTGAAAATCCTGGTGTCCCTGGTTCGATTCCTGGTGGCACCACGCCAAACCGCGAAAACCCCCGAAGACCTTGCGTCTGAGGGGGTTTTACGAATCATTCTAAGCTTTTCTTCTCTTTCGGTTTTCCCGCTTCTTCATGAACTGTTTCGACCATTCGGAGTCCTTCATGAAGTTCATTATTCGCCTGGGTATCACCGGTCTGATGAGTGTCGATGGTAACGGGGTAGATGAGGATTCACTTTCCAGGTCGTTCAGAATTTTCCCGAAAGCTACTTTCAGTTTATGGTTGATCAAGGGAACTTTACGCATCATGGCCACCACCAGACCTCCTCCTACCTGGATTCCCTTTCTGAATTGCATTCCCGTATGATGGCAAAACAGCTGGATGATCCGGACCGCCTCACGGTTTACTTCCGGATGGTAATAACCGCTGTTAACGATACCATATATTTTGATGCGGGTGACATCGGCCCCCGTGGTTTCAATATGGTTATGGAGCTCTTCCATCCACTTTACCATGGGAGCGGGTACCCCATATGCATACAGCGGAAAGGAGAGGATCATGGCATCTGAACGTATGAAAGAGTCCAGCATCTCTGGATCGTTTTGACGTGAAGGGTGAAGGGTCATGGAGCCATATCGTATCCGGTGTCCCCTTTCCATCAGGCGTTTTTCCATCTCCGTGAGAAAGATCCGGGAAGTGGCCTTTTCGCCGCTGGGACTTCCGTTCAACAAGATGATCTGGCTCATGAAACAGAACGGAATGGGAAGATTTGGTTAATACCTGACATTACGCTACTGCAATCTTCTGGCGACCTGATTACAAATGCCTCCACACGGTTGGAGGAGAGCTTTGGGTGAACAATATCCGCATTTCCCATGTGCTTGTAGGTAATATCCAGAAAACAGCTTTTCTCCTCATCCGAGATCACCTCACCATAGCCGATATGGATCTGCGGATAGAGGGTTTTATCGGATAGTTTGGATCCAAACCCTTTCTCTATTAGTGTCTTGATTACGGGTGAGAAACCTCCATAAACAACGGGGCTCAGGTAAATTATGCAGGTAGTGCCGGGTAGCCGACTCTCCAGTTCGGGGACACGGTCATTGAAACGGCAACGGGAGGTATTATTGGACCAGCATGCCAGGCATCCCAAACAGTAAGCCAGATCTTCCTGGATAAGAGGGTAAACCTCCAGTTCATGGTGGGTATCTGTAAAGGTACCTTCCAGCTGCTCCAGGAACAGATTGCTGAGGTTGGACTCTCGCAATTTATCGGTCAGACACAGAAGTTTCATAGAATCAGGAGAAGGCTAAAACTACCAATTATGCCTAAACAAATTCCCTGGGAAGCGTGTTTTTTATTACATATTAAATGTTAGTTAACACCCGGACGTAATGAAAAGAAGAAACTTTCTCCGCTACACCCTGGCGGGCTCGGCCGTTTTCTCCGCCTTCCCCTACCACCTGTACGCAGGGGACAAAAAGCTTTATCCCCACGACCGCGTTAAACTGGGAGATACAGGCATTGAAATGTCGCGTATGGCAATGGGCACAGGTACCAGCGGCTATGGAGGCAGTTCCAACCAGACCAGGAAACTGGGCATCAAAGGTGTTTCCGATCTGCTGCGGGCCGGCTTTGACGAAGGCATCAATTTCTGGGAGTCGGCAGACCAGTACGGATCTCATCCGCATTTGAAGGAGGCACTTAAACACACTGAACGTGAACAGGTGGTGATCCTCACCAAGACCAACTCTACCACCTATGACGATGTGAAGAGTGACCTGGAGCGCTTTAAAAAGGAGCTGGGTACCGATTATTTCGATATTGTCCTATTGCACGCCATTACGGACCCCAACTGGAATACAAATATGAAAGGAGCTATGGAGGCACTAACGGAGGCGAAGGAGGAGGGGACCATCAGGGCACATGGTATTTCCTGCCATTCTCTGGGGGCATTGAAAACAGCGGCCGAAGAACCCTGGGTGGATGTGGACCTTGCCCGCTACAATCCGGGGGGTGTGGCAATGGATTCGGATGTGAATACAGTACACAGGGTACTGGAGCGGATGAAATCCAACGGGAAAGCAATTCTGGGGATGAAAGTATACGGAGCGGGGAGGCTGACCCACCAAAAAGACGAGTGTCTTGAATTTCATACGGCAGCCAAATTCATTGATGGCTTCACCCTGGGAATTGAAAGCTATGAGCAACTGAAAGATATTCAGAAACGTCTGCCCGAGGCCAGTGTGAGGGGATGATCCCTTTTCCCACATGAAGAATCCCGCAGAATTATTAATTTTAAGGGAAAAAGGATGAATCAGCTGACACTGACCACTCCGGCATTGCTATTCTCAGCCATTTCTCTTCTACTCCTTGCTTATACCAACCGGTTTCTGGCATATGCCAATGTGGTCAGGACCCTTCATGCTCGCTACAAGGAAGATCCCAGCGGGATCATCGTAGGACAGATACAGAATCTACGCAAAAGACTTGTACTGACCCGCACCATGCAACTTCTTGGAATTGGCAGCCTTCTTCTCTGTGTGCTCTGCATGTTTCTGGTATATGTGGATCAGCAGCTGGTTGCTGAGATCATTTTCGGGATCGCCCTGGTCATGCTCATCGTTTCCCTGGCCATCTCTTTCCGTGAGATTCAGATCTCTGTCAAGGCTCTGGACCTGCACCTGAGCGATATGGAGATTTAATAATAGAATCATTGGATAATTATTTTTTTTATGTTTCATTTGTATCGAAACGATATATAACGTAACGATATGCTTGACATGATCATACTGGGCCTGCTGAAAATTCGGGAAATGACATCGTATGATATTAAAGTCGCCCTTGAAAACTCTGTCAATCACTTCTACTCCAGCAGTCTTGGAAGTATCAACCCTGCGCTCAGGAAACTATACCGCAGGAAGGCTGTGGAATCGAAAGAAACAGTCGAGAACAATCGGATGAAGAAGTACTACCGGATCACTGAATCTGGCAGAGAGGAATATCAGAACTGGATCAGTCAGCCTTTCACTACGGGCAGGATAAAGGAAGATGCCCTTGTGCATCTGTTCTTTCTGGGGGATACCGAAAGAGAAATGCAGAATTCCCTTTTGGAAGCATATCTGGAAGAGATCGATGCTACACGCAGGAACTTTGAGGAAATGAAGAGAGCATTTGAAGACAGGGAGATACCCGTAAATCTGCAAGAGAAAGCCAGATTTCAGATGGCTACTCTTCAGTTCGGGATCGATTATGCACGATTCTCTCACCAGTGGTTTTCCGACTTGATTGAAAAACTCGACAACAAGCAATAGTGATGTATTTTTCCAGTCTATTCATAATAACATTGGCCATGACAATTTTACCTGAAAATCAAACTTTCCCGGAACATGCCGGGGAGTTCACCGACGAACAGTTTATTTCAATAAACGGTTTAGAGCAGAGGATTCTGGTGACCACCAGAGATAGAACAGCCCCAGTGCTGCTGTTTATTCACGGACATGGCACGCCTACTTCTCTTTTTGCCCATGATATCCTGGCAGATAAACAATCCACTCTCTGTGACCGGTTTGTCTTGGTTCACTGGGATCAGAGAGGCGCAGGGGCGTCCTATTCCCGTAAAATCCCCGAGGAAACCATGAACCAATCCACAATGGTATCGGATGCTTATCAGGTGGTCCAGTATTTAAAGGAGCGTTTTGAAAAAGAGAAAATTTATATCCTGGCACAATCCTGGGGAAGCATTATCGGCCTGAGACTGCTACAAAATCATTCCGAACATATAGCCGGGTATATCGGGGAGGGTCAGACGGCAAATTATCCCAACGCGCTGCAGGAGATGTATTCCTATTCTCTGAAAAAGGCTGCAGAGAAAGAGGATAAAAAGGCTCTCAGGCAACTGGAGAAATATCACCCGCCCGACTCCTCATCGACGGTTAAATACATGATGAAGTTCAACGGGGTAGCCAACAAATGGGCCAATAGATATATCCTGAAGGAATACGATGGTAGGGACCTGATGCAGATGTTTAAAAGATCCTTGAAGACATCCCCATACTTCCGTTCACCTGCCAGTAAGATCAAATTGATGAAGGGAATGCAGTTTACCCAGCGAACCACCCTGAAGGAGCTTTACAGCACCGATCTGCGTAAAGAGATCCAACGGCTGGAGGTCCCTGTCCGCTTTATCATGGGCAGATATGATTTTATCACACCCGGTACAAAGATCTTCTTTGAACAACTGGAAGCTGGTTCCAAGGAGTTGCTGATCTACGAAAACTCGGGCCATGCCCCGAGCCTGGATGAGCCGGAAAGATTCGAGAGGGATCTGATCCGGTTTTTCGGAAAAGAAAATAATAAATTTCTCTTATGATTACCTCAACGGTTTGTGTTCAGGCTCCCAGTGCCTTCAGGGCTTCATATACCAGGAATGCTGGCCATATCAGGGATTTCAGAAATCCCAGAACGCCCATCCCGATACTGGTGGCGGTCGAAATATAATACACGGCGGCTCCGATTAACCCCACTCCGTACATGGCGCTGGCAGGAGCATTGCTTTGGACATCTTTACTCATGGTTACTGGGTCGTTGGTTGCTTAAGAAAGACTAATGTACTAATTTCATGTCATCTGCAGGTAAAGTCAATCTTAATTCATTCAGGAGGCATGAAGATCTATTTTTGCGGTTCGATCAGGGGAGGCCGGCAACTTGCCGCTGTCTATGCTGATATTGTCGGGTTACTGAAGAAGTATGGGCAAGTGATTTCAGAACATATCGGGAATGATGCGGCCATTGAGACCAAAGACCGCCAGTTGACCGATATGCAAATTCACGACCGTGATCTCGGATGGATCGCAGAATCTGACCTCATTGTGGCCGAAGTGACCGTTCCCAGCCTTGGGGTGGGTTATGAAATCGGCCGGTCCCTGGAGAGGGGAAAACCGGTCCTTTGCCTGTTCAATCCCTCACTGAGCGGACATTTATCGGCTATGATAGCCGGCTGCCTCGATTTGAAAGTGGAATCCTATTCCCGGATAGAGGAACTGGTTCCGATGATCGATGGATTTATTTCCGGGTTGAAAAGGACTAGCCCTTCCTGAGTTTCATCATCTCGTTATGGTGGGCTACCACCATTTTTTCCTGCTTCTCCCTTGCCGTGGTCCTGTATGTTTCAAATTCCTCCCGTGTTTTCTCCAGTTCACTTTTCAACCGGGCAGTAACGGCATTGGAGCGCTTAAACAGCAGAAACATGAGGATGGAGGCTGCGGCAAGCCCCAGAATGATCAGCCAGAGTATGGTGTTGTAAATGCGCTTGTTGATTTCCATACCCAGTAAAGCGAAACTTTCCTTGGTACGGATCGCCTGATCTCTCTCTTCCTTTATCTTTTCCAGTTCGGTCTGAAGAGTCCCGATCCTGGAATCCCTTCTGGTGATCTCTTGGTTCAGTTGTCCAATCTCGGCGGTTGCCTGAATGATCGAATCGCGGACATTCCTCTGCAATTTCTGGAACATATCCTCCCGAATGGCACGAAAACCATTATATATCCTTGTGCGCTGTTCCATGTACTCCAGCTGCCCTTCCATGGAAGCAGTATCAAATACTTCCGGTGTGACATTTTGTGATTGCGCTATCAGCTTGTGCGACGCGGGGATCCCGGTCAATATCGCCAGGATTGCGACCAGTAGTAATCGGTTGTTCTTCATTATTTTCGAGGTTCAATTCCGTTGAACATAACGAAAAAAACGAAAAAATAATGCCGTCCGCCTAACTTTTTATTATCAGAGGTACTTCTTATACTCCGCAGGAACATCCAGATACTTGCGGTAACGGTCGGCGTCGGGACCAAATTCCTCCACATTCTTTTCCTTTACCTTGTAGGTGCAGCGCTCGCCGATGATATTGGAAATCATGATTTCGAAATCCTTCCCGGTATCATCACTCATTAGTACCATAACCAGGTTCGGATTGTCCTGCCTGTTGAGCTTGGCGTGGCATACAGGACAGTAAAATTTGTACTCTACTCCTTCTTCCAGGTGGAATTCCGGATGGGTGGTTTTATGGTAATTACCGAGCTCGGTATCCAAAAAAATCAACCCCTTCTCGTTTTCGGGTGACTTGGCGGAGAATACAAGGGAGTTTCCGATATTCATGTTGCTCTTGCAAATCGGGCAATAATAGTTCTGGTTCATTGTACAGAATTTTAAGGATTTGGGGAGACAAAATATAAGAAAACAATAGATTCCTGTAAACCCCTGTCAGGATGATGTGGAACATATGGAGAATGCCTCTCTGGGATTGATGATCATCAATTGCTCCAACTCACCTTTCGTAAAGCCCAACTGCTCCAGCAATGGGAGTAACTGGTCAGATATTGCGGTAAAACCCCTGAAATCCCCGCCATTTTCCTGACCGGGTGAATACCATCCGGCATCGTGGGAGATCAGCACTCTGTGAAGCAGGCCCGCTTCTTTTAAGGCGGTGATCCGCTCGGCGTACCATGCGAGGGCGTTTCTGCGGTCCGTATTTCCGGTAGCATATTCGCCGTTCACATTGTCAAGGGATATCCAGGCACCCCTCATGGCTGCCTCCTTGTTCCCCTTCAGAGTGCCGTTTTGGGCATGTACCCAGATGAAGGCCGACGGTTCGATCCCGCAGGAGGTGATGATCTCCAGCTGTTCGAATGCGGGTGCATCGGGGCCGGTATGGGAGGCAATCACCAGGCCGGTCCCCTGGTGGGTGAGGGCCGCTGCATGAACGATCTTCCAGTGATCCGGGGTAAGCGTGTCATGTGAATCCACGCCGATTTTGATAAATCCCGGCCGTATGCCGGTTCCTTCGATCCCCTCCTTCCATTCCTGGATCCAGAGCGAGGCTATTTCTTCGGCGTCCTTCTGAAAAAACTCCGGAGGAAGAAACCGGTTCTGGCGGGCACCGTAATACCCCGTATTGGTGATCAATGCCACACCGCTTTTTCCGGAAAGGGACCTCAATAACTCCGGATCACGGCCCAGATAGGCCGGGGTACATTCCATGATAGCCTGTATACCCCTGGAGCGGGCCTCCTCCAGAAAGGGAAGAACTCTTTGTTCAACCTCCTGTCTGTCCCATCGGTGGTAACCGGTACTGTCCGCTCCGATGAAATCGACCAGGAGATGTTCATGGGTCAGCGCCATTCCCAGTTTGTCTGCGGATACAGGACCATTAACGGTCATGATATAGGTGCCGGGTTCTCTTTTGCAACCAGCCATGACGATGGTGGCTATGGCCAGGAAACGGATAAGATTCTGAATCAGCATGACCCTAAAATACGAAATCTGGTTTATTCTTGTGTCTGATACCCCAGAAATCCTCCCGTAATCCTGGTAAGCTGTGTTCGGGAGTTAATCAGGTTGTAGACAGCCTGAAGCCGGCCGACAGCTGCATTCAGGTAGATCAATTGAATATCACGGTAATTGAATGAGTTGATGACCCCCGATTTGTACTTCTCCTCCGAAATAGAGAGATTGAGCTCAGCGGCTTCCAGGTTCTCCTCCGCCACCTGAAGCAGGGCAATCCTTACTTCGTAATAATCGAACAGGTTGAACAATTCGTTGGTCAGTGCATGTTCCATCTGATCGACCGCCACCCGGGCGATCTCTTCGTTGATCCGGGCTACCTCAAGAGACCTTCGGCGAACCCCGGCACTGTAAATGTCGTAGGAAATCCGGATATTTCCATAGGGATTGAAGCCTCCGTTGTTCAGGGTTTCAGAACCATCCGACCACGACCACGCATGGGTATAGTCCATGCCGGTTCCTAAGGAGACGGTGGGGTAAAAATCCGATTCCCTGAGGGAGGTCAGTTTTTCCTTCAGCAGCAGGTTGGTGTACTGGTTTTTCAGAACCTGATTGCTGGAGGACATCTTTGAAAGGAGATCGGCCAGTACATACCGGGATGTATCGGCTTCGAATACCTCATTGAATTCCCAGGTTCGGATCGCATCCTCACCCATCAGGAAGTTGAGGTTTCTGACCGCATTTCTGACCACCACCTCCTGATTCAGGAAAATGGCCTTGTCGTTCAGGTATACATTCTGTGCCTGCAATACATTATAAGTGACCGAGCCGCCAAGTTGCTGACGGGTCTGTTCATACTGGTACCTGTCCAGAGAAAGATCCATCACCGTTCTTAGCACTTCCAGCTGTTCCATTTGGAGCAGGATGTTGAAATAGGCCAGGATCACCTCCTGGATAGTCGATTCCAGGGTGACACCCAGCGTACCCGATGCCAGCTCCTCCAGACTTTCCAGCTGGGACTTTGTCCGGGATACCCTGAATCCGTCAAAAAGGATCCAGTTCAGTCCAACACCTCCGGTTAGCCTGTTGCTGTAAGCTGTGGTTCCAAGTTCGCCACTCAGATTATCTGAAAGATCGAACCCGATGGTGGGATATCTGCCTGCATTGCCCCAGTCATTGTTTATGGCAGCCACCTGTTTATCGGCCCTGGAAATAACAATGCCGTAGTTTTTCTCCAGTGATTTTTCGATGGCTCCGGACAGGGTGAGATCCTGGGATATCACTGTTGCGAACCAAAACCAGCAAATAATCATCAAGGCGGACCTGAATCTCTTAGCTTTCATTGGCAGGATCTTGCATTTCGGATTCATCTTCGTCTCTGATTCCGTTTTTTTCGAACTTCAATTTTCTTTTATGATTGATCATCACAGTCTCCACCTCTTCCGGATTCGGTTTATTCCCGGTCCAGAGATAATTGGCGTACACTCTCAGATCACTTAACAGCATGATCAGCACCGGGAAGAACAGAAGGATGAATATGGTCCCGATAAAAACTCCGTAAGCCAGGCTGATGGCCATGGGGATAAGAAACTGTGCCTGAACGCTCTTTTCGAACAACATGGGGAACAATCCGATGGTGGTGGTAATGGAGGTGAGGATAATGGGGCGCAGTCGAATTTTTCCGGCCTCCTTCACCGCCTCCTTCACGTTATATCCCTCAATCAGCAATCCGTCGAACTTAGTAAAGAAAACAATGGCATCATTGATAATGACACCGGTGAGAGCCACGGCACCCCACAAACTCATTATGGAAAGTGGCTGTCCGTGAAGACCGTGACCCCAGGCCACTCCCAGAAGAGATACCGGGATCATCATGATGATGATCACTGCTTTCGGTACACTACGGAAATGCGTGACCAGGATCATAAAAATGATGGCAAAAGCGATCAGGTAGAATCTGCTGGCCTTGCTCATGGCTTCCCTGCTGTATTTCTGCTGTCCCTGGTACACCACCCGGATCCCGTCAAAGCGCGACTTCAGATCGGGAATGATTTGAGCTTCCACCTGATTCAGGATCTCCGGAACCGAAGCCAGAGGGTCAACGGTCTCCGCTTCCACCCTGATCTCCCTGGAACCATTGAAACGGTTGATGGCCACCGGTCCCCTTTCCATGTGGTAATCGGCCAGCTCCGAAAGCGGATAGATACCGCCGGCAGTTTTAATCTTCATCTGCTCCATCTGTCCCAGGGTCATGCGATCCGATTTGGGGTACCGGACCCAGATCCGTAATTCATCTCGGCCCACCTGCAGACGCTGTGCCTGAGCTCCGTAAAAACCCTGTCGCACCTGGGAAGCGATGGAAGCTTCGTCCAGCCCCAGGAAGTAGGCTTTTGGCTTCAGGTCCAGCCTGATTTCCTGCTTACCCAGTGCAATGTTTTCATTCACATCCTTCAGCTGGGGCATTTCGTTTAACCGGTCAATCATAAAGTCCTTGGCCTCTTCCAGCTCCTGAAGGTTTTTCGACATCAGACCGATCGAAACGGGTGAGCCCCATCGATTTCTCCCACCCACGGTGAACTTCCTGGCCTCAGGTACCTTGCCGATCTTCCGGTTCACCCGGTTGGAAATATCTCTTCCGGAAACAGGATAAGCTTCCAGGTCTACCGGAAAAACCATGATGCTTCCTGCATGAGCTCCCCGCTCCTGGCCGTTAAAGGCATTCCCCATGCTTTTACTGACCCTTTCAATGATGTCGTGGTCCAGACCCAGCTCTTCGGAAAGCTCGTCATTCGCTTCCCAGATAGCTTGTTCAAAGCGGCTCATAAATTCGAGGGTCTGCTTCTCTCCGTCCCCGGGGGTGAAGGCCACATTCAGCGTGAAGCTGTCGAAGTCCACCATCGGGAAGAACGTATTACGGATATGGCCTCCCAGGAAGAGCCCCAGGGTGATCAGGACCAGACCCACCGGGATGGTCGAAGCAATATATCTCCATTTGACAGCCCAGCCCAGGTAATGGTTGTAGATCCGGTCCCTCAGCCAGATAATAAACCGGTAAAAGAATTTGCGCAATCCCTTATTCTTCGCTTCCAGGCTCTTCTGGCTCAGGATCCGGTGGCTGCCCAGGTGTGCCGGAAGTACCAGGAATGCCTCGAAGAGGGAGAAAAAGAGCGATGCGATCACCACGATGGCCACGTGGATCATCATCTCCATCCGGGTACCGGCCAGAAAAAGCAGCGGGGCGAATGCCACGATGGTCGTGAGCACCGAGGTAAGAACAGCCGGCAGCACCTCCATAGTTCCATCCACCGCAGCATGCATCGGGGACTTTCCCCGTTCAAAATGGAGATAGATGTTTTCCGCAATGACGATCCCGTCGTCCACCAGTATCCCGATTACCAGGATCATTCCGAACAGCGACTGAAGGTTGATGGTCACACCCAGCAGATTCGCCACCATAAACATGGCCAGGAAACTAAAGGGAATTCCGAAGGATACCCAGAGCGACAGGCGGAAATTAAGAAAAATGGTCAGGGCTATGACCACCAGAATGAGGCCCAGTAATCCATTACTGGTAAGCAGGTCCAGCCGGCTATTGAGGATATCCAGATGAGCTCTTGAAACGATCAGTTCCACCCCCTGGTTCCGGTTATTGAACTCCTCGATATACTGCATTCCGAATTCGGTGATCTCGTCCAGGTCTTCTTCCGGCAGTTTTTCCACACGGATGGCCACGGAGGGTTTTCCGTTGGTCCACCGTTTATTGGGAGAATCGGCGAATTTGATTTTCACCTCTGCTACATCGCGTATTCGTATGTATCCGCCGGCGGTATTACCCCGCAGAATAATGTTCCCGATTTTATTGGGGTCGGCACTGCGGGAGCGGAGCCGAATCAGAAATTCCTCCTCCTCCGATTTGATCTCGCCACCCGAAACATCCCTGTTATTGTTCTGAATGGCCCTGACAATCTGATCGAAAGTCATGTTGTAGCGAAGAAGCTCCTCCTCCATGATCTCTACGGAGATCTCTGGTTGGGGAAAGCCGGATATGGAGATCTGACTCATGACCCCCGAGTTGAAAAAGTCTTCCTCGATCCGCTGGGCGTGTTCCTTAAGAGTCATCAGGTCCATATCCAAATCATCGACCGGAACCAGCTCCAGGCGAAGTGCGGGGGCCCGGGAGCGCTGTTTGGAAACAATAGGCCTTTCTGCTGCAGTGGGAAGGGAGGAGATTCCGTCCACTGCGTTCTTCACTTCCTGTAGTACCTCATTGATCGGGTATTCACCGGTGGTCTCAATGGATACGGAGCACATATTTTCCACTGATGTGGAGGTAATCTCCTTGATCCCCACCAGTCCGCGTACCGCTTCCTCGATCCGTGTAGTAACGCCCTCCTCCATCTCCACCGGGGAGGCTCCGGGATAGAAGACTGAAACGGAAATAAACCGGCTCTCCCTTTCCGGGAAGAATGCCTTTTTCATATTGGAGAGGCCCACCCCTCCCGCCAGCAGAACGATAGCTATGATCAGGTTGGCATAAACCGGGAACTCCACAAATCGTTCGATGATCCTTTTCATGGTCTCTCCCCCTGTTTTTCCCGTGATGGACCTCCTGTCCTGCCTGTTTCGTTGTCCAACTGTACCAGTGTACCTTCCGACACATTGATCAGTTGTTGAACCACCATGGTATCTCCTTCGGGCAGCCCCTGGAAGATCAGGGTCCGTTCATTGACCTTGACGATATCGATCGAGCTCTTTGCCAGACGGCCCCCCTTGACCAGGAATATCTCATTGAAATTGAACACCGCGTTACGCGGGATCTCCATGACTTTTTCAATAGGTCTGACGGGGAACGTGGCAAACAGGTACTCACCGGCCAGAAGGGGCTGGTCGGATCGGTAATTGATGTGGATAAATACAAGCTGGGACTGGGTGTTTTCATCCACGAACGGACTTTTGCGTATGACCTTTCCATCCCAGGTGCGGGTTCTGTTTTCCGATTCCACGATCACACGATCACCAATCTTCACCCAGGCTGCATCGGGCTTTTCCAGAGGTACCTGCAATTCCAGCTCATCCGTACGGATAGCCCTTGCCACCCTTCCTCCGGTGTTGGTGTAAGTGCCCAGCTCCATGTATACCTCCTTGAATGTTCCGTTGAAAGGTGCGATAGTGGTCCTTCGGAGAAGTTGCAGTTCATCCCGCTGGATGTTATAGTATTCGCCGATCACATTCCGGCTGGCCAGAAAGATCTTCAACTGTTCATCCTCCACTTCGGGATAAGGGGGAAGAGGCTGGTCGACCGAGATGGCATTAAAGAAATCCCTGAATCCTTTCTCATAGGCTGGGTAATCAATCATCAGATCAGGGAGTATGCCTGCCAGCTGATTCTGATACTGGCTTTTACGAGCTTGCAATGAAAGTATTGCTTCATCCGGATAGACCACGAATAGCACCTCTCCTTTGGAAAATCGGGCACCCTGCTTCAGGGATACCTCTCCGGGCTGTAATCTCCCTGAGGCCTCCGCGATGATATCGAATTCAGCCACCGGCAATAATCGGCCCCCTTCACTGACTGTTGCAGCGATATCCCGGTACTCGACCACTTCAGTCTTCACATAGCGTCTGGCCTCAATGGGACGGAGGGAGGGAGGTTCCTCTTTCATGGCAATCAAAAAGCGCATGATTCCGTAGGCTAGTCCCAGTATGAATATCACACTGACAATGATGACAATTCTTCGGTCTATTTTTCTCATGAACGATGGATCATTTCAAAGCAACGGGCAAAGATAGATAATTTGACCCTGAGTCCGTCTAAAGGTTTAAGTCATGCTGGTTTATTTTAATTTTATTGGGACCATCTTTTACCCATCCCAATGTCCGAACGGTTGGAATGGTTCCGATTGCATGATCCGGACCGTTTTCCTGTGTATGTGGCTGCAGATAACCGGGAAATCTTAGGTTGGATCTCCCTGGGACCCTATCGATCAGACAGGCAGGCATTGGCACATGTGGCCGAGGTGAGTTTCTATGTGGAGTCTGGAAACCGCGGAAAGGGGGTAGGGAGCAGTTTGCTTGAGTATGTCATCGGGGTTGCTCCCCGGTTCTGTATGGAGGCACTTATAGCCATACTGCTTGATAAGAATCCTTCCAGCAAGTCACTGCTCTACAAATTCGGATTCCAAGAATGGGGGAGGATGCCGGGGATTGCCAAAATCGAGGGGAAGATGATCGACCACCTCTATTTTGGCTTGAAACTGGAAAGGGAATAACCCGCATCTATTTTCAGCGGGAGAACAGCACTCAGGCCCACTATTTAAAAAATATGATCCTGGAGGAATTCGGAATCAGTACCGAGTTGATGTGACCCGGTCATTCTTTAGAATTTCGCCGATAAGCACAGGTTGAGATTCATCTTCCACCTGACGAAGTAACACCTGCCGGAAGGTATTCTTCTGCTCATCCATTCCGGGGAAGGTCACGGGCAGATAGTGCTCCCCATAGCCTTGGGCCGAGCCTTCCGGGTCAACTTTTTCCACCAGCACACGCTGCAGACGCCCCATCATGGATTCCATATATTGCAGTCTGTTCTTCTCCGAGATTTCTCGGATGATGCTGCTCCGCTCGGTTTTGATCTTTTCCTCCACCTGGCCCGCCATCCGGTCGGCACGGGTTCCTTTTCTCCTCGAATAGCGAAAAGTATGAATGTGACTGAAGAGCGCTTCCCTGCAGATAGCAGCAGTCTTCCTGAAATCTTCCTCTGATTCCCCGGGAAATCCTACAATCACATCGGTAGTGAAATTGAAGTCCGGATCATGCTTCCTGAACCTCTCCAGGATCTCCATGAATGAGGACACCGTATACATCCGGCGCATTTTCAGGAGGACAGGGTCCGATCCGCTCTGGATACAGAGGTGCAGATGAGGGGTCATCTTCGGATGAGCAAAAAGCTGGTGAAAATCGGGTCCGAATCCATCGGGTTCCAGGGAGGAGATCCGTATGCGGAAGTCGTCCGGAAGGGAGGCGATCTTTTCCACCACCTGCTCGAACCGAATCATGTCATATTCGTACCTTCCGATATTCACTCCCGTGATCACGATCTCGCGGAATCCATGATCCACCACCCTGCGAACATTGTCGAGAATCTGATCAACCGGCCGGCTGACTGCCCTTCCTCTGACAGAAGGGACGATACAATAGGTGCAGAAATTATCGCAACCATCCTGGATCTTGATGGACGTACGGGTATGCAGACTCTGCCTGACTGTTTCGAATCCGAATACATCGCCGGGAAGAGTCTCCGGCTGAACCATTTCTCCGTGGTAGTGGGCATTGACCAGCGACACAATCTGACTTTTGCGGTTGTTATCCACCACATAAGTGATCTCTTTTTGTTCCTCCAGGTTTGACCGGTGATTATTGGCCATACATCCGGTCACTATTACCAGGGAATCTCCATTTTTTCTTGCGGCGTGACTGATGGTATTCCTGGACTTCTGATCACTCTGGTTGGTGACCGTACAGGTATTGATCACCGTGATATCGGCAGGCTCTGAAAAATCGACCACCCGGTATCCCGCCAAATGGAACTGAGTGACCAGTGCATCGGTCTCGTATTGATTGAGCCGGCAGCCCAGCGTTTTGAAGGAAACCCTTTTCATAGATCAGAAATAGACCTCGGTGTAGATCTGATTCTGAGAAATACCCCGGGCCCTCAGAATATCCATAGCATCATATATCATACGGCTGTTTCCGCAGAGGAAAACCATTCGTTCCGGGTCCAGGTCCGCATCCACCAGGTAATCGGTAAGCCTTCCGGGGAAATTGCCTGTTTCATCCCTGGAAGTGCAAACGGTCAATCGTTCCCTCGGGTAGTCCTTCGAATCATAGGCTTCCCCGCTGGTCCGGACACCGTGGATCAGCTGGTAATCTGAATCAGGGAATGACTGAACATAGCTGTGAAACGGAGCGATTCCGGTGCCGCTGGAGATAAACATGAATTTTTTTTCATTGGCTTCACTCTTCGGAAGGGCGTTGGCCATGAAGAATCCTTGGGGTCCCTTAACAGTCAGTTCATCACCGGGCCGGATACTCTTCAGCTGCTTGCTGACCAGACCATCGTCCACTTCCTTGATCAATACTTCCAGGTAGTCGTGGTGTATACCGCTGTATATGGAGTATTCCCTGAGCTCCTTCGATGCGGGAAGGCCCAGCAACAGGTGCTGTCCCGGATTGAATTTCATCTCGTTTCTGGAGAATCTTAAAGCATAGGTGGTTTCGGTCAGGTGCCTGATCTTTTCGGTTAAAAATATTGCTTCTTCAACTGGAGTTTTCATCACAATTTTTTTCTATGCGCTGCAAAAGTAATGGTTATGAGTCATACCTAACAATTCAATCGGAGATTTGTGCTATGGGACCAGGTTTCGGAGGTGCTGATAAATTCGTATCTTGATCGTTGAGGACGTTTTAATCAACACACTATCGAAATTTCCACCCATGAAACATTTTAACTTGATTGCGCCTGGACTGCTATGGCTGAGTCTGATCAGTTGTGGCGGAACCTCCGAAGAGAAAACGGCTCCGCCCAATATCATTTACATTCTGGCCGATGATCTGGGATACGGAGACCTTGGATGCTATGGACAGGAGAAGTTTGAGACACCTCACCTGGACCAGCTGGCCAAACAGGGGATCCGGTTTACCCGCCACTATGCGGGAAGCACGGTATGCGCCCCATCCAGATCGGTTCTCATGACCGGGCTTCATACGGGCCATACCCCTGTGCGGGGAAACCAGGAGGTGCAGCCCGAAGGTCAGCTCCCCCTTCCTTCAGAGGTGGTTCTGCTCCCGGAAAGGATGAAGGATCAGGGCTATGTCACCGGGGCCTTCGGAAAATGGGGTCTGGGATTTCCAGGTTCAGAGGGGGATCCGGTGAACCAGGGATTTGACCGCTTTTTCGGATACAACTGTCAGCGGTACGCCCACCGGTATTATCCGGCATATCTTTGGAGCGACCGGGAAAAATATTTTCTGGAGGGAAATGACTGGACAACGACGGTTACTTATGCTCCGGACGTGATCCAGGAAAAGACCCTGGAGTTTATCAGGAAAAACCGGGATACTGCGTTTTTCGCATACATTCCCATGGTCATTCCCCATGCAGAGTTAATTGTGCCGGATGACAGGATCCTGCAATCGGTCATGGGAGCATACCCCGAAACACCATACCAGGGAAGGCCTGGAGCCGACTACGGCCCCGAGATGAAGATCGGGATGTACTGTAGCCAGGAGCATCCTCGCGCCACTTTCGCTGCCATGATCATGAGACTGGACCGGTATGTGGGGGAGATCATCGGAACCCTGAAAGAGCTTGGCCTGGAAGAAAAGACTCTGGTGATATTCGTCAGCGATAACGGTCCCCACCGGGAGGGGGGTGCCGATCCCGCTTACTTTGAAAGCAGCGGTGGTCTGAGGGGAATCAAAAGAGACCTGTACGAAGGAGGGATAAGGGTGCCGATGATCGTCTGGTGGCCGGGTACCATCGAAGGAGGCAGAGTCAGCAATCATATCTCGGCTTTCTGGGATGTAGCGCCTACACTGGTGGAACTGTCAGGCGGAAAGCCCTTTCCTGCAGACGGGATCTCTTTTCTGCCGGAACTGATGGGCGATCGCCAATCAACGCACGAATACCTCTACTGGGAATTCCATGAACACGGAGGCAAGCAGGCCATCCTGAAAGATGGTTACAAGGCAATCAGGCTTGGGGTCGGGGAGGACCCGGATGGACCGCTGGAACTTTACCGGTTGGAAGATGATCCGTCCGAATCGGCGAATATCGCTCCAGATGAGCCTGAACTTGTGGAGACTTTCAGCCGGCTGATGGATGAGGCCAGGATACCTTCCGATATTTTCAGATTCGGTGCAACAACCTATTCCGGAGAATGAAACCCCGAACCTGGATCGTCTGGCCGATGAAGGAGTCATTTTTAGCCAGGCATATGCTTCGGCAGCTAATAACGGTACTTTACACCTCCGGTTTGATCCGAAGTTCGAATAAGAGGCCACTGAGCGTGCGCTTACTCCCTGACTCTCCGGAAGGCACAGTGCGTCATGGAACACAATTCACAGGTGTAATCCCTGAAAGCGACCGATGGTCCCATACCGACCAATCCGCTGACCGATTTAATGGGGGACATGAGTGAGGAATCGGAAAGTTGGATGCCGCAAAGATTATCCGGTAGCAGGCTAAACAATTTTTGCTGCTCGGATACCTCCCATCCGCAGTATCCGGGACTGTATCGGTTGGTCACTCTCAGCCCCTCTTTGGAAGCTGACTCCCGGATTTGTTCGTGGACCTGTTCGGTAGCGGACTCCACCAGGGCCGAACCGATAAGGTCCACCAGGTATCCTTCCAGGTAATTTCCCTCTTCCATCAGTTTCCGGGCCAGGTTCTCAGGGCCTGCTCCGATGGTAACGGCGAAGAGTGCATATTCGGACGATCCCTTCAACATACGGGTCACAATCCTTCCCGTTTGAAAGCGTATGTCCTGTAAAAGCACCTCATCCCCTTCCGGGGGTCCATTGCCTTTCAGGCGGATCCAGGCACCCCGGGGATCGATAGCCAGCCGGGACCGTGCGATCAGCTCTTCCAGCAATTGATCAGAATAATCCACCGTTGCCGGATCATCCCCTCCCGTTAAAGAGAGAATATCGGAGGGATTCGCTTGAATCGAACAATGGTCAAGTGTCATCTGGATGGCTTCCATATGCTACAAATATAGGTTGTTCATAACATTGTTGTAATCGAAAGGTGTATTGATGTAACTTATTTAATCAATGCCCCAATGGATATGTATCGATTACTACTTATCTTTCTGGCCATTCCTGCACTGACCCTCGCCCAGGAGAATGATCCTGACTTGCAAGCCTCCGGACTGACTCTGGTGGATGATGCCTATGAACGGCTCCCCGGACCTGAAAAGGGGGATATGCCTGCCATGGAGGCGGGAAACCTGGAGGTCATCTGTCTGCTGAAGAAGAACGAGATAGATTTTAGCATGAAGGTCAAGAGCCGTCCGGAAGGGGAACTTCTGGTGGTGGACACCCCGATGCCCGCCTTCCGGTACTGTTTGCTCAATGTGTATGGGAAGATCCTCTACAGTGCTGCCATCTACTCCAAAGAGAAGCAGATCGATCTGTGTACTATTCCTCAGGGCACCTATTTTATCCGGGTGGATCATCAGAACACCCACCGGATCTTCAAACCATATTAGCAGCCGGGCTTCGAACCCTTTGGGTCTCCAGTTGTTGAATATGTCATAAAGAAACAGTTTTCTGACCAGCCTTTTTGGGACCTACTTATTTTTGCCCGTTGTAAGGAAATGAATCCTCGTACGTCTGAGCTGTAGAAAAACATCATTGGGATAAGAGATGAGCAAATTCAATCAACTGATATGTCCGGTGTCCCCGGAAAGAGTGGATGAAAACAGGGTTCGGGTAACTGCCATGCTGGTGGTCATTACCATGGGATCTTTTTTAATCACGGGAACATGGTATTTTCCGGCCTTCCTGGTAGTCGATTTTTATATCAGGGCATTCACAAAACTGAAATACAGTCCAATGAGCTGGCTCAGCCATCTTTTTGTCAGAGCCTTTGGCATGCAGCCCGTGGGGATCGACAAAGCACCTAAAATGTTTGCGGCAAGAGTGGGATTATTTTTCTCCCTGCTTACACTGGCGGCCTCCTGGCTGAGCCTGCCGGTTACTGCTTACATAGCCGGTTCGACCCTGGTGCTGTTCGCCTTCCTGGAATGCGGCGTGAACTTCTGCGCCGGTTGCTGGGTGTATACCTATGTGGTCTATCCGCTGGTGAGGAAGAGATAATTATTGATCCTGCCGGCACCGGTCCGTCAATCACCTCTCCCGGAGGTTACCGATAAACTGAAAGCGATCGGGATCGAAGCGGAGGGAATGGGATCACCCCTGACCAAATACCTGAAATCGGGATACCACGAATTGACCTATTGATGTAACTGACATTCTGTCCGATACCTGCTCATGGCTTGATATTTGGACCATGAAGCAAAATCTGATTTCATGATCAATGTACAGCGCATCCATACAAAGTATCAGCGAATATGCCGGCTGGTGTCTCTCAGGAGGGTGAAAGATGCTCATGACCTTCTTAACGACCTGGTGGGTGAATCCGGATTCAGTGATTTCTTTATCCAGCAGGAACACCTGGCGAACACCTACGAGCAGATGCTGAATTACATGCTGGAAGGAGTTCAGGACCCGGAACGGGATAAGGTATATCACAAATTGCTGACCTCCATTCTGGAGCTGGCCGACAGAGTAAAGGACCAGTTGATGGAAAAGCACTCGGGATGGCACACCTATATTCTGAAACGGGAGCTGGACCGTCAGCAGGAACTGACAGGGAAAAAGGTGATTGAGACACTGGATGATCTTTCCTTTAAAAGGGAACTGGATGAAATGATCGACGAGGAGCAGGCCACTCCCGGTGCGGACGAGGAACGCAGGCAACATCTCTCCATGGAGATCTTTCGCCACCTCTGGCTCAGCAATATTTACAACGAAGCCGAAAACAGCCTGTCCGGCGCTATACTTTCATGCAAAGATTTCCTGTGGTATGAAAAGTCCCTTTACATCGGCGGGATCCTCCTGTCTGGGCTTCGTTTTTGGGATGAGCAGAAGGTGCAGCGTCTGATCGATTTTGCGGAGGAGGAGGAGCAGGAAGTGTCGGCCAGGGCACTGGTGGCTCTGTCGATCCTTTTATTCAGGTATGACGACCGGATCGAATTCTATCCCAACATCATACACCGGCTGAAGCTGTTAAAGGATGAACTGAAACTGGAGAAGAGCCTGGAAAAGATCGCTCTGCAGATGATCCGTACCAGGGATACTCTGGAGATCGGCAGAAAACTGCAGGAGGACCTGATGCCGGAAATGGCCAAGTTGAAGCCTAAGCTGGAAGATAAGCTGAAGATGGACGATATTCGCGAAGAGCTGCTGGAAGAGGGGAGAAATCCCGATTGGGAATCGGTTTTCAGTGAGTCGGATGAGCTATACAGGAAGGTGGATGAGTTCATGAAGCTTCAGATGGAGGGAGCCGACGTGTACATGACCACCTTCGCGCACCTGAAGCAATTCCCGTTTTTTAACGAACTGACCAACTGGCTGGTCCCGTTCTACAAGGAGAATCCACAGCTGTCGGAAATCTATGCCTCCGGAAATGAAGAATTCGATCCGGAGATCTTTATCGACGGACTGAAGAAAACCCCATTTCTCTGCAACAGTGATAAATACAGCTTTATTTTCAATCTGAAGTTCCTTCCTGCGGAGCAGAAAAAGATGCTTTCGAACGCTTTCCTGATGGAGATGGAGGGGATGCAGGAGATGATCTCCGATGATCGTATCACTTCGGGTGACTTTGTGACGCGCACGGTTTTCATCCAATATATCCAGGACCTTTACCGATTTTTCAAGATCTCTCCGTTTAAGAATGAGTTTGAGGATGTATTTGGCGGTAAACTGGATCTCTACAACTCCTGGTTCTTCAGGGAGGTAATCGAGGAGGATTCGATCATACGTAACATCGCCGAGTATCTTTTCGAACGGAATCATTACGAAGAGGCGCTGGACATATTCACCAGGTTGCTGGAGGATCAGCCCGGAAACCGCGAACTGCTGGAGAAGGCGGGTTACTGTCACCAGAAACTGGGTCAGTTCAGGAAAGCAGTCGAGACATACAACCGGATCTCCTTATACGGGGATCCAAGCCTTTGGACCCTGAAAAATCTGGGGATCTGTTACCGTAAGCTGGACAATTATTCCCCGGCACTGGAGGTCTACGAAAAGGCTGCCACACAGCAGCCTGATGATCAGACTATTGAATCGCTGATCGGTTATTGCCATATGAAACTGGGGGAATATGAAACTGCGTTAAAGCACTATTTCAAGATCGAATATATGGATCCGGGTAGTACCCATATTCTGCGTCCGATCGCCTGGTGCTACTTCGCGCTGAGTGATCTGGAAAAGTCGGAACGTTACTTTTCCAAAGTGTTTGAAGGGAAACCAGGATACTACGATTACATCAATTACGGCCATGTGCAGTGGGCCCTGGGGAAGAAAAAAGAGGCGATCGAATTATACATTCAGTCACTCAGGGACCTGGAATTTGAAATGGAAGATTTCCTGAAAACGATAGCAGAGGATAAGCCTTTACTGGTGCGAAACGGGATCAATGAGCAGGATATACCCCTGATGCTGGATTATCTGCACTACCGTTTGATAAAATAAAAAAAAGCGGTCCGATATTGAAGAAAAAAAGCCATGGAATTCAACCCGTCTCTATGAGAATGGAATGTAGTATCGAACCGCTATTTTTTTGAAGAATAAGAACGTCAATCTTGTTATACAAATATAAGCTAATAATCGGACCCGGCATAATCAGAAATAACCAAAATCGGGCCCTTTGTCAAAAATTTCGGCCATTACACCATCAGCCAGCCTGCTTGCACCGATTCTGAACCCTTCAGCATTCAACCACTCTTTCCCCAGAATCTCTCTGACGATGGTGAAATATAAAAGCGAATCGGATACGGTGGAAATACCACCCGCAGCTTTCACTCCGATCCTTTTGCCGGTCTTTCTGTAGTAATCCCGAACGGTCTCACACATGATGATCATGGCTTCCGGGGTTGCTCCGCGTGAGATTTTACCTGTGGAGGTCTTGATAAAATCCGCACCGGCATCAATGACCAGCAGCGAGGCCTTCCGTATCAGGGACCAATCCATGAGGCTGCCCGTTTCAAGGATGACCTTCAGAGGAACATTTCCGATCCGCTCCCTGATGACTTCGATCTCGTAAACCACATACTCATAATCTTCCATCAGGAACTTTCCTATGGGAAAAACCAAATCGATTTCCTCGGCACCCATTCCGATGGCTTGTTCAATCTCCATGACCTTAATATTGGTAAAGGTCTGCGAGGCCGGGAACCCTCCGCCTACCGAACCTATGCTGATCAGTGCATTCTCCAGCTTTTCCTTGACCACACCCACCAGCTCAGGGTAGACGCAAAGGGCGGCGAAAGCGGGCAGGGAGGGATAGGCCTCAGGAAGCATATTGACCTTTTCGCACAACTGGTAAATGGAAAGGATGTTATCCCGTTCACTCAGGGTGGTGAGGTCGATCAGACTGAAGATCTTTTTAAGAAGATCCTTATCAGGATTGGCAGGTACGGTCTCCCTGATCCTTGCAAGTTCCCGTTCCACTGACCCGGCTTCGACCACCAGGCTGAAGTCCTCCAGTATTTTCATTGATTGAGGATGGCTTAATTACCTCAATTTATCATTTTGTTGATGACGGTCAAAATCCCGGTCGGTTTTTTTTTGTAGATTCCTCAGGAACGCGCTCTCCAGATCGGTACCTGTCTGGTTGGCCAGGCAGATCAATACAAAGAGTACATCGGCCAGCTCATCGGCCAGCTCACCGGTATTTCCGGAACTCTTTTTGCGGGATTGTTCCCCGTATGATCGGGCTATAATGCGTGCAACTTCACCCACCTCTTCGGTCAGGATTGCCATATTGGTAAGCTCATTGAAATACCTGACCCCATACCGTTGAATCCATTGATCTACCTGTTCCTGTGCTTCTCTCAGCGTCATCATTCTTTGTTTTTGGTATCCATCTGTATGGTGACCGGGCCATCATTGGTCAGATCGATCTGCATGCAGGCCCCAAACTCCCCGGTGATCACCTTTTTTCCTAATGCGGCTTCCATGGATAATATGAATTGCTGGTACAGAGGGATGGCGATTTCCGGAGGTGCCGCTCTGGTGTAGGAGGGCCGGTTACCCTTCTTCGTGCTTGCCAGAAGAGTGAACTGACTTACAATCATCACCTGGCCGCCGTGTTCTGTTACCGGAAGGTTCATCACACCGTTCCCATCGTCAAAAATCCTCAATCTGCCGATCTTTCCCGATAGCCATTCAATGTCCTGTGCACGGTCTTCTCTTTCTATTCCCAGTAAAACAACCAAACCAGGCCCCATCTGTTTCTCTATTTTTCCGTTGATGGTGATCTTTGCCCTGTTGACCCTCTGGACAACGGCCCTCATGAGAGATTCTCGTTTACCATCCTGAAAAGAGCCACCCGGTTGACGGGTTTGGAGATATAATCGTTAAATCCGGCTTCCAGGCATTTATGACGGTCGTTGTTGAGGGTATAGGCGGTCTGTGCGATGACCGGAATGTGGGGATAGTTGGACTTAATGATTCTCATGGCCTGATAACCATCCATGACCGGCATGTTCAGATCCATCAGAACCAGGTCGATTTTGCCTTGGTAATCGCTGATCAGATCTACCGCTTCTTTCCCGTTGCGGGCGCGTAGAATCCTTGCTTCGGTTTTTTTGAGCAGCATCTTCAGATAGAAGAAATTGACCTCCTCATCTTCAGTAATCAGTACAACTCTGTTGTCCCAATGATACTCCTGGAAGTCACTATGGCTCTGACTTTTTTCCGGTACGGATGCGGAGTCTGGCTTATCCATGGGTGTGGATGGTTTTAATCAGTTCGACTCCAACTAATTAACGACAAATAGGGGTGTGACAGGGAGATAGTTTTTAACAATTTGGTAAAATGAACTTCTGGAGGTGTAAATATTTAAAAACGCCATTTGAAACGTAAGAATCCGAAGGTGTTGTTTTCGCGGCAGGTATCCCCGAAAGGGTCTTCTAACCTGGCAGAGAAGTGCTGGATGATCAATGAGAGGTCCAGATTGTTCAGAATGGAGACATCTATGGAAGGCCCCAGATAGATTCCGTTCCACTCGGGAAACCAGATAGTGGAGAATCCACCGCTTACCAGAGGAGTAAACGGGTAGGAAATATTTGTGAAGAAAGACCATTCGGTAAATCCCAATGTTTTTACATCCAGGCTGCCCGAATAGAACTGGAGTATACTGTATATATTCAATTCGCTGGCAAAACCGGAGTAGAGTACTTCGACCTGGATCCACAAGGAGTTGGAAAAGGTGTAGTCGAATCCAGCCGATGCCAGCAGGTAGCCGGAGGTATCGCTGAAATGTTCCAGGTCCCGAAAATAGCTTAATTCACTGCGAAAGGCAGTGGGTCCAATATTTCCGCTCCAGCCGGCACCAAGGAGGAGGTCATTTTTCTGGTAGACGCCTCCAAGCAGCTGGAAGTCATATCCCAGCAAATTAAAACGAAAATAGCCGGCGGCAGTGATCCGGTCGGCACTGTCGATTTTTGCGGCCAGTTCCAGAGTGGAGGCACTACCGGTATAATACTGGATGCGAAGGGCATCGCTCCCGGGTCGTTCCGGGTAATCCACTTCGAAATAGGAGTAGGTATTGAAAATGTCGTTGGGATTCCATACAAAGGTCTGGCCCCAGTTGATCCGTTGTCTCCCTGCCTTGATCTCCAGATTGCCGAATGTGAATTGGAGCCATAGCCTGTCCACCGCGGTGGTCAGCACATATCCTGCATTGTCGCCCAGCGAACCGTCCGCCGTGAATTGCAGGTCGAGCCATCCCATGTCCGCATCGAAACTTTCGGCATATCCTGGAAATTTCCGGAAGGGGTTCCCCGCAATGGCCCTGCTGCGCAGCTGAACCGTTCCCGAAAGCCAGCTGGCCGGGTAGAATGAAAGATTCAGCCGGTTGTGGAGTGTGTTTTCCCAGAGCCATTGGTCCGGGATATGATACAGGGTTTGCATATCAGAAACGTAACCGGACAGACTGATCTTCTGCTGGGCGCTGGTTTCCGCCTGAAGCAGAATCACCACTATGAGCAAAGGACCGGACGTTTTCCACATGGGATCATTTTTTTTGCTCATCGGAGACTATTTTTCCGTCCTCGATGGTGACCACTCTTCGAGCCTTTTTGACCACCCTGGCATCATGCGTGGAAAAGATGAATGTGATCTTCTCTTCCCTGTTGAGTCCCTCCATAATGTCGAGCAGCGTCTCGGTCGATTGGGAATCCAGGTTAGCCGTAGGCTCGTCTGCCAGAACGAATTTGGGTTTGGAGGCAAGAGCCCTGGCCACTGCCACACGCTGTTGCTGACCGCCCGATAGCCTGGCAGGCCTGCTGTCGGCCCGGTCTTTCAGCCCTACAGCCTTAAGGAGTTCAAACGTGCGGTTATCCCGATCTTCCTTTTTCCATTTCTGGAGATTCATAATAAACTCCACGTTCTCTTTTGCCGTGAGCACCGGGATCAGGTTGTAGGACTGGAATACGAATCCGATATTTCGCATTCGGAAATCGATCAGTTGAGATGATTTAAGGGTGGACAGATCGGTATGATCCACCAGGATCTCTCCCTCCGTGGGATGATCGAGCCCGCCGATCATATTCAGCAGAGTGGTCTTACCCGATCCTGAAGGACCGACGATGGCCGCAAATTCCCCCTCCTCAAAATCGAGTGTGATCCCGTTGACGGCATGAACCTGCACAGGGGAACTATTGTATATCTTGTGGACGTTCTTTATCTCTAAAATTCTCATTGTTATTGGATTATAAAGTGACTGCCTGATGTTATTCTGTTCTTAACGCATCTGCCGGATCGAGTCTCAATGCTTTCAGGGCCGGGTAGACGGAGGAGAGGATCCCGGTCAGAATGATCAATACGGTGACCGTAATGAAGAAGGAGGCGGAGATTACCGGATAGATATGAGCAGAATATCCCATAGCTTCAAATCCTTCCTCATAGCTTGAAAAGTTGAGCCCCGACTGCCCGGTGAGGCTAACCAATATACTGCTGATAGTCATTCCAACGACTCCTCCCACCAGGGATAGGCATACCGACTCCAGCATGATCATGCTGAAAACTCTTCTCTTGTTCATTCCTATGGCGGTCAGCATGCCAAGCTCTTTGGTCCTTTCAAGTACCACCATCAGCATAGTGTTGACGATCCCAAATGCCAGGGCGGCCAGGATGATGGCCATGAATACCGCGTAAAAACGCTGGACCAGGTCAGTCAACATGGCCAGGTCGGGCTGAATCTCTTTCCAGTGCATGACCTCGATCCCCGGAAAAGCATCCTTCAGTTGCCCGGTCACCGGCTCTGTCTGTTCCAGATCTTCCAAACGGACCACCAGCTGGTGTACCTCCTGCTCTCCCAAACCGGTCAGCCTGCGCAGATCCTCTGCCCTGACCAGAACGTGGGACATTTCATACATGCTGTTATTGATGTTGTAGATCCCTGCAATCCGAAATACTCCTCCTGTCTGGATCTGGTCCCGGTCCAGGAACGTGAGCGTTAGCTTGGAGCGCTCGCGAAACGACCACGCGGCTTGGTGAATCACTCTTCCATAGGCTTGTTCTTCACGGTCGTCCAGTACCTCTTGCATCTCCTTGCGGAAAGCCTTCTCTCCTGGAAAACGGGTACCCGAAAGAGGCTTTATTTTTTCCCGGACCTCCACGGGGATCCCGTTCTCCTCCAGCTCCTTCAGCATCTCATCATCGATCAGAAAACGTATGATATTGAGTTCCTTTGCCAGGTCCTCTCCGATATAGGCCAGATTATTTCTGTTTTCTGTTTCCAGGAAACCACCCGTTCCCGGTATGGTGGTTTCATGGAGGTTCAGCACCAGCTTTTCCGCCTCCGGATCCACTCCAAGGATCTGCACTCCCGTACTTTTTGCAGCGGTACTGGCCATTCCGGTCAATACCAGACGGGGGGCCACATGGGCCGCTCCAGGGGTCTCTTTAATGACCGGGATGAGACTGTCGACCCGAGGGATCGTCAGTTGAATATCATAGTTATCCCTGAACCCGGGCTGGTTGAGGTGAATATGCGCGATCTCCTGGTTCAGGGATGCGTCCACCTTCTGTTCGAGGGCACCGTTCATCACGGCCACAGCGAATACTCCGCCGAAAATTCCGATGGTAACCGATATGATCACCACCAGGCTGCGTGTTTTGTTACGCCATACATTCTTCCAGGCTGTTTTCCAAATCATGACAGATTGTATATGATACGTTTTAAACCCGTAGGGCGTTGACCACTTTCATTCCGGCAATCTTTGACAGGGGATACCCAACGGCGATCAGTACTATTATGCCCACAATGATAATCTGCCAGAGGAAATAGATACCGATTCCTTCAAATGCCAGTACAGGGTCAAATCCATAATCCTCCCACATTTTTGCCATCTCTCCCTTGAAAACGATGGGGTGATCCATCCCGTAGAGGATCACTGCTCCGGCCACGATAATCCCTGCGAGTATTCCGAGGGTTCCGATCAGCAACATTTCCATACTCATAATCGCGGACAATCGCCTTTTCTGCATCCCGATAGCCACCAGCACGCCGAATTCCCGCCTGCGTTCAGCGGTGAGCATCAGTACAGTGCCGAAGACTCCAAAGGCAATGACCAGGTAAAGGATCCCGATCATGATCATTCCACTCTTGTTATCGGCCTCCAGCTGGGAGACCAGCACTTCGTTCATCTCTTTCCAGTCGATGACCCGCTGGTTTTCCGGCAGCAGGGGTTCGATCCGCTGAATGGTGGCTTCAATGGCTTTATCACTGTTATCGTTTACATGGATGGCCAGGGATGTCAGATTGCTTGGTGCATTGTACAGGTACTGGCAAATATCCAGCGGAAGGTAAACTACTTTATTATCCACATCGGGCAGTGCCATACGGACGATTCCTTTTATCTCGTATTTACCTGCTGCAGTGGAAGCATGGTAACCCTGACCCAGAAGGACAATGGTATCGCCGATACCCACATCGAGATATTTTGAAAGCCGGTCTCCCAACCATGCACCCGGCTCCCCCATCCGGATGGATCCGTTATCGAAACGGGTATATTTTTCAATGGCAGGAAGGATCTCGGGTGCATCACTGTCGGATATTCCCAGGTCCAGCTGCAGGCGGGAAGAGCTGGTAAATGAGGCATCCTTGAAGGATTTTGCCAGTTCCTTGATTTTGCCAGGGATCTCGGGATCGTTCCTGATCTCATCCAGCGCCTCCGGAGTGATCCTGTAGCGTACTTTTCGGTGAAAGATGTTTGAAAGATCGGATTCTTTTTCAGGATCGATCCCCATTACCATAACCCCTTTGGTCTGCGGACCGTTGGAGGCCAGTGCAAATGATTCGAACCTCGGGACGGTGGAAATAACATTGGCATCTTCAATGATCTGTTGATCCAGCTGGGGATCGTATGTGAAGGTATAGTTGACGGTTTTTTCATCCCAAAAGTCCTGTTGCTGTATTTGCAGGTAGCCGGTATAGGATTCTATGGCATCCCGGAACATCTTGCCGTACGACCCCAGCTGTAATGACCTCATGACAATAGCGAAGAGTACAGCGAAAAACACCGATGCGGAAGTGATCATCGTGCGTCTCCTGTTCCTCCAGAGATTTCGCCATGCCATCATGAAATTCCTCATATTCACCAGTTTTTTAATCCATTATTTTATAGGTTGTTCACTTCACAAAAGTGAATGTAAGCAGAGATCACCGGATACGTTTCATATTCTGCTGGGAGAAGAAACTATCCCTGATGGGGGTGTTGAACTCGATATCTTTGAACTCGACAATGGTCTTGTGTCCCTCCTCTTCAGCCGGTATCAGCTCCAGCCTGGCCGGGATCATCCTTCCTCCCATGGTCTCGATTTTCCTGCCCAGTTCCGTCCGGACCAGGTACCCATCCTGGTCGTAGAGTTCGGCTTTGATGAAAAGGAAGTGGTCTTTGCTGATCCATCGCACCTGATGACCCCAGATCACCGCAGCATCCTCTTTGGCCACCATTTTTATCCGGTAGCACTCCCTCTCCTCGATGGGTTCCTCTCCGGAGATCTCGTGGGTATAATCATTGACAATAGATGATTCTTTGAGAATGTCATCATTGGTATAGTCCGACCCCATCCATCCCTGTGACATCATCGACGGGGGCAGTTTGATCAGACGGTCGATGGTGGGATTCCAGTTCCACATTTCGTTTCCCCGCTTCAGAAAGGTCTGTCCTTCCTCTCTTGGCGGTGCTGTGATCAGGGTGAGCGCAAAGTCCCGTCCGCTTGTCCAGGTTTTAAATTCGATGGTCCGCTCCCAGGTGGGCCGGACGATGGTCATGGACATCTCGCTGATGCTGGTTTCCTCACCGCTGAATTGTTCATCGGCTTCCCGGATGATCTCTTTTGCAGTCAGGTCCTGGCCTTTCATGGTGGCCGAAAGGGATATGCAGAGTATGACCCATGCGATTCTGTTCATTGTTCTAACATTTTATCTGATTATACAAACATTTCCACGATCCGGTCTTCCAGTTTCTTGATCATGTCATCCGGAACGGAGGTGGTCGGATAGGAGTAGACCATAATAGCCCCGAACCCTTCGATCAGCGCCGATAGTGTCAGCATTTCCAGCTGCGCATCTTCGCATCCTTTTTTTATAAAATACGCTTCCAGCAGCGGGGCAAAATGTTCCAGAATTGAGATGAACGGGTTATCATTCAGCTGTTCTGTAACACTCGGCTGAAAAAGGATATGTACATAAAGGATCCAGAATTCCATATGCTGTCTCATGGCCTCAAACACTTTCCTTATGAAGCTTTCCAGTTCGCTGGGAGTCAGTACTCCGTCACGATCAGGATCAAGCAGGTTCATGATCTCCTCCAATCCGTCCGTGATAATTGCCGACAGGAGTTCCTCCTTGTTTTTGAAATAGTTATACATGAGCCCCTTGGAGATCCCAGCATGCGAGGCAAGCATGGCAATAGTGCAATGGCTGTACCCTTCATGAGCGAACAGTTCGAGTGCAGCTTCCATGATCTGTTGCCTTCTGCTTACGCGCATCTCTTCAAATTGCTTCTTGGTTCGTGGCGACATGGTTTATGACTGAATATTTAGTCAAAGATAAAAAGAATGGAATGGTTTGTCAAGTATTCAGGAATAATTCGAGTTTAAAACGATAAATTTCTTAGGAGAACAATATCGTTCACCTTGATCCCCAGATCACGGGCAATCACCTGGCATTTGGCCATCAGGAGGAAAAAGACCGGGCGGGAGCTTCCTGAAAGTCCTTCATAATTTCCCTGACCTTTGCTGATCACCATGTCAGCGGAATGAAAATGCTCCAGGAAACAGGGGCTGCAAAGCTTGAGGATAACTCCGGGAGCCGATGATCCGGTGGAGATGATCTCGGCGATTTCTCCTATACCGGAGTCAATCGCATCCTGAAAGGTAACATCATTGATGACGGCCCTGTCCCTGACAGCATAGGTAACGGGCTTTCCCAGCTCCTCAATCAGTATCCGGTCAAATACCGACTCTCCCGCATTATCGCCCAGATAGAGTATGTTGCGGGCCCTGGAAAGATCTTCGCAAAAAGTATTGAAATCAAAAAGGGCGAATTCACTCTCGGTAATTCTCCCGATCTCTTCTTTCAGATTGTATGACCTGCCGACCCCCAGATCGATGACATTGCCTGCAATAGCCAGCCTGACGGCCATTAATAGCCTGTTTTTCGATCGTTGGATCATCTCCCTGAGCTCCGGATAGAGGGCCAGGGCCTCCTTAATGTGGACCTTTTTTTTGGAGTGGTATGGATCCTCCACCCCGGTGATCTGTCTCACCTTTTGATAGATCCGGTCACCTGTCTCAGGCGGGGTGTGCTCCAACGGGATTTCGGAAATCATGGACCCGACTTCATCCAGCACTTCCTTAATCAACTTGTCATTATCGGTGGCCATTCTGCCGGCTCTGAGAGCCTGGCTCATAAAACAGGGTACGCAGTCCAGGAATGTCTTCATGATCGATTCGTCTTATTCATATTTCTATGTTACAAGTAGGGAGCTATATGTGAGCAGAGTAGTGAGAGGGATCAATCAGTTCTCTGTATTTGAATACAATTTTTTTGAAATCCTCCCATGTATCCCTTTTCAGTGCAGGATTTCTGAGAAGGGCTGACGGATGGTACACAGGTATGGTCAGGTGACCGTTCCACTCCATCCACGTACCACGGGTACGGGTAATACACTGTTCCGGTCCCAGCAAGCTTTTGAGGGCCGTGGAGCCAAGCAACACCAGCATGGAGGGCTGGATAATATCGATCTGTTGCAGCAGGAAAGGGAGGCAGTCGGCCCTCTCCCGGGGAGCGGGGACCCGGTTTCCGGGAGGCCTGCATTTGATGATGTTGCTGATATAGACGTGCTGCTGACGGGTGAATCCGCAGGCCGCCAGGATTTTGTCCAACAACTGGCCCGACCTTCCAACAAAGGGCCGCCCATTCATATCCTCCTCTCTTCCCGGAGCTTCTCCGATCAGAAAGACCGGAGCATGGGGATTTCCTTCACCGAAGATCACATGATGCCTGGTCAGGGCAAGGGAGCATTTCCTGCACTGCAGCACCTCCTCTTCCAGATTTTCCAGAGTGCGTGTGTTCATCAATTTCTTATGACGATATTAGTAACTTTTACGGACATTCTTCGTCTTATGATCACCAGATTCCTGGTACAATGACGGTAGAGGATTACAACAGGGCGGTGGATAACTATGCTGATAATCTTTACAGGTTCGTAATGAAGAACCTGAGGGATGAGCATATGGCGAGAGACATCGTTCAGGACACGTTTGAAAAATTGTGGGTCAGACTGGAGGAAGTTTCAGGGATGAAGGTAAAGACATATCTGTTCACCTCCGCCTATCATACACTGATCGATTATACCAGGAAACAGAAAAGATATGATGGGAATGATCCCGGGATAATGGGGGAGCCTTCCCATACGGAGCAATATTCCGACCTGGGAGAGGTGATCCAACGAGCAATGGGCAACCTGCCTGAAGACCAGAGATCGGTGGTGATGTTGAGAGATTTTGAAGGCTATTCATACAGGGAGATCTGCGAGATCACAGGTCTTTCTGAGTCACAGGTGAAAGTCTATATTTATCGTGCGAGGGTTTATCTGAAAAACTATATCGGCAGCTTGGAAAAGGTGCTTTGACAGATGGAGATCAACAGAAATAACTATGAAGCGTATCTGCTTGACCTGTTCGAGGGAAGACTGACGGATGAGGAGCGGAAATTGGTGGAGGAGTTCCTTTCCCGGAATCCCGACTGTGCTGATGCTGTGGATGGGATGGATCGGCTGGTTCTTCCGGAGGAAAGCCTTCCTTTCCCTTATAAGCAGCAGCTAAAGAAAGAAATGCCCGGACCGGATTCCATCGTGTCCGCGAAGCATTTCGATCTGTTCTCCATTGCTCGCCTGGAAGGAGACCTTACCTGGGAACAGGAGCTTGAACACGACCAGCTGCTGGAGGAAAGACAGGATTTGAGAGAGGAGTGGGAGGGATGGAAACAGACCAGGCTGAAAGCTCCTCTGATCCGCTTTGAAGGGAAAAGGCAGTTGCACAGGAGCACCAATACCAGGTCCCGGTTGGTCTGGTTAACGGTAACTTCGGCAGCGGCAGCCGCTGCCCTGGTGGTGATGCTTTTCCGGTGGATTCCATTTTCTGGCGATCGTGTTCCCGAAGACATGGTCCCGTCACCGGACTTTTCACAACGTACCACGGAAACCCTGATTGAACCAGCACCTGCCGGACGACCGTCTACCCTGGCTCAGACCGAAATAGAATCCGGTTCTTCCGGGGTGGAGGCTCGACCGGATGGAGGTTCCGGCCTGTTCTCCATCCAACGAAATACCGACCGCCGGATCCCCACCGATACCACCCGGCAAAAAGGAGCCGGTGCCGAAAGGGATGACAGAGCGAAGGCTGCTCCCCTGAAAGTGAAAGGGGAGAGGGTGGCTCGTGTGAGCCCTTTGCAGGGGGTGATTTATGACCGAATTGAACCTCTTTCCATTCCCCCGGTCACACCCCATGCCCGGAGGGTAATCCTTGAGAGGATAACAGAGGTGGATCTGCAGGGAATGTTTGAATCCTATACAGAAGAGAGTGAAGTTTCTCTGTGGACCATCGCAGACCTTGGAATCAGGGGTATCAACCGCCTGACCGGAGCGGAGCTTTCCCTGATGGCCTCCAGAGACGAGGAGGGTGAAATATCAGGGATCAAGTTGAAAGCCAAGAGATTTTCATTCTCAGCACCCGTGGACCGGCCTGACAACCTGCTCCCATAATTAGCCCTCACCCTTTTTCACAGGATGTAGTTTTAGGATACCGCCTCTCCCGGGGCGGTATTATTTTATCTATTTTTACCAGTGCTTGAACAGAGGTACCGTCATAAAGTCCACGGGCAGTCGCTATACCGTCAGAACGGAAGAAAAAGAGATCGTGTCTTGCACCATCAGGGGAAAATTCAGGACCCGGGGTATCAGGGCCACCAACCCGGTTGCGGTAGGTGATCATGTGGAGTTCGAGTGGTCGGATAACGACAGAAGCGGGATCATCACGGCCATTGAGGAACGGACCAACTATATCATCCGGAAATCCTCCAATCTTTCCAGGGAATACCAGATCATAGCTGCCAATGTGGATATCGCATGGCTGATGGTCACGATCATTCAGCCAAATACGCTGAGTGCGTTCATCGACCGTTTTCTGGTTTCGGCAGAAGCTTACAGGATCCCGGTCATTCTGCTGTTTAATAAAATCGATCTTTATGGTGAAGCCGAAATTGCAGCGATGGAGGATCGCTGGGCCATCTATACCGGGGCCGGATACGGCTGCATGAAGCTTTCACTGGAGACCCTGGAAGGGATAGACCGGGTCCGGAAGGAGATGGCCGGCAGGGTCAATGTGATTGCCGGTAATTCGGGGGTGGGCAAGTCAACCCTGATCAAAGTACTGGATCCGACGGCCAGCCCGAAGATAGGGAAGGTCTCTGACTACCACCGGAGCGGAATTCATACGACTACGTTTTCTGAGTTATTTGAACTGGATCATGGAATCGACCTGATCGACACCCCGGGAATCAGGGGATTTGGCACCGTGGATATCGAACGGGAGGAGCTCTTCCATTTTTTCCCGGAGATATTCGAAGAAAGCCAGGGGTGCAGGTACCATAACTGTCTGCATCTGAATGAACCGCACTGTGCCGTAAAGGAGGCGGTCAGGAAAGGAAAGATCAGTGAATCGAGGTATTTGAACTATGTGATCATGATGGAGGAGGAGGAGGCCAAATATCGGTAGAGTCACTTTCCAGAATAGAAAATAGTTTATAAGTTTATACACCCACAATCTGACCCGCTGATGATCAGGAGCAACATAATATCAGGCGTTATTCTTTTCGTCATCCTCGCCCTGAACGGGATCGCTCTTATCAGCATACATAAGCGATATACCGGTTTTCTGAATGAAACTTTGCTGGAACAATCCCAGCTTTGCGGCGAACATCTGGAAACCACCCTGCTACAATTTGCCAGTGACATCAACTATGAGTTGAATATGCATCAGTACGCGGAGATTTTCGGGGATCCTGAGAAATTCAAAGTGGCTAGCCAGAGCCTTCGGCTTTTCTATACCAAATACAGAAATCTGATTACGAAAATCTCTGTCTACGACAATAAGAAGAATTTCTATGCGCTTTACCTCGATTCGGAAAATAATTTCCGTAAGTCGGACCGTTTCGTGGTGGACAGTTTCTCCATGCGGATACAAAAACGCCTCTATCCCCGTGACCGGGTAGAGCAGGAGGGAAGTGCACTGGAGTACTATTACCCCTATTTCGGTAATGACATGGTCACCGGAAATGTGGTAGTGGAGGTGAACATGCAACAATTTGCCGAGGAGATTTTCCGGCTTTACCCCCAGGGAAAGACCGTGAACTGGCAATGGATCCTGGGAGCAGACGGAAGGGTCATTGTAGACAATTTTCCATCCGATTCATTCAGAATGGAAGGCCTGGAAGTGCTCAGCGACAGTGTGGCGGCAGAACAGTCCGGAATCGTGGAGCATACGGGTATTTACGGGAACGGTAAAAGGGAACGGCTCTACACGGCTTACTACCCGCTCAGCATCTATTCCAGGATCATCGGGGTGATGTTTTCGGTAAACCGCGGCCAATTCTTCAATTTCTTTGTGAACCGCAATCTTCAGGTGGCTATTCTCTCCCAGATTCTGGTCACTGCCCTGGTGCTCTACCTGCTGGTCATACTCTCCAGGTATGTGAGAAGAGAAAAAAGGCTGAAACTATCGGAGATCGTGCTCAGGCAGATCCTGGAGCAGTTCCCGGTGGGGATCATGATCATCGATGAAACGAATATTATCCGGAATATCAACAGCACTGCTCAGAAAATGCTCTTTCTGGGGAAGTCGGACAACCTGGTAGGAAAGGATTTCAACAAGCAATTCCTGATCTCCAACAAGTACCTCCTCAGTGAAGGCCCCAGTCCCTTTATGGACGATTCCCACTATCTCTACTATGAAAAGGAGGGGATCGAGACGGTGATTTTCCGGACCGAGCGTGTAACCCGCATTGGAGGCGAAGAATTGAAACTGATCGCGCTGATCGATGTTTCCCCCCTGGAAAAGTCAAGGAAGCGGGAGGTGGCAGCCAACCGGGCTAAATCTGATTTTCTGGCCTCCATGAGCCACGAAATCCGCACCCCCATGAACGGGATCCTGGGGATGGTCAACAGCCTGCTCGAACAGAAGAAGACCAACGGAGAGCTCCATGGGAAGATCGAGGTGATCAAGCGTTCGGCAGATCTGTTGATGACCATTATCAACGACATCCTGGATTTCTCCAAGATTGAAGCCGGCAGAATGATGCTGGAGGAGATCCCTTTCCATCTCTCCGAGGAGCTGGAACTGGTGGGGGAATTGTTCAGGCCGCTGGCAAAGGAGAAAGGGCTCGAGCTGGAGATCGATATGAAAAAGGATGTTCCCAACAAACTGATCGGAGATCCATTCAGGCTGAGGCAGGTAATTTCCAATCTCGTCAGCAATGCGGTCAAATTCACCGAGAAGGGAAAGATCGTTATCGGGGCTGCCTTAATGGAATCTTACAGGAGCCAGGTCAATCTGCTCTTTACGGTGGAGGATACAGGAATTGGAATTCCGCAGGATCGCATCAAGGAGATCTTCGGGAGTTATACCCAGGCGAGGGGATCGGTAACCCGAAAATTCGGCGGTACGGGTCTGGGGACAGCCATTGCCAAACAGCTGGTAGAACTGATGCATGGAGAAATATGGGTAGAGAGCCCGTCCACCATTTCTCAGGATGAGGAGTTTCCCGGGTCAAAATTCAGCTTCACCATCGATGCCTATTCCAACGAAAAGATCCCGAAGAAGTATGATTTCAACCAGATTACCCGGCTAAGCGATATCCATGCGCTGATTCTGACCAAAGAATCTGATCCTTCAAAGAATACCATGGCCAGGCTGCTGGGTAAATTTGGTCTGGACGTGACCAATAAAGTCTATCAGGACAGCAGTGTAGATAGTGTGATCCACCACCTCCAGGTGAAGAAGGAGAATTATCAGCTGATCGTCCTGGTCGATAAGAATCAGCTGGATGGATTTGCCCTGGCGCAGGAGATGCAGAACAAGGACCTGACCGACTACTATCCGATCATCCTGATCAGTTCCAATGATAAAACAGGGAATTACAAAACCTGCCGGAAACTGGGAATCGATTACTACCTGATTGATCCCTTCGAGACCAAAGAGGTATTCGATATCCTGGCCGAGAATTTCCCTGGCGTAGAAGACCGGGAGAGTCTGGAGCCCCTGATCAACGCCCTTCCCTCCGACCTTTCCATTCTGATTGCAGAGGACAATCTGATCAATCAGAAGGTGGCTCAATCGATCTTTAAAAACATCGGCTATGAGATTGAAATCGCCAAAAACGGCAAGGAAGCAGTGGAAATGGTGGAGAGGCGCCCATTCGACATTGTATTTATGGATCTGTTGATGCCTGAAACGGACGGTTACCAGGCCACTGAACAGATCCGCAGGGCCGGACATACTTTTCCGATCATTGCCATGTCGGCCGATGAGGAAGAGAAGACGAGAAAGGCTGCTCTGGATGCTGGGATGAACGACTATGTGATGAAACCGGCCAGGGTGGAAAATATGAAGCAATTATTGATTAAACTTTTTTCAACCAATATTTAGGTCCATGCAATCACACGATCTTGAATACAGGATACTGGGTGATGACATCCAGCTGGTGGAAATCGAACTGGATTCCTATGAAACGGTTATCGCTGAGGCCGGAAGCATGATGTATATGGACAGCGGTATCCGGTTTGAGACAAAAATGGGAGACGGGTCGGCCCCGAATCAGGGATTGATGGGTAAATTACTTTCGGCAGGAACCCGGGTGCTGACTGGGGAATCGTTGTTCGTGACCCATTTCACCAGCCAGGGTCCCGGAAAACAGCGGGTGGCATTCGCGGCTCCCTATCCCGGAAAGATCATACCGGTGGACCTGGGGCATCTGGGCGGGAAATTGATCGTTCAGAAGGATGGATTCCTTTGCGCTGCACTGGGCACCCGGATATCCATTACTTTGAACCGGAGGTTCGGAAGCGGACTGGTGGGAGGGGAGGGTTTTATCCTTCAGAAGCTGGAAGGTGACGGCAAGGCGTTCATGCATGCAGGCGGAACGGTCATCGAGCGAAGATTGAATAACGAGACCCTGAAGATCGATACAGGATGTATCGTGGCCTACACACCGGGGATCGATTTCAATATTGAAACAACCGGTGGTCTCCGGTCCATGATATTCGGGGGAGAAGGGATCTTCCTGGCCACTCTCAGCGGAACAGGCACAGTCTGGCTCCAATCCATGCCGATCCGTAAATTGATTCAGGCCATTTCACCCTATGGAAAGAATGTAAGGAAGGAAAGCCGTTCTCTGCTGAATAATTTCCTGGAACGGTAGAAGAAAGCACCTGTCCCATGGCTGAGGTGATCCACATAGAAAAGTTCTTATCGCTCTCGGCCCGTCACCCGGTCGTTGATGTCCGGACCTTTTCCGAGTTCAGGCAGGGACATATTCCCGGTGCACTGAGTATTCCCCTTTTTAATGAAGAGGAAAGAAGTGTGGTAGGCACTGCCTATAAGCAGGAGAACCGGCAGGAAGCCATTTTCAGGGGACTGGAGTTCGCCGGGAATAAGCTGACTTCGCTGGCCGGGGAGGGATTGAAAGCAGCCGGCAGCGGTCATACACTCCTGCTTTACTGCTGGAGGGGAGGGATGCGCAGCAGCAGTATGGCCTGGTTGTACGAGCTGGTGGGGATCCGCTGTTATCTGCTGGAGGGCGGTTACCGAAGCTTCAGACAGATGGTGCGTTCCAGGTTCAGGGCCCCACTGCCTCTGCAGGTGGTGGGCGGATGCACGGGCAGCGGAAAAACGGAACTGCTTCACTATCTAAAAGATTCTGGAGAACAGGTGATCGACCTGGAAGGACTGGCGAATCACAAAGGGTCCGCGTTCGGTGGACTGGGAGAGGATCCGCAACCCTCTACCGAGCATTTTGAGAATCTGATCGGGACGCAGCTGATTCAGCTGGATCTGCATCGCAGGATCTGGATAGAAGATGAAAGCAGGAATATCGGAAAGTGCATGTTGCCCATAGAGTTGTATACTCAAATGAAGGAGGGGACCCTGCTTTTTCTGGATATTCCCAGAGAGAAGAGGGCTCTTTATCTTACCCGTAACTACGCAGTGCACCACAAAGATCAATTGAACTCGTGTGTGAGCAAGATTGAAAAGAGGCTGGGAGGTGCCCGCACCACCGAGGCCATGGAGGCCATCGGCCGTGGCGATTTTTACCATGCTGCCCAGATCATGCTCCATTACTACGATAAGAGCTACCTGCATTCGCTGGAATGGAATCACCACAGTTATCAGCTGATCTCTTCCGATCAGGTGGACACTGCAAAAAACGCACTACTTTTGCAGAAGTATGTCGGAGAAGAAAAGAAGTGATATCGAATTACTGGCGCCTGCCGGCAGTGAAGAAGCGTTAACCGCTGCTGCTCAGGGTGGGGCGGATGCCGTCTATTTCGGGGTCGACCATTTAAACATGCGGGCCCGCTCATCTGCCAATTTCAAATCAAGCGACCTTCCGGGGATGGTGGCCCGGGCTTCCGATCTGGGAATGAGGACCTATCTGACCCTTAATACGGTAATGTATGAACAGGAGCTGGACCAGATGAAGCATATCGTGGACCTGGCCCAGCAGCATGGGGTGGATGCGATCATCGCTTCCGACCAGGCAGTATTGAATTATTGCCGGAGTGTGGGAGCACGGGTTCATTTATCTACCCAGATCAATATCAGCAACTCCGAAACCCTGAAGTTCTATGCAGGCTGGGCCGATGTGGCCGTACTGTCCAGAGAACTGAACCTGTCACAGGTAGAATCGATCTGCAGGGCCATTGATAAGGAGGGGATAAAGGGAGTGTCCGGGAACCCCTTCAGGATCGAGCTTTTTGTGCACGGAGCACTCTGTATGGCTATTTCGGGGAAATGCTATCTCAGCCTGCATGAACACAACCATTCCGCCAACCGGGGAGACTGCTTTCAGGTATGCCGAAGGGGATATACGGTCACCGACAAGGACCGGGAGGTGGAACTGGATATCGACAATGAGTATATCATGTCACCCAAGGACCTGAAAACGATCCATTTCCTGAATCGAATTCTGGAGGCCGGCGTCACTGTACTGAAGATCGAAGGACGTGCAAGGCCGGCTGAATACGTGAGGACGGTCGCCTCCTGTTATAACGAAGCCATCCAGGCCTGGCTGGAGGGAAGTTTTGACACCGGGAAAATAAGGGAATGGGACCGGCGGCTGTCGACTGTATTCAACAGGGGATTCTGGGACGGCTACTACCTGGGTCAGAGGCTGGGGGAATGGAGTGAAGAGCACGGATCGCTTTCCACACTCCGAAAAATCTATGTGGGGAAAGGCACGAACTATTATGATCGCATCGGTGTGGCAGAAGTGCTGGTCGAAAGCGGTCAGCTAAGCCAGGGGGACCAGATTTTGATCACCGGACCCACCACCGGGGTGATCGAGACCACGGTGACAGAATTAAGGGTTGATGAAAAATCGTGCCGGGTTGCCCGAAAGGGGGAGCGGTGTTCCCTTCCGGTGCAGGAGGTGGTCAGGCGGTCTGACAAAGTCTACAGGCTGGTGCCCAGATAACTCCGGGTTTCCCATGATACCTGTGAGCTTTCCTATTTGGGCAGGCTGATGCGTATGACCGTGGTATCGTAAGGTTCGGAGGAAAGGACGAAGATTTTCCCATGATGGTACGATTCGATGATCCTTTTGGAAAGTGATAATCCGAGTCCCCATCCCCTTTTCTTGGTCGTGTATCCGGGTTTGAATATCGTCCTGAACCTGGATTTGGCAATTCCTTTCCCCGAATCTTCCACATCGATGATCACATTGTTTTCGGTCTCCACGGCGTGAAGGATCACCCTTCCGCTCCCCTCAATGGCATCGGTCGCGTTTTTGCAGAGATTTTCGATCACCCACTCGAAAAGGGTGGCGTTGAGTTTCGTGCGTACAGGCCTGCCGGGTATATCCAGGAGGTATTCGATATTCTCAGGCCCCCTGTTCTTCATATATTCCAGGTTTTCCCGAAGGATGGGGATCAAATCGGCCTCCATCAGGGAGGGTTTGGACCCGATTTTGGAGAACCGGTCGGTTATCTTTTCAAGCCTGGAGGTATCTTTCCGCATCTCCATCACCATATGGGGATCCAGGGAAGAGGTTTTAAGCAACTCCATCCACCCCATCAGGGAGGAGATGGGGGTCCCCAGCTGGTGGGCGGTCTCCTTGGACATACCGGTCCAAACCTCGTTCTGTTCTGCTTTGCGGGAGACGCTGAAAGCAATGTAGGATACCAGGATGAACAAAATGATCACACCCAGCTGCACGTAGGGAAATAGAATCAGCTTACGGAGAACGATGGAATCCCGGTAAAAGATATACTGAAATTCATCTTCACCCAGGTTAATGACCAGTGAATCATTCTCCATCCGTGCATGGTTCAGCTGCCGTTGAAGATACCTGGTGTCCTCGACACGTGTCGAATCGAGGTTTTTATGATTCAGGATGGTTCCGTCCGAATCGGTCAGTATGACCGGGATATGGGTATTGCTCTCGATGACGGAGAAGGGAAATGCCAGATCTGTTTCGAAATCGGCGGAATTCATCATGCGGATCGCCTCCGCCCATAATTCCACCTTTTGCCTTTCGGTTTCTTGAATTTGGTCCACCAGAAGATTGGTGTACCAGAGCGAGCCTGCGCCAATCAGTACTGCAGCCAGAAATAGAATGAGTTTCCAGCGCTGTTTTTTCCTGTAAATGTCCAATTCAGAAGGATTTATTGTGGGGTTTCATCAATAACGAATTCTTTTGCGGGTTTATTCCCGAAGGTATCCTTTTTTGAGCGCATCTGCCACCGGCGACGACCTTTCGTCCGGGGCTCCTCTTCTGTGTTTACCTGGTTGTCCGCAGTATCTTCCTGGAATTCAAACATAAATACTGGCTCCTCACCAGAGCGGCGGGCTTGTTCTTCCAAAAGGGTATCCTTCTTAAAGAGACCCCATTCCTTCTGGAGCACCTGTTTGAGTTCTCGCCCCTCATCCTTCAGATCATTCCGTATCTTTGCAGCGGTCTTCTCATGGTCAATTTCCACGGTGGACCCGGTACCTGAATCGGAGATTTTGAGAAACAAAGTCCGTGTATCGGATTCATCCCGGGCTATTTCGAACTCCCTGTTTCTCGATCTTTTTGCTTCGTTATAAAGGAGTTCGGAGAGTTGCAGTTTCAGCCGGTAATCGTAATGGTTGTTAAAACCATGATTACCCGAGGCAGAAAGGTCAAGGGCGTTGGACCGGATCTCCATGACCGGTATGACTACCTGACTCTCCCGGATCAGGATATTATTCTCCAGCGTTTCGAACTGAACATTCTGCAACTCCCCGACCTCTATGAACCTTGAAAGTGCCTTTAGTGGGGAAAAATTGTTGAGCTCTCCATCCTGTATCACCAGGCTATTCTCGCTGAGGATCGATGGGGCGATCATCGAGAAATCGGATTCCAATTCGGCCGAAAACAGCGAACTCCCCGAGAGCGTACCCCTCAGGTGCTCGTGGGTGATTTGCTTCTGTCCGAAATTGTTGAATGCATAGAATAGTTCATGGATATCCAGGTTATGCATCCGGGCATTTACATGGGTGGTGATCATGCCCGAATGATCCTGCATCAACTGGAATCCGCCCCGCAATGTGCCTTCCATGGTCTGCATCACCAGAGAGTCGACCGACAGAACCGGGGATTTGTAGCCGGCTACACCCCTTACATTTTCGGCGTTGAAGTGTTCTTTGATGAGTTCATCGATGACGAATTCGAGCCTCAGGTCCAGCTGGCCGGGAAATGTGAGCTTTTTGCGGTCCTTGTCTCCGGAACCTGGCATCGCATCGAGTATTTCCTGAAGATCGAGTTTTCCGGAGGTGAAGAGAACCGAAGCAATCAGCTCTTTTTCACGGCCAAGCAAATAAGACAGAAGGTGGAGGCCGGATCCGGTAAAAGTAAATTCGTTCTCTCCGTAAATACCTGAAATATCTGGTTCCCAGAAGTCATTGTCGATCAGCAGCGAACCATTGATGGACGAAAAGGGCAGTGTCCTGTCGGAGATCTCCAGTCCCACCTCCTCCAGATTCACTTCGCCCGTAATATCCAGCGCAAGGAATCTTTTTCCTTTGGGCATATCCCGGTTGTAGGATCCATGGACCTTCAAATCGCTGACCAGTTGGCCGGATGCATTTTTGAGAGGAATGGAATCGTACCATTCTATCCATTGTCCCGGATGGATTTCCCCTTCCAGTTCGAAAGAAAAGGAGGGATCATAGAAGTTCATGATAGAACCGCGACCCGAAAGGTGATCCTCACCGATCACCGCACTCAGTTCCTGGATCTGCAGTGAGGTGGTAACCGGACTGAACCCCCCCCCGTTGGAATAGCTTCCTGCCAGGTTGAGACTCTGAAGACGGAAAGGGACCCGATCCCAGGATAGATTGGCGTTGGAGGTGCGGAAATCGGCCTTTACCTTCGGATTTTGCGTCGAATTTGCCCTTCCGGTGATTCGGGCATAGAGCTGCAGGTTGCCGTTGCCGCGGATTCCCTGCAACGGACTGCTGATTTCACTGGGCAGGAGGTCCAGGACCTCGTGTATCTCCAGTTCCCTGGCTGCTGCATAGAGATCCAGTTCCACTCCCTGTTCGGGAATGATGGTAAACCTGCCGTCCATGTCTGCTGAAATCCTGTCGATCTGCAGCTGCCCGGAGCGGATAGTGTACAGAGAATCCTCCACCGTGAGGCTGATCCTGGAACGCACCTCCCGGTTGGAGGCATAGCGTAATCCCTTGTTGGTGATCTCATCCAGATTTCCCTCCAGAGATCCTCTGATCTGGGTATGTTTGCGGGAGAACTTTCCATTCAGATGAAGCTTGCTAAGATGGCCGGATGATGTCAGTTCCTTGGATCGATTGTGCAGCAGAATATGGAAATTCTGTACCTGTAACTGTGACAGATTCACCCAGGGATCCTGCTTTCCGGTCCGTTTCCTGGATCCGAGAAGCTGGTAATTGCTTTCTCCGCGGCTATCGGTGTAGAGGTGGAGGGTGCCGTCCCGGATATCCACTTCACGGATCATATATTTCCCTCTGATAAGACTGAAGAGATTGAAACTGACACTGACCGATCCGGCGGTCAGAAGCGTATCGGCACCCGGCGATCCGAATCCCCCCGTTTGGAAATTGTGGCTCGACCAAACGGTGATTTCGTTGAGGACAATGGAGGTATTGGGGAATTTGTGAAAGACCTTCACCGATACTTCCCCGATGTCGACACTGCTTTCCAGGCGCCTGTTGACCTGTTCAAGAACGAACGACTCCAGGTCCTCCCCGTAAAATTTGACCACTACCACTCCGGCGATAGCCAGGAGAAGCAGGGAGATCAGCATGAATGCTGCCACAAACTCAACAACGATCCGGATCCGGTGCTTCATTTCAGTTCAGGAATTCACTAAAATCGTGCCGATGGTGCAGTTCCACCGGAGATTCTGCATAACGGAACAACCTTACCGAATGGTCTCCGATCAGGACCATCTTCCTGTCTTCCACCCTGAACATACATCCTTCTCTGAGACCGAGCACGGTATCACCCTGGTTGGCGGCCAGGTATTCCATGATTCTGTCTTCCCTGGTCTCACCGGCATGACCGGGAGGGTGGAGATCGGTGTAGTGCGGGTTGATCTGAAACGGGACCAATGCGAACGCCTGGAAGCTGGGGGGTTCAAGGATCGGCATGTCATTGGAGGTCCGGATGGAAGGGCAGGCCACATTGCTGCCTGCGCTCCAACCGATGTAGGGTGTTCCGCCAAGCACTTTTTCCCTGACCGCTTCGGTCAGGTGGTTTTCATGGATCATCTTAATGAGCTGAAAAGTATTTCCACCTCCCACGACGATGGCATCGGCCGAACGAACTGCTGATGCCGGGTCATTGGCGTGATGGATGGAAGTGATACGGTGACCAACCTCTTCGAACCGTTCACGGACCTTTTTCTCGTAATCGTCGAAACTAAAGGTCACTGCGGCGTAGGGAAGGAAGAGGCACTCCCTGGGGCTGCTCCCCAGAAAATCGGCAATCTGTTGCTTGGGATAATCCAGATAGGGCTCTCCCGGTTTTGTAGAATTACTGATTAATAGAAGTCTCATTAGATGGCTTTTGTGTTCAGGACAAAGTTAATATTTTATCCGTGCTTCCATTTGACAAAAAAATCGGCCGGCCAGGCAAATACCTGATCCGACCGATCCCACGGCAGAGTGGTGGATGATGGGTTTAATTGGAGAAGGGGATCAGCACCAGGCCGATACTGAACGGATAAAGCTCTGGTCCCATATCCTCTTTAAAGAGGGGCATCATATAATAGTTGGCATAGAGGTTCAGTGCCCGGTATCCCACACGTGCGGTGACTCCCCAGCGCAAAGGGTTCAGGTGGTAGTCTCCTTTGGCTTTTTCTTTCGATTTCTGGCCTTCTTCGGTATACTTCATCTTGGTGTTGGACCACAGTTTGATCCCTCCGATCACCCCTCCGGAAATATGAATCCTTTTCTTTCCTGCAGGAATCTGGAATTCAAGCAGCAGGGGAGCGTTAAGGTACGTTATGTTCATCTTCGATTTGGTGATCCTGCCGGCGTATTCAGGAACATATTCAACAATGATTCCGGTATCCGGGTCTTTACGGATGCTGTTCTGCCGCTCGAAATTGTAGTTGATCCATTCGAAGCCCAGGCCCGTTGCCAGGCCTACCTTGTCGGTACCCAGGCCGAATCCGTACTGAAGGAAGTTCAGGTTCCAGTTCCAGGACCTGCCGGTGTTGAGGTTCATGAACCGCTCATCCTCCGGAAGGGTAAGGCTGAAGCCGGGGGTCACATAATTATTCAGTCCCAGTTCCAGGCCTGCAAAATGAGGCTTGAACTTTTTCTTCCTTTTTTCGGAACCGCTTCTCTCCGCATTATCCTCCTTCTCTTCATCCATGTCAATCACATTAATCTCGGTCCCCTCCTCTCCTTCCACTATGCGAATTCCACGCTGACCGAGTTTCACTTTTAGGGTGTCACCATTCTCTTCCACTATAAGGACTTCATTCTGTCCCAGGGTCACCCTGGTCTTTTCGGGAGTTTCGATGGTTTCCACTCTCTTAAGGACCTTAACGGTGTCGTGCAGCTCTGCGATTTCAGGAGTTTCCTGCACTTCGATTTCCTCCATTGATTCAACGGCTTCAGGAACTTCCGGAGCTTCTTGCTCTTCGACAGCTTCCGGAGCTTCTTGCTCTTCGACAGCTTCCGGTTCATTCCCGTTCACCGGAATCTCCTGGGCATAGAAAGGGATCCAGAGCAGGGATCCCATCAATAGAGCACATATTGTTTTCATGCGGTTAAAATTTTCGTTTCTAGAATGATCAGGCTTTGATTTCGGAAGTAAGACGGAGCAGAGGCAAGATAAGTTACAGCCCCCCGATCATGACTTTTCCGGGAAACGAATACCGAATACGGTGACATCATCGATCTGCTCCAGGTCTCTCCTCCACTCCTCGAAGGCACTGTTCAGAAGGGTTTTCTGTTTTGCCATAGGTTGTCCGGATGAGTCAAGAATGAGCTTTTTAAAAGCTCTGTATTTCATCTTCTTTCCATCGGGTCCTCCAAACTGGTCGGCATATCCGTCAGAGAAGAGGTAGACACAGTCACCCGGTTGAATATCGATGGCCTGTTGCCGGTATGGCTTCATGATATCATGAATGGAAACGGGCATCTTATCGTTTTTGAACTCTTTCAATTCGTCGTCCCGTATGAGATAGAGGGGATTGTTCGCTCCTGCGAATGACAGGATCCCGCTTCCCCTGTGGAACCTGAAGATGACCATATCCATTCCGTCCCTTGCTGTACCCGGTTCCCCTTCCTGATGCAGGGTCTGGATGATCCTGCTCCTCAGTTCGTTCAGTAACTCGTCCGGGTCAATTCCAGGCTGTTTTCCTATAATCTCATTTAAAAAGGTCATCCCGAGCATACTCATGAAGGCCCCCGGTACGCCGTGTCCGGTACAATCGGAAACTGCCAGATAGAAATGCTGCAGATGATCGCTGATCCAGTAGAAATCACCGCTCACAATGTCCCTGGGCTTGAAAAGTATGAAATGTTCAGGCAGGATTTCTTTCATGACCACCTGCGAAGGAAGCAACGAATTCTGGATCGTCTGCGCATACTGGATGCTGTCCATAATTGCCTTCTTCTGAAGGGAGATCTGATCTCTCTGGTAACGGGCAAAATCTCTTTGCGCTTCAATCTCGGTATTGGCCACCTCCAGTTCATGTGTACGTTCCCGCACCTGTTCTTCCAGTCTCTGTTTCTGAGCTTTCAGGGTGCTCATCCGGATGATATAGAAGAGGTAAATGGCCAGCAGGAAGAACATAACGAGAACCATACGGAACAGCCAGGTTTGGTGCCATGCCTTACGAATGGTGAACTCGAATTTCTCGGCGTATCCCCAGATATTGTTCTTACCTTTGGCCTTATATACAAATTCATACGTACCGGGAGGCAGGTTATTGTAATAAGCCCTGTATTCACTTCCCCGGTGGTAAGATGAGTAGTTATTCCCCGTTCCCCGCAGGTAATACTCATATTCTACCGAAGCTTCGTCCGAAAAGGATAGTGCATTGATCTCAAAGACAAAGTTGTTTTTGTCGTGCGGAAAAACCTGTCCTGTTTCAGCCTCTATCTGTTCACCGTTGAGAAAGAGCTTCTCGATATAGCAAACAGGAGCATAATTGATGGTGGATTTTGCCCGTATGTTGAAATTGGAAAGGCCATGGTAGGTTCCGATCCAGAGTATATCATTCTGATCGAGGAAAAGTCCTTCGGGAGAGATTTCATCACCGCTCAGACCATCTCTGGTACTGATGATAAATTCAAACTCCCTTCTCTCCATGTGGAAATATCCAAAGCCTTTATTGGTCCCAAGCCACAGGTAGTTTCTGTTATTGGCCTGAACGATCGATTTGATCACCAGGTTCTGTTCGAGCCGGAACAGTTCCAGCTGGTCAAACCGGCCCTCCCTGATTCTGCCTATTCCGCAATCGGTCCCTACCCAAATATCGTTTCCCTGACGATGAAGCGACCATACCCTGCAAGGGGTCTCCTGCAGCTGCACAAAGTCATTCCCGTTAAAGGCCACGAATCCTGTACTGTTCCCACCGACCACTTTTCCGTGATACTCCAGGAGCTGATAAATGTTTGCCGTGAACCGGTTTTTCAATTCTACCGGGTCAGCTCCCATGTATGGAAAGTAATAGATCACTCCGCTGATTCCCGTCATCAGGAAGATTTCTCCCGAAGAAGCGGCAAAGACATTCTCCAGGCTGTGTGTTACCTGGCCGAACTCCACGCGTCGAAGAATCTGCAGATCCCGCTGATCTACCTCGATCAATCCTTTGTTGCTGGCCAGAAGGATGTTCCCGTTGGGAAGAAGGGTTCCGGCAAATTGACTGTTCCCGTCTCCTGTCCGGGATGTGAAATTGACAAGCTGATCCTCCTGTAAATAGAAAATACCATTGTCGGAGGCGATCCAGATCCTCCCCTCTTCATCCTGGAATACGGAGTAGATGTAACTATTAATAGTAGTCGGGTAGAAATTCCTCAGGCCTTTCCTGTTGGTGAGTCTCTGCAATCCTCCCGAGAAGCCTATCCAGAGGTTATCCTCCCTGTCTATCAGGAAAGAGAGGATTTTGTTGTTTTTTATGCCGATCTCCTGCTCGTAAATAATGGGTTCCTGATCGGTGGAGAGCACCTGGATGATCCGGGAATCGGTGACCAGCCATACGGCCCCATACTTATTGGAGATGATGCTGGAGATAATCTGCACGGGGAACAGAAGCCTTTTGTTCAGGTTGCTGATTTCTGAAGTCTTACCCGGGAACATCAGGTCTTCCTTATGGGTAATGAGCAATCCTTCCCGGGTGGAGATCCATATCGAGTCATTGGGATCGATGTAGAGTGAATAGCTGTCGGTATCACTCAGCTGCCGGACGATCTCTTTTACAGGATCATACAGGAATACTCCTGAGAGGGTGGCCATCAGGAGGTTTCCGGTGGAGGGGTCCTCGGTTATATGATACACCACCTCCGGCAGGAGCGGGAATTCTGCATTGATGAACCTGATGGCACCTTCCGGATCTTCCATATATACTCCATCGCTGCCAATCAGCCATCGACGGTCCTGTGAATCAATATAAATCCTCTGGAAAGGTATTCCTTCGAACAGAATTTCAACCGTGGTGTCTTCCCTGAATTTGGCTACCCCGCTGGTGGTCGCAAAATAGAGTGTCCCGCTGCTGTCCTGTTGAATATCCCTGACAGAATTACCCGGAAGCCCGTTTAACTCATCAAAAACCACCATATCCCTGCCGTTGTATCGTACAGCTCCGGAATTCGTTCCAAACCAGAGATACCCCTTCCGATCCTGGAAGATAGAAAAGATGTCCTCCTGAGGCAGGCCATCTTCGGCTCCATAGTTAACATATGGGAGATGACCGGTCTGAAAGCTCTCATAATAGCTATGGAGGAATGCCTCAGGAGTCTGCAGGGCCTTGCCGCCAAGAGCTTTCAGCAGGATTCCGATGAGCCCCTTTTCCCGCGACCGGGTCATAAAATCCCGGACCTCCCTTTCAAGTTCGGGCTGGTCCTTGCGCAGTCCCCAGCTGACCTCCAGCTCTCCCAACTCCAGCTTGACCTCCAGTTCGGGGAAGGCGGAGAGTTCATAAAAGGCATCATAGACAATGGTATAATCGGCCTTTCCTGAAGCTACATCGGGGATAAACTGGTTGAACTCTTCATAGTAGTAATGGGTAATGCCGTTTTGTTGAAGGATATCTTCATAGACAGTTTTGCTGCCTGTTACCCCTTTCATCTCCTCCAGGTCTTCCAGGGAATTGATCTCGGTATCTTTCCGGGCGATGACTGCATAAGCCGATGGATAAACCGGGACCATGTCAATTTTCCGTGTCCTCCATTCCAGGGGTGCGAACACTTCACACGCCAGATCGAAATAGTAAAACCAGTCGGGGGTATAGGAAGAATCCCGGACGACCCTTCCATCAGCCGTTTCCCAATATTTTTCAAAGTAAGGGGTGACCACGAACTCAAGGCTGACACCCAGGTGGTCGGCGAACTCCTCGGCCAGCGCATGCATAAATTGTTTCTGCCCGTTTTGCCGGTAAACAAAATTCCGGTCCCTCAGGGCCACCACCAGTTTTCCGGAAGCCAGGATCTCCTCCAGGCTCCGGTGATATATTTCCAGTTTCAGATTTTTACTCAGACGATCGGTGTAAGAGGAGTAGGTAATACCGAATTCCCTGTAAAAGATGGCATCCAGGACACCATTGCTGATGATGGTCTCCATAAAGTTTTCCACTTCTGAGGCCAGTGGATTGTTTTTCTCCACGGCCCAGGCAGTCCTGGTGATTTCACTGATGGGAAATGCAATCCTGAATTCCCGGCCGCTGCTGGCGGTAAAATCCAGCGCCTCATCGGCGTCAAGTACGATCCCGTTGACGTTTCCGCTGAGCAGGAGCTGTCGTGTTTCTGCACTGCTTTTGGTGGGTACCAGTTCCATTTTGACCTCCAGGGTGGCATTGATCTCCTCCAGGTGCTGTTCAAAGGTGGTGGATCCCACAAATGCAATCCGCTTGCCGGACAAGTCCCCGAATTTTTCCGGGATTGGTTCATCTTTCCCCACCATCAGGAGTTCAGCCGATTGAAGGGTCCTGGCAAAACTGAACAGTTTCTTTCGCCATTCCAGAATGGTAAATGTGGAGCAGATGATATCCGCTTTTTTCAGGGCATCGGGAGTAAATCGAATATCCGGATCTGTTTCCAGACCGGGAGGGATCACCCCGTCTTTCATAAAGACCTCCTCCCAGGAAATTTCCACCTTGATCAGTTCCACATTCAGATAGCGGGCGAATTCCAGCGCAAGATCGTAGTTGATATTATTCAGATCATCGAAGGTAAATGCAACGTAGATCTTTCCGCTTCGTTTGATATCTTCCAGGGTCCTGGCCCATATGGTGACCGTCGCAAGGAGCAGTGAAATGACCCAGAAGAACTTCCTGAATGGCATGTGTCCTATTTTTCGAAAAACTCTTTTAGCCCTCCGAAGTAGTAGTTATCCCATCCATGGGCCATGTCTTCGTAAGCTTCATCGGGAATATTGGTATGATGGAGTTCAATTTTCGTGAAATGCCGGTCGGGCCGAAGTGTGATAGTGACGATGGACTTTTCATCCTGGTCGCCGAAATACCACTCCTGTACAATTTGATGATCCTTCTCAAATGACAGGTTCATGCCCTCGATATCACCGTCAAAGAGGGAGAATTCGGTACCCGGTTCCTCCTGAATCCTGGCCTCACCTCCGGACCAGAGGGTGATTGAGAAAGGATTGGTGAGTGCTGAGTAGATCTCTGCCGGAGTACCCTTGATGCGATAATAGGAATGGATCTCTTTCATCCGTTGTGATTTTCCGTTACACCTCCATACATCTGAAAAAATGTGAGAACGGATGCAACCGGTTATGATCAAAATTAAGGCTTTTTACGGAATTTTACGGGATACTGCCGATCTTCAGGATGCGCAACCATTTTCACTTTGCGGACATCCTATGGAAAACGGTTTTCTGAAAACCTGTAACTTGTAAAAAACCTGACCTTATGAAACTCAGATATACCCTCGCACTCACGCTCTGCATTTTTCTGATACCCGGGTTCCCGGCAATGGGTCAGTCCGGTTTCTCACCAGATACCTATATGCAATTTCTTCAGGAATCCCGGGATCTTTCTGCAGAAGCGCTGCTACAATCCTATCCACCGCAATACACCTACTACAGCTACAGGGAATATCCCACCGGGCTTTCCTCGATCCCCTGGTTTGATTCACTGGATCAGCGATACTCCTTCACCATGGAGGAAAAGCAGATGCTGCAGAGAAATCATTTTATGGTGACAGAAAGGCTGGCATCGTATGATTGGGCCAGTGCATTTATTGGTCTCTACAGTGCCGACATGCCGTTGTTCCTCAGCACTGATTTCATACTCTCCACCCTGCACAACTCCTACGATGCGATACTACAGACACTGGAATGGCAATTCCTGGAGCCCAACCTGAAAGAGCTTTTGCATGCCCTTTATGGGCAGTTTCCGCAGCTGGCGGAATCTTACGGCGGTGATCAACGTTTTGTAAAGGTGCTGGAGGATGTGGACCTGTATGTATCAGTAGCCCTCTCTCTGTCGGAAGGTGCAACATATGCACCCCAATATGGTTCTATAGAGACCTTTGAGGAAGTGATGGAGGCTGTGGAGAGTGAACAGATGACCTACATGCCCCTTTTCACCGATGGGCGAAACAGAAAGCTCGATTTCAGCCAGTTTACTCCCAGGGGACACTATAACAGGGCGTTCTATACACCGGATGGTATCGCCACCCTCGAGGACTATTTCAGGGCAATGATGTGGCTCGGAAGGATCGATTTTCTGATGACGGCCCCCCCTCAAAATCCTTGGGAAAGCAATTGGACGGATGAGGAGTTGAGAAGAATGCAACTGGGTGCTTTGCTGTTGAACCAGCTTTTATACGGGTCGGGCATGCGGGATAACCTGGAAAAGCATGAACAGATCATTACCTTTCTGGTCGGACCGGATGATAACCTGACCTCCGGAGAACTTCAATCCCTGTTCGAACAGACACTCGAAGATCCGACCGATCTGTTCGACCCGGAACAATTCGGTAGTTTTAAGGACAGGCTCAATGCTTCGGATGATTACGGGCAAAAGATCATGTCCAATTTCTTTTTCGTCGATCCCTTCAGTTCGGACCCGGGGAAACTGCCTGTTTCTTTCAAATTGCTGGGACAGAAATTCCTGATCGATTCCTACGTGTTCAGTGAGGTGGTGTTCGACCGTATCATTTTTGAGGGAAAAAAGATATGGCGGCCGCTTCCCGATCCCCTGGATGCGATGGCAGCACTGGGCAATGAAGATGCCCTGGCCCTGCTGGAGAATGAATTAAGCGAATATAAATATTCCGCCAAAATGGCCGGCCTGAAATACCTGATCGAGGCATACGATGAGGAATTCTGGGAACAATCCTTATACAACACCTGGCTGGGAGCCATACGGAGCCTGAATCCTCCCGTGTCAGCTACCGGTCTTCCATTTTTTATGAAGACTACGGGTTGGCATCATCAGAAACTCAATACACAATTGACCTCCTGGGCGCAGCTCCGGCATGACAATATCCTGTATGGAAAGCAATCCTACACGGGCGGTACCGGTTGCTCCTATCCGTACACGTACGTAGAACCCTGCCCGGAGTTTTACAACAGGCTAAAAGAATTTGCCGGAAATGCAGCCGGCTTTTTCAGAGAGGTGCTGGACGGAATTCCCTTAGCGGCCGGGGAGCGGATCATTGCCTACTATGACCGCTATGAAGAGCTGATGGCTAAGCTGGAGTCCGTTGCCAACAAGGAGCTGGAGGGCCGTACGCTGAATGAGACGGAGATCACCTTTCTGAAGACCATGATTCATGGATATATGGCTTCCGGGCCTTCCGTATCCGGCTGGTATAATGATCTTTTTTTCGACCCGGCGAAGGGTCTCACGTGGGATTTCACGGTGGCAGATGTCCATACACAACCTACCGAACTAAACGGCGCCGTGGTTGGAAAGGTGTTGCACGTAGGGAACGGAAAGATCGATATGGGAGTGGTTCTGGCGGAGAATCCCTGCAATCCGGGACAGTTGATGGCATTTGCCGGACCGGTATCGGCCTTTCATCAGCATGTGACCGCAGGGTTCGAACGCCTCACCGACCAGGATTGGGAGGATCGTTTCCGGGGCGCAGAGGAAACAGTTCCCGAAAGGCCCGACTGGGTGGCCGCCTACCTGCTCGACGGGGAGGGGAAGGAATATCCCCGGGGAAGAGCCCTGAAGGGAATTCCATACCTGGGAACCGGATTCCCCAAGCAGGAATTGAACCCCTTCGATTATTTGCTGCTGTTTCCCAATCCGGCTATTATAAAGTCACATCTGCGCCTGATGTTGAATCAGGAGACAGAATTCCGGATGGAAATTTTCGATGCATCGGGAAGGAAGGTTCATGCTCCTGCACCCAGAATCCTGGCGCCTGCCGAACATCAGATCGAGTTCAGCGTGGAAGGGTGGCCCGCAGGGATCTACCTGGCCAGGATCATACTGGATGGAGAGACAGAAGTTAGGGAGCTGGTGGTGCATTAATGCACTGCCGGTACCTGAAAGGTTCAGCCAGATGGCCGGTTCAGTCGATCGGTTTATACACCTCGGAGATTTCAATCTTTACAATGCGGTATCCTTTCCATACCTCAATGGCTGCGAAGATAATTCCGACGAAAACGGCCAGCATTCCTGCATAGAAGAAGGAGATGATCAGCCAGTCGAAGCCGGGGGTGCGCTTATTGATGGTCACTCCGATCAGTACCGAGCTTGCGATGAAAAGAGCCACCGCCATGGAGTAACTGAACACTGCATTTCGCACCAGGGATATCCTTTCGATCAGATGACTGATCTGCAGTTCGATATTGCTGAGCCGGCTGCTATCCTGTTCGTCCATCTGATCGCGGTGAAAAAGTCTTCGTTTCTCCTCATTCAGCAATCTGATCCGGTTTACCACCAAACCGTATTTATTGTTCATACCCAGAAGCAACAGTCCACAGGCTGAGATCATCAGGCCGGGGGCGAGCATCCCCTGAATTAGATGAACGATTGGGGTTTCCATCGCATGCAGGTCTTTGATCCTGTAAATGTTGCTAAATATGTTGGATTTATCAAGGTAAGGGATAAAAAGAGAACCGTTTCAGCGGTCCAGAAAGAACAGTTCCTCTTTAAGATCTTCGATCCTGGCCTCTACGATCTTTCTAAGGGTAAGGGTCTGGGAATATCCCTCATCCTCTTTCGGTATTTGGTCCAGTTGATGAATGAATCGGTGATAATCCTCCAGCGCTTCTTCCGACCGGTGCAGGCTGTTGTCCAGGATTGACTGAATCCGGGGGCAGCAACCGATCCAGCAGGGGGACTGCTTTATGGAAGTGCTGGCGGTTCATGAAGATCTCTGCCAGCTTGAGCCAGGACGCCAAATCGCTGCTATCTGAGCGGACCAGACGCCGGTCACCGGGAAAGAAAGCCACACCCATTTCCAGCGATGCCTGATCGATCACCTTTTCAAATGTTCCGGCAGTGCAAAGGAGGAACAGATCTTCCTGTGCCACTGCCGGTGATTGAAACATAGCAACGATGGGGATGATCCACCAAATGGCCGGTATGGATCTCATCAGGGACCTTTTTCCGGTAATACAGATCGATCTACTGCAATACAAAATTGATCGGGAAGGTGAATATGACATTAACAGGGGTTCCGTTCACCTTTCCGGGTTCCCAGGCCGGTGAGGAGGAAATCACCCGTATGGCCTCCTTTTTCAGGAGTTCCACATATTCAGATTCGGGCTGTTCTCCGTCGGCATCGTGTGACCTGTAACTAACAGCCACCACTACTTCACCCATCTCTTTTCCCGTTATTCCGGGTGGTATTTCCGAAGGATCGGGTATGTCCACCCGGCCGTCCTTGCGAACAATGAAGGTGACGAAGATTTTCCCGGTAACTGCATTTTCAGCGGCTTCTTTGGGATATTTCAGATTCCTGGCGATGTACATCCTGAATTCCATGGGACCTCCGCCGTTGAATGCGGGCATTTCATCTACTTCTGTGTAGACCTGGTCTTCAGCAATGGCAGTTTTCTTCATCCCGGATTCATCCGGTACGCCGGTTTCTGTACATGATACAATAATCACGGCCAGAAGAGCGAGTGGAAACAGGATGGTGATTTTCCACCTGCTCCCTGTCTTATAATTTTGGTTTAGCATGTTGATTCGGTTTTTAATTTGACTGCTGAATGTATTAGTGAGGGAAGCGCTTCCTATATACTGGTTCAGGATCGAAAGCTGATAGTGAAAAGGATCGGTTCCTTTCCTGATCACAGTTGAATCGGCCAGGTATTCCAGGTTTCCGATGACCGATGAACGGATCATCCATGCCACCGGGTTGAACCAGTTGAGCAGTACGAATACCTCCGCCAGGATCCTGTCAAATGAATGCAACTGTTGTTTATGGATCTGCTCGTGCTGAAGAATATGACTCACATTTTCAGACTGAAGATGAGTGGGATCCAAGAATATGTATCCGAAGAAACTGGAGGCATGAAGGCGTTTATTTGCATATAAGTCTACTCCCTGCCAATGCAGTTTTTCTGAGCGGATAACCGCCCTCATGATCCCGATGAGCTGAACCAGCAGTTTTGCGACACCCAGACCGAAAATAGTGCCGTAGAGGAGAAGAAGGAGTTGTTGGAAGGAGACCGTGTTTTCCACCGAAGAGCTCTGTGCGGTAGAGAAGATGGTGACCTCATCCAGCCGGAATATGACCGGATTCAACCTGTTTAGCGGCAACATCAGAACATCCGGCATCAGAGGTATCAGCATTGAAAGCCCCATGGTGCCGAGCAGGTAAATCCGCCGAACTCTGAAGTTCCGGTCTTTTTCAAATAGTACTTTGTAGGCTGCGAAAAGGACCAGCAGCGAGATGTTCATCTCCAGCAGGTAGGTTATCAGATTATTGCTCATGGCCAGCTTTCTTTTTGAGTTCCTCCATCAACTGGATAATCTCATCGGCCTCCTTCAGATCCAGCGATCCATTTTTTCCGAAGTGGGAAACTACCTGTTTCATGGAGTTGTTGAAATAGTCCTTCATGAGATTGGTAAATCGCTCTGACCGGTACTGCTCCCTGGTGATCAGCGGGTAATACTGGTGTGTTTTTCCATAAGTCCGGTGATCTACAACCCCTTTTTTCTCCAGGATCCGGATGATAGTCGATACCGTGTTGTACGCCGGTTTCGGCTCCGGAAAATGGGGAAGCAGATCTTTCACAAATGCCCTCTTTTCCTGCCAAAGGATCTGCATCACCTGTTCCTCTGCTTTTGTAAGTGTGTTTATCTCCATCGCATGCTGCTTTCGGCTGTGTGTAATTGCTACATGTCCACCAAATATAAAACTAATAATTTAGTTATGCAACTAAATAGTTAGTTATTTTCAGGAGGGGTCGAAATTTATACAGAAACCCTTCGGAACTCATATGTTCATTGGGTTATGTTCAATTCTTATTTAGATCTAATCTGTATTTTGGCTTGTTGGATAAAATGTGACTTATGTTGTTATGCGATTCACATAAAAATTCTAGTTTTACCCATTCAATTTGTGAAATAAATAACAGGTGAACAATTAAAGCATTATCAATCAGAATTATACGTTTAAGAATTTGCGCCCATGGAGACTATAGTTGAAAATGAACTTGTAAGAGAACTTGCCAATAAACATGGCCGGTCACGTGAAAGCCTGATCCCTATCCTCCAGGACCTGGTGGTGCAGAACAGGTTCTTGTCCAAACAGGATATGATCGATGTGGCCCGGGAGCTGGATATCTCTGCCGCTGATGTTTTCGGGACAGCTACCTTTTATTCATTCCTGGATACAGAGACCAGGGGGAAATACGTGATCAGGGTTTGCAAAACCATTTCCTGCGCCATGAAGGGCAAGAACGATGTGTTATCGACCATTGAGGAAACCCTCAAGATCAAGCTGGGAGAGACCAGTTCGGACAGGAAATTCAGCCTGCTGGAAGCCAACTGTATCGGTTGGTGCCATAAAGCTCCGGCAATGCTGATTAACGATACACCCTATACCGAACTGACTCCGTCGAAGGTGACAGAAATACTTCGCGATTACATCAAACGATAACCACTGCAAAAACAATAATTCATATGAAGGATAAATTCATCAAGAGGGTGGACCTGATTTTCGAGAAGGTCGATTGCCGTGAGATCATGGATAAGATCATGAAGAAGGAGCCCGATGCCCTCTGCCAGGAAGTGCTGGACTCTGACCTGAAGGGGAGGGGAGGGGCCGGATTTCCCACTGGAATGAAGTGGAGGTTCACTGCCCAGGAAAAGGATCCTGAAAAATATATTGTCTGTAATGCCGATGAGGGTGAACCGGGAACGTTCAAAGACCGGGAAATCCTGGACCAGGTCCCCGGCAAGGTTTTCTGCGGCATGGCCATTGCTGCCAGGGCGGTTGGGGCCAAGTACGGGTATGTCTACCTCAGGGGTGAGTACAAGTTTCTGATCCCGAAGCTGAACAAAGAACTGGAGCAGTTCCACAAAATCATGGACGAGCACAACCATAACTTCAGGATCCGGATCCGGTTGGGCAGCGGGGCCTATATCTGTGGGGAGGAGAGCGCCCTGTTCGAATCCATCGAAGGAAACCGCGGAGAACCCCGAAACAAGCCTCCCTATCCGACAAGCTCAGGATTATTCGGAAAACCCACTGCCATCAATAATGTGGAGACCCTGGTTCATGCGGTGATGATCATGAAGTACGGGGCGGAAAGATTCAAAGAACTGGGCACAAAAGATTCCAGAGGATCCAAAGTGTTTTCCGTATCGGGAGATACTCCCAGGGCGGGTATTTATGAACTGGAACTGGGTATGTCTGTGAATGAGTTTGTGGAAGAGTTCGGAGACGGTGATACTAAAGCGGTTCAGGTGGGAGGCGCTTCGGGATTCTGTGTTCCCAGGAAGCGTTTCGTGGAGACGATCATTGGATTTGAGGGTGTACCCACCGGAGGTTCCATGAAGCTTTTCAATTCCACCCGGTCTATGTATAATGTCCTTCACAACTATCTGGACTTCTTCACCGAGGAGTCATGCGGGCAGTGCACTCCCTGCCGTGTGGGATGCCAGCAGCTGCTCAAGGGAGTGGAAGCGGTGAAGCGTGGCGAGAAAAACTCCAAATACCTGGATGAGCTGGTAAAACTGGCCAAAACGATGAAGCGGGCCAGCAAATGCGGCCTCGGCCAATCGGTCGGTAACGCCTTTGGCTCTATCGTGGAGAATTTCAAGGAAGAGATCATTTACTAATCACAGAAAAGAAAAAAGCTGATATCATGATAAATCTATCGATAAATGGCATACCGTTGAAGGTCCCTGAAGGAACGACCATTCTGGAGGCAGCGAAGCAACTCAATTTCCGGATCCCGGTTCTCTGCCACCACGATGATCTTTGCGTGGCCGGAAATTGCAGGGTATGTGTAGTGGAACAACTGGGAGGAAAAGCACTCATGGCAGCTTGTGCCACCCCGGTGAACGAAGGGATGCAGATTTTAACCAACTCCCTGAAGGTTAGGGCTGCCAGGAAGCATGTGATTGAACTCCTCCTTTCGGAGCATAATGCTGATTGCACCAAGTGCTATAAAAATGGCAAATGTGAATTGCAGAACCTGGCCAATGAATTCAGTGTCGGTGATCACCTGTTTCTCGACCTGACCGATATCAAGGATTACACGGTTGATAAATTCTCCCCCTCCATTCAGAAGGACGACAGTAAGTGTATCCGTTGCCAGCGTTGTGTAAGGACCTGTCAGCAGTTGCAGGGAGTCAATGCACTGACGGTGGCTTACAAGGGGGACCGCCAGAAGATCAGCACCTTCGAGGATCTCTCCATGTCGGAAGTGATCTGCACCAATTGCGGACAGTGTGTGAATCGCTGCCCCACCGGGGCTCTGGTTGAAAAGACCTATCTGGATGAGGTATGGGATGCTATCCTGGCTCCCGATAAGCATGTGGTGGTGCAGACCGCTCCGGCTGTCAGGGTCGGATTGGGTGAAGAACTGGGACTGGAGCCTGGAAACCGGGTGACCGGGAAAATGGTGGCAGCTCTGAAGCGTCTGGGATTCGATTCGGTCCTGGATACCGACTTCACCGCTGACCTGACCATCATGGAAGAGGGAACGGAACTGCTCACCCGGCTGAAGAAAGCCCTGGTGGACAAGGATCCGGAAGTGGCCCTGCCCATGACGACCAGTTGCTCCCCGGGCTGGGTGAAATTCATCGAGCACACATTCCCGGAATACCTGCCCAATGTATCCACCTGCAAATCACCGCAGCAGATGTTCGGCGCTCTCGCGAAAACCTATTTCGCTCAGGTAAGGGATCTCGATCCCAAGGATGTGGTGAGTGTGTCCATTATGCCGTGCACGGCCAAAAAATATGAGGCCAACCGGCCCGAAATGCGCTCCAGCGGGTACAAGGATGTTGATTATGTGCTTACTACCAGGGAACTGGCAAGGATGATCAAACAGGCGGGTGTCGAATTCAACAAACTGAAGGAGGATCATTACGACAGCCTCATGGGAACCTCCACAGGTGCCGCAGTGATCTTTGGTGCCACAGGGGGTGTGATGGAAGCTGCATTGAGGACCGCCTACGAAATTGTTACCGGCAGGGAGGTTCCGTTCGAGGGCCTGAATATTACTCCGGTTCGCGGAATGGAGGGAGTTCGGATGGCTTCCATAAAAATCGAAGGTTGCAAGGATGAATGGAGTTTCCTTGAGGGGGTGGAATTGAAGACGGTGGTTGCACATGGCCTGGTCAATGCCCGGACGGTAATGAACGGAGTGAAAAATGGTGAACTGGAAGTCCATTTCATCGAAGTAATGGCGTGCCCCGGGGGTTGCCTCGGAGGCGGTGGACAGCCCATACCGACCAACGAAGAGATCCGCAGGAAGCGCACGGAGGCCATCTATGCGGAGGATATGTCAATGGAGTACAGAAAATCTCATGAGAACCCCGAGATCGTCGCCATCTACAAGGATTTCCTTGGAGAACCCCTGGGACATAAGTCGCACGAACTACTGCATACCCACTATACGGGGAGGGTTCGTTACTGACCGGACTACCAGAAATCGGTAGGCTGGGTATAGAGCCAGAGCAGCAGTTCTGCCAGGCTATCGGAAGAGGCGGGGGCTATCACCGTTAGATAGTTCCTGCCTCTTACCAGTGCATCGTTAAAAGCATAGTACAGATAGGCACTATCGGGTTCTGATGATCCTTCCGGGGAGGTAACCGTTATGGAGATTTGTGCGGATCGTTCATCCACTTCCTGATACCCGGTTAACCCGGCATAGGCAAGTCTGTTGATTATTTTGTTTTCCGGATCCCCTCCACCCAGGTATATGTCCAGTGAATGGAGTTCCGGAGCGGCATGAAGAAAACGGATATTCAGATTTCCGGAGGAGGGCAATCCGGGTGAAACCTCCTCAAACAAACTGATCGGTTCATCTTCAGATCCAAGAATGGAGAGCAGGTAGCTGCTTTGATCGGTCAGAGAGAAGCTGAGGCTGTCGATGACATTTCCGGTAATGGCGTTTTTCATAATGAACGAGATCTCTTCACGCTCCTCTTCCAGCAGAACAAACCCGGATATCACACTTCCGTAATCCTGTTCCCAGTCCACCGCAACACCGTCTATTTCCCAGACCAGATTTTCCGGTATGTCCACGAAATGATAAAGGGAACAGTAAGCACTGAACTCTTCGGTGACCGGTTCTTCATCTTTATTGCACGAGGCAAGCAAGAGTGACAGGAGGATCAGGGAAGTGAACCTCTTCATGAGAATTCTAAACATTCCTTTCGAACATTTGTATGATTTCGGGTTGCATCAAGACCCAGATGGAATAGACACCTTTGGCCGTGCCGATGGGTACGTTCAGACAGTTGAAGGCGGATACCACCAGCACCAGTATGCGTGCCCAGGTTTTATGAGAGAGAAGTCCTGCTCCGCCGATGATTCCGAGACTGCTGAAAAAAACAATGATCAGACTGAGGGTATTTCCGGTAAAGAACAGAATCTTCTGTGCAAGAGGGTCCTGGTCCACGTAGTCGAGCACAAATGTGAAGGTGATGTAGATGGCCAGGGCGCCCAGTAACCCCAGAATACCAAAACCGATATGGATGGCGCCTACAAAGGTTACATGCGGTTTCATATCTCTTTTTTCCATAAGCTATAGAAGTAAGGGGTGATCATAAAACAGCAGCTGTGGTGCCGAAGCAGTATCACTTTTAGAGAATCTGACAATGCCCAGGTAAATTCTTCTGGAGTAGAAGATATTGTTTTGAGAAAAGGAGAACAGGGTAGAATCTTCCGGCGAAATGCCCTGGGGTGTCACCTGCATTGATTCCCAGATCTCCTCCTGTGTGCATTCGGTATAATCAGAAAATTCGCCATACTTCATCCCCGCGAATACCTGATGATCAAGGCTGCTTCCGCCAATATAGAGATCAAGAGGTTCAAGTCCGGGCATCGTTTGCATGAACCTGAGCCTGATTTTACCAACAGGGGGAGGCATCAGGTCCATGGTGTCGCATACAAGCCTGGGGGCACTTTCCGAACCCATAATTGCCATGATATAGTATTGATCCTGTTTCATGGGTTGAAGGGCCTGTTCGATCAGCTTTGTTCCGTCCGAGCTCATCACTGTCACCGGGACATCCTGCTGCGTGCTGTCCAGGGATGTAAAACCCAGGATCGCATCTCCGAAGGAGTGTTCTGCCTCCACCAGGTTGTTATCTACCTCCCATCTTATATCATACGGTTCGGTCAGGAAATTGTAGAGTATGAAGTAGGAACGGATGGGACCCGATACGGGGGATGTGGGTCCAGGATCATCCAGACATCCATTCAGGCCGGCTAAAATAGCGATTGACAGTAGAAGGGATCTCTTCATGGCTGCAAGTTAGAAAAAATTGATTCAATTTCTTTCCCGTGTGGTCAGTCGTAGAGGTCAATGAATTCATAGGAATTCCCGCAACTATCAAGGAAATGGATCAGTGAATCGAACGAAATGACCACTGTGGCAGTATTATCATTGGGGTGAAAGGAGATCCGGCCGGCCGATTGCAAACAGGCATCAATGAAAAGATGTACATGTTTCTCCACGTCATTGAGTAATCCGAATACCGAGACCGACCCTCCGGCCACTCCGAGGAACCGTTCCATTCGTTTGGGTGAAGCGAAGGTCAGTTTACCCTGTTTCAGCCGCTGTTCCAGATCTTTAATATGCAGCTGCTGAAGGTGATCCAGGATCACCAGGTAATGACGGTTGCCCTTATGGTTGCGGAAGAATAGGTTTTTGCAGTGGGCTGCATCGATTTTATCCCAGTAGGGCCGGGCTTCCTCCACCGTGGGTACGGGCGGATGCTCATATATAGCAAAGGGAATCTGCAGTTCTTTTAATCTCTGAAGTACTCGTTCCCTTGGTGACGGAGCTTGCTCCAATTCTTTTGCATCATGAAAACCGCTCATCGTTCTTTCCTGCTAATCTGATCGGATCAGGTTCGTTAACTGTACCCGGTTCTTCACGCCGGTCTTGGTATAAATATAATGAATATGATCTTTTACGGGTTGAAGGAAAATATAGACCGTGTCGCTGATCTGCTGGTTGGAAAAGCCTGTGCATATAAAGCGGATCACCTCTTTTCCTCTTTTGGAGATATCGTATTTCCTGACAAAATGGATGAGCTGCCGCTCAAAATCCTGCACCACCCTGGAGGTTTCACCGTGATACCTGTCCACAACAGGATTTTCCCGGAAAAAACCCGATAATACTTCGCAGAAGCATAGACTGGGCGAGCGCGGAAAACGTTACTCCCACTGCTATACCGATCAATCTGAGTAATGGATTGGGTATCCAACTATAGTAGGAAAAGAATAATCACTGCCAAAGTCTGTAGGAAAGGGCAGATCTTCCTGATATATTTGTTGATGAAAACCGGAAAAACATATCCGTCATGGTCACAGTAATGAATAACAACGAATATGACTTTCGCCCCGAGGCGGGCAGAAGTTACTCCATCGCCTGGAAAATAGTCCGGATCTGCTTCGTGGAACTGCTGGTGGTCTCTATCGTATATGCCGTTCTTAGCGGACCCGTCAGTTTTTTTCAATGGAAAACGGAAAATTTTGAATGGTTTATGGTTCCTCTGGCCATGTTCGGGATCGCATACGGTATTTTGGTGGCAGGGCCCATAGGTTACGGCACCCAGTGGGTATTCCTGAAAGCGGTCCGCGGCGAGCGAATCGAAATACGGGATATGTTCTCTGTCTTTCAGAGAAACTACTGGAATGCGGTCATCGCCAATATCGTGGTGGCAGTGATCGTAGGCCTGGGAATTGTCATGCTTATCGTACCGGGTATTATTTTCGCCTGCCGCCTGGCATTTGTTCCTTACCTGGTGATGGATAAGCAGATGGATGTCATGGATGCCCTCAGGGTAAGCTGGGACATGACCAGGGGATATGGCTGGCAGATCTTCTTCATGGGCTTCCTGGCGATTTTCATTGTGATCGGCGGCCTGATCCTGCTCTTTGTAGGTGTTTTCGTTTCGATTATGTGGATCGCTGCAGCTTTTGCATCGATCTACCACGCAGTGGAAATACAGCACGGGATCCCCGAAGCCAGGTAAGCCGCCAGGCATTTGCATCACTGCCTTGATATCCTCCCAGCTAACCAGTTGATTGCCGTATTTTCTTAGTATCTCCTTGATTACCGGGCTGGTAACAAAGTCAAGATCTTTCTGCCGCCAGGCACTACCAAATGCAGGATGGTTCAGTGCAACAGCCTGCATTTCATCATTATCGATCGAAAGATGTACAATCAGCTGATTCAGTCCGGGTACGGTCCGGGCCAGCATCTGATCATAAGCTTCTGCCCAGGTGATTTCGGGATTTTCCTCCTCCATCATAAAAAGACGGTACAGCAGAACAAACTGACTCCTGATCTCCTCCCTCTGCTCTTCCGGCACAGCCATTAACATCATGGCGGGAGCAAGGACCGGTAGCCCGTACTCTTTCCCGAGCCGGAAATAGATCTGCATCAGTTCCGGAGTGGCTGCCACGCTGCCCAGGTGAGTATCCAGGTGACTTGGTTTGATCCCGAAGGAGATGGCCCGATCGATCTGGGCACGGATCTCTTTTTCCACCTGTCCCGGAACCGCATGTTGTGCCACCTGTTCCACGGTGGGATAGAAAAAACCCTGCTCGTCCAGCAAACTGGGAATTTCACTGGAGGAGGAAACTCCAGCGCAAAAAGGTATTCATTCTTCAATTTTTTTGATATTCTGAAAATGCCATATCTGTAGAAAATATGGTTGACTGCTCTTGCTACTTGTTTTGTCTTCTGATCTCCTGCTTTCGCATGGGCATGGCGTCTATGGTGGAATAGAGTTTTTCCAGGGTGAGCGGTGTTCCCTCCCTGAGCTTCACCCCTCCGTCGAGCCCGATCAATAACACTTCAAAGCTGGTCCGGAGCCGTTTGTATTCCTGATACAGGTTTTCCGATCCTTCCAGTGTTCCCGTTTCCAACCCTTTCCAGTATCCTCCCGGAGTGGCGGTATATATAACCAGGCGCCGTTCTGATAGTCCGGCAGTATCCTTCTGTAATACCTCCATCTGTTCCAAATAGAATGGGTCCTTTGTATCGGGAGCCATGATCACCAGTAGGCGGTCCTGCCAGCGATGGATGTTCAGGTCCTGGCCTTTAGCGTTTATGGTCATAAGAACTGCAAAAACAGCGAGCACTATTCGAATGGATTTCATCACATGTAATAAAGTGGGACTGCATCCAAGTAATAGACGAAAAAAGCATAAGAATTGTTTGCATCGAAAATGGAGCATCTCCAAAGGTATTCTTTCTTTCTGGATGAAGAGGAAGGTGCAGATCAGAAGGGATAACCGATGGCCAGATTGTAAACCAGGTTGTCTCTTCTCCATGCAGGATCGGGAAAGTCGATCTTCGAGAATACCCAGCGTTTACTTTGGGGGAGATGCGGTTTTCGGACAGGGAAGGCCACGTCCAGGCGGAGTACCAGGATTGACAGATCAAGGCGCAAGCCCGCTCCGGGCCCGACTGCCAGCTGGTTCAGGAAATACGGGAACCGAAAGCTTCCCCCGGGAAGCTCTTCCTCCTCCTTGATCAGCCAAATATTCCCGGCATCGAGGAAAAAGGCACCCTTCAGGAACCGGTAAATACCGAATCGGTATTCGAGGTTCAGCTCCAGTTTAAGGTCTCCCGTCTGCTCGTAAAACTCTTCCAGTGACTGATGATCACCCTTATCAAATGTGCCGGGCCCTACTGACCTTGAGGGGAATCCCCGAAGGCTCGTAGTTCCTCCGGAATAGAACCGTTTATTGTATGGAAGATACTCCGAATTTCCGTAGGGAATACCTACCCCGACATACGCCCGGCTCACCAGTTTATGACTGGATGACAAATTGAGATGGAGGCGGTAATCACCGGTAATCCTGGCATACTGCGCATAGGGGATCCCCCAAAGCCGGGACGGAGTATCCTCTATTTTATCCTGGCCTCTGAACGCAGCATCTGCAAGGGATACCAGATTTCCGGCCGATTCGAGCGAAATGTGGAGATAATGATTTCTATTTCGTTTGAAGGCCAGATTATTCCAAGTCATATCATACCGTGACTGCAGGATGAACTGCTCATTGTAATTGCTTTTCAGGAGGTTGCTGCCTTCCAGCGACGGATCCACATCATTCAACCTGAGATAATCGAGCGATAAAATCTTCAGGTCATTGGTGTGGACCTCTGTCTGATTCCAGCGAAAACCGTACGATGTATTTACTGAATTCACCGTGAAACGATCCCCCCTGTTGAAGTAGGAGTAACCGAACCGGATTCTCGTACGGGGGCTGAACGGGTTATTCCTGAATGGTCTCTCGATAAGAGCCGGGCCAAGTATGCGGGGAATATCCAGATTAGCGTTTCCACCCAGTTCCAGGGAATTGACTCCTTCGCTGCCTCTGCCAGGCTGGGTTTCGAATCCTGATATCGCATCCAGGCTCAGGCCGATGGCATTGTGAAACAGATTGCGGTTGAGGAAACTCACCGTAAGTCCGGGACCCACAAAATCATTGGATTTGGAGACCACCTGGAATTCAGCCTGGAGGCGGTACTGGTTCGCATCGGTCAGATAGATATGTGCATCCAACAAGGATGTGTCGGGCTGGTCGGCTTCCTTAAAGCGGATATTCACAAACCGGTAGACACCGAGTCCGGACAGGCGACCCAGCGAACGTTGATAATGCTGTTCATCGTAATGGTCCCCACGACGGATCAGAAGTGCGTGTTCCAGTACGTGGTGTTTCACCATCATTTGTTCGGAATGGATATGGGTAATCTGCCCGCCAAACAGAGTATCATCCGCTTTCTCCACGTTGGCACCGGAAGTTCCGTGGTGGAAGAAGATCCGATGGATAGATTGGATCCTTGTGGCCTTTTCCGGGATATTTTCACGGATGGCCATTTCTATATCCATCTGCCGGCTATCGGTTATGGTATCCAGCCGGAAATAGAGGTGATCGGGAAGCAGGTAAAAGAAACCCTTGCGCTGGAGATATTTATGGATTCTTTCCCTTTCCGCTGTGAGGAGTGAGAGGCGATAAACCTCTCCCGGACGGAGAAGCGATCCGGCACGCAGACTGTCGATGAGTCGGGTGAGGGTATCTACCGGTTCGGGATACTCCACATGGCGGATCCGGTAGGGATGACCCACCTCCACGTGATATACCATGGTCAGTTTCTGATCTTTTATCAGGCGTTCCGGTGTCATATTATAATGATAGAAACCCCTGTTTTCCAGGATATTCTCAATCCGGCCTTCAGTGGCTTCCACCTGGGATCCCCTGAAAAGTACAGGCGCCTCACCTAATGAATACCTGATCCAGTGTTTAAAACCGCTTTCAGGAACGGTGTCGCCCGGAAGATTGTAGAACCATAGCCGGACAGGCAGGAGCCCCAGGAATTTATGGTTGGTTTCCTGGTCGATATAGTGATGTACCTCTTTCTCGGTGGAACGGTGTTCCACATCCTCAGGTGCGGTCATCTCCAGTTCGTTCTCCAGGAACAGGTATTCACCCTCCTTCAGCACTCTGGTGGTACTGCAGGCTCCCACCAGAACAGGAAGCAGAAACATACCGATATACCGGAGTCCCTTCATTCCCTGCCCTCCTTTTTTTTCCCACCGAACAGCCCGCGAAAACTGTCGAATTCCTTTCCGAAGATGAAGGACGCACCTGTTTTGGTCACCTCTCCGTCTATTTCATCTTCATAATCCGTCCTGCTAAAGGCTTTGAGGCGATAAGTACCTCCAGGAGTGAGTTTGTAT
>CAZRZY010000006.1:35527-84405 GCA_964604655.1 uncultured Bacteroides sp. | reverse complement strand
CCACGGCCACTCTCACGATCACCCTCATGACCACGACCACGGCCACTCTCACGATCACCCTCATGACCACGACCACGGCCACTCTCACGATTACCCTCATGATCACGACTACGGCCACTCTCACGATCACGATCACCCTCATGATCATGGTCACTCCCACGGCCATTCCCACGACCACTCCCATCCCGGGCACAGTCATGAAGGCAGGGACCGTCGCCTGATCAGGGTAGAGACGGATCTGCTGGAGAAAAACAACCTGATGGCCAGCCGGAACACCGGTTACTTTGAGGCGAAGAAGATTTTCGCGCTGAACCTGATGAGTTCTCCAGGATCCGGGAAAACCACCCTTCTGGAGCGAACCATTGCCGAACTCGGAGATGCAGCCAAAGTGGCGGTGATCGAGGGCGATCAGCAGACCATGAACGACGCTGAAAAAATCAAGGCCACAGGCGCCCCTGTGATCCAGGTGAATACCGGCAACGGGTGTCATCTGGATGCTGAAATGATCCAGAAGGCGGTGAAACAGCTGGAGCCGGAGGAGGGTAGCATCCTGTTCATCGAGAATGTGGGGAACCTGGTATGCCCTTCCTTATTCGACCTGGGGGAGCACAAACGGGTGGTGATTGTCAGTGTGACCGAAGGAGAGGACAAGCCCATCAAGTATCCCACCATGTTTGAGCGTGCCGACCTGTGCATCTACAACAAGATCGATCTGCTCCCCTATCTGGATTTCGACCTGGACCGGTCCATGGAGTACGCCCGCCGGATCAATCCCCACCTCCAGATTCTGAGATTATCAGCGAAAACAGGGGACGGAGTGGCAGAGTGGATCCGGTGGATCCTGGAGGAGCGAAATAGCAGATAATCTTCCGATGCCAGCTATTTGGACACGTTATGAATATGAAGATCAACTGATAGATCTTCAATGCCTTATTTAAATGGCACAAGTCTTTTAGGGGAAGGAATCTCTCTTTGTTAATTATTTTTTAATAGCCGGTTAACCGTGCATCCCTTTATTAGTCCTCTGTAATTCGGATCCAAAGGAATGCGCCCATGAAGTTCAAAGTCTCCCTTACTATTATCACTGTGACAAGCCTGACCCTCTTCTCTTGTGAAGGTATGGGCGATCGTAAATACAGCCGGAAAGGGGTTATACAGTATGTGGATCCGTTTATCGGAACCGACTACCATGGACATACGTTTCCCGGTGCCGCCCTGCCTTTCAGTATGGTTCAGCTCAGCCCCGATACGCGCACCATGGGATGGGATGCCTGTGCGGGATATCACTATTCGGACTCTTCGATTCTGGGATTCAGCCATACGCACCTCAGCGGGACTGGGATCGGGGACTACGGAGATATTCTTTTTATGCCCTATACCGGTGATGTATCACTTTCTCCCGGAGAGGCGGATCTGATCGATTCCGGGTATCGTTCCCGGTTCGACCGGAAGACCGAGCAGGCCAGCCCGGGATATTACAGTGTCACCTTAACAGATTATAACGTGGATGTGGAACTGACCTCCACCCGGAGAGCGGGACTACACCGGTACACCTTTCCGGAAGCGGATCAGGCGGGTATTCTCATTGACCTGACTCACACCATCCATGGACACGAAAATCCCCTCCACGAGATCCGGGTATTGAACAGCCAGGAGATCCAGGGACTGAAAATGACCAGGGGTTGGGCACAGAACCACTATGTCTATTTTACTGCCAAATTTAATAAGCCCTTCGAGGCTCATCTGTACATGCAGGATACGTTGCAGGAAGGAGTGAGAGAGCTTTCCGGAAAGGATATCAAAGCGAAGCTGCTGTTCAGCACCGAACAGGATGAACAGATCATCGCCAAAGTGGGAATCAGTGCGGTAGGTTACGAAGGGTCGGCAAAAAACCTGAACCAGGAGGTGACCGGATGGGATTTCGATGCTGTTCATCAGGCGGCCGGAGTATGCTGGGAAGAGCAGTTATCCAGGGTTCGTATTGAGAGTGACAGCGAGAGCGATAAAAGGACCTTTTATACGGCCCTGTATCACACCTATATATATCCGGGTATCTATTCCGACGTGGATGGGACCTACCGGGGAATGGACCAGGAAATCCATCACTCGGAAACGCCCAATTATACCGTGTTTTCACTCTGGGACACCTACCGGGCATTGCATCCCCTATTCACTATGCTGGAGCCTGAGTATAACCAGGACTTGATCAAGGCCCTTCTCAGGAAGTACGATGAGGGCGGAATTCTTCCCAAGTGGGGGTTGGCTTCCAATTATACCGGAACGATGATCGGTTCTCATGCCATTTCGGTGATCGCCGATTCCTATATGAAGGGTTACCGGGATTTCGATACGGAGAAGGCACTGGAAGCGATGGTTTTCTCGATGTCCTATGATACCGTGAAGCCGATAGCTTATCCATCTGAAGGGGTCAGAAACAAGTTGATGCCCAAAGCGAAGCTTTATAAGCAAACGCATGGTTACATACCCTGTGACCTGGAAGGAGCATCCGTATCAAAAGGTCTGGAATATGTCTACAACTACTGGGCCATTGCCACCATGGCGGAAGAGATGGGAGAGGAGAAGATTGCCCGCGAATATTTCGAGAAATCCAAAGGGTATTCCAGGTACTTCGATGCCGTAACAGGCTTTATGCGAGGAAAGAACCAGGACGGGAGCTGGATAGAACCTTTTCATCCCCGTTATTCTGCCCATCATCATTCTCCATACACGGAAGGAAATGCCTGGCAGTGGAACTGGTATGTCCCGCACGATGTGGAGGGACTCATGACCCTGATGGGGGGGCGGGATATCTTTGCACTCAAACTGGATTCGTTGTTCACCATCACTTCGGAAGTACTCGGAGAGGAAAAATCGGCCGATATTACCGGTTTGATCGGACAGTACGCCCACGGGAACGAACCCAGTCACCATATAGCGTACCTGTTCAACTGGGTGGAAGAACCCTGGAGAACACAGGAAATAGTATCGGAGATCCTCGACAAGTTTTATACCGATCAGCCCGACGGTCTCTGCGGTAATGAGGACTGCGGGCAGATGTCGGCATGGTATGTATTGAATTCCATGGGCCTGTATCCGGTTTGTCCGGGCGATTCCCGCTATTCCATCGGGTTGCCCCTGTTCGACAGGATGGAGATTGAGAGGGAAAACGGGGAGGTCTTTACCATTATAGCTGAAAACGGGGGCGGTACACCCTCCTATGTACAGGAAGTGTGGCTGGATGGTGAGCGCGTAACCGAACCATTCTTAGACCATCAAAAGCTTCAGGGCGGATCCACGCTCATATTCAAAATGGGCCCCGGGAAAAAAGTATTCTGGCATCAGTAAGTAAATTCTTTTTTTATTCTCCCAGCACCTTCTGGAAATCCAATCTGTACTCTTCGTCATAGAGATGCTTATACTCGTTGACAAATTTCGTATAGGCGGATTTCGCGAGGCTGTGTTTGCCCTGCTTGATCAGGAGCCTGCATTGTAGTTTAAGCGCCTCCTCGCTGACGCTGTCGAACATAAAGATACAATTGGTCAGGTGAAGGAGGAATTCAGGGTCATCCGGCGAACTCCGGATATACCGGATGAATGCATCGATGATCTCATTGGAAACCTCCGACTTGAATGGATCGAGCCACTCTGCATCGGTATTGTTCAGAAAAGGCCTGTTTTCGATGATCGACAAAAGAGAGGTAACCTTATCCCTGGTAAGGTGACTCTGAGGATGGACAAGCTGCAGATATTTGTAATAGTCAATATAGATTATCGAAGGGTCAAAATCGAATTTCCAGTACCCGGAATCCTTTGATATGAAGACGGTATCCAGCGATTCCAGCAGACTTTTAAGCTTGACGATGTTCACGGCCCGGTTATTTCTGGCGCTGGCTTCCGACTTGTCAAACCAGAAGGTTTCGTTTAATGATTTGGAGGAAACCCCCTTTTCATTTCGAAGGGTGTTGAGTAAAATATAGATGAACAATTTTTTCGGCAAAGGGGTGAATTGCCCGGTGATATCCTTTCCCTGATTATCAAAAACCTGAAAGCCTCCAAACAGATATATGGCATTTTCTTTCTGTCTCTTGGGGGATTCTCCGGTATCCGCCAGGATGGCGGGTTCATCCTTTGTACGCCTTTTGCGCAGCAGATAAACCAGTAAAACGGCAATCAGGATCAGAATAACAGCGGCAAGATAAAGTGCCGGCCGGGATAACCCTGTGGAGGATTCGACAGGCTCTGAACTGCTGAATGCCTGCGGAGGGAAAGCGATGGTATATAAAGAAATATAAGTACTATCGTTGCTGGTATAGGAGGAGAGGGAAACCAGCGCATCCCGCGTATCGCTATAGATGATGTCAGAATATGAATTGACATCGATGAACCGGTAGGGAATGGGATCTCCCAGTTCCATGATTGCTGTATCCTCCAGGGAGATTTTTACCAGCTGAAGACGGTTGTCAAAATTGTACTTGGAGTAGTGCAGGCCATACAGGTTATTGGCATTATCAAATACGACCGAGTTGGAAAAACAGAATCCATCCTCTCTTTCATTGAACTCATTGATCCGTGTAAATTTTCGTTCCTCCCGATCGTATCGGAGTATTTCGTAATAGTAATCGGGGCTAACCGACTGTTTGCCACTTTTACTCCCATATCCCCCGATCACATAGATCATGCTGTCCAACGGGTTAAAACCGGTACCTGCCAGATATCGCGGATAAAACTCTCCGGTGTAGGCTACCTCTTCGAATCGGTCCAGTGAAGGGTTCCATTCCAGAAGCTCCGATTTATAGGTATGATAACCATATCCGCCTAAAACGGTCAGGTTTCCATCAGGAGAGAAAAAGCGGTTGTGATGCCAGTAGTTGGTCAAAGACTCGTTTCCCTGTTTCAGGTCCGCCCAGCGGTTGAACCCCGGATCCAGGCAGATCATGTAATCATTGTCGATGGAGTACACTGTCAGCCTGTCCCTGATGGTATCGAACAGAATGTTATTGGAGCGGTTCAGGTACGATGGACCGGGTCGAGCGAAAATGCGCAGAGAATCATTTTTAATATGGTAGACGTAGATAGAATCCGGGCCGACCAGGTAGAGCTCCTCATTTTTCCCGTCAAAACAACTTTTGATGGTATCGGCAAATGGCAGGTCCAGTATTTTTTTCCAGGTATTATGGTGTTTCAGAAGCCAGTCGGGATTCATTGCCACTCCATTGTTTCCTGTGGGATTGGACCGGACAACCGTGCCTTCCGTTTCGTCTAGTACCCAGTGAAGCGCCCGGTTCCCATTCCAGTTGATTTTCACATCCCGTATGATCATTGGAGGAACATCTGTGCTGGAGAAGTTCCCGAACGAATGAGCTCCGAACATCAGCCTGACATCCTCTTTTGCATCCAAACCGGCCAGCTCATCCTTCAGTTCTTTACCATCCACCAGTGCAGTAATGCGCAGATTTCTCAGGTCCAGATGGAATTGAAGGTGGAGCCACTGTTCTGTCAGGCTGTCGACATTTTTTGAGAACGCGATCTCACTGGTCCTGTCTCCGATGATCAGTTCAAAATTGTTCGGATTCTCCCGGACCTCTCCGTGCACCAGGTCGATATTGATTCCTCCCACGATCATCCGGAATATATATCCGAAATAGGATTCGTGGTCAGGGTCAAATTTCAGATGGAACTGAAGATCCAGGCTTCCTTTTGCATGAAGTGGCCCTTCAGGAGTCAGCTCCAGGCCGGAACGCAGGTTCAGGGGCACTTCGTGTCCCGAGAACTTCATTCCATAGTATTGTGCGGAAGTGACAGAGAACGCAAACAGAAGCAAAACGACAGCAATATTCCTTAACCCACACAGAAATAAATGGGTAATACCTTGTCTCAGAGGACGTTGTTCGGTCGAATTATGGCTTTTCAGTAACCTTCTCTTTAGATGCGAATATGCTGTAATTCTCCTTAATATGCAAGATAGCTGTTTTAGAACTGGTACGGAGTTTCTTCATTAAGATTTAATTAATGCTTTTTTTAGAGTTGGTGCGTATCTTGTGGCCTCCAACTAAACATTCTGAATGTCCAAAAAGAACCCGATTGCCTCAACCGCTATCTTCCTGTCGTTCCTGGTCATGGGATTCGGGGATGTGTCGGGTCCACTGACCAGTCAGCTGCAGAACGATTTCGAATTGACCAATTTCCGGGCCGGACTGGTCACCTTTATGGGTTTTATCATGTTTGGACTTCTATCCATTCCCATGGGGGTATACCAGGATCGCAAGGGCCGAAAGCATGTGCTTTTCATGGGACTTCTGGCAGCCTTTACCGGTATGATCCTTCCCGTGATCGGAAGATATGAGTCATTTATCCTGGTCCTGGGCGGATTGCTGTTTATGGGTACCGGAGCTACGCTGCTTCAGGTGGCCGGCAATCCGATTATGAGGGATGTGTCGCCGGAAGGGAAGTATTCCCGGAATTTATCGTTCGGCCAATTCGTCAAAGCGATCGGCTCACTCTCGGGTTCGTTGATCCCCATTTTGGCAGCACGCTACTTCGGGATGGACTGGAAAGTCCTGTTTCCCATCTATGGAAGCGTGATCCTTGTGGTGATCATCATTCTGCTCATTACAACAATCGAGGAGAAGGCGGTCAGGGAGAAGCCGGCTACGTTTCGCTCCTGTCTGGAACTGCTGAGAAATCCCTACATTCTCCTGATGGTGATCGGGATTTTCCTCTACGTGGGCTCGGAGGTAAGCCTGAGTGCCAAGCTCCCCAATTACCTGGAGCAGAAGTTCGATTATGATATCAAAGAGCAGGGTTTATGGTCCCGGGCCTCTGCATGATTTATATATTTGTAATTGCATTCCGAAGCTTCAAGCATTGACCTATGGATATTTACAGTGACAAAAGAGTGGTACTGACCCTGGATGCCGGGGGCACCAATTTCGTGTTTAATGCCTTTCGGGAAGGGAGGGCCATGCTGGATGGGATCCGGAAAGATGCACACGCCAATGACCTGGATGCCTGTCTCAACAGCCTGAAAGAGGGTTTCCGGGAAGTGATCCATTCTATTGAGCAGAAGCCTTTAGCCATCAGCTTTGCTTTTCCCGGTCCTGCCGACTATGCCCGGGGTATCATCGACAATTCCAATAATCTGCCGGCCTTCAGGGGGGGAGTCCCCTTAAAAAGCATACTGGAAGTGGAATTTGACCTGCCGGTATTCATCCACAACGACGGGGATCTTTTTGCCTACGGGGAGGCACTTGGGGGCATTCTTCCGGAGATCAACAACCAGTTAGAGCAGAGAGGCAGTCCCAAAAGATACCGGAACCTGGTGGGCTTTACCCTGGGAACAGGTTTCGGGGGGGGATTCGTATCAAACGGAAGAATGATCACCGGGGACAATGTAACGGCCGCCGAAGTCTGGTTGTTCAGCAACAGGTACCACCCGGAAGTGAACACGGAGGAGGTGGTGAGCATCCGGTCCGTACAGCGCTTCTATGCGGCTGAGGCGGGATTGGACAATCCTTATGAACTGGAGCCTAAAGATATCTATGAAATTGCATCAGGGAAAATGGAAGGTCATATCGAAGCGGCAAGAAAGGCGTATGAAATGACCGGCCGGGCGCTGGGCGATGCGATGGCCAATGTACTGACATTCACCGACGGGATCGCGGTGGTAGGAGGAGGGATCACAGGGGCAAGTGAATTCTATATGCCAGCGGTCATGAAGGAACTGAATTCCAGGTTCGATCCATCCAGTCCCGATTCCATGCCCAGGCTGGTCCAGAAGGTCTTCAATCTCGATTTGGAGCAGGAGAGGGCAGAGTTTTTCCGGGACTACTCGAAAACACTGAATATTCCCGGAACCAACCGGACCATCTCATACGATCCGGTTCCCAGACTGGCCATTGCCACCAGCAAGCTCGGCGCAAGTGCAGCCATATCGCTGGGTGCCTATGCCTATGCCCTGCAACATAAAAATCAATTATTAAGCCATAAAACAAAATCATGAGGTACCATGCCCTTTTAGGGATCTTCTTACTGGGGATCGCAGGTTCTTGTTCCGCTCCCGGGGAGCCTGAAGCAGCCGAAGGAAAGCAACCGGTGGACTACGTGAATCCCTACATGGGTAATATCAGTCATCTGCTGGTTCCCACCTTTCCGACCATACAGCTGCCCAACAGCATGCTTCGCATGGTTCCTGAACGGAGAGATTTCACCGATGTGCGCCTGAAGGGGCTTCCGCTGGTCCTTACCAGCCACAGGGGGGCCTCTGCATTTCATCTGAGTCCGATCCAGGGGAACGGATCTGTTCCGGAGCCGGTTATGGAATACAGTTACGACCTGGAACGCATCACCCCATATTCATACTCCGTTTTCCTGGATGAGCAGCAGATCCAGGTAGAGTTCGGGGTGTCGCATCAATCGGCCATCTACGAATTTCAGTTTGACAGGGAGGATCCGGTCCGCCTGGTACTAAGTTCCGCAGGCGGTGAACTGAAATGGGACGGGGAAGCCTTCAGCGGATATCAGCAGCTGGCCAACGAGACCAGGGTCTTTGTATACCTGTTGCCTGAGGCGGCCCCGGCAAAGGTGGAAGCCCTGGAGAACACAATCGCGATAGAGAAAACAATCGCCCGTGGTGAGCAGGCCTCTCTGGTAGCGATTTACCCTGAGGGCACCTCTTTTTTAAGGCTCCGGTACGGTATTTCCTTCATTGACGAGCAACAGGCCATGGCCAATATGAAACGCGAAGTTGAAGGGAAAACCGCCGCTGAGCTCCAGAGTACCGGCCGGACTCTCTGGAATGAGGCGCTGGGTAAGATCCGGGTAACAGGAGGATCGGAAGATGACCGAATCGTTTTTTACACTTCCCTTTACCGGTGTTACGAGCGTCCGGTATGCATTTCCGAGGATGGCCGGTATTACAGCGCCTTTGACGGGAATGTGCATGACGATCAGGGCCGGCCGTTCTATACCGATGACTGGATCTGGGATTCCTACCGGGCGCAGCATCCGCTCAGGATCCTTCTCGATCCGGAACAGGAGGAAGATATCCTCCACTCATTTGTCCTGATGGCTGAACAGAGGGACCGGTTCTGGATGCCTACGTTTCCCAAAGTTACAGGGGATGGTGCTGCCATGAATTCCAATCACGGGGTGGCTTCCATTCTGGATGCGCACCGAAAAGGGTTGGGCAACTTCGACCTGGAGAAAGCGTACCTGGCATCGAAAGGTGCTATAACCGAGAAGACACTGGCTCCATGGTCTGCCATGCCTGCCGGAGAATTGGATGACTTCTACAAAGAATACGGTTACTTTCCCGCTCTTGCGGAGGGAGAACCGGAGACCGTCCCTGAGGTTCACTCTTTTGAAAGGAGGCAACCTGTTGCCGTGACCCTGGGCACCGCGTATGATCAATGGTGCCTGTCTCATCTGGCAGAGGAATTGGGAAGATCCGAAGAAGCAGCGTACCATCGGGCTGCCTCCTACAACTATCGAAATTTATTCAACGAAGCGACCAAATTCTTTCATCCGAAAGATGCAGAGGGAAACTTCATCGAACCTTTTGATTATCGGTTCAGCGGAGGAATGGGTGCTCGCGGGTATTATGACGAGAACAACGGCTGGATATACCGATGGGATGTGCAGCATAACATCCCTGATCTCATTGAACTGATGGGCGGAAATGAATCCTTTGTCCGGGAACTGGATGCCATGTTTACGGAGCCTCTCGGACGAAGCAAGTATGCATTTTACGCACAGCTTCCCGATCATACGGGTAACGTGGGACAGTTTTCCATGGCCAATGAGCCCTCCCTTCACATCCCTTACCTGTATAATTATGCAGGGAGCCCCTGGAAAACGCAGAAACGCATTCGAAAGCTGCTGCATGAATGGTTCCGGAACGATTTGATGGGCGTGCCGGGAGATGAAGACGGGGGGGGGATGTCCGCTTTCGTGGTATTCAGCCAGATGGGGTTCTATCCCGTGACCCCGGGCGATCCTGTGTATGCCATCGGAAGTCCGGTATTTGAAGAGATTACCATGGATCTTGGAAACGGAACCAGCTTCACCATCGAGGCTCCGGATGCCTCCTTCGAGCGCAAGTATATTCAAGGGGCGGAATTGAATGGAGAAATACACAACACCCCATGGATTTCCCATGAGGCATTGAAGAACGGTTGCAAACTCGTTCTTGAACTGGGATCCCGGGCCAATCAACGCTGGGGAATAACATTAACCAATAAACCATGAACCTACCGAGAGCAGGCATTTGGATTCTTCTACCGGTTGTGGCAGCAGTTTCGTGCACCCACACTCCAACCCGGGAGACTGGCCTCAGGGAGAAAATCGAATCAGACACCACCCTCGCATATACCAGGGAAAAAGCTCTGGAGGTGATGAAAGGCGGCTTCCATGCCGGTGGCCATTACGGGGAGGTCTGGATCCGTGATTACAATACTTTTATCGAACTGGCAGCCGGGATATTTGAACCGGATATCCTGAAAGAGAACCTGATGGTCTTTTTCAGGATGCAGGGGAGTGACGGTAATATCCTGGACGGATTCATCCCGAAGGAGCGGACGGAAGGCCCTTCGTACGACTATATCTATTCAGACCTGGAGCCGCGGTATGCCGGGCATAAAAATACGGTGGAAACGGACCAGGAGACCTCGCTGGTACAGGCCGTATCCAAGTATGTGCGATCGACCGGAGACCGTTTAATCCTGGAGGAGGTGGTAGCGGGGATCAGCGTAGCCGAAAGGCTGGAAATGGCTATGAATTTTCTCATGGAGAACCGTTTCGATGGGGAGTACGGGCTTATATGGGGGGCGACCACGGCCGACTGGGGAGACGTGCAGCCCGAGCATGACTGGGGAGTGTTCATAAACGAAGACAGTCACCTGGCCATCGATATTTATGACAATGCCATGTTCCTCATTGCTCTGGACAATCTTATGGAAATGATACCGGAAACAAGGGTACGGTGGTCAGACGTCAGGGAGAGGATCGCAGAGAATACCCGTAAACACCTGTGGGATCCTGAAGCAAACAAGTTTATCCCGCATCTTTACCTGAACGGCTCGCCTTTTCCGGATGATTTTAACGAACAGGAGATCTATTACCACGGAGGCACGGCAGTGGCCATTGAAGCAGGCTTGCTCACCCGTGAGGAGATCAGGGCTTCCCTGGCTCAAATGATCGAGAATGTAGAGCAGTCCGGGGCTTCGAGCATCGGTCTGACCCTCTACCCGGCCTATCCGGATGGGTTTTTCAAAAACAAAAGCATGCATGCCTACGGGTATCAGAACGGCGGGGACTGGACCTGGTTTGGCGGACGGATGATCCAGCAATTGATCCGGTACGGATTCATCGGGGAGGCCTACGAAGAATTGAAGCCCATGACACAGCGGGTGGTCGACAACGATGGATTCTATGAATGGTACACCCCGGATAACCAGCCCAGGGGATCGGGGACCTTCCGCGGATCGGCCGGTGTATTGTACAAGGCCATTGAGATGCTGGAGGAGGCAGTCAGCGAAGAATTCAACAAAGAAGTCAGCGAAGAATTTAACAAAGAAGTTCCTGCCCATCCCCATTTGGTGATCATTCTGGTAGATGATATGGGGTACGGGGATCCCGGTTGCTATAATCCGGACTCGAAAATCCCCACACCCGCCATTGATGGAATTGCCCGTGACGGAATGCGCTTTACCGACGCGCACGCTTCGGGAGCGCTCTGTCATCCCTCCCGGTATGGACTGATAACGGGAAGATATCCGTTCCGGACCGACCTCTCCGTCTGGCGTAAGCAGCCGACCATTAGGGAGAATCAGATAACGCTCCCCTCCATGCTCCGGTCCGGGGGGTACCGGACGGTGATGGTAGGCAAGTGGCATCTGGGGTTCCTGGAAAAGGGGTATGAAAATCCCCTCTATGGCGGGCCTGTGGACCGGGGGTTTGAAAGCTATTTTGGGATCCGTGCCTCCACCGATATCCCTCCCTATTTCTAAATTCGGGGTAACCGGGCCGTGAATCCTCCCACCGATTCCATCCCCGCCTCCTCTTCCGAAGGATGGTCTCCCATCCAGGGAGCGTTCTGGCGGTCGGGTGGTATCGCTCCTGACCTGGAACTGAAAGATGTTCTGCCCCGGTTTACAGAAGAAGCCGTCGCGGTTATTAAAAAACACGGTACGGATCCATCCACGGCAGAGCAGCCTCTCTTTCTCTACCTGGCCTATCCGGCTCCGCACACACCCTGGTTGCCCTCAACCGAATATCAGGGGAAAAGCGGGGCAGGAATGTACGGTGATTTTATGATGATGGTGGATGCGCAGGTCGGTCGTGTGCTTTCGACACTGGAGGAAGCAGGAATGACCGGGAATACCCTTCTGATCTTTGCCTCCGATAATGGGCCGGTGTGGTACGATGCCGATGTGGAACGATTCGGACACGATGCAAGTGGCGGGTTCAGAGGGATCAAGGGAGATGCCTGGGAAGGCGGGCACCGGATGCCATTTATTGTGCGATGGCCCGGTGTGGTTGAAATGGGTTCGGTATCGGATCAGACCATTGCCTTCATGGATATCCTGGCAACCATTGCGGAGGTCACAGGGATTCCGGTTTCAGAGGAGGGGGGACTGGACAGCTACAGTTTCTTACACGCATTGACGGGAGAATCAGAGGATCAACCCATACGCCCGTCTTTGGTGATGGAATCTGCAGGCGGCGCTATGGCCATCCGGATGGGCAACTGGAAGTTGATCGACCGGCTGGGATCCGGAGGGTTTTCCAAACCAGGTTTTGTGGAACCCGGACCGGGCGATCCGGCGGGACAGTTGTATAACCTTTCGGAGGATCCGGGTGAAACCACGAATCTCTATTCCGAACATCCCGATGTGGTTGAACGGCTGACCCGTGAACTTGAGAAGATCGTGACAGAAACTTACTGATACTGCCAACCGCTTAACCAATAGAAAAAATGAAGGTATTTACACGTTTTATCAAATTTTGCCCGAAAACCGGCCGGCCGGTAAAAGCGCTGAACCGATGGATCGTTCCTGTCTTCAGCGTGCTCTCACTGGTCTGGATACTCATCCGCGTCATCCCCAAGCCGCAAAGGGCTGCCTACCCGTGCATGAAGGTGGCCATACCTTTCGCATCCACCCTGATCATCTACCTTTCGGGGGTGCTGGCCACCGCTGTACTCTTCAAAAAAGCAGTGAAAAATACAGCAGCCTCCCGGTATACAGCGGCCGCGATCCTGGTGGTATTTGGAATAGCATTCACCCTGATCACTTCCAATTTGAACGGGAAGCGTTCGTATGGTGCGGAGATCATTCAGGCAGATTTCCCGGATCCCCTGGGGCCCAACATGCCCATAGGGGAGGCCAAAGGCATATGGCCGGGCCGGGTCGTCTGGGTACATAATCCGGATGCCACCAACGAGCACTGCATTCCATGGGAGTATGAAGATGGATATTTCCTGGATAAGAACTGTGACCAGGAGCTGGTGGATGAGATGGTATCCCTGGCTCTTCTGGAAGTGACCGGCGAGACCAGCGAGGAGAACGCCTGGTCGGCCGTCTTTTCCTATTTCAACTCCACCCGCGGAAAAGGCGATGCGGGATACAGGGAGGGGGAGAAGATTTTTATTAAGATCAATGCCGTCCATGCATGGAATACCCATTCGGATCTTTCCATCAAGGACGACAAAGCCTACGGGAATGTGGATACTTCACCGCAGGTGATCCTGGCGGTTCTGAGGCAGTTGATCAACAGAGCCGGCGTGCCTGAAGAGGCCATCTACATAGGGGATCCCTATACTAACATTTTCAAGCATCTTTATGATAAACTAAGTGCCGAATTCCCGGATGTTCACTACATGTCGCGCGGGGATTATGAGAACAGGGAACAATTGATGTTCACCAACACGGAGGAGATCAGGTTTTCGGACCGGGGATCGGTCCTGGATGTGGAAAGCGATCAGTTTTATGACTGCACCATCGAAGCCGATTATGTTCTCAGTCTTCCCGCCATGAAAGGACACCGGGGAGGGGGAGTGACCTTCTTTGCCAAAAACCATTTCGGGACCAATACGAAGAGTTCCGCAAGCCATATGCATAAAGGCCTCCACAAGGGAACCAGTGATCCCCTCCGTGGCGAATACCGGTCCTACCGGGTGTTTGTTGACCTGATGTCCTATGAGCACCTGGGGGGAAAAACCCTCATCTATATTGGTGATTTCCTCTGGGGCACCTCCATGGAGCACGATCCGCCGGTTAAATTCCGTTCTGCCCCGTTCAACGGCGACTACACCTCCTCGATCATGGTATCGCTGGATCCCGTTGCCATCTCTTCGGTAGCACTGGATATATTCCAGGAAGAGTTCCAGGTGCTGGACGAAACGGTCTACCCTCCGCGCTATACCTATGTCAGGTTTAGCGCGGTGGACGATTATCTCCACCAGGCCGCATCCAGCGAATGGTGGCCGGAAGGGATCATTTATGATCCTGAAGATGACGGAATTCCAACCGGGAGCCTGGGTGTCCATGAGCACTGGAACAATCCGGAGGACAGGCAGTATTCCGGGAATCTGGGCATGGGAGAAGGAATTGAGCTGATCTACCGGAACACCATGAAGGATGTGACCGGATCGGCAGCAGTTGATTCCAATGATCCGCTTTTCCGGGCAAGCCTCATCGACGGGCGATCCCGGCTGAACGTGCATTTTCCGGGTTCTTTTCAGGGAAAAGCAGTGATACAGATCTATGCCAGTTCCGGACAGCTTCTAAAGGAGGAGTGGTGTGAGCTATCCGGTCCGGGATCAAAAGTGCAGGTGGCACTGAACAACCCGCTTCCCGGGTACTACGTTGTCCATGCCAGGGCAGGATCGCTGGCTCACAGCCAGGGGATGATCATCCCCTGACACCTATGTGGTGAGGAATTCGTCAAATGTTTGTAAATTGCGTGCCTGGGCAGAAGCTTTTCCAGCTAAAATGATGATCGGATGGTTGAGTTTCTAAAGGACTTTTGGAGATTTTTAAGGGAGAGAAAGAAGTGGTGGTTGATACCGGTGGTGATTGTGATACTTCTTTTTGGAGTGATTATCGTTCTATCCAGCGGGAGTGCCCTGGCGCCCTTCATCTATACCCTCTTCTAATTCCTGGGAGGGCTTTAAAATGGCAAAGCTCCTCAGGAAAAATTCTTTCTTACACCCGGTCCCGAATGGAACTCATCAAGCCTTTGAAATTAAAGGAGTTGTATTGGGTAGGACTGGAAATTTTCTCTAGAGGGAACGATCAACGGTTGTATTTTAATTAGTGGTTAATGGGTTGTTAATTCTTTATTAATGCATCACTTGTAAATTCCCGAGTAATTTATTTGGATTGCTACATCGTAAAGAAAAACAGTTAAGTATAAGACAAAACTTAATGAAAGGATTTATACGGTTTCTACTTCCGGCGCTTCTGAGCTTAGTATTGGGACTGAATCTGACAGGACAAAGATCTGGAAATGCAGTGATCTCAGGATTCGTTACGGACGCTACTACAGGGGAACCACTCATTGGCACCAATATTGCCATTATGGGCACCAGCCTTGGTACCATTTCAGATTTAAACGGAGCCTTTTTTATACCCAATATTCCTGTTGGGAGCCAAACCGTAGCCTTCAGATACATTGGCTACGGTACGGTGAATGAAACTCTGCAATTGAATGATGGTGAAACCCGTGAGTTGAATGTGCAACTCAGCCCTGAAGCCATCATGGGAGAAGAAGTCGTTGTCACCATTCAGGCCCGTGGACAGCGCGCTGCAATCAACCAGCAGCTGGCCGCCAACAATATTTCCAATATCGTTTCCTCTGCCAAGATACGGGAGGTTCCGGATGTAAATGCAGCAGAGTCCATCGGACGTCTTCCCGGAGTCTCCCTGAGGCGTTCCGGGGGAGAAGGAAACCAGATTGTGGTAAGGGGCCTTTCGCCGCAGTACACCATTGTAGAAGTGGACGGTGTTCGCCTTCAGGGTGTGGGCCTGGGTCGCGATGTGGGACTCAGCACCATCTCATCGGAGATGCTCGACGGGATTGAACTGTCAAAAACCCTCACTCCGGACAAGGATGCAGATGCCATCGGGGGGGTGGTCAACCTGCGAACCCGGACGGCCGAAAGTGATCTTGATTTCGACCTATTGGCCCAGGGCGGCTATAATGGGTTAGAAAATAGTTTTGCCAATTACAAGTTCGGTGCCAACCTGGGGGGGCGTTTCTTTAATGACCGCTTCGGAGTGCTTGCCTCCGCCACAACAGAACAGGTTTGGAGGTCTTCCGACCGTTACACGGCCGGGTACTCGGAAGAGTTCCAGCCCTCGGGTGATACTACCGAACAGGGGGAGCTTATTTACGACCGTAACTATTACACGCAAAATGAAAATGTCAGGGAATTCAGGAAATTGAGGCACCGCCATCATGGTGGACTGGTATTGGATTTCAGGAATGATTTTATGGATTTGAGGTTCAACAACACCTACAGTCAGATGGTCGACCAGAATGAGCAACGGCAGAGCCAATTCTTACACGGTGCCAATGACTACCGGCACATCATCAATGACTCCGAACCAGATGAACGCATTCAGGCCCACTCATTTTCCGGTCTGTTCCGTTTTCTGAATACGGAACTCAACATTGATGCCCAGTACAGCAAGACCACCCTGGACAGCCGCAACGATTCATACCGTTTCGATGATTTATATTCGGTGGAGCAACTCCTTGTCAAGAATGAGTTGCTGTTTGCCGAGCCGTATCAACTCTTGCAGCGTTATGACATCACTTCCGCAGATCAGGCCTATCTGGAGGACAACATCAGGACCCATACCATGCGGGAAGATATCACCCAGCGGGTGAACCTGGACTGGAAGATTCCCTTTGCCATCTCCCAGGGATTCTCAGGTCATGTCCAAGTAGGAGGCTCCTATGGTGTGAAAGAGCGTAGCAGCGACGTGGAAGAGTACTGGAGCTACTACCATGGGGGCATCGGAGGCGGCCGGGCGGATGTGGTTTTTGGGCTCTATCCGGATTTTTATCACTATACCGAACCTGAGTATAAACCCGGGAAAACCATGCCTGGTATAAATTTCATTGATCCCGATTACGAGTTTGGGGATGTGCTCAAAGGAATCGTTGGAAAAGATCTGGGATGGACCGCAGACCTGGATTTTTTGAAGGAGGTGCACGATTACTTCGGGGTGGATGAGGAGGGAAATCCCAAATTTCCAGCTGACCAGACCTACGGACGCGGTGTTCAATCCAGTCAAAATGACTATACCAACCGGGAAGAATACCTGGCCGGGTATGCCATGATGGAGCTCATGATCGGAAGACGGATCATGGTCCTTCCGGGTGTCCGTTTTGAGCAATTAAAGACGGAGTACACGGCCAATTATTTGGTGGAGAATGCATTTGACCCATCCGGAATTCAACCCGGCTATCCGGATACCATCACTGTGGGTGACCGGGTAAACCAGTATTTCTTCCCCAGTTTGAATGTGAAAGTGGATATCACCGACTGGATGGATATACGCGGAGCCTATTATAAAAGTACTTCGCGGCCCAACTACAACCTGCTGTCGCCCGGGATGGTCTCCAATTTCGACAAGGATAACATCACCGCCTACAATCCCTACCTGAGACCAGCTCTGGCCCACAACTACGACCTGGGTGTATCGTTCTTCTCCAACAAGCTGGGTCTTTTGACCCTGAATTTCTTTTACAAGCAGTTGAGTGACCTTCTGTACCGGATACCGGAGTACCAGAACAACTATTTCGATCTTGCCAACGGGGTGCCGGAATCTTTGATGGAGTCCTTTGAGGCCCCCAGGCATCTGTACAGGGAGGATTTATTTAATGATGTCAACGGACTTGCCCGAATGAATAACTTCCCGGTCAATAACCCCAACGACGCCACCTTCGTAGGTTTCGAGGTCAGCTGGCAGACCAATTTCTGGTACCTTCCCGGTCTGCTGAGTGGATTGGTCCTGGACCTGAATTATACGTTCATTCGTTCGGAAACCACCTATCCCTACCTGGATATTTACACGACCTTTACCGATGATTTCCCTGTTCCAAAGAAAATTACCAATGTGGACTATGCCACCAGGAAAGGGGTGATGCTGGATCAACCCAACTCCATCTACAATGCACTTATCGGATGGGATTATAAAGGTTTCTCCACCAGGCTGTCTTTGCGCTACCAGGGGGAGTCGCTGCAAGGGCTCAATCCGGTGAGCACCAATCAGGACAGGTTTAAAAAAGCCCATTTTCGCATGGATTTCATGGCCAAGCAGAGTATTACCAAGCGAATCTCGGTGCAGCTCGATATACAGAACCTGACCAATGCCCTGGACGAATACTATATGTCGGCCAGCGGCTATAACCTGCCAAACCAGATTGAGTATTACGGCCTCACCAGCCGCCTGAGTCTTCGTTATGTGTTTTAACAATCAATCAATAAAAGATAAGTAACCTGTTAAAATCAATTATTAACTAAAATCAAACATTATGAGAAAGATTTCCTATTTGATGATTGCTTTCGCTGCTTTGATGTTCTCATCGGTGTCCTTGCTGGCACAGGTGGATCCCTCAGAACCGTTCATCGATATTCCGGGTGGAGCCGAGAACATAGGTGAGCTGGAAAACATCATCAACAATGATGTGCAGGAAGATGGCATTACCCGTCTGAATCCGAATCGGATCTACCGGCTGGCAGCCGGGCAGGTATACATTCAGCAGGCTGCCATTAACTTCCAAGACTCCCTGGCTACCCTTCGGATCGAAGGTGCAGGAGAGGGCAATATGCCCATTGTATTGATGCAGCCGCTGGAAGGCACGGACCAATTCGCCAATAGTGTGGCCGGTAACCTGAGCCTCTCCAACGTGTACTGGCCCGCCATGAACCTGAACGAGCAGGGGACGACCCTCTTCAACTTCGTTGGTAATACCGCCCGGCTTGATTTGGAAAAGTTTGTGACGGAAAATGCGAGAGCTGACGTTTTCGGCCTCCGTGGCGTGAGCGGAAATGCCAGCCTCTACATCAAGAATTCCTATTTCCGCGACCTGTCCCAGCTGTCCAATTCCTGGAACTTCGTGGTGTTTGCCCGGGGTGATAACGGCGAGCCTTTTGACACGCTTTGGATTGAGAATACTTCCATCAGTAACGGGGGTATGCCACTCTTCGGTAAAGACAATACGGTGGAATTCATGTACCTGAACCATGTTACCTTTTACAATTCCACCAAGTATCCCATCTGGATGGAGCGTTACAGGGAGGCCTATTTTGCTAACAATCTCTTCCTGAATGCCAACTGGGAAGGCGAGTGCCAGTCCACCTGGGAAACCCAGATTGGTGAAGACTTCGATCCGACGGGACAGATCCGTTTCGATACCGTCGAGGCAGATTTCTGGGCAGGTACTCCGGGCGGAGCAGCATCCGCACCGGCACAGGAAGATGTGAAAATTCTGGCTTCCAATAACCTGAACTGGTTCAGCCCGTTGTTCGATGATTACTATAGCGGGGCATACAACGATGTTTTTGACAAACCGCTTTCCAACCGTCCGTGGGGGCCATCCGTTGGGGATGAAGGCATTCCTATTCCGGTAAGCAACACTCCGGTACCTCTGTTGGCAGAAAGAGAATTGCAGCTCATCGCAGATTGGGAGGGAATCAAGGCGGATAACAACCATGACTTGACTGAAGATCCCATGGTGGTTACCCAGTCGCCCGCTGATGCGGCCGCTGCCGAGGAGTTCGTATATTTTGCCCGTAACAACTACCAGGCCGTGCCTGAAGGTACGGAAGAGCCCTGGGACCGGACCGTAATCTGGTTCGGTGACGGTCTGGCCAGTACCATCCCCGGAGGTGGTACAGAAGATGGGGGTGGATTCTTAGATGTAACCGGTCTTCCCGAAGACTTCTCATATACCGCCGACATTACCTCCACCATTGATGGACTGCCGCTGGGAGACCTTTCATGGTGGCCGGAGCATATCGCCACCTGGGACACCGAAGCACAATTTGCGCGGGTACTTGAGTACTACGATACCGGCATTGGTGTGGGTGTTGAAGAGGTCCGGACCTCCTTAGACAATGCCATTAGCATCTATCCGAATCCTGTACAGAACCTGTTGACTATTCAAGGTAAGAATGAACTGGCCATTGCCAGGATATTCAGCGTTACCGGTCAGCTTGTGATGGAAGTTGCCCTGAATGGAGTAGTATCCAACAGCATGGATATAGCTGATCTAAAAGCCGGACTTTACCTCATACAGGTAAAGGAGGTATCGGGCAGCGAGCATTCCCTGAAGTTTATGAAGAAGTAAGCGATCTTTAGATTTTCTACAAGAGAGTGCCTGTGAACCGGGTACTCTCTTTTTTTTGAAGTAAATTGGAGGAAATCATTTTCGCATGAGGAAGATATTATTCAGGGCAACCGCCATTGTTCTTTCCATATCGGTTCTCTTATTGATTGAGTTGGGATTGCGTCTCTTCAACTACGGTGGTTCCATGCGGCTTTTTGTAGATCACAACTTGGAGCATTATGAGGACTATTACATCATCAATCCTTTTGTGGGACTAAAATATTTCCAACAGTTCCAGGCCACAGAAGCCATTAATGATATTTTCCTGAAGCATAAGCCCGATAATGGATTCCGGATTTTTGTGCTGGGAAGCTCCACCACCTTTGGGTTTCCCTATGAACCGAACCTGATGGCATCCAGGATCCTTCACAAACGGCTTCAGGATGCCTTCCCCGACCGGACGGTAGAGGTGGTGAACACCTCCATTACGGCCATCAATTCGGTGACCTTAAAAGACTTTGCCAGGCAAATCAGAAAATATGAACCGAATGCCCTTCTGATCTACGCCGGTCATAATGAATTCTACGGGGCATACGGTATCGGTTCCAATGAATCGATAACTAAAAGTCCGCTCCTCAGGGCCCTTCATTTCAGACTCCTGAATCTGCGCCTTTATCAGCTGCTTCAGTCAACCATTCAGGGTATGGGGGAGAGAATTGCGGGTGATGCCGGAGAGTCTGATCAGAAAGGGACGTTGATGAAGCGCATCGTCAAGGATCAGGAGATTATATCAGATAGTGAGAACTACGCCTATGGAATCAATCAGTTCCGGGACCATCTATCGGACATTCTGGATGGGGCAAATAAAGATGGAATTCCGGTATTTCTGAGTGATCTGGTGAGCAATGTAAAGGATATTCCACCGTTCGGGGATACGGGAACCGGGTCACAAAGTGCTTCCTATAATTACCAGGCCGCACAGAGCGCACTTGCCGAAGGAGATACCATATTGGCCAGAAAACTTTTTTACGCGGCGAAAGATCTGGACCCTGTCCGGTTCAGGGCCTCCGAAGAGGTCAACCAGGTCATCTATGCACTGGCAGAAGAAAAGGGAGCCCTGCTGATAAGGGCCATGGAGAGATTCTCTGAAGCATCGCCAGGTGGAATAATAGGAGATAATCTACTTACTGAACATGTCCATCCCAACATCGAAGGACAGTTTCTGCTGGCAGATGCCTTCTACCAGGGCATCATTCAATCCGGCGTGATCAAGGAGGAAGAGGACCCGCTCACCTGGAAATCCCCTGAGTATTACAGGCGAAATTGGGGATACACTGATCTGGATAGTATGATTGGAGAGTTCAAGGTCAGGCAGTTGAAATCCTATTGGCCCTATCAACCACTGGATCGTGAGGTGCGGTTCCGGGATACTTATCAGCCGGAAGGAATGGTGGAGAATTACGCTTTTCAGGTGATCACCGATCCGGATGCCAGCGTGGAATCGATCCATTATGAGCTGGGACAGTATTTCGAAAATAATTCTGCTTTTATAAGGGCCCTGGAGGAGTATATGGCCCTTGCTCACATCAATCCATACTGGTCCGAATACCTGAACACGGCCGCCTACTCATTATTCCATCTGAACGATCTTTACCGGGCAGAAAAGTATCTCCGTGAATCATTGAAATACACCCCGACGTATACGGCCTTCTCGATGCTTGGAGAGATCGAATTTATCAAGAATGATTATTCTTCTGCACGCACCTTATTTGAAAAGGCCTACGCCTTATTGGATCAGGAGGATTTAAGCATGGAGAGCAGCGTATTCCTGCTATCCAGACTTTTCTATATATACCGCATATTTAACGATCCGGAGAATGTACAAAAGATAAGCGAAGAACTTCAGGCTCTCGGACAAACACCGCAGGTTCCTGTACAGGACCATCCGTTTGAATACTCCAGTTATATTCCCTACAACATTCAAGCCGAGTTTAACAAGGCCGTCGAATGCTCCGGATCTGATATAGACTCTGCCAAATACTATCTGGACCGCTGCCTGATGGTCAATGATTGTCCGGTGGTCAACCTCTATATCGGCGATATTCTATATCAGATGCAGGATCTGGATGCGCTGCATTACTACCTGAAGGCATACGACGCTTATGCGCAAGCCCCCGATTTTTTAACCAGATTGTTTTATGCCTACTTTGTCAATGTGAACAGTACGAAAGCGGGAGAGACACTGAATCGCCTGAAGCGCATCGATCCCGCCAACAGCCAAATCCCCAGATTAGAAACCTTACTCAATGCACTTCAATAATTGATTTCTCGGAGCGGATCTCCGGGTTAATTATTAGTTAAGGGAATTTTAAGCCGGTGAGATTATATTGAAGAATTCCTCAGGGTATCCTGGTGACCAGTTCATCCAAAATAAACCTATTCAACTGACATGATTGCTACTATGAAACAACTGCCAAAACCGGAATGTAATAGAGCAAAACTGCTCCGGTGGATATTCACCATCATGCTGACCATGATCCCCGCTTGGACAATTTTTGCCCAGGTGGTTATTCAACGATGTGATGTGACCACCGGGTGGCTGGGAAGTGGAGCGTTGAGCATTGATATCTCCGAGAAAAAAGAGGGTCATGGCTCATTGATGACCGAAGCACAGGCCGGCAGTTCTACCTGGTTCTCCAAGTCTTTTTCCCAGACCCATACCGGCATCGACAGCTCGGGGTACCTTTCATTCTGGCTGTATGTAGCGGATGCTTCCAGGCTGGAGGGTGGAAGGATAGGAATTTCAAGCTCCGGCGGTCCGGATTTGGAAGAGTCTTACTGGCCTTTGGATAAAAGCCTGGTGACCAACGGCTGGAATCATATGCAGTTACAGATCAGTCTGGCCGATCAGTTGGATGGCGGTGCAAAACTGGACAGTATCAACTTTTTCCACATAACCCAGGATATATCAGCGCCTGTAACAGTTAAAATCGATTTTATCAGATTTTCTCCTTCGCTGAGTGAACCTTCCTGGCCCGGCCTGAGTGTGTCACAGGTGGAGAATTCCACACTGGACGGCAAGGTGATGTTCGGGTATCAGGGCTGGTTCAATCACCCTGATGATAAGGCCGGACTGGGTTGGATCCACTGGGGTAATTTTTACGAACCCATCAATTCAACGGTGGATATGTATCCCGATATGCGGGAATACGGGATGAATGAGAAATACGATACCGACCTGACCTTCCCCGATGGTCGAATGGCACCTGTGTTTTCCTCCCATAACAGAAATACCGTGGTGCGCCACATGAAATGGATACGGGACTATAACCTCGACGGTGTATTCCTTCAGCGATTCATCTCTGCAGCCAACCAGCTGCCAAAAATGAACCACAAGGATACCGTCACCCGTCATGTCATGGAAGGTTGCGAAACCTTCGGGCGGGTATTTGCCATTATGTATGACGGGATCGGGAACCGGGTGGAGGAGATCAAGGCCGACTGGATGCACCTGGTGGATGACATGGAGGTCACCGGTTCCGGCCGCTACCTGAACCATCGCGGACTTCCTTTGGTGGCCCTATGGGGGTATACGGTGAGGGAAGAAGCTACCGTAGATCAGCTGGTAGAACTGATCGATTGGTTTACGAACAACCCTGAAACTAAATACCGTGCTTCACTCCTTCTGGGGGTGGCCTGGAACTGGTATGATCAGAGTCCTGCCTGGATGAATGCCTTCAGGAATGTGGAGGTAATCAGCCCCTGGTTCTCCGGCAATACGGACTATGACCGGGGTCAGGCGTGGTGCGATGAGAATAACGTGGATTTCCTGCCGGTGGTCCATCCCGGTTTTTCGTGGCACAATTTAAAAGGCGCTGAAAAGAATGCCACACCAAGGGATGGCGGTAACTTTTTCTGGGACGAGGTGAATGAGGTGGTTTCCAAAAATGCAAAAAGCGTGTATATCGCCATGTTCGATGAGGTGGATGAGGGAACGGCCATGTTTAAACTGGCGGAAAATGATCAGATGATCCCGCGGGAGGGCTACTGGCTGCCCCTGGATGAGGATGGCTATAACCTGCCGAGCGACTGGTACCTGAGGGCTGCCGGTCTGGCCACCCAGGTGGTCCGGGGCTATGAGGATAATCACGCGAATCTGATTACTCCCCCGGAAGGCATTATGACCATACGCATTATCAATGAAGTGAATGACAATGACCAGGGAGGAATGGAATTTATTTTCCCTGATTTTCCGGATGAAACAACCATCGAGATCAGTATCGACAGCGGGGCCAGCTATGCCTATTCCACCCCTGACAATGTGGGGACGCATACCATTACCCCGCTCACAGAGGGCAACTATCCTGTTTTTGTCAGGCATGATGAAGGCTCCCCGGAAGTATACATGGGGGAGGTGTATATTGGTAATTCCATCGAAGTTGCGCCCACCGCGGCCAGTGAACCCTATCCGGCCGATAATGAAACAGGCGTCCGTACGGAGCTGACCCTTGGATGGGATAAAGGGGAGTATGTTCATTCCCACACCCTCTATTTTGGCAAAACCAGTCTGCCCGATTCGGTGGCCAGTCAGGCTGCAGCCACCTATAACCCGGGAGAGCTGGAATCCAATACATCCTATTTCTGGAGGGTGGATGGAGTCAATGCCTTTGGGATAGCGGAAGGACCGCTATGGAGCTTTACCACCGGTGATTCTGCCGGTTCCTCTGATTACGTGGTACTGGATTATTGCGATGCCACGGCCGGCTGGAATTCCCATAACGGGGCGACCATCGATACGGATGATAAGAAGGAAGGGTACGCCAGTCTGAAAGGGGAGGGTTCCGGGACCGATTGGTTTAAAAAGCAATTTGACACACCGATCAATACCCTTTGCGATACAAGCTCTTACCTGGACCTATGGCTTTATGTGTCGGACGTCAGCAAATTTGATGGCGGGGGTCAGCTTGAGATTACCAGTTCGGGCAATCCCGATACCGATGAATATAGCTGGGCAGTGAACAGTCTGAACCTTTCCGACGGTTGGAACGAACTGCACCTGAAAATTGGTAGTGCCAGTAAATCCGGAAATCCCGATCTCAGTGCCATCAACTTTTTTCGATTTTACCAGTTTGTAAGCGGGCCGGTCGTTTCGCGCATTGATTTCATCCGATTTTCAGGGCTTGTGTACGAAGAATTGGCTGCCCCGGCAAATTTGACCGCCATACCCGGCGATGCTTCCATAAGTCTCGACTGGGATGATAACACGGAAGCAAGTGTGGTGGGGTACAACCTCTACCGGAGCTTCCTCACCGGTTTGAATTATGATCAACTGAACGAGGCGCCGCTCCCTTCCTCCGAATATACAGATAATGACGTTTCCAACGGGACCCTCTATTACTACAAGGTGACCGCTCAGGACAGTGCCGGAAATGAAGGTGAATTCAGCGATATCGTTACGGTGACACCCACCAGTGCCACTTCCGTGGCCCCTTTAAATGATATCGGTGCAACGATCTATCCGAATCCTGTTCATGAAATGCTTCACCTAAGGGTGGAGAAGGGGGTGTACGCCCGTATTTATGATTTATCAGGACAATTATTGAAATCGGCAACTATGTCGGATCAGGAAACGGCGATTTACATGGGTAACCTCCCTTCTGGTGAATACATCATCGAGATCACCACCAACATGGGTACCGGATCCTATAAGCTGATAAAGAATTAATCACTGACATTCCTTTCTGACACCTATGAAATATTGGACGGTCCGATTTCTGTTATTCGGTATTCTGATCACTTGGACGTTTTGGAATTCTTCGGGTCAGGATCCAAGTTATCTGGAAAATGAACCGCATCAATTGGAGCTCTGGTATGATGAACCTGCTCAAGTCTGGAACCAGGCGCTTCCACTCGGTAACGGCACGATGGGTGCGATGGTATTCGGGGGAGTTTCCAGGGACCGATGGCAGCTCAATGAGTCCACTGTCTGGACGGGCCACCCGCGGGAATATGCCCATCCGGGTGCAGTAAAGCATCTTCCGGTCATCAGGGAGCTGCTTCAGGAGATGAGAGTGCTCGAAAGAGCGGGTGAGTGGAAAAAGGCCGGGGAACTTCAGGAACAGGCGGAGGAACTAGCTCAAAATGAGTTTATGAGCATCCCCCTGAGATTGACAAAATACCAGCCGATGGCTGATCTGTACCTCGATTTTCCCACCCATGAACATGTAGATGACTACAGACGCGAGCTTGATCTCACTACCGGCCTCTCTACGGTCAGTTATGTTCACCGGGGCAACCGCTTTACCAGGGAGAGCTTTGCCTCCTTTCCCGATAAGAGTATCATTACCAGAATTTCAGCCGAAAGGATGGAGCAGGTCTCATTCCGGCTTTCTTTGACAAGTCCTCATAAAAACTCCGGGATAAAATCGGTCTCCAGCGATGGGATGGTACTTCAGGGGCAGGTCGAAGACGGAGCGATCCGGTTCGAGGTACATGTAGAGGTGGAAATTGACGGAGGAGAAATAATTGCATCTCAACAGGGCCTCGCAGTAACAGGGGCGGACGCTGCTACGATAAAAATCTCAGCAGCCTCCAACTTTAACACCTATAAAACCGTGGATCAGGATCCTGCTGTAAAGTGTCACGAGATGATCAGTCTGGCATCCGGAAAAACGTATGAGCAATTGCTTCAGGCTCATCTAAAAGATTACCAGTCATTATTCAACAGAGCTTCACTGACGCTGGAATCCGCACAGCCCTTATACGCTGCGGTGCCTACTGACGAACGTATAAAGGATTTCAGACAATCTAAGGATCCCAGCCTGGTCACTCTCCTCTTTCAGTACGGCAGATACCTGGCTATCTCAGGAAGCCGGGAAGGGGGGCAACCCCTAAATCTTCAGGGGATCTGGAATGATAAAACGGACCCTCCATGGGGCAGTAAATATACCTGTAACATCAATATTGAAATGAACTACTGGCCAGCGAACCTGACCGGGCTTCCTGAATGCAACCTTCCGCTCTTTCAAACCCTGGAAGAGTTATCTGTTGCCGGAAGTGTAACGGCCAGGGAACATTACGGAGCAAATGGCTGGGTCCTGCACCACAACTGGGACCTCTGGCGGGCTACCGCCCCGGTCAACCGGTCCAACCATGGGATCTGGGTAACCGGTAGCGGATGGATGGCCCACCACATCTGGGAACACTATCTTTTCAACGGTGATCCGGATTTCTTAAAGCGGTACTATCCGGTGATGAAAGGTGCCGTTCAGTTTTACACGGAATTCCTTTATGAAGACGAGATTACCGGTTATTTGATCAGTGGACCCTCCAACTCGCCTGAAAATGGCGGACTGGTCATGGGGCCGACCATGGATCATCAGATTATCCGGTCGTTGTTCAAGGCCTTTATAATGGCGAGCCGGCTGGTGGGGGATGACAGTGAACTTTCGCAGAAAGCAGCCGGCATGATCGACCGGATCGCACCCAATATGAAAGGAAAGCACGGACAACTTCAGGAGTGGCTCGAAGACAAAGACGATCCCGGGAATAATCACCGGCATGTCTCGCACCTCTGGGGTATTCATCCCGGCAGTGATATTACCTGGCAGGAGCAGGAAATGTTTGATGCTGCCAGACAGTCACTGATTTTCCGGGGGGATGAGGCGACAGGCTGGTCCATGGGGTGGAAAATCAACCTGTGGGCACGGTTTCTGGATGGCAATCATGCGTTGTTGATCCTGAACAATCTGATTACGCCTGCGGCCGACCATCCTGAGAAGCCCGGAGATCCGCCCGGGAAGGCCGGGTTGTATCCGAATCTTTTTGATGCCCATCCTCCCTTCCAGATCGACGGGAATTTTGGGGCGTGCGCGGGTATTGCAGAGATGCTGCTGCAGAGCCATATCATGAAGGACATCAGCGAAACTGGTCCCCTGAGTTATTCAGATTTTACTTTTCTCCTGCACCTTCTTCCTGCACTCCCTGCTGAATGGGAAAACGGTTCTTTCGAAGGATTAAGGGCACGCGGAGGATTTGAGGTCAGCCTTGTATGGAAGGGAGGTGAACCAAAAACCATCACCATAAAATCGCTGGCCGGCAATCCCTGCCGGCTCATGGTTGGGGAGGAACTGATAGATCTGAAGATGGAAAAGGATGACGTCAGAGAAATTTCACTCGGGTCATGTGGGATCTGAGCATCAGGTACCGCAGCCGGAATTTGCAGCCGGGGAGGTAGAAGGCGCATGACAGGCATCGGAGTGCAAAGAACATATGGTGGATCACCTCCGTCCAACATTGTCTTCATTCTGATGGATGATAGGGGGTATTGCCGGAAGCAATAAATACGCGGCCGCTGGCCAGGGCAGGTGCCGACAATCCCCCTCCATCGGGGAAGGTCCAGAGGATCTTTCAGGATCCCGGATCCATACTGTAGACCTTGCTGGCCAGGGGAACGCCCCGAAGACCGATGCCCACCCTTGCGGAGGAGAAGGCCCTCCCTTTTGCGAAGGCAGGACTAGCATTGAAATTGGAATAGACCCCTTTTTCATCTTCACGGTCGTTTCCGTTGCTCAATAGTTCTCCGGTTGCTGCATCGAAATACATAAAGATGTTGGAGTGGTGGGGCAGGTATATTTTACCATCCTCAGCAATCAAGGTTCCCGAATCGAGCCCTATTCCATTTTCCTTCCAGACGATCGCTCCCGTTTTCTTGTCAAATGCATATAAGGCCCTGCTCCACGAGCCAAAGTAAACCAGATCGCCATCGATGGCTGGTTCAGCCGGCACCGACTTGGCCGTCGGGTACATCCAGATAATATGACCTGTCTCCCCATCCAGGCAAACTGCGTATCCGTTCACTGTGGGAACGTAAACCAGGCCCTCGTCCACGGCGGCCGAGCCCCACACCCATCCTCCGGGGATGGTCTGTTTCCAGACCAATGTACCGCTTTGCGCATCCAGACAGTAAAAGGAACGTTCTCCTCCCTGCTGTCCGGCATACACCTTTCCATTTGCCAGTGCAGCTCCCACGGAGATGGCCCCTCCCATTTCGAACTTCCAGTTTTCCTTTCCGGTTTCAGCATTCACTGAATATAGAAATCCACAGGGAGTGCCGAAAACAACGCTGCCATCGGTTGCTGTCCGTGATCAATACTGTATCATTCCGGCCGGCCAGGTCGGCATAGATCGCATGGTCACTGATTTTCATATCCGATATGATCCTGCCCTCATGATCGATCGAATACACCCTTCCGCTTATGGTGGCGAACCAGAGTTGTTGACCGGTCACATAAGGCCTCGAGCGGATCCAGTCATCTGCCTTATATTTCCAGATCAGCCTGTTAAAGTTCTGACAGACGGCAGGAGAACCATAGATGTCATGTTTGCCATAGGGATAAACCACCACCCCGCCGTTACCGGCAACGGGAGCAAGACGGGTCCTGTAATCTACATGTCCTGCGAAACGGCGGGCCAGGGTGTTTCCGGTTGCTTTATCCAGGTAGACCAGATTCCGTGCCTGCCCTTCATTCCCGCCATGTGAATTCATTTCCCGAAAAATGACCCGGCCACCCATTATCAATGGAGTGGAGGCGATCCCCGGGTATTTGTAAATCCCGAAAAGCGGATGGGTTTGCGAGGACTTCCATATCTCATTTCCAAAGCTGGGACCCGGTGCCCCATTTTTCATTGGGTGTATCCCCCATAACTAATTTAAGCGTGCTGCCATTTTGTATAGCTGAATGTCTCAGGAAAGGTATATCAAGCGGATCTCCGTCCAGACTGGCCGATTGAATGTATTTATTATCCGGGGAACTGTTCTCAGCAATTACGGTAAAAACTTTTCCCCCGTACAAATAGTCAGGAAGGTGGATTGTCACCTTTTCAAAAACAGGGCTTCCTATCGAGTAGACCAATTCACCGGGAGCTACAGGATAAAATCCCATGGCACTGAAGACATACCATGCCGACATGGTGCCTACATCATCATTTCCAACCATCCCGTCTGGTCCGGCTCCATATGATTTCTCCATGATGGACCGTATCCATTTTTGAGTCTTCCATGGAACACCCGCATGGTTAAATAAATAAACGGCATGCATCACTGGTTGATTTGACTGATTGTACCAGGGATTCCAATCACCAAAATTATAGGCTTCCCCTCTTGTTAAACCATATTCCAGTTTTGCAGTAAATTCTTCAGCTCCCCCGAGTAATTCGATCAATCCCTGCGGATCATGCATGACATGCCATGTCCAGTGCATCGGTGTTCCTTCGGTAATGTAAGGATAATTTTGTCTGGGTCTGAAATCCGATCCCCGCGTCAAATAATCCTCTTCCGATACGGGATCAAAAGGCTCAATCCAGCTGCCATCCGAGTATCGTGCCCTGATATATCCGACTGTGGAATCAATGATGTTTTTATAATTCATGGACCGCTCGAAGAAGTACGAATGATCATCCTTCTTCCCCAATGCTTTGGCCATCTGAGATAACGCCCAGTCATTAAAGGCATGCTCGACGGTTTCGGAAGCAGAATGCCGACCCATGTCCGCGGGTACATACCCCAGTTCTTTATAGTATTCAATTCCTTCCATGCCGTCGTACTGCATGTTATGCTTGAATTCATCCGGATCCGGTTTTTCCATGTGATTTTTCCGCATGCCTTCGTAGGCTTTTTCAACCTCAAAATTATTGATCCCCTTCAGATAGGCATCCGTTATTACCGGAGTGGATGGCACGCTGACCATGGTAGCGGTATATCCCGGATTCGGCCATTTGGGAATCCATCCTCCCTGTTTGTACATATTTACAAGCGATTGGATCATATCCCCCTCAATTTTGGGTTCCAGGATGGTTAAAAGAGAATGTTTATTCCGGTACGTATCCCACAGGGAGAAATCATTGTAAAATTCAGCCCCCGGACCTGTTTTATGAATTTTTTCATCAAAAATACTGTAATAGCGGCCGCCACTGGATGAAATCCTGGGTTCAAAATGGACCCAATAGAGAGAAGTATAGAATTTTATTTTATCCTCTTCGCTTCCTCCTTCTACCTCAATCCTGCTTAGCTTTTGGTTCCATTTGTTTCTGGCTTCTTTTCTGACCGTTGAAAACTTCTTTTTCCCGATTTCATTTTCCAGGTTCGCACTGGCGGTTTCAAAGTCAATAAAAGACGTGCCTATTTTAACTTCAACGGTTTCTCCCCCCTGCGTGTCAAAACTCAGATAAGCCTTGACATACTCACCGGAAACCTCTTGCGTGTTCTTTGAAACCTGATCATCCCAAACGCCATAGGAAGTAAATTTTTCGCTGAATTCAGCTACAAAATAACCGGTTATCCTGCCACGTGGCTGATACGTATTGTATCCGATGATCCGGTTTTCTTCCGGAAGGATTCTCAGAAATCCATCACTCATCCGTGTATCAATTATTATATGAGCCTTGTTTGTATCGGGAAATGCAAAACGGAGATAACCGCACCTTTCAGTGGCAGTTATTTCAGTGTTTATTTTATAATCCTCCAGATAAACAGAATAATACCCGGGAGATGCCTGTTCATTTTCATGATCGATTTTTGATGCCCTTTTCCTGGGATCAAATTTCAAATCGCCTGTCAAAGGCATAAAATCATAGTGGGCATAGTCAGGCTTATGTGAGCCATTGGGGAAATGTGATCCCCTGAAACCAAATACTTCTTCCTTGATTACATCCGCATAAAGAGGCATTCTCGCGCTGTCTTCCACATATTTGTAGGGATCGTTATGGCTGATGACATTCACCGGAGTCCATTTGGTCATTCCAAAAGGGACGCAGGCACCGGGATGTGTTCTGCCGTCGGTACTGGCTCTTTCACTTGAAGCCTGTGTTCCTATAAAAGGATTAACATAGTCAACAGGTTTTTTTCCGGATTCACAGCCCGGTAAAATGATAATAAAGGTTAGCAATGCAATAAAACAACCTGAGATAACGGATTTGCTTAAATGATAATTCATGGTATATTCTTCCGATTAAAATTTCAATAAATATGATGTTATTACTTTTTGTTTTCATGCATGATTGCAATAGTATTCATCCGTAATACTGAAACATCCGTAGTGCAGAGCATTCAACTGTTTACTCATGTCCCGAATCAACTTAAATGTCTATTGGATTCTTTCCACCTCGACCCATAACGGGAACATGTTTTTTTCACCGGCGATGTAATAAGGAACAAGGTCGCACTCCATATCCGAAAAGTATACATTTTTCATTTCGGTGATATCCGTTGGAATTTTTTTATTCTCTTGCCGGTAGATGAGCGAATTTGTTTCCAGGTACATTGTCCCGCTGGTCTCCAGTGGCTCGATATATCTAAAACGTAAATTATAGGTGCCTTCATGTATTTTTACCTTCCAGCTTCCATAGGTCTCCTGTTGTCTTGGACCCAACGACAGTCCGCAGGCATCATTTCGGTTCAGGTACACCGGATTTTCCTTTTCATTTCCGATGACAATCCGCTGAAGGTTTTGAAGATGCGTAGAATGTGATAGTTCACGAATCATTTGGTCGAGCTCAGTTTTCATTTCCGAGGCCAGCACCATGTTTTCGGACAAAATATTCTTCTGTTCAAACTCATCGTTTTGGATATTGAAGAGTTCAAAATCTTCAATACCAGCTTGGTAGTTAGTATTTCCAACCAGTTTGTAAGAGCCTTTTTGCAGGGCAATGTTGTGGTACAGTTCGGGATGACGGCGAGTCCAGTAGAAAAAGAGCGGCCTGGTGTTAAAAATTTCAGTTTCATCCTCATTCAGCAAAGAAACCAAATTCTTTCCGTCTACTTTATGGCCATCCGGCAAATTGGCATTGCATAAATCAGCCAGTGTGGGGAGGACATCGATGTGTGCCGTCGGAGCATCAATGTCGCGGTTTCCTTGAAACTTTTCAGGCAACCTAAAATAGAAAGGCACACGTATCCCACCCCTGAAAACACTGCCTTTTCTGCCTCTCATTCCTGACACATACCTGGGCTGCTGGGGTCCGTTATCGGTCATAAAAACAACAAGCGTGTTGTCTGCAATCTTCAGTTCTTCCAGTTTTTGCAGAAGTTTGCCCACATTGTCGTCAATGTTCGTGATCATCGCATATACCTTCCGAGCGTCCTCCTTGTTTTTTTTGCTCATTTCAGGGAAAGGCCTGCCATCATCAGGAAAACCGGAAGCAGGATCAATATCTCTATACATGTTGTAATACTTTTCCGGAACCTGCAGCGGAGTGTGCGGAGCATTGAATGAAAGGAAGCAGAAAAATGGCTGATCATGGTTCTGCTCAATGAAACCGATGGCTGCCTGTGCGAAAATATCGGAACAATAGCCCGTATAGGCCTTCGTTTTTCCGTTGTACCAAAGCACCGGATCGAAATAGCTGCTGTCACGTTTAAAAAAGGTGGTAAAATCACCTGGCTGACCCATTCCGCCTGCCAGGTGAATAAGCGACTCGTCAAATCCCTGATCTTTGGGTCGGAAGGGATAACTATCGCCTAAATGCCATTTCCCGAATATGCCGGTTTTGTAACCGGACTCTTTGAGCATTTCAGCAATGGTAAATTCCTCAGTTGCCATGATGGCGCCTCCTTTAAAAGTGTCGCGAATTCCGGTGCGAAGGGAAAAACGGCCCGTCATAAGACTGGCACGGGTAGGAGCACAAACCGGCGATACATAAAACTGATTAAACCGGATACTTTCGCGGGCAAAATTGTCCAATACAGGGGTTTTCACATGCGGATTTCCGGAGATTCCCAAATCCCCGTAACCCTGATCGTCGGTAATAATGATAACCACATTCGTAGTCTGATTATCCTGCGCTGAGATAAAATTCACTGTGTAAAAAAGAAACAGGATGAATGGTGGGATGATTTTGCTGATTTTAAACATATTTATTCGGTTAATTCGTTTTTTCCGGTTTTCCCCTGGTTTTATCCTTATTCCAGCCAGGCCCGTTTTTTTACTCTTTCTTTCAAAGGTGAAGATAATTTATTCATCTTACGGGATAGAACCGGACTATTATGTTAAAACGCTGAGTGCTTTAATCCCGAATTAAGCCCCTGTTAATGATTTATTCACGTGTGGAGATTACATTGCAAAATTATATGAACACTCCCCTTTGCCTGTCCAGACTAAGTGTGTCGGCTACGTCGATGGAATCTGTAAAACGGCTGATTATTATTCTGGTCCTGTTTTCTTGTTCTGACGCATGGGGAGCCTTTCCTCAATTGCCTCCGGAATCTGCGGAAATGGATAGTTCAATCATTCTTGAGAATTCGGAAATCTATCTTGAAATTGAGCTGAAAGGAGCCCAGTTCGTTGATTTACACCTGAAATCCAATCCGGTAAATCCGTTGATATGGAAACTGGAAAAGGATAGAATGCCGCGATATGCCCATGAAGATGCCCATTACAAAGGGCACTTTTTGTGCATCGGGAATATCGGTAAGCCCTCCACAGAGGAAATTGAAGCGGGAGTGGTCATGCGGGGAGAACAAACCGGGAAGGACTGGTCTGTCGAAAGAGAAGATGATCAGATCATCAGGATGGAGAGCAGTTCGCCGACCGATAGCATTGAAATATCGCGAATGATGAAGATCCATGAGAGTTCTTCGCAATTTCTGGTAATAGAATCATTTAAAAATATTTCAGTCAATGGAAGAGCCACGAACGTATTGCAGCACGCAACCATAGGCCCGCCGTTTCTCAATGAAAGCACCATCACAAATACCAATGCGAAGTCCGGATTTTATTTCAAATTTGAGTATCCGGATCCGCATTGGTACCAATACGAGTTTCCCATTGCCTTAATAGACACGAATAAACAGGAGACAACTGATTTGAGGTCCGTATCCTTAGAGTTAAACTACATTTCCAGACACATCTTTGACATGGAAGATGAGTTTGCATGGGTGACCGCATATGATCCAGCCACTGGCGTATTATTGGGCTATGTATGGCCAAAGGAGGACTACCCATGGTTGAATTTCTGGAATGCATCCAAAGAGGGATCACCTACAGCCAGAGGACTTGAATTCGGAACCACCGGAATCGGAGGCACCTTTGATCAACTGCTATCGGACAGTATTTCCTTTCATGGGCGGTTTTCCTGGGAATATATCGATGCAGGCGAAACCAAAGAGAAATCATATTTGGTTTTCATGGCGGATATGGGTAAAAACCAACCTAATCCGGTGCTTTCATTTATCGAAAACCAAATTTTGATCGTAACCGGAATTGATACCCTCCCCAAAAGCATCCGCAATACCCTGTTGGATGAACGAATCCCTTCTGGCAACCGCCTGCATCCGGGCAATGAGGTCCCCTTTTGTCTCTACCCGAACCCGGCGCATGACAGGATTACCGTTCGGGGGGCAAAGCAAGGAAATTACCTGATTTTTAATATGGCGGGTAATCAGCTGCTCGAAGGTGACTTGTCAGGTCCCTTAAATATAAGCAGTTTGGTCAGTGGAATCTACGCGATTTCTGTGGATGGGCAGGTCATGAGATTTGTAAAGAGTCCCTAGGGATCGTTAGCGATTCGGGGGGATAATTGGATTACATTGATTTATATAAACTTATAAACAGATGAACCGTTCAAGACTACCCTTAATTTTTGTCATGGTATTCAGTTTTGCAGTGTTTTGCGCAAAAGCACAAGAAACCAGTACGCCAAATATCATTTTTATCCTTGCCGATGATTTCGGGTATTCCAGCCTGAACTGTTATGGAGCAGAAAAAAGCCTGGTACGTACTCCGCATATCGACCGGATCGCAGAAGAGGGGATGAAATTCACACAGGCCTACGCGGTAGCGTCTGTCTGTACCCCTACCCGGTACAGTTTCCTGACCGGCAGGTACCCGTGGCGCTCCACCTTAAAATATGGCGTATCGGGGGTGACCAGTCCTTTGTTGCCCGACCCGGAGAGAGAAACTATCGCCGACTGGTTGAAAGAAAGGGGGTATCATACTGCGGCCATTGGCAAGTGGCACCTGGGATACGGCAAAACCGGAACGCTGGAAGAGTTCACTGGAACCCTGAAACCCGGACCACTGGAGCTGGGTTTTGATTATCATTTCGGAGTGCCCCAGAATCATGGGGACAGGCTGGGGGTATATATCGAGAACGATCATGTTTATGGAATACGGAGTGATAAGATACAACCCTATTCCAGGACGTTTTACGGACCGGTATACGAGGGGTTTGATGCGCCGCAGCGCGTTAATATCGAGACCATGGAGATGCTGACCAGGAAGACCCTCGACTGGTTGTCGTACCAAAGCAGTGAAACACCGTTCTTTCTCTACTTTGCACCGGTGGCCGTCCATCATCCCATTACGCCTTCCAATTATATGCGGGGCATGAGCGATTGCGGACCTTATGGGGATTTTATCCAGGATCTGGACTGGAGCGTGGGCCAGATTATTCAGACCCTGGATTACAAGGGATTATTGGAAAACTCAATTATTATTTTTATGAGCGACAATGGGGGTGATATTCCCGGGAACAGACCGGATGCCCCTGAAATTCAGGCAATCAAGGCAGGTATGAAAATCAATGGTGAATTTCGGGGCGATAAACACACTATCTGGGAAGGAGGGACCCGTGTTCCCCTTATCGTTTCCTGGCCCGGAAAGGTAAAAGAAGGAACGGTTTCTGATGATATTATTGCCGTGATGGATGTGTTTGCGACGGTTGCGGATATTACAGGTGATGGCCTGCCTGAAGACAGGAATGTGGCGCCTGACAGTTATAGTTTCTTTTCATCCATTATTGCAGGCAGGAATCCTTCTCCAAGGACATCCATCGTCACCGCCGATATGCACGGAATGCAGGCCATACGGATGGGAGAGTGGAAGCTCATTGACAATACATTGCCTGAAGAGCTGCCCGAGAGTCGAAGACAACAGATGGATATGCCGCCGGAGCTCCAGCTATATAACCTGTCGGATGATCCTGCAGAAAGCAATAATGTGATTGCGCAGTATCCTGAAATGGCAGAGAAGCTGGCCGAAGAGTTGAGCAGGATCCGGAATCAGGAATCCACCAGATAATTTGGATAGCTTCTTTCAGACGGACAACGAAAAGAAATTCATGAGAAACAGTCTTTTTGTTTTGGCATATATCCTGTTTGCGGGTAGTTTTTTGTATGCCTCAGAATTGACCAGCATCCTGGAGTTTGATGTGGTTCCGGAAAACTCGCCGGAACAGAACAAAATCAACCTTCAAAAAGCCATTGACTGGGCCGCGGGGAACCATTCACCCGTCCAAAAAACAGCCTGTGGGAAGTGTTTTCGCCATCATAGCCTATAAAGCCACCATACAGGTTTCACAGACTTCAAGGGCACAGGGGGTGTACCTCTCCTGTCTCACTTTCTATGGGGAATACGATGTTCCCCGCATTTTGCATTGCCATGTTAACCCGGCCATTCAGCGATTTATCGGAGGGCAGTACAGCCGTGAAGTGGTGGATGCGGTCATTGACCGGAAAACTTTTGCCTATGCTATCAACCATACCGATAATTCACAGCTCATGGACCTGTTTACCTTCGGATCTTATGGAGGTATCCTGCTGGGAGGAGAGTCCTACGGGCAGTTAACTAACTTCAACTTCGATTGCGTGGCCGTCGGAATATGGAAACAGGGTAATAATACAAAAAACCGCAACTGGCAGATAGCCCAGGGATCGATTATCGCCAATACCGGAGAGGAGGTGGAGAACATCCATCCGATCATAATCGAGGGGCAGGGTCATACCGCCATCAGCAATGTGGAGGCTTTTTCGGGTGGCAACGGGGCACTGACAACCGTTCCCGAAAACATGTCGTGGGATTACATGCTGGTCAGGGGAGAGGAGAAACTGACGGTTTCGATCTGGGGAAGCCGCATGAGAAATTACGTGTCTGATCATCCCATCACGGTGGAGAATGAAAAAGCGCTCATCCATGTTTCCGGGTGTATCGACAAAAATGAACAGATCTTCCAGACCACCCTGGGCCAGGATCATTAAATACAGGATATGATACCATTCGTTCAAGCCGTTACCGTTACCTTTCTTTCCCGGAGGTATGAAGAAAGGTTTGGGATTGATCACGCGGAAGTGGTGGAAGCCTGCGCACCCCGTGGGATACATGTGATGGCTGAAAAGCCCCGGGCGGTGTCTGTGTCACATGCCCGTAGAATGGCAGAGCTGGCCAAAGAAAATGATATTCTATTGCTGACAAATTATGAGACCACTTCGCATCCGCCATCAGAGGGGAGACCCTTGTCCTTCCCACCGATCTTTCGTCCCTGGAGCTCAACCTGAAAGTACTATTTAGTATTAATTAAGTATTTCTTAACCCTTTTCTGTTAAATTAAGGGAACGAAATCTCCGTCATTTTCGAATGTATGCACCCATTGTTACATTTTATCCGTCGGTCATTATCTGCCAGACCATGAGTTTAATAAAATCTTTTCCACCCATGACAAAAAAGTGTTTGATCGTTCCGGCTCTTGTGGTTTTTATCCTGAGCGGCTGCCAGTCTGCAAAAAATACCGGTGGTCAAGAAGGGAAGAAACCGAACGTGGTCTTGATCATGACGGATGACCAGGGCTACGGAGACCTCGGGTTTACTGGAAATCCCCACATAAGCACACCTCATATCGACAGGTTTGCGGCCAATAGCACCCATTTTTCCTCGTTCTATGCGGATCCGGTCTGTGCTCCCACCCGTGCTGCTTTGATGACCGGAAAATTCTACCTGCGGACAGGGATTTACGATACCTTTAACGGAGGTGCTATGATGGACCCTGACGAAACGACCATTGCGGAGATTCTGTCAGCGAATGGCTATCAGACAGGTATTTTCGGCAAATGGCATTTGGGGGACAACTATCCGTGCCGCCCTTCCGACCAGGGTTTTGTCCAATCACTTGTCCATAAAGCCGGTGGGATCGGGCAGGTGGGAGACCTGGATAATTTTCCCCGGCCCGATTCATCCTATTTCGATCCAATCCTCTACCAAAATAACAGCGCTGTCAGGACCAGAGGCTATTGTACGGATGTATTCACCGACGGGGCCCTGGAATTTATGAACCAGAATAAGCAGTCTCCGTTTTTCCTTTACCTGGCCTTCAATGCGCCACACAGTCCGCTCCAGGTACCGGAATCCTATCTGGAACGATACCGGGAAATGGAACTTGATCTGGAGCCCAGTCAGGCCGGAAGCGCGCGCAGGGTCTATGCCATGGTGGAAAACGTGGATGACAATGTGGGAAGGATCCTGGATTATCTGGAAGAGAATGGGCTTATGGAGAACACCGTGGTGATATTCATGTCCGACAACGGTCCCATCCCTGCGCGTTACAATGCCGGCCTGAGATCCACCAAGGGCACTGTTTACGAAGGTGGGATCAGGGTGCCCTTCTTCATCCATTACCCAGAGATATTCCAGGCCGGCGAAGAGATCAACACCACCGTGGCGCATATTGACGTGTTGCCAACCCTTCTGGATATTTGTGGATTGGAAACGGAAGTTCCGGAAGGGATCGACGGAAGAAGCATGCTTCCCATATTGGAAGGAGAGGTAGAATTCTTCGACTCCAGACCGCTATACTGGCAATGGGCCAGGGGGTATCCCGAATTATATGCCAACACGGCCATACGCCAGGGTCCTTTAAAGTTGATTGGTCATGCGGAGAGAACGGCTTCCCCGGGGGAATTTGAATTATTCAATATTGAGGAGGATCCCTTTGAAACGAACAATATTGCCGGGGAAGAGACCGAAATAGCCCGGTCGCTGAAAAAGCAGCTCGACGCCTGGTATTATCAAACTGTGATTGAGGAGGGTCATCCCCAAACCCAGGGTTGCGTGATTAATCCCCAATTTGAAAATCCGACCGTTCTGAGCCGTAACGATGCCAAAGGCACACCGGAGCAGTGGACCAGCGATGCTGCTTACTCCTATTGGGATGTGGAGTTTGAACAGGCAGGTTATTACACTGTTACTTTCGGTTTTCATCAGAAGCCGGAGAAGGAAGGGCGGGTGGTCATCAAGATGGCCCCGCTTCAGTTCTCACGCTTTAACAACGATACCACCATCAGGGAGCTCACTCTGGACAGCTGCTATTTCCGCAAGGGCAGAGGAATGCTGGAAGCTTACTACCGAATAGGATTCGGAGATGTCCTCTCCCCGTTAAGTCTTACTATAAGTAAATCAGAATAATGCATATAGCACTGCCAAGAAACCGAAATACGGATGAATAGACGTGCGTTTGCCAGGACGACCGGATGGGGAGCGCTTTCTGCCGCGGCATTTCCGCTTTCAGGATCTTCACTGCTCTACGGGAATGATCCCGCAGAAACATCAAAGGTTCCCATCGGGCTTTGCAACCATGCCCTCAGAGGTATGAAGCTGAAAGCGAAACGACTGATCGACTATGCCATTGGTCATGGAATGGATTCGGTTCAATTCAACACGCTTTCAGTTTTTGAAAACCTGGAAAAGAATCACCTTTCAGCGTTGCGTCAGTTGGCCGAATCCCATAGTATCACCATCTATGTGGGTGCCGGCAGTATTTGTGAATCCTCCCCCAGATTTTCAGACAGGTATGGAGATGCCCGGGCGCTGCTGGCTGAGGGAATTCGTGTGGCCAATGCGGTCGGTTCTCCCATTGTGGGAGTCCGGATCGGCAACATCGAGGACCGCTTTGAAGGTGGGGGAATCGAACCGAAAATCGAAGAAGTGATCAGGGTGATGAAGTCTATGCGCGGACCAGCGCTGGAAGCCGGGATTACCTTCTCCTTTGAGAATCATGCCGGTGATCTTAGATCGAAGGAACTGGTGGACCTGATCGAAGAAACAGGCACCGATATATGCAGCGCCTTTTATGATCCCGGAAATGCCATATGGGCCATGGAGGATCCCATGGCGGCCCTGGAGGTGCTCGGCAGGCATATCAGATGCACCAGCGTGCGCGATGTCATGGTATGGCCAGCGGAGCAGGGGGCTGCTTTTCAGTGGACAGCCATCGGAGGGGGAGTGATGGATTACCGGTATTTTACGGAGTATCTGGCTGAGCATTGCCCCGGCGTGCCTGTTCATGTGGAGACCATCTCCAATTCCCCGCGTCCCATTCCCTATTTAACCGCTGAATTCTGGAAGGGATATCCAAACCTGCAGGCGTCAGGGATCATCGACTTCCTGAACCTGGTCAGGAAGGGTGAACCCATTCAAACTGCCGCTCCGCCTCCGGGGAAGGATCCAAAGGAATTCGAGATCGAATCTCAGGAAAGAGAATTGCTGAAAAGTCTCGATTACTTACGCTCGGAATGTGGAGCAGGCATCAAGAACTAAAAAAAACCTCATACTTATAAGATAAACCAAAAACGAACCGATGAAACGGAAGATTACGACCATGTTCGTGGCTTTTATCCTTATTCCCCTCACGGGATGGACCCAGGATGCGTGCGGCGGGCAGTTTGGCCCACTATTCGATGGTGAAGGGCAAAAGCACGACCAGATGATCCGGCAGGGATGGATCTATCTTTTTGACAGCCGGATCCCGGATGCAAACCAGGCAGTGAAGGCCGATCCACTGGGTACGTGGAGGCCCAGAAGGGCTGATCGCAACAACTGCTGGGTGGTGGTAAAAGAGCACGAGGACGACACGGAACGGATATTAATGAACATTCTGCGGGAAGGCCTTCATGGTACCGATCTGGTGTCCAATCAGGAATTCAGGGATTTTGACCTGCACCTGGAGTTTCGCAGTGCAGAGAACAGCGGGATCTACCTCCGCGGGAGGTACGAGGTGCAGATCGATCAACTGGACCCGGAGGTGCAGGAGCTAAAATTCTCTGATCTGGGAGGGATCTATGCGGTCAACCCTCCGCTGACCAACGCCTCCAAAGGTTCCGAATCATGGCAAACGCTGGACATCTGCATCCGGGAATATACCATCACCGTATATCTGAATGGCATGCTGATCCAGGACCGGCTTGTCATTCCGGAAGGAAATCGAAGGATAGGGACGGGAACGGAATTCGGTTGCTGGCCCAGCGACGGATTCCACAAGGACCCTTCCAGGCCCGGACCCTTAATGATCCAGGGGAACCACGGGCAGATCGATCTGAAAAATATCCGGATCAGGACGGTTGCACCATGATGTTTTTATCATTCAAACAAAATACACTATGAGAATCGGAAAATACCTTCCCACACCGGGACTATATCTGGCCCTTTTTGTTCTGGTTGCCTGCCGGGCATGTGCTGTCAATCAGGATGCGGAACCCGTAAAGCCCAATGTCCTGATCCTTTTCACCGACCAGCACCAGAAAGCGGTGATGGGTTTTGAAGGGCATCCGGACGTGCTGACTCCCAACCTGGATCAGCTGGCCAGCGAAGGAATCGTTTTCGACCGGGCCTACTGTACGGTGGGCATCTGTGTTCCCTCACGAACATCGCTGATGACCGGTCTGATGCCCAGAACTCTGGGCCTGCTGTCGAACCCGGGCAGGACCAGTGTGATGGAGGAGGCGGTACCCATGGCTTCCATATTCAGGCAAAACGGATACAAGACCTACGCTTTCGGCAAGCGGCACCTCTCCTCCAGTGTGGATTCAGGGTGGGATGTGAAGAAGGACCATGCTTATAAGCCGGACGATGACGACAATTATGTGAGCTGGATCGAGCGAAACGGTTATGCCAGGGAATTCGCCGAAGACTGGGCTGCTGAATTCGGACGGGGCCCCCGTGGATCCTCCGAGTTTAATTCTGAAATACCTACGGCCGATCTGGGAACCCGGATTTCCAGGTTGCCCGAGGAGTATACCATGGAGGCCTACACGGCAAAAGAAACCATGGAGATGATCCGGGACCATGCTGCCAGTGACAGTTCTTTCTTCTGCTGGGCCAGTTTTTATCGTCCGCATCAACCCTACAATCCGCTGCCCGGATATATGGAAATGTACGATGTGTCGGAATGGGGAGAAGGGAACCGGAACGGGAGCTCCATTAAAATGCCGGAGAGCTTTTATGAACCCACCGAGAATTTACCTCCACTGTTTCAACACCAGCGGAATGGCGGGAACAAGGTCTGGAATATGGATAAAGCTTATCAGAATGAACAGCTGTGGAGGAATTATATGGGGGCTTACTATGCCCTGGTAACGGAGATCGATCACCACATCGGGAAGATCCTGAAGGAATTGGAAAAGGCGGAACTGGAACAGGAGACCATCGTCATCTATGTGTCTGATCACGGCGATTTTGTGGGAAACCACGGGATGGTCGAGAAATGTGCCGCCGGGCATAATGTATACGAGGATATCCTGAACGTCCCCCTGATCATCAAATACCCAGGCAAGACCGGGGTAGGAAAGAGGGTTGGCGAACTGGTATCACTGGCGGATGTGCTGCCTACGCTGATCGAGGTCCTCGATCTGGAGGTTCCGGAACTGAAGCACCCTATCCAGGGAGAGTCGTTCGCGGATATACTGATGGACAGAGGAGGAGAGGGACATGAGTATATTGTTTCGGAGAGCTGGTCCCAGGCAACGGTGATCACAGAAAAGTATAAGCTCGGCATCATGGTCGATCCCACCGGGCTATACCCCGATCTTGATTACAGGGATTTCGGGGATATGTTCTTCGACCGCACCAGGGATCCATATGAGCTGGAAAACAGGATCGGGGACCCTCAATACCAGGGGATCATCGAGGAGTTAAGGGGATATTACGAAGCGTATGTGCAAAACATCCCGGCCACCGGCAGAGACGAGTTGATCGAGAAACACAGGAACCACTGAAAACAAACAAACATTATCTCAGGCAGGGCGCCTTCATTTTTGGGATCATTGCAGCGATGGCCACCGGTAAAATATTTGCCGGAGAGAAACCGAATTTATTGTTCATTATGACCGACCAGCAGCGGTATGATGCACTGAGTATTGCCGGTAATATCGTTCTGGAGACCCCTCATCTCGATCGTTTGGCAGAACAGGGGGTCTGGTTTAAAAATGCCTATACCCAGTGTGCGGTCTGCGGCCCGGCACGGTCCACCGTCCTTACCGGCTGCACAGTAGAGCATACCGGGATGCGCAGGAACGACCGGGCCTATTATTATGATGAGGAGGTGGTGATGACCCAGCCGACCTTTGATGAGATTCTGGCCGAACACGGATACCGGTGCGAATACTATGGGAAGTGGCACAGCCAGACTTCTCATACCCGTGTGTACAAGAATCCCAAACAGGCCGCCCGGAATGGAAGGTCTGTCTTCGGGCCCGGAGGCCAGCGTTATGTCTATCTCGATTACCTCGACCTTCATGTTCCTGAGAGAGAACCGAAAGAGGGGGAATTATACGATAAATTGACCCGGAGAGTCTACCGGACCGATCCGCTGGATAAACATCATGGCATGACCTGGGAAGAACTGCAGGCCTTGCAGAAAAGGTATCCGCAATGTGATCTGCATGGCGAACTTCTGATCCCGAAGGAACATTCTCTTACCGCTTTTCAGGCCAGGGAGACCCTGGAGGCCATCGAACGATTGAAGGACAGCACCTTCAGCATTACCTGTTCCTTCCATTTCCCTCATGCACCCATCTTACCCCCTGAGCCCTATTACAGCATGTATCCGCCGGAGGAGATGGTCCCTCCGGCCAGTATCAGGGATGACTTGGAGAATTCGCCCTACCGTGAGGTGAATGGCCGTCCGGGATTGCCCGAATATTCGGATCCTGAGCTGATCAAATATATGATCTCCAACTACTACGGGCTGGTCAAGGAGATCGATGACTGGGTGGGAGTGATCCTGGACAGGCTGGATGAACTGGGCCTTAGCGAAAATACCCTGGTCATATTCAACAGCGATCACGGGGAGATGCTGGGAGCCCATGGACTGCGCGAAAAGAATGTGTTTTACGAAGAATCGGCGCACATCCCGTTAATGATGCGTTTCCCGGGAGAAATAGAGGACCAAACCACGGTGGATGGGTATGTTTCCAATATGGACCTGTTCGCCACCATTCTGGACTATCTGAGAATCGGGGATTATCCTTCGGATGGAAAAAGCTTAAGGGGATTGATCGAAGGAACGGATGAAGAATATGGCGAATATATGGTCACTGAGTGGAACTACCGGGGAGATATTGTTCCCAATTACATGATCATCAGGGGAGGATGGAAATTAATGATCCCCTACTCGAAAAGCTCCGGGGTGATCAATGCCATGTACGACCTGAACAACGATCCGCATGAGATGAATAATCTGCTGGGCAGTAACCCGGAGAAAGATCTGTACCTGGAAAGAGCGGAAGAGCTTCGTGCATGTCTTCTGGAATGGCTGGAGAACAAGGATTCGAAATATTATGCAGGAGTGAAGGAGAGAAGATTAATAGATAATTAATCCTTTACTAATTGTCCGGTATTAAATTACGTAATTAAGCACCCGCAGTTTTTACATAAATCGCATAAAAAAAACGATGGAACATGGACACAAGAAGAGATTTCATTAAGAAAGCAGGGGCATTTGCAGCACTGAGTTTTGTGATGGACTGGGCAAGGGCTGGCGGTGTTTCCGACCGTTTGGGGGAGGTGCTGCCACAGCGCCGGCTGATCCGGAACGGGGAAAAGGTGACCGCTTTTTGCCTGGGGGGATATCATCTCGGGGTGACCGAAATACCGGGCCGTGCCGAAGAGATGATCGAACGCAGTATGGAGCTTGGGATCCGTTTTTACGATAACGCCAGGGGATATCATGGCGGCCGGTCGGAAGAGTACATGGGAAAATTCCTGGTTCCCAAATACAGGGAGGACATTTTTTTAATGACCAAAGCTCCGGCCAAAACGGCTGATGGAGTGCGCAAGCAGCTGGAGGAGTCATTGAAAGCATTGAATACCGACTATCTGGATCTCTGGCAGATTCACTCCATCAATTCACCGGAGGATGTGGACAACCGGATCAATAACGGGGTGCTGGATGCGTTCCTGGAGGCAAAGGAGAAGGGACTCACCCGGTATATCGGTTTCACGGGTCACAGGAATCCGGCTACTCACCTTCACTTTCTCGAGTTCTTGGAAAAGCGGGGCCTGGAACTGGACACCTGCATGCTTCCGCTGAATGTGCTCGACCCGAGCTTCGAATCGTTTGAAAAACATGTGCTTCCGGAGTTACTGAAAAGGGAGTACGGGGTTATCGCCATGAAAACCATGGCAGGAGGAAGCATGATGGGTGGTCGTATCGATACCACTCCTGCGTCTATTGAAACCAAAGATATACCCGATGTGGTGGGGATGACCGGCCTGACACTGGCCAATCTGCATCAGTATGTCTATTCCCTCCCGGTTTCCACGCTTTGCAGCGGTTGCAGATTCAGTTATGAAGTAGATGAAAATGTCTCCATTCTAAAGGATATGAAGAAGCTATCTGAATCCGATATGGCGAAACTGGTGGAGATGGGAAAACCCTATGCCGGATTGATAGTGGAGAATTATAAGCGGGTTCTCACTTAAACCAGTTCTATGAATAAGCGAAGAGATTTACTGAAAGCGGCGGCACTCTTTCCCCTGGTGGCCGCCTGCAGCAGGGATGGATCCCGGATCGAAGAGATCCCGGGGGGCGGCGAAAAACCGGTACCTCAGGGTGGCGGGAATCCGGTCCCGCAGGGTTGGACTCCTCCGGGCAGGGAACTGCAGCTTCAAAAGATAAAGATCAAAAAGGTCCGGGCCATCGCCACGGCTCCCTATGGAACGGGACTCGTCATTGTAAAGGTGGATACCGACCAGCCCGGACTCCACGGAGTAGGTTGTGCCACCTTTACCCAGCGGATCAAGCCGGTCATCTCAGCCGTGAATGATTACCTGGACGAATTCTGCAGGGATAAGGATGCCAGTCAGATCGAGGATATCTGGCAGACGGCCTACGTGAGCTCCTACTGGCGGAACGGGCCGGTGTTGAATAATGCACTCAGTGGCTTGGATCAGGCGCTCTGGGATATCAAAGGGAAGCTGGCGGGCATGCCTGTTTACCAGTTGCTGGGCGGCAAGGCCCGTTTTGCAGTGGACACCTACAGCCATGCCTCCGGATCCACTCCGGAGAGGGTCATGGACCATGTGGAGGAACTCCGCGGAAAGGGCTTCAGGAATATCCGGATGCAACTGGGCGGGTACGGGTCCACCCACCTGGAAGTAGATCCGGATTATAAACGACACGGATTCGGCAAGGAAAGTGACCGGACTATGGATGCCCAGGCTTATAAACGGGGTGTGATCCAGATGTTCAGCATGGCCAGAAAGCGGTTTGGTGATGAAATCGAACTGTTGCATGATATGCATGAAAGGGTTCAGCCCATGGATGCCATCGACCTGATAAAGAGACTGGAAGAGTTCCGGCCCTACTTTATCGAGGACCCCTTTTCGCCTGAAAATATGGGCTGGTTTCCCATGCTGAGAGAACAGAGTTCGGTGCCCATTGCCATGGGTGAACTGATCAATAATCCCCACGAATGGATGGAGCCCATCTCCAGGCGATGGTATGATTTTATCCGCATCCATATTTCGCAGATCGGCGGTATTACGCCCGCCATGAAGGTGGCAAGGCTGGGGGAGTGGTTTAATGTGAGAACCGCATGGCACGGTCCGGGCGATACCTCCCCCGTCGGGCATGCAGCCAATGCACACATCGATTTGGCAGTTTGGAACTTCGGGATACAGGAATGCAAGCTGTTTCCCGAACAAACCTGGGATGTATTCCCGGGTACGCCCTATGTGGACGATGGCTATCTGTTCGTTAATGAGGCCCCGGGCCTGGGGATCGACATCGACGAGAAACAGGCAGCCAAATATTCCCCGGGGGAGTATAATTACGGATGGACACAGGTCCGCAAGTCGGATGGGACATCCATCAGGCCTTAAAGCCTCTTTATTCAATTAGTTATTAATCATTCAATTCTTATTTTCACTATGAAACGTATCTTATCATTCCTTCTGCTGGGATGTGCCATCTCTCTTTTCTCACAGACGAATAATGGACCGGAACCCATGTATCCTTCCTACAAAGGATTGGTCATGAGTGGATACCAGGGTTGGTTCAGGGCCGATGGAGATGAATCAGGGCGTGGCTGGGGACACTTCGGCCGGGGTAATCAGTTTGATGTTGAACATAATACCATCGATATCTGGCCCGACGTGAGCGAATACGAAAAGACCTATGAAACCGAATTTCGGTACGCTGACGGAACCAGGGCACATGTATTCAGTTCGCTGGATAAAAGTACCACCGACCTTCATTTCAAATGGATGAAGGAATACGGTATCGACGGAGTTTTCATGCAGCGTTTCTACGGGGTAACCCGGGGGGGAGACCGCAGGAAGGAACAGGACCAGATCCTCTATAATGCTTTTGAGGCATCACAGAAATACGACCGCGCCATAGCCGTGATGTACGATTTATCAGGCCTTCAACCCGGGAAAGATGACTGTTCAAGCGTCATCGAAGATTGGAAGCACCTGGTGGACGATTTGAAGGTC
>CAZRZY010000006.1:17206-35517 GCA_964604655.1 uncultured Bacteroides sp. | reverse complement strand
CGAAGAGATTACCCCTACGTTGGAACGTCTTCGCGGTGAAAAGCAGACCTACCTGCACCACCGCGGGAAACCGTTGGTAACCATCTGGGGACTGGGTTTCCCCGATCGCTCTTACAATATCCGGGATATCGGTGTGAACCGGCTGATCGATTTTCTGAAGAACGATCCGGTATACGGTGGATGTTCGGTGATGCTGGGCGTTCCCACCTATTTCAGGGAACTGAATAAAGATTGTTTACCTGATCCCTACCTGCATGAGTTGATCGAGTCGGCCGATATCGTCCTGCCCTGGATGGTACAGCGATTTACCCCGCTGGTCCATTTTCCCATGGACCATCTGAGGGACCATGTGATGGCCGACATCCAATGGGCGAAAGAGCGGGGAGTGGACTATGCCCCTATCGCATGCCCCGGGTTCAGCTGGAAGAACATGCGCAAGGATGATCCTTCCATCGTGTATGATGCCATCCCTCGTATGGGGGGTAATTTCCTGTGGGACCAGATGGTGACTATGATCAATGCGGGTGCCGAAATGATCTATATCGCCATGTTCGATGAGATCGACGAGGGAACGGCGATCTTTAAAGTATCCGATAATCCTCCCAATACCGATGGAGCTTATTTCATCGATAACGACGGTATGCCCTCCGATCAGTATCTCTGGGTAACCGGAATGGGTGCCAAGATGCTGAGAAGGGAGATCCCGGTCATCCAGAAAATGCCCGAACGGCCCGATCAAAAATGAAGATTCCTGTAACGGCCGTCATTCTTCTGTGGTTGGCTCATTCGCTATCCGCAACGGAATATCATGTTTCCAAGGAAGGAAGTGACCGGCAGCCGGGAGATGCTGACCGGCCATTCCTGACAATTCAGGCAGCAGCCAATGTATCCCGCCCCGGAGACAACATCACCGTTCATGCCGGAGTATACAGGGAACGGGTGGATCCGCCCCGGGGAGGGGTCCATGACCTGCTCCGGATTGTTTTCAGGGCAGCGGAGGGTGAAAGGGTAGTCATCAAAGGCTCGGAGATCGTGGAGGATTGGGAGCATGTGGATGGAACGGTCTGGAAAGCCACCCTGCCAAATACCCTTTTTGGGACCTATAATCCCTATGAGGATCCCTCTTTCTCCCTCTATGCATGGTATGGTGAGGCCGGTGAGAGGAATACGGTTATCTGGGCCAATTTTCAGTCTTATGATCCCAACGAGGAGCTGGTGGAGATCAATGTAAGAGAAGCATGTTTCTATCCCCGGCGATCCGGTATCAACTTCATTACTGTGCAGGGCTTTGAAATGTCGCAGGCCGCCACGCAATGGGCGGCCCCCACTGCCGAACAGATCGGGTTGATCGGCACCCACTGGAGCCGTGGTTGGATCATCGAGAACAATGTGGTCAGTAATTCGAAAAGCGTGGGGATCACCCTGGGCAAGGACCGGGAAACCGGCCACAACGTGTGGATGCATCATCCGGTAAAAGATGGAGCCACCCATTATAATGAGGTTATTTTCAAGGCTCTGGAAGCTGGCTGGTCTAAAGAGAAGATCGGTTCCCATATAGTGCGCAACAATGAGATTTTCGATTGCGGGCAGGCAGGCATCGTAGGAAGTTTAGGTGCTGTATTCAGTACCATTCGCCATAACCACATCCATCACATCTACACGAAGCGGACCTATTCCGGAGCAGAAATGGCCGGGATCAAGATCCACCCCTCCATCGACATGGTGATCGAACACAATCTGATCCATGACGCATTCATTGGAATCTGGCTCGATTGGATGGCTCAGGGGACCCGGGTTACACGGAATATCCTCTTCGATAATACACACCATGATTTCTTTTCGGAGGTGAATCATGGACCCTACATGGTGGATCACAACTTTTTCCTGAGCGAAAGCGGATTGTCCATACAGGATGCTTCTGAAGGAGGGGCTTATATTCATAATCTGTTTGCAGGTAAGAACAAACGATTCAACGTCCCAAACCGGGTCACCCCTTATCACAGGGCACATTCCACGAAAGTCATGTGCCTCAGGAATATTCGGGGAGGTGATAACCGCTTCTACAACAATCTGTTCATTCAGACAAGTGACGATCCGCAGGAGTCCTATACCGATCGTACAGGGCAGCATATTTCTATCGGATATGGTTTGAGGGGTTATGATGAAGCTGAGTTTCCCAGCTTTGCCGGGGGAAATGTGTTCTACAACGGCGCACCGCCAGGTTCCACCGGAGAAGAGGGAGCCGTCACTTCTGACTTTAAGCCGGTTTTGGAGATCGAAGAGCTGGAAGGCAGGGTAGTGTTGAGGGTGAAGATCGATGGTTCGGCAGAAAAGGCCGCGACACAACTGGTCACTACCGCACTTCTGGGTTCCACCCTGGTGTCCGAAGCTCCGTACGACCAGAAGGACGGCAAAGCTTACCGGATCGATACCGATTTTCTTCATAAGAAACGAGCCGACCGGCCTTCACCGGGACCTTTCGAATCGGTCGGAGAAGGATGGAATGAATGGATCATTTGGAACCAACAAGCAAAATGATGAAATGGTCAGGTGCATGTTTATGGTTTCTATTGTTTCTCCTGCCGGGCTGCTCGGGAAACAGAGAAAAGAATTCATCAGAGGAAAAGATGAACGTATTGTTCATCGTGGTAGATGATCTGAACAAAACCGTGGGTAGTTACGGGCATCCCATGGTCAAGACTCCGAATATCGACAGGCTGGCATCGGAAGGCGTGCAATTCGATCATGCCTACTGTAATTTTGCCGTTTGCAATCCCAGCCGCTCCTCACTTCTTACCGGTATGCGGCCTGAGACCACCGGGATCACCGATAACAGGGTTCCTTTGCAGTCGGTGATCGGCGACCGGGTAAGCATGCCTGCTCTCTTCAAAAAGAACGGGTATTATACGGTAAGCATGGGAAAAGTCTTTCACGGTTCCCGGGAGGAGCACAATGATATGGAAGCATGGGATGAGCTGTACCGATTCGGGAATTCCGAAGCCGCCAGGCAGGGTGAGAAGCGGAATCTGACCGGCGGGGAGCTGAAGTGGTGCTGGTGGCAGGCCACCGAAGGGGAGGATGAGGATCATCAGGACGGGAAAATAGCAGCAAAGGCCATCGAATTTCTGAAGTCCGAACATGAGCAACCTTTTTTTCTGGCCGTGGGACTGGCCAAACCACACGATCCATTTGTTGCCCCGAAAAAATATTTTGATCTCTATGAACTGGAGGAATGTGATCCCCCGGTACTCCCGGCCGGCTGGGAACCGCCTTATCCTCATACCCTTCCGGGGGAAACCCGTTTCTTCAACCGGTTCACCGAACAGGACAGGCGGGAGTTTCTCCGGTCTTATTATGCCTGCTGCACCTTTATGGATGCACAATTGGGTAAGATCATGGAAGCGCTGGAAGAAAGCGGTTTGCAAAATAATACCCTCATCGTTTTTTTCGGTGACCATGGTTACCATCTCGGAGAAAATAACTGGTGGAACAAAGTGACCCTGTTTGAAATGGGGACAGCGGCTCCCTTTATAGTGGCCGGCCCGCCGGTAAGAGAGAAAGGAGTCCGTACGGAAGCCATGATCGAATTCATTGACATCTACCCGACCCTGGCCGATATCTGCCGGCTGGAACAGATCCCCGATAACCTGGAAGGGAGGAGTTTTACTACGGTGATCCACGATCCCCAGCAACCTTTCCGCACCGAAGTGCGGGCACTGATACGGCGTGGGGGTATGTTCGGCCAATCGGTAAAGAATGAGCAGTGGCGGTTTATAGAGTGGGATGAAGGACGACAGGGAATTGAATTGTACGATCAGATCAATGATCCGGTAGAATATCTGAACCTTGCCGATGATCCCACCTTCGAAGAGGAGGTCAGGGAGATGAAAACACTGCTTGACAAAGACAAACCCGAATTTAAATAGACAGCACTTCCTCATGAAATCGCTCGTTTGTCATATGGCCGCCTTTGCAGGGGCCCTGATACTGATATCTCCGCTGATGGCTCAATCCGCCCATGAGCCGGAGAGCACCCCATTGTCCCTGACCATGATGACCTATAACCTGAAGTTTGCCAGTCCCACGTTCGAGCCATCCTGGGATGTAAGAAAAGAGTGGCAGGTGGATCTGATAAGGGAATATGATCCCGACATCATCGGTACACAGGAAGGATTGAAGGAGCAGATCGATTATCTGGCCGCCCGGCTGACCGATTATGTGGTGGTGGGGGAGGGCCGGAAAGGGGGAGATGATGATGAGCATATGGCCCTCTTCGTTAAGAGGGACAGATTCCGTCTGAGGGAACTGCATAGTTTTCAGCTATCGGAAACTCCTGAGGTCTTAGGCAGCGGACCGGAGGTCAATCCCCGTATGGTCACCTGGGTGAGGCTGGCCCTTATTCAGCCTCCGGCCCAGGGAGAAGAGCCTCCCTATCCTCAGGATTACAGGGGGCATTGGGAAAATACCAGGGAATTCTATGTTTTCAACACCCATTATTTCAACAGCCGCGGGGAAGCCCTTGCCAGGCTCAACGCTTCCAGGCTTATTCTGGAACGGATTCAGGCCCTGGAACGTTTTGGGGAGTGGACCGCCGAACGTCCTGTCTTTTTAATGGGCGATTTCAATTGCCGCCCTGGCAGCAAACCATACGAGGTTCTGGTGACCGGCCCCGATGAATGGGATCCTGACCGGTTGAGGGATAGCTCTTACGATCACGACGATATTGACTGGATCCTTTACAAGGGTCCGGTGGAGGTGATTAAATATGAGGAGGTAGACTACCATGTCGAAGGGGTATATCCCTCCGATCACCGTCCGATTTATGTAGAATTTGATTGGCGGTAATACCAGGGTCCCATACTTCAACCGGTTAATTACCCTGGAAAACTACGCTCCCGGATTTCATATTCTTTGCATATCTTTAGGGATTGCCCCAGGACGGCAACCTATTAAATCCCCAAACAGCTCAACCTGTAAATGAAAATCATGAAATCAGTTCTATTCACTCTTATTACGGCCCTTCTTAGTATCCATCCCCCGGCAAAAGGAACATCTTCATTGGATTCCTTTCCGCAGGATAGTCTCATTGCGCCTCAATTCAGTCCCGGCAAAGCTGACTGGTTGGGACCGGAAATTGAGACCATGGAGGATTACCTGGAGCAATATGTGAACTATCCCGAGGCTGCCAGACGAAATAAGGAAGCAGGCACCTCCATCGTCGAGTTCACCGTGACCGATAAAGGGGAACTCCAGGATTTCCAGGTGATCAACGCAGTTTCTGAAGAAGTTGACCGGGAGATGATCCGCGCTCTCAATCAGACCAATGGACTATGGAAACCCGGGCGCTTGAATGGCCAGATCGTACCCATGAAGAAGGAGGTATCCCTTCTCTTTGTTCCCAATGACCAGTTCGACCTGGAAGAAGCAGCGGATAACCACCTGACCAGGGGCAGTGAAGCCTTGTTCGCAAAGGACAATCCGAGACAGGCCCTGTTCCATCTCAACGAGGCCGTCAGACTTCTACCCTACAACAGGGACATTCTTTCCGTCAGGAGCCTCTGCAAGTATGAGCTGGGAGATAAAGAGGGAGCAAGGAAGGACTGGGAAAGGGTCATTAACATGAAAATCGGTGAAACCACCAAGCTTGAAACCGGTTTTCTGATTATTAAAATGAGGGAACTGGACAGTTACGAAGAGTTTCACAGGACCATCAAACAATCAGAACAGTGATCCGGTGTCAAGCGCCTGCATCTGCCCAAAAGATCTTACATGGGAATCGGTTCAGGCTGCAGAAGTAAAACCACAGGTATATTCAACAGGTTCAACGGATACATTTATTAAATTCGAAGGGTCAATCATAAATCCATCCCAATGAAAACTTTTACTAAGATCCGGATTTTTCCCTGGGCTGCTGCTCTGTTTCTGCTATCGGTGAATTCTCTGTACGCCGGGGTCAGGCTACCGAAAATCATCAGTAATCACATGGTGCTCCAGAGGGAACAACCGGTGAAGATCTGGGGATGGGCCGATCGGGGAGAGCGGGTCACCGTGACCTTCAACGGCCAGGAAGAACGAACGAGAACCGGTAAAGACGGCCGATGGGTGGTGACCCTGAAACCCATGGAAGCGGGAGGGCCCTTCCGGATGGAGATCAAGGGTCAAAACACTATCGTGTTTGAAGATATCCTGATCGGAGATGTCTGGATCTGCTCCGGTCAGTCCAATATGGAATGGAGTGTAGCCAATTCCAACGATGCTGAAAATGAAATGGCTGCAGCCGGATATCTTGGGATCAGGCTGTTTGAGGTGCCTCATAATGTACAACTGATGCCTGTGGATGACATTCCCTCGGGCGAGTGGAAGGAGTGTACGCCTGAATCGGTGCGGAATTTTTCTGCGGTGGGATATTTTTTCGGAAGGCATATGCATGAAGCGCTGGAAGTGCCTGTGGGTCTGGTCAGCACCAACTGGGGCGGAACGAACGTGGAGACATGGACCAGCAGGGAGATGTCGGCGAACGACCCGGAAATGAAAAAGGCGGTGGATGAGATCGAAGGGTTGGACGTGGAGCAGATTATCAAAACGAAGGAGCAGGAGAGGAAAGAATTACTGGAATCACTGGGCGCACTGGAACCTGGAATGGTGGGAGGGAAAGCCGTATGGGCCGCAAAGGAGGCAGACCTTTCGAAGTGGGACGCAATGGAAGTTCCCGGTCTCTGGGAGGACAAAGGTCTGCCGGGAGTGGATGGCGTGGTTTGGTTCAGGCGTGAAGTGGAATTGAGCGAGGCGCAGGCTGCCGGTGTTGTATCGCTTCAGCTGGGGTCCATTGACGACAGCGACCGTACCTGGATCAACGGGGAGGAGGTAGGATCCCTGATTAATGCTTATGACCAGGAACGAACGTATGAGATCGGAGCAGGTATCCTGCAGCCCGGTAAAAACAGCGTGGTAGTTCGGGTGGAGGATACCGGGGGAGGAGGTGGTTTTCGGAGTGATCCGGAGATCATGAGGATAGTTACGCCCGAAGGAAACATCCCGCTTGCCGGAAAATGGCACTATCGCGTTTCCTCCGAGAGCCTGAAGGTGAACACACCCATGGCCATCTCCCCAAATTCCAGGCCGACATTGCTCTTCAACGGGATGATCCATCCGTTGATCAACTACTCTGTCCAGGGTGCCATCTGGTACCAGGGAGAATCCAATGCCAGCCGTGCATACCGCTACCGCACACGATTTTCCAACCTGATCAGGGACTGGCGAAACAAGTGGGAGAATCCCGGGATGGGATTTTATTTCGTTCAGCTGGCCAATTTCAAAGCCCCGGTGGACACTCCGGGAGACAGCGATTGGGCCGAATTGAGGGAGGCCCAGGCCATGGCTTTGGAACTGCCCCACACCGGAATGGCCGTGACGATCGATATCGGCGAGGCTGATGACATCCATCCCCGGAATAAGCAGGATGTGGGGAAAAGGCTGGCTCTTGCCGCTTTGCATGATGCCTACGGGAAGGATGTGGTCTGTTCAGGCCCCGTTTTCCGTTCCATGGAGGTGGAGGATGGTCATGTGGTGCTGGAATTTGATCTCATGGGCAGTGACCTGGTGGTGGATGATAAGTATGGATACGTGAAAGGTTTCTCCGTTGCGGGGGAAGACCGGAAGTTCCACTGGGCCAGGGGATGGAAGGAGGGAAACCGGATCTATCTGGAATGTGAAGAGGTCGAAAGTCCGGTGGCCGTTCGGTATGCCTGGGCCGACAACCCGGATGATGCCAACCTGTTCAATTCGGAGGGACTGCCAGCCGCACCCTTCAGGACCGATGACTGGCCCGGTATGACTTTCGGTAGGTAGTTTATAATTGTTCCCATTTTTTAAAAATTTTAAAACCGGCAGATTCATTACTGCCCTGTACTTATTTTAACATGAAAAATTGAAAATATGAGCAAAAGTGCAGTTGCTGTATTAACGATAACTCTTCTGTTGACTGCCTGCCAGAAGGAGGAAGAGTACGAGTTTAAGGACGGGAATTACAGGGCCGAAACCGCCGAATTCAGTTTTGGCCGGAAAGCTTTTCTGGAAGCAGAGATCCAGGAGGATAAGGCCGTGTCGGTGGATTTCGATTATCTGGATGAGGAGGGAAACCTGAAGTCGGCCACGACCGATGAAGAATATCCGATGACCCCTCACCCGAGGGAGTGGCTTCCAGAACTGGAGAATCAGCTGCTGGCGTTAGATATCCTGAACGTAGCTGAAATCGATGGTGTTACGGGTGCCACAGGTAGTTCCGGCAATGCGTATGACCTGTTTCTCCTGATCCTGGAAGCAGCCGAAACCGGAGACACTTCCACGCAGGTGCTCTCTTCGAAATAGCCAGGTGCTCTCTTCAAAATACCCAGGTGTTCTCTTCAAAATACCCAGCTGGTCTCTTCGAATGATCAGGGGTCACTATTTGCAGGTTTTTCCTATCTTCATACAACAAATCTTGCATTCCATGAAGAAAGAAAATTATGGGCCTATGCTGAAACGACTGCTTTTTAGTTGCTTCAGTTTGTTTATGGCGATTTCTCTTAACGCCCAGGATCCATTGCCCGTCCAGGATCCATTGCGTATACTGGTCATCGGAGCCCATCCCGATGATCCGGACGGTGATTTCGGCGGGTCTGCCATTCTGTTTTCCCGCATGGGCCACCAGGTGAAATTCCTTTCGCTGACCAACGGGGATGCCGGACATCACGAAAGGGGAGGAGGAGATCTGGCCCGGGTCCGCATGGCTGAAGCGCAGGAAGCGGGACGCCGTTTTGGAGTGGAATACGAGGTATTGGGTATTCATGACGGTGAGTTAATGCCAACTCTGGAGAACCGTTTGAAGGTAATCAGGGCTATCCGGGAGTGGGAAGCCGATATGGTCATCACCCACCGCCCCAACGACTATCACCCCGATCATCGGTATACCTCCATACTGGTGCAGGATGCAGCATACATGGTTATTGTACCCAATGTGGCCCCGGAGGTACCTCCCCTGAAAAAGAACCCGGTATTCCTCTATTGTCAGGACTATTTCCGGAAGCCTGTCCCGTTCGAACCTCACATTGCCGTGGATATTACTGAGGTATATGACCAGAAGATCTACGGGATGGCTGCCCATGAATCACAATTCTTCGAGTGGCTGCCCTGGACCTCCCAGAGTCTGGATAGAGTGCCTGAAGCCGAGGATGAACGGCTGGAGTGGCTGGGAAAAAGACGGTACAATGAGCCCACTCCGGAGGTGAGCGCTTGCCTGGAAAAATGGTATGGCGAGAAAGGGAGGGAGATCCGGAAAGCGGAGGCGTTTGAGATCTGCGAGTACGGAGTTCATCCGTCCGATGAGGAGATCCGGAAACTGTTTCCCATGCTGGAAAAGTAGACACCTGCCGGCTATATTTCTACAGACCCATTCCCGCCGGAATTCCCATACTTTTTCCTATGGATGAATATTTATGGGACCATGGTTCAGACTCGCCATATTTCCCTACTTTGCAGGTTCAATTCTAACCTCCGGATATGCGTTCCCCCCTGATTTCGCTGCATCTGACGGGCCTGCTGTTTGCCCTGACCTTTTTTCATGATATCGCCCCAACTGCCTCAGGACAGGAGTTTTCAAAGAATCCTCTGGTGGCGGCCGCCATAGAATTCAACGCCTCCTGTCCACGAATGGTGGACCAGGATACCCGTCTCGACAGCGCTGTCTTTATCCCTTTGGATACCTTCCGTTACAACTACACGCTGGTCAATTATACCTCCGAACAGGTCAACGGAGAGGCCCTGGCCGGTTATCTCAGGCCGAGGATCATCGCCAATGTGAGCAGAAACGCGGAAATGAAAACTCAGCGCGATCAGCGGGTCATCATGGTTTTTATGTACAGGGACCGGAAAGGGGATTTCGTTACGGAAATACAACTGACCCCCGGGGATTACCTTTATTGATAGGAATTTCCTATCTTCATGGATGAACCAATCCCCTCACACCATGAAAGATCACACCGCTTCCAGTTCCCGCAGATCGTTTATCCAAAAGGCTCTGATGGGTTCAGCAATGGTCTCATCCACCCCGCTGGTTATAGGAAGACCATACAGGCAGCGTATATGGATGGATCCCAGAGTGGAAGTCCCTCTGCATTTTTCTGCCAACGATCAGGTGCAGCTGGCACTGATCGGAACCGGGATACAGGGTATTTACGACACGAATACGGCACTCCGGGTACCCGGAGTGAAACTGGTGGCTGCCTGTGACCTTTATACTGGCCGCCTGGAGCGGGCCAAAGAGCTTTGGGGGGAGGATCTTTTTCTGACCCGCGACTACCGGGAAATACTCGAAAGGGAGGAGGTGGATGCGGTGATCATCGCCACTCCCGATCACTGGCATAAAAGGATCAGCATCGAGGCGCTGAAGTCTGGTAAGGCGGTCTATTGCGAGAAGCCGATGATACAGAGATTTGAGGAGGGTCACGAAGTCATCCGCGTAAGGGAAGAGACCGGCGGGGTGATGCAGGTTGGAAGCCAGGGCATGTCATCCCTGGGAAATGAAAAAGCGAAGCAACTTTATGAAGAGGGTGCCATCGGGGAACTGGTCATGCTTGATATGTACAATGATCGATACTCCTCCGAGGGTGCATGGCAGTATCCTGTTCCGGAGGATGCCAGTCCCGACACTGTGGACTTTGATACGTTTCTGGGTCACGCACCGGAAGTGCCCTTCGACCCGGTGAGGTTCTTCCGCTGGAGGAATTACCGCGATTACGGGACCGGGGTGGCCGGCGACCTGTTTGTCCACGCATTCTCTACCCTGCATCACATTTTGAATTCCAAGGGTCCGGTCAGGGCGCTCTCCACCGGTGGATTGAGATACTGGAAGGACGGCAGGGATGTGCCGGATGTAACCATTACGCTCTATGACTATCCCGACACGGACCAGCACGCGGCGTTCAATGCGGCTTTCAGGGTCAATTTTATCGCCGGAGGAGGAGATGGAGGCGGTTTCCGCCTGGTGGGGACCGACGGGGAAATGACCGTCAGTTCGCAACGGGTACATCTCCTGCGTTCCAAACTGGATATGAAGCCCGGCGGATATTCACTGGTGGCCTATCCCGAAGAGACACAGAAGAAAATCAGTGCAGAGGCGGACCGGAAATTCGGGCAGCAGCGATCCGCAGACCTGCAGGTGGGAGAGACCATTTATGAAGCACCTTCCGGTTATAAAGGGGGGCATTATGACCACTTCCACCACTTTTTCATGGGTGTGCGGGGAGTGAAGAAGATTGTGGAGGATCCGGTTTTCGGTCTTCGGGCTGCGGGGGCTGCACTGCTGGCCAACGAGAGCTATTACCGTGAAAAACCGGTCAACTGGGATCCTGATGCCATGCAATTGATTTCTTAAGATCAGAATGGGAAAACAGACCGGTCAAACAGTAGTGGTCAGTTTTTTGCAGTATGGTCCGGGCAGGAAGCTGTGGGCCATGCGGCAGATGGTGGTGGTGCCTGAAATGATGAAGCGGGTGAAGAGGGTTTCCTTCTTTAAAATTATGGGAACAGGCGGTGGTGGAGGGTACAGCTACCGCCCCGATTTTTATACATACGTTCTGCTGACTGTTTGGAACAGCCATGAAGAGGCCCTGGAATTCGAATCTGATTCGAAGGTGATGAATCATCTTCGGGGTGCCACCCGTGAGATCTACTCCCTGTTCCTGGTCCCCATCAGATCCCGCGGCAGGTGGTCAGGGATGGAACCGTTCCGTCCGGTAACCCCGGACCCCGCCGATCCCAGAGTGGTGGTACTAACCCGTGCGACCATCAAGGTTAGTTTTTACCTCCCCTTCTGGAAAAGAGTGGGAGGAGTGAGCCGGTCACATGAAGGGAGGCCCGGACTGATTTTCAGCAAGGGGGTGGGGGAGCGGCCCTGGATCATGCAGGCCACCTTCACGGTCTGGGAATCGGTCGGGCATATGGAGGATTTTGCTCACCATCCGGATGGAAAACATTTCGAAGCGGTGAAGACCACCCGCAGAAATCAGGGTTTCCGGGAGGAACTGTATGCCCGTTTCCAGCTTCGGGAACAACGCGGCACATGGAAAGGAAAAGATCCTGTGGGGGAGCAGCGATCGATGGATCAGAGTGATTGACCATACATGAAAGATAAGAGGGAAAAGATGGGTATCAGGGCGTCTGCAGGACTTATGACCCTGCTGCTGGTCATGTGTTACTGTCAGCCGGAGGAGCCGGAGGGGCCCTCCGGTGAACCTCTTTTTGCGGTAGAGACCGGGAACAGTCTGATTCCCTACGTGGTGATCTGGACAAACGGTGCAGCCATCATTAATGAACCCAAAATTCCTGCGGATCTGAGGGTCTATATACAGAAAGAGGAGGTACTTCATACCCATATAGGGATCGAATACAGGGGGTCTACCTCCTTCCGTATCTCCGACAAGAAATCATTCGGGATCGAGACCTGGGACGAGCAGGGGAACGACATGGATGTTTCCTTTTTTGATTTTCCGCCGGAAGAGGACTTTATACTCTCCGGGCATATCGTCAACCTGGGCGATCGGTTTGTCTTTGACCGGACACTCATTTACAATTACCTGGGATATAATCTTTTCAGGACTATGGGACGGTATGCCAGCCGGACCGAGTTCGTAGAGCTGGAAATTAACGGTGAGTACCAGGGGCTCTATGTGTTTATGGAGAAGCTGAAGCGGGACCTGAACAGAATTGCCATCGATAAACTTGCACCCGGGGATGAAGATTCCGTTTCCATCACCGGGGGATATATCCTGAAGATCGACAAAACAGCCGGAGGAGAATCGGCCACCAATCAACCGTTGGAGTATTACCTGAGCAACTGGGAAGATGATGCCCGGTATACCCCGGAGATCAGCTTTCGATCCGCTTACGATATTAACGGGATCCTCCTTCAGATAGAACCATTCCGGCCTCCCTATCATCCCGATCAATACCTGGAGACCTATTTTCTTTACGAGCATCCGAAAGCTGAACAGATCACAGCAGCCCAGAAAAACTACATCCAGGACTACATCCACCGGTTTGAAACTGCTTTGCTTACCGATGATTTCCAGACGGAGCTGCGGACCTATACCGATTACATCGAACTCTCCAGTTTCGTCGATTATTTCATCCTGAATGAACTGGTAAGGAATGTGGATGGGTACCGGCTGAGCACCTTCCTGGTAAAGGAGAGGAGCGGAAAGCTGAAGATGGGTCCCGTGTGGGACCTGGACATCGGTTACGATTCAGGTGACCGGGTACCACGGGACGGATGGGTGATCGACTATAATCAGTATGTCAGTCAGGATGCCTGGATGGTTCCGTTCTGGTGGCCCAGGCTCATGGAGGACCCGGTTTTCCGGACGGCGTTGAAGGAGCGCTGGTCATCTCTTCGGACCGGCGTACTGTCCAATGCAGCGGTCCTTAACATGGTGGACGGGGCCGTGGATTACCTTCAGAATAACGGGGCCGTCACAAGAAATTATACCCGCTGGGACCAGGGCATCGGTATTGACTACAACTCTTCCGTTGAGCGTCTTCATACCTTCCTTGAGGAAAGGCTCCTGTGGATGGACGGCACCATCATGGAAAATCCTTAAATTGGGAAAATGAGGTACAGATCATTCGGAAATACGGGACTGGAGGTATCCATCCTGGGCATGGGCTGTATGCGCCTGCCGGTATTGAACCAGCAGACGGAGCAGATTGATGTGCCTGCAGCCACGAGGATGGTGCACCACGCCATCGAATACGGTGTAAACTATCTGGACACTGCCTATTCCTACCATTCATCCACCCTTTCGAGTGGAGGAGCAAGTGAGCCATTTTTGGCGGGAGCTCTGGAGGGTGGTTACAGGCAGAAAGTGTTCCTGGCCACCAAATTGCCCTGTTGGCTGGTGGAATCGCACGATGACATGGAGCGGTTACTGGATGAACAATTGAACCGGATGCATACCGACGCCATCGACTTTTATTTGCTTCATTCCCTGAACAGGGATAGCTGGAACCGGATGATGATGCTGGATGTCGGACAGTTTCTGGATCGGTCTCTGGAAAAAGGAAAGATCAGGTATGCCGGATTCTCATTTCATGACGAGCTGGCATTGTTCGGGGAAATTGTGAAAGCCTACCCGTGGAGTTTCTGCCAGATCATGTACAACTATTTCGATGAGCATTTTCAGGCCGGCAGGGACGGCCTTTCCATGGCTGCTCAAAAGGGATTGGGAACGGTCATCATGGAGCCCTTAAGGGGAGGGGCGCTGGTGCATGGTCTGCCTAAGGAAGCCAAAATTATCCTGCAACAATCGGTCCCCGGCCGCTCCCTTGCCGGATGGGCATTTCGCTGGCTCTGGAACCAGCAGGAAATCTCCCTAACCCTGAGCGGGATGTCTACGATGGATCAGTTGAAGGAAAACCTGGGATTGGCCGACACGGCAGGTGAAGACCCATGGTCTGAATCAGAAACGGAAGCGATCCTGAAGGTGACCGGGATCATCAGGAGATTGCAGAAGGTACCCTGCACGGAATGCGGTTACTGCATGCCATGTCCGCACGGCGTAAACATCCCCCGGAATTTCACGCTCTGCAACGACTATTATATGTTACAGGATAAGGGTGCCATCGTCCGTTACCAGCGCCTGCTAAAAGAAGAACAGCGTGCATCTTCCTGTATCCGGTGCGGCGAATGCATTGAAAAGTGTCCTCAGCAGATCGCCATTCCTGATGAATTGGAACATGTAGCTAAACTCCTTGGCTGATCCGATTCCAGACATTACCGGGAAGGTGGCGGGCGATGAGCAGCTATTTGTTCAGAAAAGCCGAATACATCCATACCAGCTTTTCCTGCTCGCGAATATAGTCGCTCATCAGCGCATTGGTACCCTCATCATTGATCTCCGCTGACATATCCAGAAGTACCCGCTGTTTGGTCAGCAGGACCCGAAAAGCCGAGAGAATTTCATCGACCGCCTTAAACCCATCCATGACCTCCTGACTTTCCGGGATCTCGGAGTGTTTTTGGTAATCAGTAAATTTGTGAGCGGCCACATGATCCAGTGTCAGGATCCGTTCGGCGATCTCATCGATCTTTTCGAAAAGATCGTTGTAGAGCTCCTCAAATTTCGTATGCAACTCGAAGAATTTCTCCCCGCGGATATTCCAGTGATACCCCCGCGTATTCTGGTAGAAAACGGAATAATTTGCCAGAAGATCGTTTAAAAGTGCGGCCAGTTCCTGGCTCCTTTCGATATCCAGTCCGATTTTGTTCAAATTTTTCATTCGTTGAATTTTTATGAGTATAAAAGTTTATGCCCTTTTTACAAATAAATATTTAATTAAACTTACAATATTCAAATGTTTATTTAATCAGTTGAAAGAATATATTTTTAAATGATTTTTCGGCTTAGCTGAACAAGAGAAAAAAAATTAAACGTTCCTTTCTTTAATGAACTCACTTTACTTTTAGTAGAAGTTTTGTTCGCTTCATGAATACAGACTTATCATTTATGAATACAGACTTATCATTTATGAATACAGACTTATCAGTTGAGTTCCTCTCAAGTAAGAACAATTCTTATTTAAATCTGTTCAGCAAAAGTCGCATGTTGTAGAATATCTTTTGAGAGTCAATTAGTTGATTTACTGTAGTATAAGTTGCTGGACTTTTGGCTCCGGTTCGGGGCTCAATGTAAAAAAAACCTCTAAGGTATCCTTTTCGCAATAGATGGGGAACTGGCCTCTTAACTGGTTATGTGGCTTGATCGCCCCAACCTGGATGACCTTACCTGCCTCATTAAAAAGCTTTATGGCGGTGGCAGCTCGGTGAGCCCGGTCCAGGTCCAGATAAAAATTTTCTGCAAGAAAGGCATCCTTCTTTACCATTTCAGACTGATCAGTCTTCCATTCATATAGTTCGCCGCTTCGCCCCGCCCAGCGGAGGAGCAGATCCGATACCTGCATCTGGCGTTTCAGCAAAATGCCTGAGGCCTGAATCTGCCTGGGCTGGATCCCTGCGTCTGAGAACAGAAGCTGTTCAAGGTCCCGAAGAGGCCAGGGGGAGGTGTAGGTGAGGTTTCCGAAGGCCATCATCCCAACACCGTAATCGGGATAAAAGACATAACTGCTGCCATAGCCAGGCAGTGCCCCGCCATGCTGGATCCGCCGGATGTCCATGCAATCGATCGATATCCTTAATCCATAACCGTATCCGGAAACCGATGGACATGGATCATACTGGTTGTTTTGGGAGCCGCGATCCAGGGTACAGTGGTGAGGAAGGTGCATTTGCCTCAGGGAACTCCTTTTTAGGATCGCTCCATCCTTAGTATTTCGGGCAGGCCAGGCCGAAAGGTGAAAACTGACGTAACGGGCAAAATCACCCAGTGTGGTGATCAGTCCACCCATTGCACCGTAGGATCCGTCGTGCAGGATCGGTTCGCTTTTCCATTGCATATCCTCATACCGGTAACCTTTGGCCAGTGTGCCAACCGGTACGCGTTCATATTCCCAGCAGGTATATTCCATACCCAGGGGGATAAAAATCTCCTGCCTGATAAATTCCTGATAAGGCATTCCGCTGACCCTGGAGACCAGCATTCCCAGAATGGCATAGCCCGTATTACTGTATTCGTAACTTTCTCCAGGGACCCTTGAGAAGGAGATCCCTTTGGCGATTAAATGGCTCAGCATGGCCACCGGCTCGTCCAGTTGCCGGTCTCCCCATGGATTATCTTCCGGAAACCCGGCAGTCATGGTCAGCAGGTGTTCGATCAGAATGGCAGGAGAGTCACTGGTAGGCAGTTCCAGTTGATTTATCTCCGGAAGGTGGAGTGAAACCGGGTCCTGAAGGGAGAGCTTGCCCTGATCACGCAGGATCATCACGGCCATGGCCGTAAAACTTTTGGTCATAGAGGCAATCCGAAAGGCGGAAGAGCGTGTAACCGGTGACTGTTCCTCCAGGTCGGTTACGCCGTTGACGCAGGAAAAGATAAGGGAATCGTCCACCACGATCCCAAAAACCACCCCCGGAATATGGCTGGAGAGGGCATTTTCTTCAAGCAGTTCCTCCACTTCCCGGGTTATCGTCAGGATTTTTTCCATACGGTCATCGGCCACAAACTTCGGAGGCTTGTAGTTATCCTGCGCGTAAGCACTCTGAAGTATGGCACAGGTCATCCATCCCAGGGCCAGCCATACCTGGATCATTTTTTTGTCGATCCCATTTTCCCTTCTGTTTTTTTTATTCATTTGATGGTCAAATTCACCGTTGCTCCGCATCGGAAACGAGGGTCCAGGGTTCTGCCCTGGGACTTTACCATTTATTACCGTTTGATGGTCAAATTCACCGTTGCTCCGCATCAGAAACGAGGGTCCAGGGTTCTACCCTGGGACTTAACCATTTATTACCGTTTGTTTTCAAAACAAGATACAACTTCCAAAGGACCTGTAGGTTCATTGAAGAACCTCGCAGCAGAGAATTCCTTTAGATTTGGACCCCAAAATTTGAGTAATCCGGAAATTCGTTGATGTTGGAACGATACCTGTTCCTATGATCGGTAAATACATTGTCATCTTTTTAATGTACAGCCATTCTTTCGCAATATGTGGAAAATAATCCGATCCGCTCCATTATCCGATCTGGTTCGTTATCAGATCCGCTCCATTATCCGATCTGGTTCGTTATCAGATCCGCTCCATTATCCGATCTGGTTCGTTATGATATTCGGCCTGTGTTTCGGAAGGTCAGGTCCTTCTTTCTGAAGATATTGACCAATGATTTCTCCTTCAGCACCTGTTTCCTGTCAGAACCGGCACATCCCGGGTGTTCAGCGCAGGTTTGTCGAATTCGAATGGTTCCTTGCAGGTTTGTAGGGTGGTTCCCGATAACTTGGTCGAATTCGATTGGTTTTTCGCAGCTCGCAGCTCGTTGCGGGGACTTTCAATGTCAACTGAGATGTATTTTATCGAGTTATTAACTTTACAGATGTCTTTTTTGCTAAAAAGTATCTATCAAAAAATATTTATTATCGTTAGTTAACCTAATAAGTATAACAAACAGATAATTTATGACTCTATGACTCCTGTGAAGTTTCTCAGACCCCTTTCAAGCAGGAATATAAAGGAGTTTAACACCCGGGATAAGTGGGGGATTTCACGGTGCTCGGGCTGAAAGTCTGTCCCGATGAGCATGCAGGGCAACGGCGCATGCACGGCAACGGCGCACGCACGGCAACGGCGCACGCACGGCAACGGCGCATGCACGGCAACGGCGCACGCAC
>CAZRZY010000006.1:0-17106 GCA_964604655.1 uncultured Bacteroides sp. | reverse complement strand
CGCATGCACGGCAACGGCGCACGCACGGCAACGGCGCACGCACGGCGACGGCGCACGCACGGCAACGGCGCATGCACGGCAACGGCGCACGCACGGCAACGGCGCACGCACGGCGACGGCGCATGCACGGCGCTGGAGTTATCAGGGCCTGGAGGTACCAAGGCGCCTCATAAGCCGGTTCCGGTGAAAGTCTCCCCGAAAATTTTGCAAATCTACTTCTGAGCTTATGGGTTAAAATTTATAAGGTATGCTCCAGTTTTTGTTTGTGGTAATACAAAAATGACAGGTAGGATATTCTTTCGGGCCAAAAGAAAGAATCCGTATTTTTTTGGGTTTATCATTTGTCCATCTCCTGAAATCAAGTCTCAGTCTACCATACAAGGAAATCAAACGGGATTATTGGGGTATATACGATGTCCAGGATCTAGATGGGCAGCTCAGGGGAATCCGAAATCAAAAGAGTAGAGTTGCTCTATTCATTGCCGAACAGTATAGATCAGTCATCGCCTTCCTGATGTGGAACAGGCTAGGGTTTTTTCTCCAGTTTGTATGCTATTACCCGGTTGTCGAAGAAAGTGGGGACATAAACTATCTGTTCGTCCATGTTGAACCCAATATCGGCTGAGTTGATCTCCATGGGGGAGGTTTTCAGAAGGGAAACCTTTGAATAGTCGGGATAGATCAGGAACACCTCACCGGTCCAGCTGGATGTCAGATAAAAGCCATCCATACCAGTGAATTCCACACCGTCGCCTGCACCGATATCATTGGTCACGGTTTCAAATTCCCTGCTTTCTATGTCAATGATCTTCAAGTCCTGACTTCCGGATGAGGTCAGAAGAACCCTTTCTTCTTCGACGTACAATCCGTTGGGCCTCTCCAAACCTTCGCTTATCCATGGGATCACTTCCCCTTCCTCATAGGTCCAGAGAATCCCGGTATCGGAGTCGGAGAAATAGACCCTCCCGTCTTCGCCGACTGAAATGTCATTCAGGAACGAAGCTCCCTCTACGGGAATCCTGCTGGTGATCACGGAGCTGATGAGATCGATCTCTACCACTTCATCGATATTGGTGACGTAGAGCTTGTCTCCGAAAACCCCCATACCCTTGGGGGCATCGAGTCCGGTCACCCAATTCATCTCCTCAATGGTTCCGTCTGTATTGAGCAGTGCGATGTAACCGTTTCCATCCTTGTCGGTGGGATTTCCATTGATGCAGGCTACATACAAACGATCCCAGACTTGATCATAGAGGACTGATTCGCAGGTGAGAAGGGTGGTGTCAGTGTCCCATAATTCGGTCAGCTGAAATGCTACAGCAGAGGCTTTCTCAGCTACTTCAGCGGATGATGTGCTGCTCTCTTTTTTTCCGGATGGATTGCACCCTGAAATAGAAATATTGATTGTAATAAAGAAGATTAGATACTTCATAATTGTAGGGTTATAATTTATATAACTGACCGCTATAAAATAAGTTCAATAAGTTGGCGGATTGTTGGGAATTTATGGCAAAGTGTCATACCGGCAACTACCAACAGAGGATACCTGATGCCGGTATGGTCTTTGTGGTGCGACCTCTCAAACAGTTCTGAAATGAACTACCTGATCCATTTTGATGAGAGCTTCAGGGATGAGAATCTACGAAGAACGGTTGAAGAGATCGTCGACAGCCAGGCACGAAGGCTGGTCTGGATCGATGACCGGTTTTTCCGATCAGCAGTGGTCGATATTTATTTCCACCGGGAGGAAGGAAGCCAATACCAGGTCTCCGCAGTGGCCAACGTGAATGGAGAGATGATTTATCTGAAGAAAAGCGGGAAGCAGATGGAGCCTTTATTAAAGGCTCTTTTCGACAGCATGAAGCTGGTTTTTCAAAGGAAATCGCGGGTGGAGCGCAGGAATGAAATTCAGAACAGGAGGGTGGCAAAGGAAAAGGCCTTCCGGGATCAAATCTCCAATTTACAGGATCTGAAGAAGGCAGAAAAGGTTTCCGTATTCAGAACCATCCTTCACATTCTTTCCAGCGATGTAGCAACCTACATTCGAAGGAGATTGAAGTCAGCGGAACTCACCACCGCAGTGAACCGGGGAAAGTTCAAGGTCCAGGAGCTGCTGAATGAGCTATACATTTCAGTATATGAGCGGTTAGAGGAAGTACCGGATGAGGAGTCTTCCATAGTTACATGGGTATACTGTCTGGCCGATGAGTTGCTGGAGAAGAAGTTCAGGGAGGTAGAGTTCGAAAGGGAATACTTATCGGAGTTGGATCATCTGGTGGAAGCGGAATATGGTTCTCTTGAGGAGTCCTTTACGGTGGATGGTGACCTGGAGATCGTCCCGTTGGAGGAGTTGAATGATTTCCCGGAACCAACAGACTGGTATGCAGCCGATGACCTGATCTATGAGGAGGACGAGGATTCCTTACTGAACAAGCTCACCCTTCAACTTCATCAGAGAGATATTCATCGGGTGATGGAGAAAGAACTCGCAAAACTACCTCTGAAGGAGCGGACCATTATGGACCTATATCTGATCGATCAGATGTCCCCGCAGGAGATAGCGGAAATCAAAGGAATCCCCCGGGATGAGGTGGAGCAGGTGGTCCGGAATGTCAACATCAGGTTAAAGAAATCTCTCTCAATCCTTATGGAAGGCAGGTAGGAGCCTCTTATCAATCCTTATGGAAGGCAGGTAGGAGCCTCTTATCAATCCTTATGGAAGGCAGGTAGGAGCCCCTTATATTTGATACCCTGCCGTGGTTTGGCCATCCAGTCCGCCACCGCTTCACGCCATTCCAGGTAATGGGGGGTATGCTTGTGCGCTGCTGCGGCTTCATCGCTTTCATACGCTTCGTAAAGGGCAAAGGAGTGCGGGTGCTCCATGTCCTGAAGTACGTCAAATCTCAGATTACCGGGCTCCTTCACAGACTCCGTGTGGTTCCTGATGGTGGCTTCCAGAAAAGGTTCCAGAAACTCCGGTTTTACTACTACATGTACAATGGTTACGGTCATGGCTGTTCCTGTTTAAATGAACGAATATGGGAGGGGCTTGAGCTGTTGGGATAGTCAACCGCTGCACCCTCTGTATTGCGTGAAGCGGGTTTAAACACTTCCGCAGGTTTCAGATTGGTTGGCAGGGGAAGGGCTTTAGAAGGGACAGGGGAACTTTTCTTCAGGGTGTTCAGCAACTCAATCGACTGGTTCATCTCATTGGGATAGGTAAAATTCTGGTTGGCGATCCAGTAGGTATACTGCGTTGGATTATCCTGCCAGTACACCCTGACCTCCGTATTGGCCCAGGCGAGGTAATACCCAATACGGTAGGTGGTTCCATCGTTTGGAATGATGATCTGCTCATTCCAGATCTCATCCCCTCCGTCATTGACAGACAGGGGGCTTAGAGACCGGTAGCCGTTGTTGGTGATGTAAAGACAAAAATAGTCGGTCCCTACGCTCAGTTCCCGCGTCACTGTTCCACCTACCAACGGGACGGTGTAGGACCAGGTAAGTCTGGCTCCCACCTGTTTTCCGTCACTGGTTACTCCCGAGGTCTCCGCATAGTAGTCCACCGAGGACCCGTCCAGGTCCAGGTAGGTAGTCTGTTCTCCGCTCACTACCGTTCTGGTATCTCCCAGTACTTCGATCACCAAATCCGTATGCGTTGTGTTGACGAATACCAGGTCGGTGTTGGCAGGCGCTACCGTAATGAATGCCGACCGGGTGATCATATCGGATCCTCCCCTGTTCCTGACCTCCAGGGTGACGGAAAAAGTGCCTTCTGTCTGATAGGTGATCAGGGGATCCTGTTCCATGGAACCATGCGGGGTTCCTCCTTCGAAAGTCCACTCCCACACCGTGGGGCCGTCGGTGGACATATCGGTGAATTGAACACTCTCTCCCTCCATGAGGGAGGTCCGGTCGGCAGTGAAATCAGCTGCCGGTCCCTTGGTGCATCCTGACAATAAAACTATCAGCCAGGTACACGCCAATGCGGTAAGATTTCTCATACCGGGAAATATAGCAAATTTTCATTAACAGGATCCTGAAAGGCAATTGTTCAGTAGAATCTAATGTTCACCATTGGCCAATGGTCGGGCACCAGCTATTTTCTAGTTTCTATCACCACCACTCCGTTGCCGCCTCTCGTTCCGTAGATGGCGGCTTCGCTTCCTTTCAGGATGTTGATCGACTGAACGTCGCAGGGGTTGATATGATCATAGCTCATGGTAGGGACCCCGTCGACTACCACAAGGGCTTCCGAGGCTCCCGTGGTAAACGAGTTGTGCCCGCCCCTGATTAGGATGGCATTACCGTTGATGGTCACTCCGGAAAACCGGCCCCGGATCAGATCGAAGATATTGGAATAGCTGCAGAAATCATTGTTCTCCTGAATCAGATGGTCCAGGGCATAGGACAGGTCCTCTTCCTGCACGTATCCGTATCCCACTGCGATTTCCCTGTTCTGCTTATTGTCAACAAAAAGCAGGTTGATGTTCATTGAATCGGTATCGGCATGCACCCTTTTATTCACAGGTTTGAAAGCCTTTGGCTTGATCAGGATCACATCCTTCTCCTTACAGACTATGGAGAATTGTCCCAGGGAATCGGTCATGGTATGGGATTTGGCCCTCTTGGAAGTCACCTCTACATTTTGAACGGGGTAGCGGTTGAAACAGGTGAGCTTCCCATTGATCACCCTGTTCTGGGCCATCATTGAGGTGCCGAAGGTAACTATGAGGAATATGATACTGATTTTTTTCATGGCTATATGGATTGATTTCATTGATGTTGTAATATATAATAGACAAAATTCAGGTACCAGGGTTTAATCCACCTTCGCGTTCCGCTTCGGCGGACGAGAGGGTGTGGTTAAATTCCCCGCCGCTTTGCATCGGCAAAGAGGGTCCCGGAAGGAATGCAGAGACAGGCTGATGGGCAGTACACGTATCGAGTTGCCGTGGTTCATCCTTAGAAATCTTTCTGTAAAGTTCTTAAAAAAAAAGTACCTTTGCAGATACACATATACTAAAGAACTTTATGGGCAGATCGCAGGAATCATTTCAGAAAAAAGAAGTACGAAAAAAGAAGGAAAAAAAGAGGCTCGACAAGGAAAAGAAAAAACTCGCCAGAAAAGAAGTGGATAAGAAAAGTGGCCTGAACGATATGATTGCATATGTGGATGAGAACGGGATGATCACCGATACACCCCCGGATCCAGGCGTCAAGAAAAAGACCAAAGCCGAAGATATTGAGATTAGCATCCCCAAGAAAGATCCGTCGGATGAGGCCGAAACCATCAGGACGGGCAAACTTACCTTCTTTAATGATTCCAAGGGATATGGATTCATCCGGGACCTGGATACCCAGGACAGCGTATTTGTTCACATTAACGAGTTCAGGGACGATATTCTCGAAGGGGACAAGGTGACCTTTGAGGTGGAAAAAGGGCTAAAAGGCCCGGCCGCCGTCAATGTTCACCTGGTGAAGTAGTTTTTCCAAATTAGTTATTAGTTTTATAGCAGGAACTCAAACTGAACTGCTATGAACACCAGTAAAGAAGGAGTGATGAAACTCCTGGTTACTTTCCTGCGGGTGGCCATTGGCTGGCATTTCCTGTATGAAGGTCTTTCTAAACTTTTCACGGAGAATTGGTCCTCCCAGAGCTACCTGGCCAACTCCTACGGATTTCTTTCCGGTTTTTACCAGTGGCTCGCCTCCGGCGATGTGTTGGTGAGGATCGTCGACTTTGCCAATGTCTATGGTCTGATTCTGATCGGTTTGGCCCTTTTTACGGGATTGCTCATCCGGTTTGCCGCAGGAGCCGGGGTTCTGTTGCTCGTTCTTTACTATTTTGCCTATCCGCCCTTTGGAAGTTCCCTGTTTGGAACAACCGGAGGTAACTTCTACATTGTGAACCGCAATTTCTTGGAAGCTTTGCTGCTTCTATGGTTTGTTTTCAGTCGGAACACCGGTTACAGTATCGACCTTTTATTCAAACAGAGGCGCTCAGGAACAGGGCATTCCACCCGGGACATCCCGGCCGATAGTTTGAATAATCAACCTGCCGGTAATTCCAGGAGAGAGGCGCTGAAGAACCTGGCCACCCTCCCGGTACTGGGTGCCATGGGTTGGGGAGCATTCAGGCATGCCGACAAGGAGGTGGACGTGATGTCGGGTGCCACCATTCAGCTTAATTTTTCCTCCCTGGGAGAACTGAAAGGGGAGCTTTCAAAAGGAAAGATCAAGGACCAGGTGCTGAGCCGGCTGGTGGCAGGCGGGAACCTGGTGGGAGGCTGGGCCCATTCGCGGGACCTTAAGTATGTACCTTCTCTATTTAAGGCTTACAATACGGAAAAAAAGGTGTATGAAACTCTGATGATCGCCGAGCAGGCGGGGATCAATGCCATCAATATCGGATTCCCCACTAATGCACTGATGGCTAAATATAAGAAGTCGACCGGCAGCAAGATCAAGGTCATCTGCCAGGTCCATCCCGACCTGGAGAACGATGATTACTTCGGGGGAATCGACGTGGCGATCGATTACGGGGTGGATATCCTGCAGGTCCGGGGAAATGAGGTGGACAGACTGGCCCGTGATAACCGCATCGATGTGGTGGAAAAAATGTTGGATTACATTCGCCGGCAGGGATATGTGGCCGGCCTGGGAGCCCATTCTGTGGATGCACTGATCGCCTGCGAGGAGTACGGTATCATCCCCGATTATTACATGAAGACCATGCATCACGATAACTACTGGTCGGCCCATCCGCGGGAGAAAAGGGAACCATTCGAGGTGATCGGAAATTATCACCTGGATCATGACCGGTACCACGACAACTGTTTCTGTCTTTATCCTGACCGTACGGCAGAGTTTGTCAACAAGGCCAAAGTGCCGGTCATGGGATTCAAGGTACTGGCGGCCGGGGCCATCGATCCGGCTGACGGGTTCGAGTGGGCCTTCCGGAACGGGGCGGATTTCATCTGCGTGGGTATGTTCGATTTTCAGGTGGTCGATGACGTGAACACCACCATCGATGTGCTGGCCAACCTGCAGGGCCGGTTGAGGGAGTGGTACGCTTAGCGATACCAGGAATTAAAAATTCTTAAGGAAACCCAGAAGGATCGTCCCCTTCCGTCAATGCCCGATCCGTGGTATCTGTAGGCTTCATTGAGCACATTCAGGACCCCGGCGTTCACCTCATAATGTCCTCCTGAGTATCGGAGAGAAATATCCAGGGTGTTCCATTCAGGGGTGCCTCCCTCCTGGATCCTGTCATCATCCATATCGCCATGCGACAGTCTGGTCTGCTCCCCGGCATACACCCATTCTATCATCGCGCTGAACTTTTTGTGGGAATACCGGGTGCTCAGTCTGCTATTGAGCGGAGGAATTCTGCGAAGGGGATCCCCGGTCTGGAGGTCCTGCCCGTGGGTATAACTGATGTTCCCCAGCAGTTTTAGGAAGGATGTGACCGAATAGGATCCAAACGCCTCAAATCCCTGTATCATTGCTTTATTCAGATTCTTCCGCTGGTAGACCTGGAATCCGTCGATGGAATCCTTACCATGATAGGTCGACCGTACATTGGTGATCAGGTTATCCAGTTTGTTCCTGAAGACGAAGAAATTGGCTGAAAACCTGGGATAATCAATTTTCATCCCGACATCCAGATTCAACGAGGTCTCCGGGTTTAACTCGTAATTGGGAATTTCATAACGGAAATCGGCAATCCCCAGGCTCGAAACATCATTGATATTGGGTGCCCTGAATCCTGAACTTACAGAAGCCACTAAACGTACCTGCTGCGATGCTTTAAAATTTACACCGGCATTCCCGATCAAAGCAGAGGGTGAGATCTCCGTATCGCCCAGTAACTCATCCTTTACAGAGAGCCGAATCAGGTTATACCGGCCTCCGAATACCAGGGAGAGCCGGCCCAGGTCCATGGAGTGCAGTGAAAACAGAGCGAAGTTTTCCGACCTCGACCGGTCGGGATACAGACCTCTCTGATCGACACTCTGGCTGATGGAATCGTTGAGGCGTTGAGTATTACTTCTGATAAAATCGGTGTAAATCTCTATTCCAGAAGATATGGTCCAGAATGGAAGGGGTTCGGACCAGACTTCCAGGGTCCCGTTCACGGTGGAAACCCCGTCCTCTTCTATGTCTCTGATGGCACTGGCCGTTTTCTGCTTGATCCTTCTCTCCAGGGAGTTCTGATAGGATAATGTATACAACACCCTGGAGAAGATCAAAGATTCATAGCTGGACTCCAACCGAACGTAGGAGAGGAGACGTTGCTGCGGATCGAACGAATACGCGGAATAATCGCCTCCGGCAATTTTATGATAAAGAGGGACCTTATTCTGTTGGTGAAAATTAAAACATCCCGTTAACAGGTGGTTTGCCTTGAACTTACGCAGGAATTTTGCATCTGCCGATGTTTCAGAATAGCCGGTTGGACTTAATGTGCCCAATCCGTCACCTGCGACAACATCTCCGAGTTTTCTGAACGAAACACCCAGTCTGATGGCTGTTTTCTGAAAACCGGTTTCCAGCTCCGCCCGCCCGGCACTCTCCATTCCGCCACTCATATATTTGCTGAAAATGCTGGCTTTTAACTCCCGCCCGGCTGCGGTGAATGCAGGTGATTTGGTAAAGACCTGAATGACGCCCCCCAGGGCATCGCTACCATACGGAACGGAACCCTGACCATTCATCACCTCGATATTGTCCAGTAGAAACGGGTCGATGGTATTCAGGTATTGATTGGGCCCCGACCGGAAGGTGGAGTTATTGAACCGTATCCCGTCGATCATAATCAGGGTATGGTATCCGGTAAGCCCACGCACAAAGGGGGACCCCCCTCCCAGGTTGGTTCGTTGCATCCACACTCCCGGTATGGCGGACAATGCATCCGGAGTGGAGGTGGCCGAGACCAGGTGCTGATCGGTACCGGTCATTTTCGAGATCGATTCGGGCCGGTAAATGTTGGGGGTCTTACTTCTTTGGGCAGTGATCACATACTCAGGGATGGGGATAATGGTGGTACCCGTATCCTGCTGAACCGCCCGAACAGGGTTGGTGAAAAGAACCAGAGTGAGGAGCAGTGCACCAATGCGTAAAAGAATTCTCATAAACTATTTATTCTCTGTTTTCCAACCGGTCCTCATCCCTTTCCTTGCTCTCGAGAATCATGTCTTCTTTATGATCCATCACCGGAGATTCTTCCAGGGCCTCCCAGTCAAAATTTTCATCGAACGGGTCCAGCGCTTTTTGAGGATCGAACACCTTCGGATCTACCGGCACTGCGGAATAGGGTGCATAGTCAGGAGTATCGGTAAAGAAGTCGGCCAGATCCGAGGCTCCTGCATCATACTGATTCAAATACGGCATGCCCAGGATGTTCCAAAAGGTTTTGAAGATGCTCCCGAAACTGTAATGCACGTGGCTTACATATTCTTTCTTGACCCATGGCGAAGCTAGCATCAGAAGACTGCGGTGGGCATCGATATGGTCCACGCCGTTCTGTGCATCGTCCTCTGCAATGACAATCAACATGCTTTTCCAGTAAGGGGTCCGGGAAAGGTACTCGATGATGCGGCCCACCGCCAGGTCGTTATCGGCCATGTAACTTTCACGGAAGGGATAGCCCGCTTCGGGACGCTCTCCGGCGCCATGATCGTTGGGGATGATCACGGTAATCAATGCCGGCATGGTATCCTGCCCGCTCATCCATTTTTCCTTAAACTCTTTTTGAAACTGGTCGATCCGGAACTGATCAGGGATTGCCATGTTGTAGGTCGGGTACTGTTTGGAGGTGCGGTCCCAGATAGGCTGAGGCAACGGAAAATTGATGAAGTGTCTGATCCCTTCGTATTTGTAGTCCGATTCATATATCCCCGGTTCAAACATGATGCTGAACCCGAAATTGAAAAAGTCGATCCCGTGACGTTCCAGGTGATCCCACATGGATCCGGCTTCGTTGTAATCCTCCGGATAGATGGCTCCGGCGGCACTGTTCATGGCGTATACTCCGGGAGCCTTTGAATCGAACCTGAACGTGCGGTTTCCGCCATAGCTGGCGGCTGTGGTGGTTTCCACCCATTCATTGGGGTAGGTGTTCACCAGCCACCGGTGGCCATCGGCCGAGACATCTGCGTCCACATAAAAATTGTCGGCAATGGCAAAATCACGGGCAATCTTCAGATGATTCGGCATGATATCCGCATCCTCCACAGTGACCGTTCCGTCGGAATTACTGAAGGTGACTCCCGAACCATATCGGGCCAGGGTGGTGTCTCCCTTCCCCTTTTCGATTTGTCCAAATACCTCATCATAGGTGCGATTTTCCTTCGATATGAAGACGATGTGTTTGATTGGACTCTCTTTCTCGCCCGGATACAGGGGTACCGGGTTGTTCAACCGCCAGTCGAATTCTCCAGAGGAGGCTTTTTGAATATTGAAATTATTGGTGATTACCCGGGCCGTATAGTTTTTCAGTTCGGCATCAGAAGGAATATCAAGAATCTGAACCGTTCCGAACATCAGAGATCCGATATAGCTTCCCGCGGGAGTGATCTGAAAATCCGCTCCTCCGTTCGGTCCGCTTCCAAAACCTTTTGAATTGGTAACGATCAGCTTTTTGCCATCGTTGCTGACCTTCAGTTTGGACGGAAACCAACCGGCCGGAATGTGTCCAAGTACCTGCAGACTTTCCGTATCGATGACCGCGATGGCATTGATCCCCGACTCGGCCACATACAATCGTTTCTGGTCGGGCGAAAGTGCCAGTCCGAAGGGTATGACACCACGGAATTGTCTGATACGCCGGTCGGGCTTCAGATAGATGGTGTGTACCACCGTATCCTTCTCGATGGAGATCACCGATAAATTGTCATTGGTCCCGTTGGTCACAAATACATACTGATCGTTGGCCACCAGCGAATTCGGACTGGCGCCTCCTACTGCCGGAATATCCTCAACCAGAGCGCCCACCAGATGTCCGGTTTTCGTTTTGGTGATCACCTTTGGATGATCCGGATCCTCCACGCTGACTGTGAAAACGGAAAATGCCTCGGGCACATTCATTTCACCCAATCCCGGTACCGAAAGGGTGTCGGTTTCTATACCATGGATCATTTCTTCGGTGCCATAAGCATAGGCCGGGTATTTAAGTGCATTTTCCGTTACATTTTCCGGTGTCATGCCATCTATTATATTGTATTCGAACATACCCACGTTGGCCACGTAGACCCTGGTTTCATCGGGCGAAAGACAGATGCCGAAGGGATATCTCCCCACCGGGACACTGTGCTCCAGGGTTCCCGTTTCCGTGTCGATAATGACCATCCGAAAACCGATCTGATCCACTGCGTAGAGTTTTTTTCCATCTTTTGAAAGGGTCAGATCCCCGATATACCCGTGACTGTAATCGATGTAGTCCGAAACGAAGGAGCAATCGAATGAATCTCTTTTTTCACCCGTCCCCAGGTCGAACAGGAAGATCTTGTTTTCCTGACCGCCCGACACGTATACGGTCTTGTTGTCATTGGAAACGGCAAGACCCATAAAAACCGAAGCAAGCACACCTCTGTCGGTACTGGGGCCGGGAGGGACCTGCTGTACTTCCGGTGAGCCAGACAGAATATTCCTTATGATGGTAATGGAAAGCGGATTGGTTCCCGAATTGGCAGTTATGGCTGTTTTTCCGTCGGGACTCAGGGTCAGCCCGTACGGGTGCGGTGCAACGGCAATACTCTTTCCCGCCGGTGTAACAATCCGACCGTTCGGAATAATCGTTTCTCCCGATTTGTCGATCGCTGTGTAACGGGTACCTGCCGGAGCGGTCATGATCCAGGGTTCGGTATTCTCGTCCTGTGAACAGGAACCACAAAAGAATAATATGAGTATCATAATCATGGTTGTGCCGGGCTTCAATAATCTCATTGGCGAATTCTTCATCCTCTGAATTTTTACTTTTACAAACACTTTTAAATTACATTTTATTCCCAGCTAAAAATCTGCTCCAGGCTGTGATTAAGGAGAGCCTGGGTTTCCGAAACAGGCTGGTAGCAGTATTTGGATTCAATGAAAGCAACTCTGCCTTTGATTGCTTCGACATACCCCCTGAAACTCTTCGACTTTGTCAATAAAAACCGCACTCTGAAAAATGCACCAATCCTTCATAGTGAATCAGTATTTCTTCAGTAGCAACGGCACTTTCAAATGAAAAACTCTCTGTTGAAAGACAACTGTTAAGTTGCAAAAAACAGGTACAAAAGGAAAATGCATTTTTTGAAATGAGAATATATGATTTCGTGGTAAAGATTTCCAAATTTTACGATCCATGTTTTAACAGTGGGTTAACAAAATGCTAATTAACAAAGGATCATTTGTTCCCTGACTATGAAGTTATACCTGCCCGGTCTATCAGTTCAAGGCACGGGAAAGAGTAGCCTATTTTTCGGAAGCGAAAGGGTGGTTTGATCTCTACTCCGGAGAGTCTCTGAAAGGAGGTGAGAGGCGGACAGTGGAGGCTCCCTGGGAACGTATGCCCCTCTATGTGAAGGCCGGTTCGATCATTCCTTTCGGTCCGCAGATCGAGTACGCGGGGCAGAAACCCGATGCTCCGATAACTCTATGGGTATACACGGGTGCGGATGCTTCCTTTACGCTTAATGAAAACGAGGGAACCAACTACAGCCATGAGAAGGGGGCATTTTCAATCGATAGACTACGCTCAATACTATTCACCAAAAAGTGTATTTTAGCAGAAAAATTATCCAGATGAACAGAAGGACGTGGATACCGTTGGTGGTTTATGCAATCCTCACAGGACTGCCGGTCCAGGGACAGGAGTGGCAACTGGTGTGGTCCGACGAATTTGAAGGTACGGAACTCGATAACTCTAAATGGTCGTACCAGACGGGGACCGGCACTGAATACGGGCTTGAAAGCTGGGGCAACAATGAAGAGCAGTACTACCGGGAGGAGAATGTGAAGGTGGAGGAAGGAAACCTGGTGATCACCGCCAGGCAGCAGTCTTTTGGTGGCAAGGGGTATACCTCGGGAAGAATACGAACCCTTGGCAAAGGGGACTGGACCTATGGCAGAGTGGAGTTCAGGGCAAAAATGCCCAGGGGGCAGGGGCTATGGGCAGCGGTCTGGATGCTGCCAACCGATGAGGTATATGGAGGATGGGCAGCCAGCGGGGAGATCGATATCATGGAGTTTCTTGGCCATGAGACCACCAAAGTTCACGGCACCCTCCATTTCGGAGGAGCATATCCCAATAATCAGTATAAGGGTACCTCTTTCGAGACCACCGGCTGGCCCTTCAGCAGCGAATTCCACGAGTTCGCCATGGAGTGGGAGGAGGGGGAGATGCGATGGTACGTGGATGGGATCTTATACCAGACTCTGGGAGAGGGTGACTGGAACACTTCAGGGCATCCGTTCCCGGCTCCCTTCGACCAACGGTTCCACCTGCTGGTGAACCTGGCCGTAGGAGGCAACTGGCCCGGCTCGCCCGACGCCTCCACCGATTTTCCCCAGGAGCTGGTCCTGGAGTATATTCGGGTCTATCAGCGTGAGGCCACGGGCAGCGGTGACCTCCATGAGGAGCGGCACGGGACCTTCCGGCTCTCTCAGAATGTGCCCAATCCGGTTTCGGGTAATACCACCATTCTCCTTCAATTACCCCGGAAAGAACAGATAAGGATCGAAGTATTTGACATTGCAGGTCGGAAAGTATGCGAGATGCTTGAAGGTTTCATTCCGGCAGGCGATCACTCGGTGAACTTTGACACCTCTTTGCTTGAACCGGGGATCTACGGTTATCGCTTAACTGCAGGCTCCTTTCATGCGCACCGGCAAATGCAGGTGCTATGACTGACGGGGATTTCTGGAGCGCTTGTCAATGGATCGAAGCACCAGGTACATGACGGACTTGTAATCGATGCTGCTGTTCCTGGAAAGCCCGATCTCGCAGGTACGGCTGTTGGAATAGCCACGGGGCAGCATGGCTACCTGCTCTCTCAGGTTTCTTAAGGCAAAACGATTGACCTCGGGCAGGGAGAACCCTTTGTCTCCTGCAAAACCGCAACACCCCACCTCTTCGGGAAAGACCGGTTTTCGGGTACATGCTTCAGCCACCTTCCTGAACTTCTCCTCCAGCCCCATTTTTGTGCTCGTACATGTGATATGGAAAGCCACGGGTTTTTTATAGCGCTTCAGCTTCAGTTTGTCCAGCAGGTGATCGTGGATGAATTCCACTGGTTCGTAGATCTTCAGGGAGTCGGACATCACCCGGATCATCCGGTAGGTACAGGGACTGGTGTCGCAAAGAACCGGGATCCGGCCTCCGTCGCTGGCTTCCAGCAGCGCCTTTTCCAGTTCGGCCGCTTTGGCATCTGCAATGGCCGGAAATCCCTTGCTCTCCCAGGGAGTTCCGCAACAGAGCGAATCCATCCTCCGGGGATAGATCACCGAATAGCCGGCTCTTTCCAGCACCTCCACGGTCACTTCCACCAGGGGACGGGTTTCGGTATCTTTCACCGAGGTACCCATGCTTTGGTTCAGGCAGCTGGGAAAATAAACCACCTGGAGATCTTTTGAAGCGGCAGAAGATGCTGCTCCTTCCCGGGGGGGTACCGGACGCTCGCTCTTTCTGACCGGCCTGGGCATGTGCCAGTCCCAGATCCAGAGCCGCCTGATGGGGATCACCCTGTAGAATCCCTGCATGAATCCCAGTCCGAAGCGGACCACGCGGTGTACCAGGGAGAAGTGGCCGGCGATCCACCGGGCCATCAGTTGACCCGATTTTCGTTTTTCATGTTCTTTCTCCCTCAGATGTTTGATCAGGACCCCGGTGTCGATAGACAGGGGACAGGTGATGGCACAGAGTCCGTCTCCGGCACATGTCTGGTCCCCCTGGTACCGGAAGGCCTGCTCCAGATTCTTCAGTCTGCGGGGATCCTCACCTGTGGATTGAAGCCGCTGAACCTCCCGCCGGACCACGATCCGCTGTCGTGCAGAGAGTGTCAGACCGCTGGTGAGGCAGTTGATTTCGCAGAATCCGCATTCGATGCACTGATCGACCGATTCATGCACCAGGGGCATGGGTTTGAAATGCTTCAGGTGGATCTGAGGATCGTCCGAGATAATCACTCCGGGATTCAGGATCCCCCGGGGATCAAATGCCTGCTTGATCTCTTTCATGCGGTGATAGAGTGCATCCCCCCATTCGCAGGCTACGAAGGGAGCCATGTTCAGCCCCGTGCCATGCTCTGCTTTCAGGGAACCATCGTATTTGTCCACGATCAGGCGCGTGAGCCGTTCGATCATCCCCCGGTATTTTTTCAGCTCATCGGGACGGTGGAAATCCTGCGCGAAGATGAAATGAAGGTTTCCGTCAAGCACATGTCCGTAGATCACGGCATCGCCATATCCCAGTTCGTTCAGCATCTTCCGGAGATCGGTCACCGCTCCGGTCAGGTGGTCACCACTGACGGCCACATCTTCAATGATCACACTGGTGCCTGGAGGACGCATTCCGCCCACCGAAGGGAAGACCCCTTTTCGGACATTCCACAGGGCGGTGATCTCCTTACGATCGAGGGTCACCTCGAAAGGCCTGACCAGCCGGAACTGTTCCAATGCTTCCCCGGTGGCCTTCACCATTCGGTGGAGTTCTTCCTGCGATCCGGCTTCCAGATCGATGAGCAGGGCGGTGACGCTGTCGTGAAACTCTCCGATGTAGCCGGGGATCCCTGGATTCCCTTCCACCGATCGCAATGCCTCCCGGTCCATGATCTCAATGGCCGGTACACCGGCCCTGCGAAGAAGCGGGACAGCGTCACAGGCCGGTTCCAGGCCGGAAAAATAGATCAGGGAAGAAGCCCTGAAGGGTTTCACAGGGATTGTACGAAAGGTGGCCTCCGATACGAATCCCAGGGTACCTTCCGAACCCACCATCAGGTGGAGGATGATCTCCATGGGATCGTCATAGTCCAGGAAACTGTTCATCCCGTAACCGGTGGTGTTCTTGATCCGGTACTTTTTCCGGATATTTTTCACCAGGTCCGGATCGTTCCTGATGCGGTCACGGATCTTCAGTACGGTATTTACCAGTGCAGACTTTTTCTTTTTGAATGCTTTACGGCTCTCCGGATCGGATGTATCGAGCAGTGTGCCGTCGGCAAAGATGATCCGGGCCGATTCAATGGTGGCATAGCTGTTGGCATGGATTCCACAGCTCATTCCGCTGGCATTGTTGGCAATGATTCCCCCGACCATGGCTGAGTTGATGGAGGCGGGATCGGGACCGAACTTGGTACCGTACCCGGACAGTACCTGGTTGATCCTGGCTCCGGTGATCCCGGGCCGGACTTTGATCCGTCTTCCATGATCGAGTACCTGGCATTTGCTCCATTGGTCACCCCTGGCCTGCAGCAGGACTGAATCGGAAATAGCCTGTCCCGAGAGGCTGGTTCCGGCAGCCCGGAACGTGACGGGTACCTCTTCCCTGTGGAGGAGCGACAGGGCCTGTAACACCTCCCTCTCGGACGCAGGCTTCAGCACCACCTGTGGTATTTTCTGATAGCAGCCTGCATCTGCCGCCGAGGCGATCAGGGTCAGGTCGTCCCTGTACACGGCCGATCTTCCAAGAGCCGCACTCAGCTTATCATACAGGTGGTTCATAGCAGGTTTGTAAAGTTAAATATTATCTTTGTTTATCAAATTCCAGCCCTATGAAAAGGAACCCGGCTCCCCTTTGGAAACTGGCATTTTTCCTGCCGGTTTTAATCTCTAATCCGACCGAAGCACAGGTAAAACCGGGAATCGAAGTGCTGGCGGAGGATCAGTTCCGGCCCCTGATTGGCAAACGGGTGGGACTGGTCACCAATCCCACCGGGGTGGACAGCCGGTTGAGATCCTCTGTGGATATACTGAACGAGCATGTGAACCTGGTGGCCCTTTTTGGCCCGGAGCACGGTGTGCGGGGTGATTTTTCAGCAGGGGAGCATGTGGAGAACCAGGTGGACCAGGTCACCGGGATCCCACTTTATTCACTGTATGGGCATCAGCGTAAACCCACTC